>NZ_LT629695.1:1360031-2040046 GCF_900099705.1 Agrococcus jejuensis
GTTCCATGCTCCTTGGAGGCGCCGGGACGGGCAAGTCGCTGATGCTCGTGATGGCGGCACGGCAGCACTCCCTCGCTGGCCGAAACGTGCTCGTGACGTGCAAGTCACGGTCATTGCTACCGATGTTCGAGAGTCAGCTCGCTGGGACACCCGTCGTCGTGGCAGCCACTGGCGACCTGGCGTCGCTGGATGCGGAGTTCGATGTCGTGCTGGTCGATGAGGCTCAGGACCTCATGAACGAGATCGACATAGGGCTCATCTTCTCGAAGGTCCGCGGCGGATATGAGGACGGCGAATGGACTCTCGCCCTGGATCCCAACAACCAAGCGCATGTCCAGGGCGCATTCTCGGGAGAGACCTACGAGCAGATCGCGGACGGACACCCGAGCTTCCCGCTCACGCTCAATGTCCGGAACACGAGCGAGATGGTCGTGGCGGTGCAGGCGAATCTCCACGCTGACATCGGCGCGCCGACCATCGCCCATGGGCGAGCCATCCGGTGGGAAGACATCGACGAGCACGACGATCTCGAAGTCCGCGTGCAGCGGATCGTCGCGTCGATCGCCACAGCAGTCGACGTCGACTCGGCCGACGAGGTCGTCGTGATCTCCGCCGCAGGACCGAGCGAGAGCGAGCCCGCGGACACCGGTCGTCGACAGATTGCTGGCGTGCCCTACCTGGCCGCACATGAGGCCAAGGGCCTCGAGTTCGACCACGTCGTGGTGGTCGACGTCCCACGTCGCCCCACGACAGCGGATCTCGCGGCGACGTACGTCGCGATGACAAGAGCACGCATCTCGTTGACGGTGGTGCTCTCGGCGGCTTCGAGGGCGTGGATGCGCGAGAACGCAATGGAGATGCTCACCAAGGACCGGATGGAGCAAGCGAGATGACGAACCTCACGCAAGAGCAGCAGGCCGCACTCGACCACCTGAGATCGGCATACGTCGGGCCGGAGCAGGGCGATCGAGAGTTCCTTCGTGCTCGGCCCGACCTCCACTACGTGATCGGACACCTCTTCCCCAAGGAGACCCCGGTCGCGGACGCGCTTGAGCAATCGGACGTGGAAGCCGATGCCGATGCGAGCGCGGACGACGACGTGGCGAATCTCCGGCCCCAAGAGTGGAAGCCGAGCTCACTAGCGGTGTCCTTCGTCACCGATGCACCGCAACTCAAGGTGGATGTGGAGGTCGCGACCTACGATCGCGAGGAGGTCGACGCCATCAACGGGTGGCGGCGGCGCCCATGGAACGGCGCACCGGTGCGCGTCAGTGAAGCGCAGCCATCGGCGAGGCTCGACGTCGACGGGCGAACGGCGCGCATCGACTCCGTCTGGCGGGCGCATCCCCTCGGTCGCCTCGTGACCGTGTCCATTCGGAATGAGGAGCCCGAGCCTCCGGAGCCAGCAGACCTCGCCGCCTCGATGCTCTTCCAGGTGGCTCTTCGGGTACGACCCGAGGGTGGCGCGATCCTCGAGTACGTGAAAATGGCTGTGCGACTGCAGAATGACGAGGCTGAGGAACTGGCCCTGCGCTTCCGGTCGAAGCGACTCTTCGCGGTCGGACACGGCGTCGCGGTCGAGTGGGACCCGAGCGACGATGCTGATCGATGCTTCGAGGTCCGAACGTCTTCCCTTCCGTGGGACATCGTCCCGGCGATCCAGACGACCTCGTTCGATGCGGAGGATCCTCGCGCCGAGACCATGCGTCTCCAATTCCTCATGTCCGTCGAGTCGAGCACGGAGACCGTCCTCGCCACTCTTGGCTCGTTCGTCGACGCCTACGACGAGTGGTTGAAGGCGATCGGCCTGCGCATCTCCGCGCTGAGCGGTCCCCTGCAGCCTCCCGCACGACGAATCGAGCACCGCGCTGCGGCCACGTCCGCGCGGATGCGGGCTGGCATCGATGCGCTCCGCGATCCTCAGGTCGCCTTGGCCTTCTCCTTGGCCATGGAGGCGATGCGGCTGCAGATGATGCAATCCGCGACGGCCCAGGGCGTCATCGACCCGCGCGAACCATCATGGCGGCCCTTCCAGCTCGGCTTCATCCTGAGTGCCCTCGCCTCGACGATCGAGCCGTCGCACCCGGATCGAGACCTCGTTGATCTCATCTGGTTCCCGACCGGAGGCGGCAAGACGGAGGCGTATCTGGGTCTCGCAGCCATCGAGGTCGTGCTGCGGAGGCTCAGACACGGCGACGCCGGTGGTGGCACCGCTGTCATCACCCGCTACACCATGCGGCTCCTCACGGCGCAGCAGTTCCAGCGCACCGCGCTCCTCGTGTGCGCGCTGGAGCAGCTGCGAACTTCTCCGACCGGTCGCCTACGCGGCCTGGCTCCCTTCTCCATCGGACTGTGGGTGGGGAACGAGACGACGCCGGGCAGCCGCAAGGATGCGATCGCACGCCTCAAGGATCTCTACAAGGTGGACGACCCTCGAGAGGCCAACCCCTTCCAGGTCGAGGCATGCCCCTGGTGTGCTACACCCTTGCTTCCTGAGAAGCGAACGAGCGACACCGCGGCCTACGGCCCCGTCCAACATGGCGCTCGCGTCATCCTGCGCTGTCCGAGTGCCAACTGCGTCTTCCGCGATGGGCTCCCCATGGAGGTCGTCGACGAGGACATCTTCGAGCACCCGCCGACGATCGTGCTCGCCACCGTGGACAAGTTCGCGCGCTTCCAGTTCCAAGCCCGTGCATCACGGATCCTCGGCATCGACACCGGCTTCCTCCAGCCTTCGCTGGTGATCCAGGACGAGCTGCATCTTCTCTCAGGGCCCCTGGGAACGACGGTCGGCGTCTTCGAGTCAGCGATCCTCGCGCTGCTGGAGCAGAAGGGCTCCCGACCGAAGATCGTTGCGTCCACAGCGACGATCCGATCTGCAGAGGAACAGGTCGGCGGGCTCTACGCGAGGCGAGTGGCCCTCTATCCACCCGCGGGCATCGACGAGGATGACAACTTCTTCTCCGAGCAGGACTCGTCGGGCGAGGGCCGGCTGTACGTCGGGCTGATGCCGGTGTCGCTGCCGCAAGCGACGTCCCTCATCTCAACGATCACGCCCATGTTCGAGCTGCCGTTCGTGGTGACGGGCGACGATGCAGTGCCGTTCGACTCGTTCTGGACGCTGGTCGCGTACCACAACAGCCTTCGTGAGCTTGGACGAACCAGCAATCACATCGTCGACGACGTCGGCGCACGGTTGGCGTCGCGCGCCACCGAGCTCGGACTCCCGACGCGTGAGATTCGCGCCGACGGTCTCATCGAGCTCACGAGTCGGAAGAAGCCTGGGGAGCTGACACGAGACCTCCGCCGCCTCGGCACGGCTGGAAGCGTGACGAGCGACGCGGTGGACGCCGTCGTGTCCTCCAACATGCTCTCGGTCGGCATCGACGTTGCTCGCCTCGGCTTGATGCTCATGGTCGGACAGCCGAAGACGACATCGGAGTACATCCAGGCCACCAGCCGGGTGGGGCGTGGGCAGGCCCGCGGTGTCGTCGTGACGCTGTTCCGATCCAACCGTCCTCGAGACCGTTCGCACTTCGAGACCTTCCACTCGTATCACGAGGCGCTCTATCGCGCAGTCGAGCCGACGAGCGTCACTCCCTGGGCTGTGAACTCGCGTCATCGGTCGCTCGCTGGCGCGTACACGATGCTGCTCCGTCACTGGTCCAGCGAGCTTCGGGGCGACGCGAGCGCGCTTGCGTTCGATCTTGGAAAGCCGCATCTCGCGGCGCTTGCGGAAGGTCTCGCCGAGAGGCTTCTCGCCATGGTCGAGTTCGCGGACGCTGACGAGGTCGAGGCCGCTCGCCTCCAACTCGTCGACGTGGCGAAGGAATGGAGCGACCGCGCAAGCGAGCGGCGCAGCGCCTCCGAGCCTCTTCGGTATGAGCGCACCAAGACCGACGAAGGTCTCTACAAGCGCTTCGGTCAGGACGGCCGAGGCCTCACGGTCATGGACTCGATGCGGTCCGTCGACGCGTCAGTGCCGATCGAGGTACGTGAGCCTGGAGGAACGTTCAATGAAGCGGATTGAGCATGAGCTGAGGCTCAGCGAGACGGTCCGGCCGTACGGCGTCGGGAGCATCGTCGACGTCTCAGGTGCGTCGCTCGTCGCCCCAGACACGTCGTGGTGGAAGCCATCGAACGCGCCGCTGCTTCGATGCGAGCGGTTGGAGGCGGAGCTCTCGGATGGCGAGCTGAGGATGGCACCGTATGTGGCTGACCGCCCGGGAGCGCGAACCTATCGACTGGAGTACCGACGGTTTCCTGAGTGGCGCTTCTGCGATCGTTGCGCCCGACTCTCGCGGCAGACCGGCAGCGACAAGGGCTCGTTCACGAATCGCTGTCAGGAGTGCCGAGGGGGGCTCGTGCCAGTCCGCTTCGTGGCGATGTGCGAGGGCGGCAGCCACGTTCAGGACATTCAATGGTTCGCGTGGGTCCACCGAGGTCGCACAGCTTCCGCGGAGCACCGCCAGTGCCGACCGGACAACACGCTTCGACTGCGTCGTGTCCCGGGAGCCGGGGAGAGTCTGGCGGGCCTCGTGGCGTCGTGCGACCGATGCAGCCGGAGCCGTTCGCTGAGCGAGGTCATCGGGTCCGAAGCGCTCACCATCGACGGCTTCTCTTGCTTCGGCAAGCAGCCTTGGCAGTCGACGAAGACCGACTGCCCGCGTCCGCTCCGCGCCGTCCTGCGGACTTCGACATCGGGCTACCTGGCCGACACGCTCACCGCGTTGGATATTCCTGAGGAGCAGGAGCAGTCGGCGAAGAGCGCGGAGGCGATCCGACAGCATGCCTTCTTCGCGAAGCTGCAGGCAGATCCCCACGGGCCATTCGGCGATGCCTTGGTCGAGATGATCGCGCAGGAGACGGGCCTCGAAGCGGACATCGTGCGCGCAGTAGCCGAGTCGGGAACATCGTCCTCTCCCGATGCCGTGCGACGCCTGAAGGCGGGCGAGTGGTCGGCCTTCGTCAGCAGGCTTGAAGTGCAGCAGGACGAGCACGATCCCGAGTTCATCGTGCGTAGGACGGCCAGGTCCAGCGAGGTCGAGGCAGCAGGATCGGTCGCGCTTGCGCAGCGAATCCGCACGTTTGGGGCGGTCGATCGAGTCCGCGTGGTCTCAGCGCTGCGGGGCTTCCGCCGAGTTTCCGAAGACGCCGAATACGTCTCGGCGGACCTCCGGCAGGTGCAGTCCGCCAAGAAGATCTATCCGTCGATGGAGCAGTTCGGCGAGGGCATCATCATGACCTTCGACGAGGGAGCGCTCGCGGACTGGGAGTCTCATCCCCTCGTGCAGCGGCGGGTGCGTGATCTGGCCCAGGCAGCGAACGTCGCGATGGACAGCGCACGGCTGCCGGATGTCACGCCGCGTTGGGTTGCGTTGCATACCCTCTCCCACCTGCTCCTTCGGCGCCTTGCGTTCGCAAGCGGCTACACGAGCGCGTCCCTGTCCGAACGCATCTACGCACACGGCAGCGAGAGCGACCCGGAGGCGGGAATCTTCATCTACACGGCGTCAGGCGATGCGCAAGGGACGCTGGGCGGCCTGGCTCGCCTTGCGCGCCCGAGGAACTTCATCGGCGTACTGCTCGAGGCTCTTGAGGACGCCGAGGTCTGCTCCAACGACCCGGTCTGCTTGGAGAGCGGTCAGGCCGCGGTGCGCGCGAACCTGGCCGCGTGTCACGGGTGTGCACTGGTCGCCGAGACGTCGTGCGAAGTCAACAACCGCTTCCTCGACCGCGCGTTGCTCCTCGGCGGTGCAGGCATCGCCGACTTCGAGGCGATGCCGGGCCTGCTGGAGCGCGTCGTGTCGGAGTCGCGGACGATGTTCGCCTAGCGCCGGCGTGCCCGCCGGCAGTGTCCTCGGACCGCATTACATTGACTCTGTGCCCGACTCGATCCACGTCCTCGACCTCTTCGCCGGGGCCGGGGGCCTGACCCGCGGATTCCACGAGGCGTCACCACGTTTCAGGTCCGTGGCCGCTGTCGAGTTCGATGCCGCCGCCGCCGCCGCGTTCTCGCGGAACTTCAGCGAGGCGGCCGTGCACCCGATGGACATTCGCGCTTGGCTCGACGAAGGTGGCGCCACCGTTGGCATGGCGAAGGTCATCGTTGGCGGCCCGCCCTGCCAAGGTTTCTCGACGCTGGGAAAGCGAAAGGTTGACGACGAGCGGAACGAGCTCTGGCGCCAGTACGAGCGAACCATCCTCGCCGTTCAGCCCGAGTACTTCGTCGTCGAGAACGTCGCCGCGTTCGAGAAGTCCCCGCAGTTCGAGCAGTTCCAAGCCTCGACCGACGGAGGCGAGCTCAAGGACTATGCGTTCAAATCGGGGATCCTCAACGCGGCCGACTTCGGCGCACCCCAGGCCCGCAAGCGAGCGATCCTGATCGGACACCACCGCGACCTTCCGTTCCCTGGTTGGCCCACGCCGACGCACAAGGGAAGGCACGTGACCGTGTCGGAAGCACTCGCCAGCATCCCAGAGCCCACGGACGGCATCGACCTCCCTGATCACCGGACCATCGACTTCGCTGGCCGCACGTTCAGGGGCTCATTCACCGCGTCAGAACTCCACTTGTCTCGCAATTACACGGACCTGTCGCGGCGCCGGTTTGCTGCCATCCCGCCAGGTGGCAACCGGTTCGACCTGCCCGACGACCTGAAGGCGAAGTGCTGGATCGGGCACACGTCAGGTTCCGGCGATGTCATGGGCAGGTTGCATCTGCACCGACCGTCCGTGACCATCCGCACGGAGTTCTTCAAGCCGGAGAAGGGCCGCTACCTGCACCCGCGAGCGAACCGAGCCATCACGCATCGCGAAGCCGCCCGCCTACAGGGATTCCCCGACAGCCATCGATTCGTGGGATCGAAGACCGAGATGGCGCGTCAGATCGGCAACGCCGTCCCTGTTCAGCTCGGAGCCGCGATCGCCAGGAATCTAGAGGTAGCACTGCGGTAAGGGCTCGCAGACACCGAGGCGCGCAAACGCACGCGGGACGACAACCATAGCCAAGCCCGTTGCGGAGTACCGCGACGGGCAACGACTCGACTGGCCTACCTGCCGTCGACGGTGGCGATGGTTGTGCGAAGACGCTCCCGCAGCGCCGGGTCGACGACGTAGACATACGTCCCGCGCATCCCGCGCGTCAGCAACACGGAGTACACGTTGCGCACGAACTCCAGCAGGTCGGCGTCGGAGTAGACGATCCCGAGTTTCGGGTTGTTCTCGGCGCCTTTCTTGTCGAAGTAGCGCTCGCGCACGAACTGCACCCGGCCGTCGGGCGCGAGGCTCACCTCCGGACCGATGATCACGCCGGCGTAGTTGAGGTCGTAGCCCTGCACCGTGTGGATCGACCCGACCTCGTCACGTGAGGTCGGGGAGTTGATCCAATCGGTCGCGGTCACGTTCCACCGCATCCGCTCGCCATCGAGCTCGATGTCGTAGGCCGTCGGGTCCTTCTTCGACGCCCACGGCCAGGCGTAGCCGGCGACCAGTCGCGCGAGACCGACCTCGTCATCCCGCTTCCGGATCTCGCGGCGCATCGCGCCAAGGTCGTCGAAGACTCGCAGGTCGTAGTCACGGAAGGAGGTTGGCGCAGGGGGATCGTCGCCCAACAGCGCACGGGTGAACCCGACGTAGTCCTCACCCGCTGCCACCCGCATCTGCGACGTCAGCGGGTAGAGGCGATCATCTCGCCGCGCCTCGTCGACGAGCGCGGCAGTCGTAGCAGCGGGAAGGTCGGCAGGACGCACGCTCTGCGCGCGGTCGAGCATGAGGATGACGTGCTTCGCCTTCGCCTGAATCCAGTCGAGCTGCGTCTTGGAGGCGTCGTCGAATCCGAAGAGCCGCTCGGTGATCTGCTGGAATTGCTTGTTCTTCGGCCCGGACGGCTGGTTCGCGCGCTGGTTGAGCCGATGCGCCTCGTCGACGACGAGGATGTCGAAGTCGTGCTCGCTGTTGCCGACCTGGAATGGGGTGAGCACCATCCCAGGATGCAGTCCAGGCGTCTTCTTGAACACCCGCTGGACCGAGGTCCGCAACGACTGCTGCGGGATGACGAAGCCGATGCGGCGACCGGCGATCACATCCGCGTAGCCCTCGGCGAAGAACTCCGCGAACATCGAGTCCCGGTCGAGGTCCTCCGTGCGAGGCCGGTCGGCGATGTCGCGAAGCAGCTTGATCAGGTAGATCGCGACGATCGTCTTGCCGGTGCCAGGCGCGCCCTGGATCACGCTCGTGGTGCGCCGCTCTGACCCGAGGTCGGCGAACAGTCCCTCGAGGATGTCCTCGACGGCGATCGCCTGCTCATGCGTGAGCGCCTTGAAGGGCGACAGCTTGAAGAGGTCGCTGTTGCGGATCTCGGGAATGCTGCGCTCGAAGAGCCCGTCATCGCGCAGCTGCTCGAAGATCTCGCGGAAGGTCCCCTGGTATCGCTCGCGGTCGTAGTAGTCGGCGTCGATGATGCCGTCGTTGCGATTCAGCACCCGATACTTGCCTTCGCCGCTGAATAGGCCGATGAGGTAGGACTCGAGGTCGAGGCACACTGACTTGTTGAACTTGGGGTCCATGACGACTCGCATGGATTCGAGGTGGCGCTTCTCAGGCGCTGCCCGATGCTGCTTCGCCCGGCTCGCCATGTTCAGCGACTCGCCGATGTAGACGTCTCCGCCGCCGTTGAGCGTGTAGACGACCGGCCAGTTCGCTGCCTTCGGGTGCGCCTTCGCCCATGCCTGCACCTGCTCGTCGACGAACGGCAGGCGTTCGATCTCAAAGCCGGTCATGCTTCGTCATCCGCCCCTTGGCTCGCTCGACCGGGTACTTCGCCTTGGTCTTCTCGAGCTTCTCGAGCACGATCGCGTCGGGGTCGAGTCCGAGCCGGTCGGCCAGCATGAGGCAGTAGGTGAGCACGTCGGCGAGCTCTTCCTGCACCGCTTGCGCGTCGTCGCGAGGACCCCACTGGTAGCACTCGAGCAGCTCCGCGGCCTCGATCGAGATGCTCTTCGCGAGGTTCTCCGGAGTATGGAACTGCTCCCAGTCGCGCTCGGCGACCATGTCGCGGAGCGCTTGCGTCACCGAGTCCGAAGCCATGCGCCCACGCTAGGACACGCGCCGGATGAGTTGGTGGATGCGAATCAGAGTTCTCCACAGGCCAGCGCAAATCCCCTCGCGGCCATCGCGACCCGGCGTATCCTGCCCACAGGACTCACCGACGAGGGGACACGCCGATGGGAACGCTCGACCGGCTCACCGCCGCGCAGGGATCCACCAAGCGCGACGTCGCAGCCATGACCACCGCGATCGCAGAGCGCGACGCGGACGCACCCGTGCGCGCCGTCTTCCGCGAGGACCGCTACGGGCTCTTCGAGTACGCGGGCACGGTCGCGACCGTGTCCGACGGGTCGCGCCTGCTCGCGGCTCGCGCGTTCGACTCCGGCACCGGCAAGCCGACCACTCCCCTCCGCGCGTTCGAGGCGCTCGAGACGCTCGGCGACCTCGACGGCGATGCCGTCGACGCGAACGACCTCGCCCACGGCGACCTCGCATCCGCCCGCCTCGAGCACTCGCTCTACGGGCAGTTCGACGTCACGGGCGTCGCACTCCAGACGCCCGACGGCAGCCGCACGCTCATCGGCGAGTGGATCGTCGCCGACGGGGGCAAGCCCGCGCCGACGGTGACCGAGGTGCGCCGGATCGCGAGCGCCGGCGACCACGACATCGCGGTGCCATCGCAGCTCGCACACGTCGAGACGGACGTGGTCTGATCATGGCCGCGCGCGCGAAGACCGTCGACCCTCCGCTGTCGACCGGCCCGATCCGCGTCAACAGCGACCAGCACTACGTTCTCTCCCTCTGCGAGCAGATCGTCGGCCGCCGCGCGCTGCGCGAGTTCTCGTTCGACTGGCTGCGCGCGGACCCGGATGCGCGCGGCACCCGCCGCAAGCTGCCGGTCGACGCCTACTGGCCTGAGTTCGCGGCCGCTGCGCAGTACTTCGCCGGCCCGATCATCCCCGACCTCAAGACCGCGTCGGAGCGCACGCTGCAGCGCATCGCCTACGACCAGCGTCGCCGCACCGAGTGCGCTCGCTACCGCATCCAGCTGGTCGAGATCTCGAGCGAGCAGCTCGCCCACCGCGGCACGAAGCTGCTGCGCGACGTCGAGCACGACCTCGCCGTGCTGCGACCGCTCGTCGCGGCTGCGATGCCGTAGCGACCAGCGCCGTCAGTCGAGGTCCATCTCGTCGGCGAGCTGGCACCCGAGGATCATGTCGACGAACGATGGATCGAGTGAGCGCGCCTCGACCGTGGAGATCGGCACGCGAACGCGTTCGTAGGAGCGCGTGTCCAGTGCCCGGCTGACGATGCGGTTGCCCCACACCGTCGAGCACAGCCGGTGGCCAGAGAGCCAGCAGGCACTTGCGACCGCCGAGCCGACAGCGACCTGGTGCCACGGCACATCCGACACCACGAGCGCCCAGCCCTCGTCGCCGTGCGAGACGGTCGTCTCACGCATCCTCACCCTCCACGTCAGCAGCATCCCTGCCGACGTCAGGCAAGGATGCGACGCTACACCCGCGAGCACGTCGTGGAAAGCAAGCAAGCAAGATTGCAAGATTGCACCGCGGCTGGATCTCACCGCCACTCGGCCGGATCGCATGGCGCGACCGGCCCACCCCGGGTGCGATGATCGCTCCATGCTGGGCGTGACGGACCTCGGCGGCTACCTCGCCGGGTTGGCCGTCATCATCCTCATGCCCGGGCCGAACTCGATGTACGTGCTGTCGGTCGCGGCCCGCCGCGGCATCCGCGCCGGCTACGTCGCTGCGTCGGGCGTCTTCCTCGGGGATGCGGTGCTCATCGTGCTCACGGCGCTTGGGGTCGCATCGGTGCTGGCGGCGAATCCGATGCTGTTCACGATTGTGCAGTGGGGCGGCGCCGCGTACCTGGCGTTCCTCGCCATCACGTCGCTGCGGGCGGCGTGGAAGCAGCTCCGCCAGCGTCGCGTGCTGCGTGCGCCCGAGGACACCTCCCCCATCGACCTCGTGCGCCTCGAGGCCGCCGGCATCGACGCGGGCGAGCTCGACGTGAGCCGCGAGGCCCTCGCGACGAAGCCGGCGAAGGTCGAGCGACCGTTCCGCCGCGCGTTCATCGTGAGCATCCTCAACCCGAAGGCGATCCTGTTCATGTTCGCCTTCTTCGTGCAGTTCGTCGACCCGACGTACGAGGCGCCGGCGCTCACGTTCGCGCTGCTCGGCGGCCTGCTCGAGCTCGGCAGCGCCCTCTATCTGACGACGCTCATCCTCGTCGGCTCGCGCCTGGCGGATGCGGTGCGCCGCCGCCCGCTCATCGCCGCCGGCGGCAACGCCGCGATCGGCACGGTCTTCCTCGGGTTCGCCGCGAAGCTGGTGACGAGCCCGCTGCACTGAGTCGACGCACGAGAGCCACGAGTCGCGATCAATCCCGCAAGCTGTACCAGCTGCTCATCACGTCGTTCGCAAGGTCTTCGGATGCCTCGTCCGTCGTGATGAGCGCGACAGCCCCGTCTCGCGCTGCCCAGATCGTGTGACTCTCGCCGCTCTGCACGTGAACTGCGTCGACGAACGCAGCATCGAGAGCCTCGGGGGACGAAGCGGCCACCATGAGCACCGGCTGCGCGTCGGCATCGCTCGAGATTCGGCATGAGACCGTCTCCACGAATCCGCTCGTGTCGACCGAGAAGACGCCGTCCTGCGCCCCGGGGCTATGCGGGACGTCGAGGCATGGGATCTCGACCTGCAATTCGCTGACCGTTGCCATCGCGCCAGGTTGACCACCCCACGGTTGCGCAGAGAGCGGCACCATCCTCGCGTTCCAGGCGTGGATGCCCCCAACGACGATCAGGACGAGCGACAGCACGGCGACAGCCATGGTCGCGAGATGCGTCGCTTGACTCAAGCCGGCGGAGGTCCGTCGAGCGACCAATGCCGCCGCTCCTGCAACCATGCCGCCGACGAACGTCAGCCAGTTGGCCTGGCCGAGGAGCAGGGGAAGTCCCGCAGCCACGAGCGGAACGATCGATGCCACCGCAACCCAATTGGTCGCTCCCCTGGGGTCAAGGGCGTGGCTCGGCCCATCCTGCTGCGGAGGCCGTGGAGGAGCCACGCTCGCGTGCACCGGCACGGCGTAGGCCAGCGACGGCGGAGGGCCGCCGAGCGCGGCATCCGGGTAGGCAGGCGACGGAGGCGGACCCTGCCGCATCGGCGCGGGCGACCACTCGCGCATCCGTCTCGCGTGCAACTGCGTCGCGACAACGTGGAAGATCGCCCAGGCCACCAAGGCGACGAGGCCAACGGCCAGCGCAAGCCAGACGAGCAGCGCAGCGAGCAGCACGGTCATCATCACCTGAATGAATCCGAGTCCCACCGAGGTCTCACGCATGCTCACCTCGACAAGCGTCATAGAGTCGCATGATCGAATCGTAGGTCACGAAGGACCAGCGTCGATGCGGCCGACGTCTGTCGCCTCAGACCGCGTAGGCCGTCGCGCGCTCCACCCATGCCTCCAGGTGCGCAGCAGTTGCGACCTCGCCCGGGCCGGACCATCCGTGCAGCTCGCGCCGCCACGCATCCGGAATGCTCGATGCACCCGCCGCGGCACCCGCGAGCGCGCCGGCGATCGCGGCGACCGTGTCGGTGTCGTTGCCGCAGCGCACGGCGAGCACGAGGCGCCGCTCGAGCGTCTCGGCGTGCGCGATCGCCGACCACGACGCCTGCAGCGCGTGCACGACCCATCCGTTTTGCGGGAACTGCCACGGCATGAGCCGCTCGGCCTCGTCGAACCGGGCCAGCCACGTCTCGCGACGCTCGAACGGCACGTGGCGGATGCCACGGTGCACGTCGATCTCGCCGGTGCGGATCGCGTGACGGATGGCGAGCGACCACAGCACGCACGCGTCGCCGGTCTCGGCGTCGAAGTGGGTGAGGTCGCTGATGGCTCGGGCCGCGTGCACGAGACGCTCCTCCTGACCGCCGCCGAGGAAGGCGAGCGCGACCGGGCCGGTGCGCATCAGGCTGCCGTTGCCGCCGCTGCGTCCCGCCTGGTCGTGGATGGTGCGAGCGGCTGCCCGCGCGGCCTCGGCAGTCGGCGACTCGAGCGAGCCGAGCACGGCGCGGATCTGGTTGCCGACATCCTTCGCACCCGACGCCCACTGCGCCCAGGTCGCGACCAGCAGGTCGAGCGTCGATTCGTCGGCGAGCTCGCGCCCGTCGGCAAGCGCGCGCAGGATCGGCACGGCCATCGACGTGTCGTCGGTCCACTCGCCGAGCTCCCAGTCGAACGCACCGCCTGCACGCATCACGACGGCGTCGTCGCTCGGCAGCGGCGGCTGGAACTCGCACGGCGCACCGAGTGCGTCGCCGGTCGCGGAACCGAGGATGGCGCCGAGGGCGCGGTCGCGGGTGGCTTCGTCGAGCATGGCTTCCTCACTGCGGCGCTCCGCACGCCCATGCGTCAGCCAACCAGAAGTGACCTGTGGACAACTGCGCCAGGTTCGCAGAGGCTGCTCGTATGGTCGCGGGCATGGTTCGACGTCGTTGGATGCGGTGGGGCGCGGTGGGCGCCGCCGCTGCGGTGGCGTTGACGGGGTGCGTCGGGGAGGACGAGCCGGCACCGTCGCCGAGCGCAGCCGAGCCTTCGCCGTCGCTGAGCAACGACGAACTCGCCGATACCTCTCTTGACGCCTATCAGGGCTTTCAGGACGAGCTGAACGCCATGTACCAGGCTTTCGACTCGGACTACACGCGACTTCTGCCATGGTCCGGTCCAGAACTCGCGACCGACGCAGTCGCATCCATGGAACAGACCCACGCCACCGGTCTCAACATCGACGGCGCGCCGGCCGTCGTATCTGCCGAAGTCGAGTCGAACGACGGCGACGCAGCGTCGGTCATTGTTTGCGTCGACGGCTCGGGTGTTCGGGTCTACGACATTGAGTCCGGCGTCGAACTCGAGCCCAGCGGCGACTCCCCCTACTCGGCATGGGCGCTCGCTGTCGTCGTCGAGGCGGACGGGAGCGTTATCGTCACGTCCCGCGAAGCACGCCCAGACGCCGGACCTTCACCATGCGGCTCGCAGCCCTAGCGGGAGCGGTGATCGTCGTCGTCGGTCCATTGCCGGTTGCGACGCCAGGACCTGGGGTCGGGTTCATGTGCTCGGTAGAACTCGCCGCTGCTGACATCTGTCCAGACTCGATGGTCGGTGAGCTTGTTGTTGGTGGTTCGCAGACAACGCCGGGCGGAGGCGGGGCGTCCATCACACCGGTCGACGAAGAAGCAGCGGACCGCGCCTGGCGTTCGTACCTGCAAATGCTCTACGAGCGCTGCGTCGCGATGGCCGAGGACCAGTCCCAGTGCGTGCCACCACCGGGCGATCCGGTCGAGACTGCTGCCGACGACGCGGTCCCGCCGATCACGATCGACGATCTGGTTGGTTTCACGCCGGGCGTCGGCGAGCTCGTCGTGCAGCCCGAGAACTGGGGCGTGCTCGGGATACCGACCAATTTCGTCGCGACCGCGACCGACCACGTGCAGCATGGGACGCTGCTCGGGCAGCCGATCGAGGTGCGGTGGCGGCCCGTCTCGTTCACGTTCGACTACGGCGACGGCAGCGTCGTGGCGACGACCGACGCTGGGGCGATGTGGCAGTCGAGCGGCGACGACTGGACGACGACCTCGACCAGCCACGAGTACTCCGAGCGCGGTGAGTACACAGCGACCGTCACGATCACCTTCGAGGCCGACATCGCGACGGGGACCGGGTGGGCGACCGTGCCGGGGACGCTCGAGCTCGCCGCTCCCGCCGAGGGCGTGCAGGTCTTCGAGGTGCAGACCGTGCTGACTCGGGGCGACTGCATCGACTACCCGAACGATCCGGGGTGCTCGCCGTAGAGCGTCGGCGCTCCTTTCGAGGCTCGCTTCGCTCGCACCTCAAGGAGCGGTTGGGGAGGCGAGTTCGATGGAGGTTCCTCGGTAGCTGAAGGCCCGCAGCGAGGCCAAACGCGGTTCCACAGCCACTCCGGCGCGAAGATCCCTCACACGACGGGGCACATCCTCAGCAAACCTGCCGGGGGTACACCTAGCATCCGGCCATGATGTCGCAAGCGTTCGAGTTCCTCGACGAGCCGTTCACGATCGCGTTCGAGCCGGCCGCTCCCGTCAACGTCTTCTCGGTCGCGGGCTTCCCTCGGCGCGAGACGGTCGCATCCAACGTGCTCGCGTTCCTGCTCGATCCCAACGAGCGCCACGGGTTCGGCACGACGTTCGTCGATGCGGTGCTCGTGCTGCTCGGCGATGCGCTCACCACGGCCGGCGATCGCTTCGACGCCGACGCCTGCAGGGGCTCGAGCGAGTGGTCGGTCGCGACCGAGGCGCGCACCGACGACCGCACGCGCATCGACATCCTGCTCGAGAACGACGCGCTCGACGTGGCGATCGTCATCGAGAACAAGGTCGACGCGACGATCGCGAACCCGTTCGGCACCTACGTGGCGCACGCATCCCGCAGCCACGGCACCGTGGTCGCCGCCGTGCTCGCGCCGACGCGACGCGACCTCGCGGCCGTGACCGTGCCTGGCATCGTTGCGATCGCCTACGACGACCTCTTCGACGCGGCCGATGCCGCCCTCTACGACGTCGGCCCGATGGCCGACCAGCGCAGCCTCGAGCTGTACGCGCAGTTCCGCGAGACCACCAGCGAGAGGATCGCGACCATGACGATCGAGCACGAGCAGCAGCGCCTCGACGAGCTCTGGTCGGCGATCGAGCACCGGCAGGATCAGGTGCTCGACTTCTTCACGGCGCTCGAGTCCGTGAACGCGGTGCTCGCGGCCCGTGGCGCGCGACTGCAGGAGGCGATCGGCCAGCGGCTCGACGCCACCGGGATCGCGCACTCGTCGTGGCTCGTCACCGCTGGCGACCACGCGTGGGGCCGCAGCCGCGGCGAGCGCGCGCTCGTCTACGTCGGCTTCAAGCCCCGCACCGGCGGCTCGATCGAGCTGCTCGTCGGCTGGCTGCCCCGCACGGGCACGTTCGGCTACGCCGTGAAGGCCTACCAGAGCCGCAACCGTCCGACGCGGCCGTGGGACCACATCCCGCTCGGCCTGCCGTTCGACGCCGACGAGGATGCGGTCGCCGACCGGTTCGCACAGCTCGCGCTGCGCTGGACGGCGGGCGAGCGGCCCGACTGACCGCTCAGGACGGCACGATGCCGACCTCGTCGTCGCAACCGACGAGCACCGCCTCGGCTGACGCGCGCGACGCCGCCGTCATCGTGAGGTCGTAGCGCGCGAAGCCCTCGACGATCGTGATGACGAATCCGCACCGCGCATGGGCAGCGGGCGGCAACCACTCCGCGAGGTCCGAGTCGCTGCGCGACTGGTTGATGCCACCCTCGACCGCCAGCAGCAGCGAGGTGTCGTTCGCGAACAGGACGCGCTGCTCGGGCGACCACGACCACGCGCCGCTGCGCCATGCCAGCGCGAGCGGGATGAGGTGGTCGATCTGCACGGCCTGCGACGTCTGCTCGCCATGCTGGAACGGCACGATGACGCCCGTGTACGGGTCGTCGAGCACGCCGGTCTGCACGCGGCACGACCCGTCGGCGAAGCGCACGACCTCGTCGAGATCGCGCGCGAGCACGTCCTGGCGCTGGCTGCATCCGTTGCCGTCGACGTCCTCCCACGCCTCGCCGAACTCGTCGCGGCGGTAGTCCGGCACCCAGACCGACGCATCCGTCGCCGGGATCGTCGCGAGCTGCGCGAGGGCGGATTCGGCAGCGGTGGGCGGTTCAGGCGTCGGCGTCGTCGTCGGTGACGCGGACGGGGTAGGCGCCGCGCTCGGCGACGACGACGGAGTCGATGGCGGCACCGGTTCCTGCGACGCATCGGCCACCACGGAATTGCCGCCGAGCACTCGCGGGATCGTCAGCGACCCGACGAGCGCGAGCACCGAGAGCACGAGCGCCACCAACGACAGGATGCCCAGCGGCGTGAGTCCGTAGCCCTTCATGGGCGAACGGCCCGCGCGGTCACTCGCACCCCACGCCGTCGCCGTCGCGGTCGAGGTGCCGGCCGTAGCCCGGCTGACCGGCGTAGACCGGCGCGGCTCCCGCCTGACGCGCTGCCGTGCAGTTCGCGTAGTACGCCGACGCGGCGGGTGCCGCCGCCTGCGGCTGGGACGGAGTCGCAGCGACGGGTGCGATCGCCGGAGCAGCCGCTGCCTGCGCCGTCGCGAGCTCGGCCTGCAGTGCGGCGATCGTGGCGTCGCGCTCGGAGATCGTCGACTGCGCGGATGAGAGATCCGCCTGCGCGGTCGCGAGGTCGGTCTGCGAGGTCGCGAGGTCGGCCTCGGTGGTCTCGAGCGTCGACGCGAGCTCGTCGGTCGCGGACTCGGCCGCCTCGATGGCATCCTCCTGCTCGCCGACCAGCAGCTGGAGCTCGTCGCGCTCGGCCTCGGCACCCGCCAGCTGGGTCGACGTCGTCGTGAGCTCTTCCTCGAGACCGACGACCTCCTGGTGCTGCCCGAGCCCGCCAGCGCACGAGCCGAGCGCGAAGAGCGTCAGCGCACCGGCGCAGATCAGCACGACGCGAGGCCACCGGCGCTTGCGCTGCCCATCGCCGTCCTGCTGCGCACCCATCGGGTTCGGCACGGAGTCGGCGGGAGCCGGATAGGCGGGGCTCGGGATGGGCGCAGTCGCAGCGACGAACGGTGGCGGCACGAAGGTCGGCTGCGGAGGCTGCGCCTGCTGCATCCACGGCGGTCGCGGCAGCGACTGCGCCTGCTGCTGCGCCCACCCCTGCAGCGCCCGTGCCGGGTTCGGCACCCGTCCATTCTCGCGCTCGTCCATGCGGATCCTCCACGGCTCATCGGCTGCCGAGGAGCAGCGTCGGCTGAGCGTACCTCGTGAATGAGGATTCATCACCCGACGGAAGGTAACGATCGCGACACGGGATCGCGGCGCGCGAGGCCCGGCTGCCATGCATCTGCCGATCCCGCAACTTGTGCACGAACGTGCACGCCACTTCGCTGCTTATGGCATGGTGGCTGGCTATGGCCGAAGCACCAACATCCGTCGTCGAGCCCGACGAGACCGGGACCAAGCTCAAGAAGGGCATCACCACGATGCTGCTCTTCTTCTTCATCGTCGGCGACACCCTGGGTGCCGGCATCTACACGCTCATGGGATCGCTGGCGCAAGACGTCGGCGGCGCCCTGTGGGTGCCCCTCATCCTCGCGCTCGTGCTCGCCCTGCTCACCGCGGGCACGTACGCCGAGCTCATCACGAAGTACCCGCACGCCGGCG
Source organism: Agrococcus jejuensis (assembly GCF_900099705.1). Taxonomy (NCBI): domain Bacteria; kingdom Bacillati; phylum Actinomycetota; class Actinomycetes; order Micrococcales; family Microbacteriaceae; genus Agrococcus; species Agrococcus jejuensis. The sequence goes on from NZ_LT629695.1 coordinate 1,378,365, forward strand.
GCGCCGCGCGCTTCGCCGAGCGCGCGTTCAAGAAGCCGTTCGTGACGTTCGTCATCGGCTTCCTCATGCTGTCGTCGGGCATCACGACGTCGGCCGCCCTCGCCAACGCCTTCGCAGGCGACTACCTGCAGGCGATCGTGCCGAACATCCCCACGGTGCCCGTGACACTCGTGTTCATCGCGCTGCTGATCGTCATCAACATCCGCGGCGTGCGCGAGTCGCTCATCGCCAACGTGGGCGCGACGCTCATCGAGATGACCGGCCTCATCATCATCATCGTCATCGCGGCGCTCGTGATCTTCGGAGGCGGCGGCGACCTGTCGCGCCCCGTGACCTTCGCCGACGGCATCTCGCCCTTCACCGGCGCGTTCGCCGCCACGATCACGGCGTTCTTCTCGTTCCTCGGCTTCGAGGCCGCGGCGAACATGGCCGAGGAGGTCAAGAACCCCTCGCGCTCGTACCCGCGCGCGCTGTTCGGCGCCATCCTCACGGCCGCCGTCGTCTACCTCGCCCTCGCGATCGGCGCCTCGATCGTCGTGCCGACGGATGTGCTGGCCGACTCCGAGGGTCCGCTGCTCGAGGTCATCACGGCCTCCGGCTTCTCGTTCCCGACGTGGCTGTTCTCGATCATCGCGCTCGTCGCGATCGGCAACGGCGCGCTGCTGTTCATGGTGATGGCGTCGCGTGCCACGTACGGCCTCGCCGAGGCGAAGCTGCTGCCGAAGGTCTTCGGCTCGGTGCTGCCCGGCCGCAAGACGCCGTGGGTCGCGATCCTCGTCGTCGGCGTCGTCACGATGGCGATGTCGTTCGTCGGCGACGTCGGCACCCTCGCCGACACGACGGTGCTGCTGCTCGTGCTCGTCTTCATCTCCGCGAACATCTCGGTGCTCGTGCTGAAGAAGGACGAGGTGAAGCACAAGCACTTCTCGGTGCCGCGCATCGTGCCCGTGCTCGCGCTCATCGCCTCGATCGCACTGCTCACGCAGCAGTCGCCCACGACGTGGCTCATCTCGCTCGGCTACGCCGTCGTCGGCACGATCCTCTTCCTCATCGCCCGCGCCGCCCGCAAGCGCGAGTACGCGCAGGGCACGGCCGAGCCGACGCGGTCGATCCCGCTCGAGTAAGCCCGTTCGACGGGGAACGGTGGGATGCGGGGCGGGCCTTCGGGCTCGCCCCGCGTTCGTGTTCGGGGCGGGATGCGGGCACGAGGTGACGCTCAGCGCGGGTTCGTGTGCGATATGCGGATGAAGTCGCTGTGAGCGTCACCTCGTGTCGCGCGGAGTGCTCGTGAGAGCGCTGGCGTCTGCGATATGCACATGGGGACCAGCTGAGGAGCACTCCGCGCGACGAACAGCAGCGGCGGCCGACCCGAGGGTCGACCGCCGCTGCGAGCAGCGCGTCAGCGCCGGCGGCGCGCCGCCACCGGGTGCGCACCCGCGCGCCGCACCGCCGCGCCCGCACCCAGGAGGGCGAGCGACAGCAGCAGCATGGGCAGCAGCGCGTCCACGCCCGTGCGAGGCAGCGCCCCGCCGGCCGACGCAGCCGGCTGCATCGCAGCGGCGGGTGCGGCGACCGGCGTCGGCGCCACCACGGCCGGGGTCGGCGTCACGATGGGCGTCGGCGCGACCACCGGCGTCGGCTCGACCGTGAACGGCACGACGACCGGCTCCACGTATCCGCCCGTGCCCTCGAGCCACAGTACGAGGTCGTGCGCGCCCAGCTCGGCGTCGGCCGGGATCGTCGCCGTGAGGGCGATCGAGCCGTCGTCGCCGACGATGCCGCGGGCGAGCTCGACGGGCGTCGAGTGCATCTCGACGATGAGCTCGGCACCGACGGGCAGGCCGTCGACCCGCACGGGGATCTCGTCGCCCGGGTGCACGACGGCGCCCGCGAGCGCGCCACCGCTCGGCGCGAGCACCGACGGCGAGAGCAGGAACGGCGTCGTGGTGACGGGCTCGCTCCACGGGCCGCGGCCGGCGGCGTTGAGCGCCGCGACGCGGAGGTCCACGGGCGTGCCGTTCGCGAGCCCGGTGACGATCGCCTCGGTGCCATCGGTGTCGGATGCGCTGACCCACTCGCCATCGACGCGCTGCTCGATGGCGAACGCATCAGGCGCCGAGCCGCCCGTCTCGACGGGCGCTGCGAACGTCAGCACCACGGCGCCGTCCGTCGGGATCGCCTCGAGATCGGTCGGCGCGCCGGCGACCGTCGACGGCGTCGCCGACGCGGACTCGCTCCACGCGCTCTGACCGGCGACGTTCACGGCGAGCACGCGCACTGCGTACGTCGTGCCGTTCGTGAGGCCAGACACGATCGCCGTGGTGCCGCCGATCTCTGCGTCGGCGGCCGCCCAGTCGCCGTCGCCGACGCGCTGCTCGACGACGTAGCCCGTGACGGCCGCACCGCCGTTGCCACTCGGTGCCACCCACGACAGCGCGAGGGACGCGTCGCCTCGCTCCGCCTCGAGCGCGGTCGGCGCATCCGCGACCGTCGACGGCGTGACCTCGGCGAGCACGCTCCACGCGCCGACGCCGGCGACGTTCACCGCCGCGACCCGCACCTCGTAGGCCGTGCCGTTCGCGAGCGACGAGACGACCGCGGTCGCACCCGTGACGTCGGCATCCGCCTCGACCCAGTCGCCCTCGCCGACGCGCTGCTCGACCACGTACCCGTCGATGGCCGCGCCGCCGTGGAAGGCGGGCGCGCTCCACGAGAGTGATGCCGACGCGTCGCCGCGCACGGCGACGAGCTCGGTCGGCGCATCGGCCACGGTGCGCGCCGTGACCGCGATCGGCGCGGAGCCCGAGCCGGGCCCGGCCGCGTTCACCGCGACGACCCGCAGCGTCGCCTCGACGCCATTCGTGAGCCCGGAGACCACAGCCGACAGCCCCTCGACCTCGGCATCCGTCGCGACCCACTCGGCACCGTCGAGTCGCTCGATCGCGTAGCCGCTGATCGCCGCGCCGCCATTCGATGCCGGCTCCGCCCACGTGAGCGTCGCCGACCCGTCGCCGGGCACGACCGCGAGGTCCACCGGCGCATCCGGGGCGCGGAACGGCGTCGCAGAGGCGGATGCGCTCGGCTGGCTCGAACCCGCGACGTTCACCGCGACGACGCGGTGCTCGTACGCCGTGCCGTTCGTCAGGTCGCCGAGCACGACCGACGCACCGAGGACTCGGTCGGTGACGGCGACCCAGTCGCCGTCGACGAGACGCTCGACGACGTAGCCGTCGACCGCCGCACCACCGTCGAACGCGGGCGCCGTCCACGACGCCACGATCGCACTGTCGGTTCCCTCGACCGTGAAGGCGGAGGGAGCGTCCGGCGCTCGCCGCGGCGTCACCCTGATGATGTCGGAGGACACCGACACTCCTGCTCGCGAGACCGCGATCACGCGGAAGTCGTACGGCACGCCATCGGTGAGGTTCTGAACGACGGCCGACGTGCTCTGCGAGGACGCGAGCTGCGTCCAGCCGAACTCGCCCCGCCGCTCGACCGAATAGCTCGTGACGGGAAGTCCACCATCGGACGCCGGTGCGGTCCATGCGAACGTCACCGAACCTGCACCCGGCGTCGCGACGACGTCGCGCGGGGCGCTGGGCACCGTCGGGACTGTCGTGGTCAGCGTTGCAGTCGGTGTGCCGCGACCGGCAGCGCTGATCGCGACGATGCGCACCTGCACCTGCTCGCCCACGGTGAGGCCTTCGATCGTCGCCTCCCTGAAGGGGGTCGGGCCTGCGAACAGCGTCCACTCCCCGTCGACGAGACGCTCGACGACGTAGCCGGTGACGGGGGAGCCGTAGCTCGACGTCGGCGGGTTCCAGAGCACGGCCACCCCCGAATCGAATGGCACGAGTCTCGGCGAGATCGGCGCGGACGGCGTACGCAGCGCGCTGCCCGTCCGCACCCCGCTCAGCCTGCTGCCGGCGGCGTTGCTCGCCACGAGGCGGAACTCGTGAACGACCCCGGGCTCGAGCCCCTCGATCAGCACCGAGCTGCCCTCGTACACCGCATCCACCGCCACCCAGACGTCACCGGCGCCGCGGCGCATTTCGACGATCAGCCGGTCGACGGGTTGTGCCGCGGTGGCGAGCGGAGGAGTCCACGTGACCAGGACGCCGCCGGGACGCGACTGCGTCGTCGGTGCCGCCGGGATCGAGGGCACGGCGATCGCGATCTGCGCGGGCGTGCTGCTGCTCCACGTGCCAGTGCCGAGAGCGTTGCTCGCGGCAACACGGAACTCGACCGGAACGCCGAGGGAAACGACGGGCGCGAACGTCGTCGACTGGACGTTCACCGCCTGCGTGACCCAGTCCCCTCCGGCGACCCTTCGCTGCACGGTGTAGCTCCGAATCGGGTCGCCGCCGTCGTTCAGCGGCGGCTGCCAGGCGAGCTGGAACTGGCCAGCGACGAGCGTCGCCTGCACGTCGCGTGGCGCCATCGGCGCGCTCATCGGCAGGAACACCTGGCGCACCACCGACGCCGTGGAGCCGATCGCGTTGGTGGCGACCACGCGGACGTACGTGCTGGTGTTGCCACGCAGGCCCGCGATGGTCGCCTCGGTGCCCGAGACCGTGAGGTAGGTCGGCGTCGTCCACGTGGAGGCATCGGTGGAGGTCTGCACGAGGTACGAGTCGACGGCAGGGTCGCCGGGTCCGGGCGCCGTCCAGCGCACCACCGCGTCGCCGTTCGCGAGCACCTCGTGGTCGAGCGCGAAGGACGCCGGTCGCGGCTGCATGACCACGGTCGCGGGGGCCCAGTCGCCGATGCCGAGCGCGTTGGTCGCCGCGAGGCGGTACTCGTACGTGCCGGAGGTCGCGTGGTTCAGTGTCACGCCGGTCGTGGACGCCTCGAGTGCGGTGGCGCTGTGCGTCGACCAGTTCGCCTGGCCGGCTGCGCGCCACTGCAGCCGGTAGCCGTTGACGGGGAGCCCCCGGGTCACGGTTGGCGTGCTCCACGTAAGGGCGGTCGCGTATCCGTCCTGGACAGCAGTCTGCGTCGCAGCGAACGCGGTCGGCGCCCCCGGGTAGCCGACGCCGGCGAACTCGATGGCAGCCGGCAGGCTCGAGCCCGATGCGGTCACGGCGACGACGGAGATCGGGCGCACCGTGCCGACCGGGAAGGCGCTGAGCGGCGCGTCGAAGGAAGTCACGTACGTCATGCGACCGACGCCGCCGTACGTGACGACGTAGTGGTCGATGGGGTCGGCGCCCGTCGATGCCGGCGGGTTCCACGAGATGCGGATGGTGTGCGCCGGCGAGAAGGGGGCCGCCCGCAGGTCGGTGGGCGCATCCGGCAGCACGTCGCGCACCGTGATGGTCGAGGAGACGGAGGCGCTGCCAGCATCGCTCGTCGCCGTCACGGTGAACGTGTGCGTGCCGAGCTGCGTCGGCGTGCCCTCGAGCACACCTGCGGCGGTCACCTGCATGCCGGTCGGGACGCCTGTCGCGGTGACCGTGGGCGTTGGCGTGCCCGCGATGGCGTACGAGAAGGCGGGCGCTGCGCGGCCGGCGAAGTAGGCGAGCGACGACGGGTCGCCCGAGATCGTCGGGGCGACGGCGCTGGACGTGACATAGGTCGTGAAGCCGACCGAGAACGCGCTGCCGCCGAAGCCGTCGCCCGGATAGCCCATGTCGATCGGCAGTCTGGCCCGACTGCTGCCGGTGTTCGTGATGCGCAGCGTGTACGTGGCCCCGGCCGTCACCTCCATTCTTGAGAGGGTGACGCCGACAGCCGACGCTCCAGCGCCCGCACCGCTTCCCGAGCTCGTGACGCCGTTGCCGAACACCTGGACCCCGAGCGACGCCGTGCCGAAGTCCAGTTGGATCGCGATCCGGTCGAGCGTACCCGTGATGCCGGCCGCGATCTGCTGGTCGAAGCTCGCGCCCGGCTCGAGGAAGTGGAACGTGTCGCCGGAGCTCGCCACGAAGCGCTGGTCGACGACGCTCGCGGCTTGCGCCGGTGCCGCGGGCGCGACGAGCACGCCCGCGAGCGCGGTGGTGGCGACGGCCGCGACCGCGACGATGGCGCGGAGGAGACGGTGCGGACGGACGACGGATGCTGCGGCCATCGGAGTGCCTTCGGCTCGTGCGACGCGAGCGGAAGCCGTCGGCGGAGAAGTGAATCAGGCTCAGCATAGGGTGAGGATGGCTCGACACGCCGAGGGAAGAGACGCGGTGTCTCCCGAACGCATCGCTCGGGGTACTCCCCGCGCGCGGCCGCGATCACGCGGCAGATCGTTCGGTCAGACGAGCCCGTGCCGCACGAACGCGTTCCAGATGCCGTCGTCGAGCACGCCCGTCGTCGACTCCGACGCCCGATCGCGCACCTCGACGACCGCATCCGCCATCGCGATGCCCACGCCGACGACGTCGAACATCTCGACGTCGTTCGACGAGTCGCCGATGCCGATCGCCTCGTCAGCCGTGAAGCCGAGCAGCGGCAGCACGTGCTCGATCGCCGCGCCCTTCGTGACGCCGGCGCGCGAGACCTCGCCCGACGCCGAGCCGAGGTGCGGCATCGTGCCGGTGATGACGTGGAAGTCGGTGCCGAGCGCCTGCGAGATGCGGGCGAAGAGGCCGAGGTCCTCGCCGATGAACATCGCCTTCGCGATGCCGTCGAGCGGCAGCGGCTCCGTCTGCACGAGCGGGCGGACCCGCGGATGCTCGTGCGGCTCGATGCCGTCGAACGTCTCCCCCGCGTGCTCGCGCAGGTAGTCGGCGTAGCGCAGGTGCACGTGCTCGGTCGGGTACACGCCGTCGTACGCCTGCAGGTAGTAGTCGACGCCCGCATCCTCGAACACCGCGACCATGCGGGCCGTGAGCTCGGCATCCATCGTGCGCTCGAGCACCTGCTCGTCGCCGATCGCCGCGTAGCCGCCGCCGGCCGTGATCGCGCCGTCGAAGCCGATCGCCGCGACGTGCTCGGGCACCTCGCCCGGCGCGCGCCCCGTGGCGAGCAGCACCGTGTGGCCGTTCGCCCGTGCGCGCCGCACCGCCTCGACCGTGGACTCGGCGATGCGCGCCGTGTGGTCCATGATCGTGCCGTCGACGTCGAGGAAGACGACGCGGGCGCCGGATGCGTGCGGCATGGATGCCTCTCGGCTCGGGAGCGGGATGCGGCGGGCTCGGCCCACCGCATCCATCCCACCACTCGCAGGTGAACGGCAGCGAATCGGCGGGGCTGTGGATGCGGATGCAGCCTGTGGAGAGCGCGTGCGTACGGTGCCGCGCATGATCGCCACCGCACCCCGCCGCCGTCTCGCGCTCGCCGCCGCGCTGGTCGCCGCCGTCGCCCTGGGCGGCTGCGTCGCGCAGCCGCCGCCACTCGAGCCGACGAACGAGCAGCTCGAGGCGCTCGCGCTCGACCATCACGCCGCATACGGCGATGCCATGGTCGGCACGATCGACGTCGCGACGATAGGCGTCGAGTCGACCGCCTTGCTCGAGGAGCTCGCGACGCCCGAGATCGCGGCGTTCGACTCCTCGATCGAGCTGATGCTGCTCTCGAACGGGCAACGGCTCGTGGCGCCAGCGACGGCGACGGCCGCCACCCTGCGCTCGCAGTCCCTGCCGGCGTTCGAGGTGCTGCTCTGCGTCGACATCACGACCGTGCGCTACGAGGATGCACTCGGCCAGACCAGCGAGGGTGGCGACGCGGACCCGCTGCCGATGGTGATGCGGTACGAGCATCGGCCGGGCGACCTGCCGCTCGCGACCTGGCAGGCGCTCGAGCCCACGCTCGAGTCCGAGTGTCCGCCGCAGCGTTGAGGGTTTCGGCCCGAAATGACATCACATCGGGCCGAAACCCTCAACTCTCTAGAGGAACTGCATCGGGTCGAACTCGTCGATCGGGATGACGCGCACGCGCGGCAGGCGGCTCTTGAACGCGGCGACGTCATACTCGAGGTCGAACGACTCGACGCCCGGCACGGCGCGCAGGCTCGACGCCATGAACTCCGCGAAGCCGACGATGCCGACGCGGCGCGAGCCGTCGGCCAGCGCCTCCATCTGCGGGGCGAAGTCGCTGTCGTGGCTCACGAGCATCACGTCGGCGGCGCGGTGGCGCAGCGCATCCGCCGTGCGTTGGATGGCGATGTCGACGACCTTGCCCTCGCCCTGCAGCGGCACGGGCGTGTAGCCCATCGCGAGCAGCGCCTGCACGAACGACATCGGCAGCGTCTCCTGCACGGCGAGGAAGAAGAGACCCTTCGCGTCCTGCTGCCACTCCTGCTCGGCGAAGTCGAGCAGCACGTTCCAGCGCGGCCGCTCGTGCGGCTCGGGACGGCGACCGAGCACCGACTGGCCGAGCGTCGCGTCGATGTTCTCGCCGTCGACGAGGAGGTACGTGGTGCGCTCGGTCATGGCTCGACCGTACTGCGCCCGCGGCGGGCGAGGCTGCACGTCGGTGCCCAGTGGCCGGTCGATCGCGTATTGCAGGCGATTCCGGGTCTGGAGGGAAGATTCCCCTCGAGAGGCGGAATCGCCTGCGAAACGCATCCAGACGGGGTGGCGGTTTGCGTTTCGCAGGCGATCAGGGTGGGCCGAGGGAAGATACCCCTCTGCCACCCCGGATCGCCTGCAGAACGCAGACGGCGGCGAGGGCGTCAGCCGAGCAGGGCCGTCACGACGAGGGGGAAGAGGATCGCCAGCGTGTTGTGCACGAGGTGCGTGAGCACGCCGGGCCAGATGGATCCGGTGCGGCGGAAGAGCAGCGCGGTGGCGATGCCGACGATGAAGGCGGTGAGGAAGACGGCGTTGATGCCGTGCACGACCGCGAAGATCGCAGCGCTCACCGGCACGGAGATCCACGCCGAGAAGCGGCCGAGGGCGTTCGCGACGACGCCGCGGAAGAACGCCTCCTCGCCCAGCGGCGTCAGCACCGCGCCGAGCAGCAGCGTCGCGGCGAAGGCGGCCGCACCGCCCGCGGCGGCCGACTGGTAGTCGGACTGGATGTTCTCGGGGGCGGGCAGGAAGAGGCTCAGCACGAGGCTCGTCAGCAGGCCGAGCGCGAAGGTGCCGAGCCCGGAGGCGGCGCCGATCGCGAGCCAACGGCCCGAGACGCGGCGCACTCCGAGCACGTCCAGTCGGCGGATGCGCACGATCCACGCGGCCGCGAAGCCGAGGAGTCCCAGCGAGCCCGAGAGCGCGTACTGCACGAGGCCGGCGATGGCGGGCTCGAACTCGAACGTGGAGAACAGCCACACGGTGGCGGCCATGCCGATCGCGAAGGCGACGGCGCCGGCGAGCAGCTCGACGATGCCGGGGCGCTGGATCGAAGGGGTGGGGGCGAGAGGCGTGTCGCTCATGGCATCCACTCGACACCGTGCCCTCGGGGCAGGGTCAAGCGGGGGCGCCACCCTCAGGCGTGCGTGGGCGCGTCGATGGACTCGTCGCCCGCCACGACGCGACGCGCCACCTCGGTGATCGGTGCCCGCGTGCGACGTGCCTGCGCGCGCAGCAGCGCGAATGCCGCATCGACGTCGACGCCGTGACGGAATGCCAGCACGCCCTTCGCCTGCTCGATCACGACTCGGCTGTCGAGTGCATGCGAGAGCTGCGACCGCACGAGGTCGCTCTCGACGAGCGCCCACTGCTGCAGCACGCCGATCGTCGCCACGTCGGCGAAGGCGCGCACGACCGCGAGGTCCTCGGCGTCGAACTCGCCGGGCCGCGCCCGGAAGAGGTTGAGGGCGCCGATCGTCTGGCCGCGCAGACGCATCGGCACCGCGCACGCCGCATGGATGCCGAGCGACAGCGCCTGGTCACGAAACCCGGCCCATTCGTCGCGCACCGTCCGCACATCGGTCACCGCGACGGTCTCGCCCGTGGCAAGCGCTTCCAGGCACGGTCCCGCACCCTCGTCGAGCTGCATGAGCTCGACGAGCTTCGCACGCTCATCCGTCGACGCGAGCACCTCGACCCGACCGTCGGCGTCCGACAGCAGCACCCCGGCCGACACGGCGTCGAACAGCGCGGCGCTGCGGTCGACGAGCAGCTGCATGAGCTCCACGACGTCGTAGTCGACGACGAGCGTGTCCGACAGGGCAACGAACGTCTCGAGCAGCTCGCGCTCGCGTGTGGTCGCATTCATCGCAGCTCCCCACCGATCTCTTCGGTCGCGGGAGGCTCAGGATCGAGGAGTCGCGACCTTCCCTCCACGATATCCGCGGCCACCTGGGTGACCGACGAGCCCACCGAGAAGGCATGCGCCTGCAGCAGCGCCAGCGCATCGGGCGGGGTGAGCCCGAAGCGCGCCAGCACCATGCCGGTCGCCTGGTGCACGGTGCGACGCGAGCGCGGATTCTGGCTCGTCTCGCGCTCGGCCTCGCGCACCGTGTCGAGCAGCAGCAGCATCGACGCCGATCGCGAGCGCTCGGCGAGCCGAGCGACCTGGTCGGCGTCGAGGGTCCGCGGTACGACCGCGTAGGTCGTCACGGCGCCGATGCGCATGCCGCCGAACGCCAGCGGGAAGGCGAAGAGCGCCCCCGAGCCGAGCGCGAGGCACCCGTCGCGGAGCGCGGGCCACCGCTCGTCCTGCGCGAGATCGGGCACGAGCACCGACGTCTGCCGCGCATCGGCATCCCAGCCGGGTCCGATGCCGAGATCGAGCTGCAGCTCGTCGATCCCTGCCGAGACCGCGTCGGAGGCGTCCATCGTCTCGGCACCGGGACCGGAGGCGAACGTCGTGATGGCCGCGCCGTCGAGACCCATCGATGCGACGAACGCGGCGCTCAGATGCCGAGGACCCCCTGCTGCACTGGACATCGGCGCGCCTTCCTGCACGATGCAGGGCCGAACCGGTTCCGACGTGGATCGCTGACGTCAGCCTACGCCCTCGGTCGCCTGCGCGCGGGCTGAGAGTCGAGGCACGCCCATTGACTTCCGCACGAGCCGGGCGCATGCTGGGCCGCGTCGCCACCCGGACCCCGTGGCCGCATGCTCGGCGGGGTCTCGGTTCGCATCGAAGCCCCGCCCGTCGGATCGGGGGCTTCCATGGTGGCATCGCGACGCGATCGGCTGATGCCTCCATCGTGGCGGAGCCGCGACGATGCGAGCGCGGATCGTCGGTCGCCGAGGGCGGATCCGTGAGCCCGCTCTCGGCGTACGTCGGCACGACGGAGGCCGCACCGATGCTGCTCGGCGGACTCGCGAGGCTCGGCGACGACCACGACGCCACCGGGATCGCAGTCTGGTCCGCACGCGGGGACGTGGCGATGACGCGAGTCATCGGCTCGACCGTCCTCCATCCGGCCGACTTTCGCGCCGGCGACGACGCACGCATCGGCATCGCACACGTCGGATGCGGCACGCGAGCGCGCGCGCGACGTCGCGACGTGCAGCCGCTCGTCGACTGCACGGAGCGACTGCACGTCGTGCAGGACGGCACGATCTCGAACGCCGCGAGCCTCCGCGCCGGCCTGCTGGCCGACGGTCACGCGTTCCTGTCGGACGATGCCGCGGAGGTCGTCGCGCACCTGCTCGAGGAAGCTCTCGAGCACGCCGGCTCGGTGGCGCTCGCCCTCGCCGCGACCGTGCCGTCGCTCGACGGGGCATGGTCGATCGTCGCCCTCGATGGCGAGACCGGTGAGGTCGCGGCGAGCGCCGCCGGCTCGCCGCTCATGCTCGGCGAGCGCGACGACGACATGCTGCTCGCGAGCCACGCAGCCTCCCTCGCCCCGCACTGCAGCAGCGTTCGGCTGCTCGCCCGCGGCGACGTGGTGTCGATCGCGACCGGTGCCGTGCGCTGGCTGCGTCTCGGGCGCGAACGCGCCGCCCCTCCGCTGGTCGCGATCCAGCCGCAGCTGCGTGGTCACGACGTCGGCGACGATCGGCATCGTGACGAGATCGAGGACCAGCCGCGCGCGGCCGCTCGCGTGCTCGAGGCCATCGGGTCGAGCGTGGCGGACGGGTCGCTGTGGCGCGCCCTCCCGCTGCGACCACTCGACCGCGTCGCGTTCGTCGGCTCGGGCTCCGCCCTGCACGCGGGTCGCGTCGCTGCGGCCGTGCTCTCCGACCTCGGAGGCGTGCCGACGAGGTGGATGCGACCGGCCGACGTCGCGACGGCCTCCCTCGAGCCCGGAACGCTGCTCGTGGGGCTGGGCGGGTCCGACGACTCGTCGACGCTGCGCCGTGCGGTCGACGCGCCCTCCGCACGGGGCCTGCAGCTGCTCGTGCTCGCGCACGCGCACCACTCCCCGCTCTCGCGCGTCGCGGATGCGGCGCTCGACTGGCTCGCCCCGCCCGAGGTCGGCGCGGCCGCGGCGACCTTCGTCGGCCAGGCGATCACGGGGGTCGCGGTCGCCCTGTCGGCACTCGTCGCATCCGGTCGCCTCGACCGAGCCTCCGCGGCAGCGCATGCCGCGATGCTGCACGAGACGCCGTCGCGCCTGCACGATGCGATCGCGGGCTCGACGAGGGAGGTCACGGCGCTGGTCGAGGAGCTGCGAGACCACTCGTCGTTCCTCGTGGTCGGCACGGGCAGCGGCCTGCCGTACGCCGCCGAGGGTGCGCTGCAGCTGCAGCAGCTCGCGGCACGGTGGGCGCACCACCATCCCGCGAGCGACCTGCTGGGCTCGAGGTCGCGCGTCGTCGATGCGTCGATGGGCGCGTTCGTCGTCGACTCCGGCACGGATGACGTCGACGACGCGATCGCCTACCTGGTCGCGAGTGGCGCTCGCGTGCTGCGGATCGGCGGACGCCGTGCCGACATCGGCGTCGCCGTGCGTCGGGGGCGCAACGGCCGGGGCGTGCCGTGGGATGCGACGCCGTGGGGGCCGATCGAGGCGATCGTGCCCATGCAGCTCTTCGCGAGAGAGCTCGGGCGCGAGCTGGGGGTCGCCGGCCCGCCGGCCGGGTGACGACGCCGGTGCGCGCGCCACGCCGGCCGAGCGGGATCGGCCGGCGCGGTGGGCGTCGACGAACGCCCGGATCGTCAGGCGCGCGCGCCCCGGCGCCGCACGAGCAGCGCACCCGCCGCCGTCAGCAGCATCGCGAGCGCGAGCAATGGCGTAGCGACGTCGACGCCCGTGCGCGGCAGCGCACCGACGGCCGGTGCGGCAGCGGGCGCGACGACGGGCGCCGGTGCGACCACCGGAGCCACAGGCACCTGCGGCACGACCGGCGCCTCCGGCTCGGGCACGACCGGCGCCTCGGGCTCGGGCACGACCGGCGACGCCTCGATCGCGAACGCCGTCACGAACGGCGAGCGCGAGCCCGTGCCGTCGGTGAGGTACACCGCGAGCTCGTAGTCGCCGGGCGCGACGTCGGCGGGCAGGGTCGCGGTCAGCGACAGCACGCCGTCGGCATCCACCACGCCCTCGCCGACCAGGATGCCCTCGATGGGCAGCGCCGCACCGGCGTCGAGCGCGGTCGGCGCCGCGAAGCGCGACGAGACGAGCGACGCAGGCGTCATCGAGCCCGCCAGGCGCAGGTACACGCTCGCCAGCGCACCGACCGGCAGGTCGGTCGCGACGATCTCGATCGTGGTGCCGGGACGCACGGTCGAGCCGTCGAGCGCGCCGCCCGCCGACGTGACGGTCGGCGTGAGCACGAACGGCGTCGTCGAGAAGGTCGCGTACGCACCGAGCGCGCCGTTGAACGCCGCGACGCGGATCTCGATCGGCACGCCGTTCGCGAGCCCCTCGATCTGCGCCGACGTCGCGGTCACCGTCACGCCATCCGACGACCAGTCGCCACCGGCGACGCGGTGCTCGACGACGTAGCCCAGCACCGGCGCACCGCCGTTCGACGTCGGCGGCTGCCAGAAGAGCCCGACGCTGCGGTCGAACGCACCGACCGACAGCTCGGTGGGGGCGGATGCGGGCGCGAAGGGCGTGCCCGACGTCGTCACCGAGGCGCCCGTGCCGGCGACGTTCCGCGCCGACACGCGCACGTCGACGGCGGCGCCGTTCTCGAGGCCCGTGATCGTCGCGGTCGCGGCCTCGACGTCGACCTGCACACCGGCGGTGCTCCACGCGCCACCACCCGTGCTGTGCTCGACGACGTACTCGGTGATCGCCGCGCCACCGTTCCACTCCGGCGCGGTCCACGACGCCGAGAGGGTGCCATCGCTGGCGATGGCCTGCAGACCGGTGACGGCGTCGGGCACGGTGCGGGGCGCGAGCAGCACGGGGGCCGACGGCACGCCGATGCCCGCCGTGGTGACGGTGCTGACCTGCAGCTCGTACACGACGCCGTTCTCGAGACCGCTGACGGAGTAGCCGGCCATGGAGGAGGAGACGTTGGCGACCGTCCACGCGTCGCCGGAGTCGGCGACGCGTGTCTCGAAGCGGTGCGAGATGAAGGATCCGCCGACGAGGTCGCCGGTCATGATGCGCACGATCGCGCCCTGCGAGATCGGCGAGACCGCGGCCACGGTCGGCGCAGCAGCCTGCCCCTGGGCCGCGCCCGTCGCGATGACGCTCCACGGACCCGTGCCCTGCGCGTTCACGGCGGCGACGCGCACCTCGTACTCGACGAGCGGCGTGAGCCCCGAGAGCGAGCTGGCGCGGGAGTAGACGAGGCTCGCGTCCACGTCGGTCCACACCTCCGTTCCGCGCTCGCGGTACTGCACGACGTTGCTGGTCACCGACGAGTCGCCCTGGTCGGTCGGCGGCTCCCAGTGCACGAGCATCTGGCCGGGCCCGACGGGCTCGAGGACGACACCCGTCGGCGCCGCCGGTCGCGTCTCGCGCACCTGGATGGTGACGTTGCGCACCACGGTGGCGCCGATGCCGTTGGATGCGGTGAGCGTGACCGGGAAGGATCCCGACGCCGTCGGCGTGCCGCTGAGCAGGCCGGTCGCGTCGATGGTGACGCCCGCGGGCAGCGCCCCGGTCACGGTCACGGTCGGGGCTGGGTTGCCCGAGACGAGCGCCTGCGACACGGCGGTGCCGACGGAGAGCTGCTGCGGGTCGGCGACGACGGGTGCCGTGCGGGCCGAGTCGAGGTAGACGCGGTGGTCGAACGTGAATCCGGGCGTGGTCGTGAAGGTGAACTGCGCGTAGTCGCCTCCGTCGCTGAGGAGGTAGAACGAGTACTGCTGGCCAGCCCGGGCCACGACCCCTCCGTCGAGGAGCACGGTCACCCATCCGGTGCTCGTGACGGGGAAGCGCGCGACGTCGAGCTGGACGCCAGACGCATCGCGCAGCTCGATCCGGTAGGGCTGGCCCGCCGTCGAGCTGCTGGCGGCGACGTGCACGGCGAGAGCGTCGATGACGCCGTCGCGGCTCGCGACGTACCGTGCGATCACACCGCCCACGAAGTAGACCCCCGTGCCACCCTCGACCGGCGCGTCGATCGTTCCCTGCGCGGCACGTCGCACGACGACGGTCGAGTCGACGGATGCGCTGCCGGTCGCGTTCGTGGCCGTGACGCGGAACGAGAAGGTGCCGGCGGCCGTGGGCGTGCCGGCGAGCACGCCGGCGCTCGACACGGTCATGCCGGGCGGGACCGTGCCTGTCGTCGTGACCGTCGGAGTCGGAACGCCGGCGATCGTGTACTGGAAGGGTGACGCCTCCACGCCGACGTCGAGCGTCGTCGTGGGTGCGCCCGAGATGGTCGGAGCGACCGGCGCGGGATCGACCGTGATCGTCGACCGGTGTCCGACGGTGCCTGCCGCGTTCGCGCCGACGAGGTCGAGGGTGAAGGTGCCGGCCTGCGTCGGCGTGCCCGACAGCAGGCCGCTGCTCGAGAGCGAGAGGCCTGGCGGCATCTGGTTGCTCCACGACACGTCGATGGGCGCGGTGCCCTGCACCTCGTACTGGAAGTCGACGCGGGTGCCTACCGTGAGGGTCGACGGCTGGCCCGCGAACGTGACGGGGGTCGCGGGCGGACCGGCCGGCTCGACATGGGTGCGGAAGAGCAGGTCGATGCCGGGAGGCGCCTGCACGAGCGCGCCGCGCGAGTACTGGTCCATGTTGACGGAGACGTACGGGGAGACCCCCGGCGAGGAGACCCTGATGGTGTAGACGTGGTCCTCGACGACGCTGAGGGTGTCGCTCAGCGCGATCGAGAGCCAGCCGTCACCCGGGGCGACAGCGCCGCCAAACGCGTAGGTGTCGCCCGTGGCACTCTGCACCGAGACGTCGACCAGCTGCCCGGCAGCGTTCGTCACGTGCACGTCGACCGCTGTCAGGCGACCCGAAACGCCTGCCGTGAACGTCTGCCACTCCCCGAACCGGAGCGGGTGCCCCTGGCCGACCACGAGCTCGTTCGCCTGATCGACGACCGATGCGGCCTGCGCAGCCGTCGCCGGCGCGACGAGCACGCCGGCGAGCGCGGCCGCTGCGGCGGTCGCGAGCGCCAGCGAGGCTCGGAGCGTTCGACGGAGCGAGTGGAACGGGACGACGTGCGCAGTGGCCATCGGTCACCTTCGATCGAGCGACGCGATGTCGCGGAGAAGTGAATCTGGCTCAACCTATCCGTAGTCTGAGGAATTGTCACGCGGCGCGCAGGAATGTTCGTCGCCACGTCGACTGCGTGCCGTCTCCGCGCGACCGTTGGTTCGGCGCCTCAGGTGCGCGCGAGCCACTCCAGCAGGCCGCGGTCGAAGGCCGCAGGCTGCTCCATGTTCGTCGCGTGGCCGGCCTGCAGGATGACCGCCGATTCCCCGCGCGGCGCGAGCGCGGCCGCCGCGGCCGCGTGCGTCGCAGGCCAGAGCTCGCTCTCGGCACCGGCGACGAACAGCACCGGCACCTCCGTGCGCGCGATCGTCGGACGCCAGTCGGCGCGGGCGTGGTCGCCGAGCACGTCGAGCTCGCCGGGCGTCAGCTCGCTGCGGCCGGGCGTCCCCATCGCGCGCACGAGGCGCACGAGCCGCATCCCTCGCCGCCAGATCGGCGTACCCACGCCGGTCGGCGGGATGCCCTCGGCGAAGAACGTGTCGCGGTTGGCGGTCTCGTAGCCGTAGTAGCCGTGCGGCCACTCCGCGTCGTTCAGCATGCGCGGCGTCTGGTCGACGATCGCGATCGCGCGGATGCGGTCGGTGCCGTGCCGCTCGACGTACGCCCAGATGGTGTTGCCGCCCATCGAGCCGCCGACGAGCGTCGCACCCTGCACGTCGAGCTGCTCGAGCACCGCGGCCACGTCGTCCGCGCGGCGCGCCATCGTGACGCCGCGGCCGATCGGCTCGGCCTCCCCGTGCCCGCGCACGTCGACCGCGAGCACGCGGCATCCCGCATCCACCAACGAGCGCACCTGATGCCGCCACGTGGTCGCGGGTGCCTTGAACCCGGCGAGCAGCACGACGGGCCTGCCGGTCGGGTCTCCGTGCTCGGCGACGTGGATGCGGTACCCGTCGTCGGCGGTGATGACGCTCGTCATGCGCTCCTCCTCGTCTGGACTGGGCACTTGATGCTCACGAGTGGGCACTTGATGTCGTGAAACGGGCCGATCGACGACATCTAATGCCCAGTCTTGGGGTGGGCCGGCGCGGCCGGCGACGCGTGCGAGCCGGAGAGGTCGATCACTTGGCCGATGCCACCCGTGAGGCCCGCCGACGGGAACGCCTTGCCGGGGTTCAGCAGGCCGTGCGGGTCGAAGGCGTGCTTCACGGCGACGTGCAGGTCGAGCTCGACGCCCGTGATCTCGGCCGCCGCGGCCGGCAGCTTCAGCAAGCCGACGCCGTGCTCGCCCGTGGCGGTGCCGCCGAGGTCCTGGCACTCGTCGACGATGCGATCGAACGCCACCTTCGCGCGGGCGCGCGCATCCGCGTCGTCGGCCGCGACCACGATGAGCGGATGCAGGTTGCCGTCGCCCGCGTGCGCGATGTTCGCGATCGTCACGTCGGCCTCCGCCGCGATCGCCTCGATGCGCGCGAGCATCGCCGGCACCTGCATGCGCGGCACGCAGATGTCCTCGGTCAGCACGGGCCCGAGCCGCTCGAGCGCCGGGTACGCGAGCCGCCGCGCCTGGAAGAGGCGGTCGATCTCGTCGGGGTCGGAGGCGCGCTCGATGCCGGATGCGTTCGCGGCGGCCAGGTGGGCGGCGACGCGCTCGGCGAGCTCCTCGCCTGCCTGGCCCACCTCATCCACCCGCACGAGCAGCATCGCGGCCGCGTCGTCGGGGATGCCGAGGCCCTGCCACGCGTTCACGGCGGCGAGGCACGTGCGGTCGACGAGCTCGAGCGCGGCCGGCACGATGCCGTCGCGCGCGATCGACGCGACCGCGAGCCCCGCATCCGACAGCGCCGAGAACGTGCCCACGACGACGCGATCCTCGCGCCCGGCGAGCGGCAGCAGCTTCACCCGTGCCTCGACGACGATCGCGAGCGTGCCCTCGCTGCCGACGATGAGCGACGTGAGGTCGTAGCCCGTGACGCCCTTCGCCGTCGCGCGGCCGATGCGCGCGACGCGGCCGTCGGCGAGCACGACCGTGAGGCCCAGCACGTAGTCGGTCGTGACGCCGTACTTCACGCAGCAGATGCCGCCGGCGTTCGTCGCGACGTTGCCGCCGATCGTCGAGATGGCCTGGCTCGCCGGGTCCGGCGGGTACCAGAGGCCGTGGGTCGCGACGTGGCGGCGCAGGTCGTCGTTGAGCACGCCCGCCTCGACGACGGCGAACCGCTCGTCGACGTCGACCTCGACGATGCGCGTCATGCGCTCGAGGCTCAGCAGGATGCAGCCCGCGATCGCGTTCGCGCCGCCGGACAGGCCCGTGCCCGCGCCGCGCGGCACGATCGGCGTGCCCGTGGCGTTCGCGACCTCGACCGTCGCGACGACGTCGTCGAGCGACTCCGCGAAGACGACCGCGGCGGGCGGCGCGTACGGCGCCCACTCGGCGTCGTCGTGCGCGTACGCCTCGCGGGTCGCGTCGTCGGTCACCACCTGCTCTGCTCGCAACCGCATCCGCAGCTCGTCGACGACCGCCATGTCCACCCCTCCTCGCGCGTCCTTCGACACTACGCCCGGGGTCTCGGCGGTCCGCCGGATGCGCTCGTTGCGCATCGCAGGCGATTCGGGTGGGCGGAGGGAAGATACCCCTCTGCCACCCCTGATCGCCTGCAGAACGCAACCAGCTCGCCTGCCGTCGTTGCGTATTGCAGGCGATTCGGGGTCTTGAGGGGAATGTTCCCTCGAGAGGCGGAATCGCCTGCAGAACGCAGGACGGATGCGGTCAGGAGGCGCCGAGGCCGAGGCCGGCCCGCAGCGCCTCGCGCAGCAGGTGCTCGAACGTCTGCGAGCCCGGCGCATCCGGCCGGAGCGTCTCGAACGCGTGGTAGGCGCCGGGCACCTCGACGACCTCCACGGGCACGCCCGCGGCGCGCAGCCGCGACGCGTAGGCGAGGTCTTCGGCGTGCAGCAGGTCGAGCGAGCCGACGCCGATCCATGCGGGCGGCAGCCCGGCGAGGTCGGCCCGACGCGCGGCCGCCGCGTACGGCGAGGTGCCCGGCGCGCCCGCGAGGTACGCATCCCACGCGAAGCGATTCGACGACGCCGGCCACGCATAGCGGCCGCGGTCGTCGACGCGGCGCCTCGTGCGGTCGTCGAGCATCGGGTAGACGAGCGCCTGGAACGCCACCGGCAACCCGAGGTCGAAGCCCGCCTGGGCGGTGCACGCCCCGAGCCCGCCGCCGGCCGAGTCGCCGACGACGGCGATGCGCGCCGCATCCACGCCCTCCGCGTCGGCCGACGCGTGCATCCACGCCAGCACGTCGACGCAGTCGTCGATCGCCGCCGGGAACGGATGCTCGGGCGCGAGCCGGTAGTCGACGCTCACCACGCGCACGCCCAGCTCGGCCGCGATCGCCGAGCACCGGGCGTGCGACGCGACCGGATCGCCCATGACGTAGCCGCCGCCGTGCACGTGCAGCACGGCGGGCACCGGAGCGCCATCCGTCGCGGCCTCGTAGACCCAGACGCGGATCCCGCGCCCATCCCGCGCCCGCACGAGCCGATCGGTCGCGACGACGCCGTCGGCGATCGCCGTCGGCCGAGGCCGCACACGGCGGAAGAGCGCCGCCATCGGCCGCACGAGCTGCACGTCGGGCAGCAGCAGCGCCGCCGACCGGTACTGCGGATCGACCTGACCCGCCGCCGCGACGCGACGCGCGACCGCACCTCCCACGGCCGCGCCAAAGCCGAGCACCGCCAGCGAGCGCACGCTCACGCGGGCATCCGCACCGGCAGCACCCGCGTGGCGAAGCCCTCGTAGTCGACGACCACGCCGTCGCCGTCGACGAGCAGCGTGAAGCCGCCGTGATCGCGGTCCTCGTAGCGCCACGCATCCATGCCATCGACTGGCTCGAGCCGCGTGTACGTCTGCTGCACGCGGCGCACGATGAGCGACGGCACGTCGATCCACGCGACCGCCATCACCGCCTCCTCCCCCACGCCGAGATGGCCGAGGCGGCGGATGGGGATGGTGTTCGTGAGCGGGGTCGCGGCGACGTCGACGTCGGTGACGCCGTCGAGGATGGGGCGGTGGCGACCGTCGACCGTCCAGCGCCAGCCGTCGGTCGTGAGCTCGACGACGCGCGAGCCCGACGTCGCGAACGCGCGCACGATCGCCCGCACGGGGCGCGACTCGTTCGTGACGTCGATCGTGAACGAGCACGACACGGCCGCGGGCGTCGCCAGCACCTCGGTGGCCTGGTACCGGCGGCCGCCGTCGATCGCCGAGACGCGCGCGACGCTGTGCCCCGTCGACTCGTCGGATCGCTGCCAGGCGTACATGCGCATCCCGACCTCCTCATGCCAGGCCCCAGGCGCGACGGTACGCCCGCCACCTGGACGCGTGCACCCCTTGCGCGCGGGGTACGAGCGACTTCGGGGCACACGACGACGGCCCGCACGCGCAGGGCGTGCGGGCCGTCGAGCGACGCGGGTCAGCGCACGCGGCGCGCGCCCTCGCCGAGCGACGCGAGCTTCGCCCACGCGATCTGCTGGTGCACGCGGCCGCCGAGGCCGCAGTCGGTCGACGCGACCACCCGGTCGCGGCCCACGACATCCACGAATCGCTGGATGCGCTGCGCCACGAGGTCGGGATGCTCGACCACGTTCGTCGCGTGGCTCACGATGCCCGGCGCGAGCACGAGGTCGTCGGGCACGGCGTCGCCCAGCTCGCCCCACACGGTCCACTCGTGCTCGTGGCGCACGTTCGCCGCCTCGAACGACAGCGAGCCCACGTTCGCGTCGAGCACGACCGGGAGGATGTGACGCAGCTCGATGTCCGTCGTGTGCGGACCGTGCCACGAGCCCCAGCACAGGTGCAGGCGCACGAGCTCCTTCGGCAGGTCGCGGATGGCGTGGTTGAGCGCCTCGATGCGGATGCGCGTGAAGCGCTGGTAGTCCTCGACGCTCGGCTCGGGGCGGATCTGGTCGAAGTTCTCGGCCAGCGACGGGTCGTCGATCTGCACGACGAGCCCCGCGTCGGTGATGGCCGTGTACTCCTCGCGCACCGCATCCGCCCACGCGAAGATGTGCTCCTCGTCGGTCGCGTAGTGCTGGTTGCCGACGCGGGCGGCGCTGCCCGGCGAGATCGCCGTCAGGAACCCCTGCTCCCCCGGCTGCAGCGCGGCCTTGAGGTTCGCGATGTCGGCGGCCACCTGCTCCTGGCCCGTGAACGCGATGGCGCTCGTCGTGGTCGGGAACGCCGTCGCCTGCTCGCCCGTGCCGATGCCTGCCGACGGGTCGGCGTACGCCTCGGCGAACGCTGTGAAGTCGCGGCGGTCGAGGAACGCCGTGAGGCGCACGTCGCCCGGGCTCGACAGCACGGGCGTCGGCGTGAAGAAGTCGGTGTCGGTGAGCTCGAGGCCCGAGTAGCGCTGGAACGAGTACGTCCACCACGCGCCGTAGTCGATCGCCGCCCGCATCGTGTGCCCGTACTCGCCGTCGCCGACGAGCGTGATGCCCGCCTCGCGCTGCTTCGCGACGACGTCGGCGACCGCTGCAGCGACGGCCGCCTCGTGCTCGCCGCTCGGCTGGAACGTGAAGCCGTCGTCGGACAGCGTGCGCGCCCGGTTCGCCTCGAGGAGGGCGGCGGTGCGCGGCAGGCTGCCTGCGGTGGTGGTCTGGATGGGGGCGGTCATGCCGCCACGGTAGGTCGCGTGCGGTCGGGGTCGCGAGGCGGGACGACGCGGGGCGTCACGGATGCGGGCGAGCTGTGCATGTGGGCGGGGTGGCAGGGCTGCATGCGGGATGCCGGACCGCTCGGGTGCACATCTCACCCGGGTGCGCCGGTGGAATGTGCGCGTCAGCGGCGGTTCGAGGCGCTCAGCGCCACGAGAGGCTGGATTCGCGCACATCCCGCCGAGGATCAGCGCCGAGGAGGCTGCGGCGAGTGCGGCGGATGCGGCGGCCACGGCTGCTGCGGCGGTCCCGCCGGTCCCGGCCCCGGCTGCCCGCCCCACGGCTGCGGCACCGGTCCCGTCGGCGACCCGCCCCATCCGCCGCTCACGGCGACGACCGGGCCCGGCGCGCGCCGCATCGTCTGCAGGTCGACGGTCGACGCGCGCTGCGTCCATCCGTCCGACGG
Source organism: Agrococcus jejuensis (assembly GCF_900099705.1). Classification (NCBI taxonomy): domain Bacteria; kingdom Bacillati; phylum Actinomycetota; class Actinomycetes; order Micrococcales; family Microbacteriaceae; genus Agrococcus; species Agrococcus jejuensis. The sequence continues at coordinate 1,400,840 of NZ_LT629695.1, forward strand.
GTCCTCGAGGCGGCAGCACAGCACGGCCGCGATCGGGATGGTCATGTACAGCACGGCGATCGTGGTCGTCTCGTCGTCGGTCAGCTGGCCCATCGTGCGCGCCACGATCACGGATCCCAGCACGAGCACCTGCGCCGCGAACGGCGACACCATCGCCTGGGCGTTGCCCTCCTTGGTGCCTGTGCGCGGCGCGCCGAGCACCAGCAGACCAACGAGGCTCAGCACGACGATGGAGGCCTGCTCGAAGTCGTCCTTCCAGATCCCGGGCAGGAGCTGACCGGCATGGGCGGTCGCGAGCGGCACGATCGCGAGGCGCAGCAGCAGGTGCCGGTCGACGACGTCGCGCCCGCGGATCGCACCCCAGGTCGCGAGCACGAGCACGGCGACGAGGATGACGAGCACGATCTGCGACGGCGCTGCGGCGATGCGCGAGAACGGCAGCCGCAGATCGATGGTCATGATGAACCAGAGCTGCAGCGGCACCGCCACGACGATCGCGACGAGTGCGCCGACGCGTCCCGTCGACCTGCGGAACCACGGCACGAGCAACGGGACGAGCAGCACCGCCGTGAAGGCGAGCGCGAGGAAGTTCGCGTAGGTGAGCGTGAACTGGAAGACGGGGTCGACGAAGTCGCCGTCCGGGGCCACGATCCCGAGCACGTGCACGAGGCCGAAGGCGAGCAGCGAGATGCCTGCCATCGCCGCGAGCACGAGGATCGTGAGCACGTGCCCGCGCGGCCGCAGCGGCCGCGTGCTCGACCGCGCGACGAGCCAGACCACGAGTCCTCCAGCGACGATCGCGTGCGGCCACGACGACCACACCGTCGCGTAGCCCCAGAGGTTGCCGTCGTACTCGCCGAAGAGCCTGGCGAGCGGCCCCATCCGCACGAGCACGATCACGAGCGCGATGGCTGCGGCGACGATCGGCGCCCAGGAGGCCACGAGGATGCGGCGGCCGATGCGATCGGCGCGAGCGTGCATCTGCTGGGCGTACACGGCGACGGCGAGCATCGCGAGGAAGCCGACGGCGAGCAGCACGGGGAACGCGAGGTCGATCCAGCTGCGCAGGAACACCCACGGCTCCGGCTCGACGATGCCCGCCCACGTCACGACGCCCCACTGGATCGCGAGCGCGAAGCCCGATCCGACGGCGAGGTGCACGCGGGGCGCGGGCAGCAGCGCCGCGAGCACGGCGAGCGCGGCGGACACGACGCCGCTCGCCGCGACGCCCGCGACGAACGGCAGTGGCTGGCCGGGGCCGGACAGCACGAGATGCAGCGTGATCGCCGTCGAGGCGACCGTCACGGCGACGCCGACCCATCGCAGCCTGGGCGTGCTGACCAGCATGAGCATCGCGGTCGACCCCGCGCCGAGCCCGAACGTGACCTGCAAGGCGATCCACCCGATGAAGTCGTGGCCCCAGGCGCGGCTCGGCGCCTCGCCCGGATACTCCTGCACGACGCCAGGCGTCAGCAGGATGTCGGCGAACAGGGCCCACGCGGCGAGCAGCACGACGGTGAAGGCGACGGCCGTCCAGGGCACGCCGCGCGGCACGAGGCGGCGGATGCGACCGGCCCACCACGCGCGCAGCACGCGGGAGACCGTGGTGCGGCTGTCGGATGCTCGCCGTGGCGGGCGCGGGGCGGAGGGGTGGGGCTGGCGCTGCTGGGGGATGGCGCCGGTCGGCATCCCGTAGGCGGGAGACGGTGGTGGCTGGTGCGGCTGCTGGTGCGGATGCTGCTGCGGTGCGCCGTACGCCGGCGAGGGAGGGGGCTGCTGCGGGCCGGGCCAGCCGCCAGGCTGACCGTGCGGCGGCGGCTGCATGCCCGGTCGCCCCTGCGGCGGCATCCCCTGCTGCACGGCACGATGCGGCCACGGCGACCCCTCGCCGGGCGGCCTCTGCGGGGGCGTGCCGCGCGCATCCATGCAGCGAGCATGCACCGCCTGGGTGCGAGGTGGCAGGGAGCCGTGCCCCGCATCCGCTCCGCGCCGCGGAAGCTAGGCCGCGTCGCCCTTGGGCTTGCGGGCGCCCCACGCCTCGAGCGCCGTCTTCACGAGCACGGCCAGCAGGAAGATCGCGAAGAGGATGGTCGCCGCACGCGGGTCGAGCGCTGCGGCGGCGAGCGCGCCGAGGGCGGTCGTCGTGCACGCGGCGAGCCCGACGATGCCGGCGGCGACGAGGTCGACGTTCTTGCGCACGAGGTTGCCGATCGTGCCCGAGATGGCGGTCGGCACCATCATGAGCATCGACGTGCCCTTGGCCACGAGGTCGCTCGACTCGAACAGCAGGATGAGCGCGGGCACGACCACGACGCCGCCACCGATGCCGATGATGCCGGCGAGCACGCCCGTGAAGAGGCCGACCGCGACGAGGCCGGCGATGGTCCAGCCGTCCAGCTCGATGCCGTCGCCGCGCTCGGGCACCGTGAGGAACAGCTGCACGGCGACCGCGAGCGCGAAGACCATGAAGATGATGCGCACGACGGAGGTCGGGAGGCGCGAGAGCAGCAGCGCGCCGATCTGCGCGCCCACGACGGAGCCGGCGGCGAGCAGGGCGGCGGCGAGGATGTCGACGTGGCCCGGGATGGCGTAGGCGATGACGCCGACGGCGCTCGTCGGCACGATGGCCGCGAGGCTCGTGCCGCTCGCGAGCTTGCGCTCGAGGCCGCCGAACGCGAGCAGCAGCGGCACGATCACGATGCCGCCGCCGACGCCGAAGAGTCCCGACATGAAGCCGGCGACGAGGCCGATGGCGACGAACGCCACGTAGCGGCGGGGCGGGCGGGTCTCGAGCGGCATCCTCACCATCCTGGCACCGCGCGCATCCGCCGCTCACCGTCGTCGATTGGGCAGTAGATGCTGTCTCCACGGCGTGTCGACGACATCTACTGCCCACTCGAGCGCATCTACTGCCCAATCGCCATCAGGCGGGGGCGGATGCGGGCAGCTCCGCGCGCGGGCGCACCGCGGCGCACACGATGCCGGCCGCGACCATCGCGACGGCGCAGATGGCGATGAGGATGCGGAAGTCCATGACCGCGAGCAGTGCGGCGCCGAGCGCGAGGAAGCCGAGCTGCGGCACGTTGATCGCCGCGTTGAGCGCCGCCGACGTGCGGCCCTGCAGCCGCGGCGGCGTCACGCGCTGCCGGTAGGTGACGACGCCCACGATCGCCCACGGCACGCTGAAGCCGATGAGCAGCTGCGCGAGGCTCATGCCGCCCCAGCGCATCCACGCCGCGTCGGGCTGCAGGACCAGGAACGCGAGCCCGACCACGAGGCCGCCGCCCAGCAGCGCCAGCCCCCACGCCACGAGGTGCCGCTCGCCGATGCGGCGCAGCACCGCCGCAGCCGTGAGGCCGCCGACGACGGCGCCCGCACCCTGCACGGCCTGCAACGGGCCGAGCGCCTCGGGGCCAGCACCCGTGCCGACCTCGACGAAGGGGAAGACCGTCGCGTTCAGCAGGCCGTTCGCCGCGAACGCGAGCGTCATGACGATCGTGAGCAGGCGCAGCGTCGGCTCCGACAGCAGCTGTCGGAACCCCGCGGTGACCTGCCGGATCCACGGCTCGTGCGCGTCCTCGAGCACCGCGGGCGACTCGTCGATGCGCGTGCGAGCGAGCACGAACGCCGTCGCGAGGAAGCACGCCGTCGTGAGCAGCGCGACGGCGCCCGGGCCGACGGCGACGTAGAGCACGGTGCCGAGCGGCGGGCTCACGATGCGCATGGCGTTGTCGATCGACGAGAAGGCGCCGTTCGCCGACGCGAGCTCCTCGTCGGGCAGCAGGTCGCGCAGCAGCCCCGACTGCGCCGCGCCCGTCACGGTGGCGACGAGGCCGTAGCCGAACGTGACGACGAAGACGAGCCACACCTGCTCGGGGCCCTGCACGAGCAGCAGGGATGCGACGAGCGCCGCCCCGCCGAGGTTCGCCCCGATGAGGAGGCGCCTGCGCGAGACGCGGTCGACGACGTGGCCGACGAACGGCGCGAGCAGCGTGGGGGCGCCGAGCGCCAGGAACACGAGCGCGCCCGCCGCATCCGACCCCGTGAGCTGCCGCACCCACACCGCGAGCATGATGTACAGCGCGCTGTCGCCGAGGTTCGTCGCGACCCAGCCGACCGTGAGACGGCGGAACGCCGGGCGACGGAAGGGCGAGGCGGGCGCCGCGGTCGTCGTGACGGATGCCGGCGGGGTCGGCGGTGCGGGGTCGGGCGTGGCGTCGCTCATGGTGGCTCCTGGCTGGAGGGCGTGGCACTGCGTCGGGCGGTCGCGCGGGCGCGACGGGATGGCGCGACGCCCCATGGCGCGCGCGGGCGATCGAGACGTCAGGCCTCGGGGGTGGGAGGCGTACGCGGGTCGGGGTTGAGGGTCGCGAAGAGGTAGCCGCGCCGGCTGCCGGGCGGGCGCTTCGACGGGTCGGACTCGCGTCCGGGGAGGTGCGCGGTGAGCTGGGCGATGCTGGTCGCGAGCTGCTGCATCTCGTCGGGCGTCGCCCAGAACGACGACAGGTTGATCGTGACGACGTCGGTCCACTCGGGCGTCTCGGGGACGCTCTGCAGGTAGTCGACGACGCGGGCGGCCTCGCGCTGCACGTAGAGGGCGCTGAGGGCGGCCGACGAGCGCACCGAGGCGGGGTCGTCGGCGTCGGGGGCGAGGTTGCGGTGCACGTGCTTGGGGCGCCAGGGCTTGGCGGTGCCGCGCTGCGGTGCGCGTTCGATGTAGCCGGCCTTCTCGAGCTGGCGGAGGTGGAACGAGCAGTTCGACGGGCTCTCGCCCACGCGCTCGGCGATCTCGGTCGCCGTCGCCTCGCGCAGGTCGTCGAGGACCGCGAGGATCTCGACGCGCAGCGGATGCGCGAGCGCACGGAGCACGGCAGGGTCGCTCGTGACGAGGGACGTCCCGGGTGCGACCTCCGCCGGCTCCTGGGTCGGCTGCTCGCCTGCCGTCATCGCAGGATGCCCTGCGTGGCGATCGCCGTCTGGCGTGCCTGCGCGTGGCGCTGCTCGGCGGTGGCCGCGGCGCGACGGGTGCGGTGGATCTCCTCGTCGCGGCCGGGGCGGATGCTGTCGATGATGCGTCGCATGATCTGCTCCTTCTCGTGCGGTCCTCGGATGAGGTGGTGCTTGAAAGAGTACTTTCAAAGCCGTTGCTTCGCAAGACTTCTTTCAAAGCAATCTCGTTCGCGATATATCGCGTGTGGTGCGATTCACGATATATCGCGTCTTGGCATCGCACAAGCCCCATCTCGTCGCGGACTCCCGCAGTGCGGTTGGATGGGGGCATGAGCGACCTGACCCGTCCCGAGATCGACGCCCCCACCGGCCCCGCCCCCTCCGAGCTCGTCATCCGCGACATCGTCGTGGGCGAGGGCGCCGAGGCGACGCCCGGCGCGACCGTCGAGGTGCACTACCTCGGCGTCGAGCACGACTCCGGCGAGGAGTTCGACGCGTCGTGGAACCGCGGCCAGTCGATCGAGTTCCCGCTGCGCGGCCTCATCGCGGGCTGGCAGGAAGGCATCCCGGGCATGAAGGTCGGCGGACGCCGCGAGCTCACGATCCCGCCGCACCTCGCCTATGGCCCCGCCGGCGGCGGCCACCGCCTCTCGGGCAAGACCCTGATCTTCGTCATCGACCTGCTCGGCGTCGCCTGACCCATCCACTCCCCGCGCCCCGGCGCACCACGAGGCCCCCGCCCATCCGGCGGGGGCCTCGCTGCGTCTGGCGGAGTCGAGGGTTTCGGCCCGATGTCGTCACCAATTCGGGCCGAAACCCTCAACTGTTGACAGTCGGCCGCGGATGCGCGTAGGGTCGCGGATTGGTCAGACCAATGTGGTCCGACCAATGCTCGACTCGATGGAGAGGCTCATGGACGACGCGCTCGACGCCCTCGTGGCCCGCCTCGTCGACCTCTCCGCCATCGAGCGCGACGGCACCCGTCGCCTCCCGCCCGAGCGCGAGCTCGTCGAGCAGCTCGACATGAGCCGCGGCACGCTGCGCGAGCGCCTCTCGCAGCTCGAGTCGCTCGGCATCCTCGACCGCCGCCAGGGCCACGGCACCTACCTGCGCTCGCCCGGCGCCTCCGTCGTGCGCACGACCTTCACGCTCATGGGCGCCCTCGGCGGCCTGCGCCCCGACCAGGTCGACCAGGCGCGCGAGATGCTCGAGATCGTCACGACCGTCGAGGCCGCGAAGCTCGCGACCGCCGCCGACGTCGCCGAGCTCGGCCGCCTCACCGACGCCATGATCGCCGCGACCGCCGCCGCCGAGCACGAGGCGGGCCTCGAGGCCGACCTCGCCTTCCACCGCCACCTCGTGACGATCGTCGACAACCCCATCCTCGACGTGCTGCAGGACGGCCTCGCCGGCATGCTGCGCGACACCCTCGCCGCTCGCCGCGCCAAGGCGCTGCGCACCGAGACGCCCGCGGCCGACGGCACGTACCTCACCGACACCGTGCACCGGCAGATCGTCGCCGCCCTCGCGGCGAACGACGCCGACGCCGCCCGCATCGCCATCCGATTCCACTTCGACCACCACGACGCCGTCGTCGGCAGCACCGACGACGACGCCGGAAGGGACACCACCGCATGACCACCGCCACGTTCGTCGGCCTCGGCGCCATCGGCACCCCCATGTCGCAGCGCATCGCGGGCGCAGGCTTCGCCGTCACGGGCGTCGACCCGTTCGAGGCCGCCCGCGACCGCGCGCAGGCCGCAGGCATCGCCGCCGTCGCCTCGATCGCCGAGGCACCCGCCGCCGGCCCCGTCGTCGTGATGGTCGCCACCGGCGAGCAGCTGGATGCGCTCGTCGACCAGGCAGAGGCCGCGGGCGTCGCCGCCGACCGGCTCTGGGTCGTCATGTCGACGGTCGGCCCCGCCGCCGTCGAGACATCCGGCGCCCGCCTGCGCACGCTCGGCGGCCGCGTCGTCGACGCGCCCGTCACGGGCGGCGTCGCCCGCGCCACGACCGGCGAGCTCATCATCTTCGCGTCGGGCGCGCAGGCCGACCTCGACGAGGCCGCCGCCGTGCTCGCCCCGCTCGGCACCGTGCGCACCGTCGGCGCCGAGCTCGGCCAGGGCCAGGGCATCAAGGTCGTCAACCAGCACCTCTGCTCGGTCCACATCGTCGCCGCCGCCGAGGCGCTCAACCTCGGCGAGCAGCTCGGCCTCGACAAGGCGGCCGTGCTCGACCTCGTCGCCGGCGGCGCCGCAGGCTCGTGGATGCTGTCGGACCGCGGTCCGCGCATGCTCGAGGACGACCCGCAGGTCACCTCCACGATCGGCATCTTCGTGAAGGACTCCGGCCTCGTCGCCGACGCCGCAGCCGGCGCGGGCGCCGAGGTGCCCGTGCTCGCCGCAGCCCGCGACCGCTACCTCGCCGCCGCCGACGCCGGACTCGACCGCGCCGACGACAGCCAGGTCATCCGCACCTACCAGCACTAGATCCCACCCTCCGGGCGACGCAGACGCCGCCCGGCACCACCACCAGGAGCATCCATGTCCGCACCCACCACCGGCGCGCCGAAGAAGGACAACGCCGTCAAGGTGTCGCTCGCCTCGATGATCGGCACGGTCGTCGAGTCGTACGACTTCTTCATCTACGCCACGGCTGCCGCCACGTACTTCGGCACCGTGTTCTTCCACACCGACGACCCCATCGTCGGTGCCCTCGCCTCGTTCGCGACGCTCGCGATCGGCTTCCTCTTCCGCCCGATCGGCGGCTACCTCGCCGGCCACTTCGGCGACCGCATCGGCCGCAAGCGCGTGCTCATCTGGTCGCTCGTCGTCATGGGCGTCGTCACGACCGCGATCGGCTTCCTGCCGACGTACGCGACCGTCGGCGTCGCCGCGCCGATCATGCTCATCGTGCTGCGCATCATCCAGGGCATCGCCTACGGCGCCGAGTGGGGCGGCGCGGTGCTCATGGCCGTCGAGCACGCCCCCGAGCGTCGCCGCGGCTTCTTCGGCGCGCTGCCGCAGATCGGCATCCCCGGCGGTCTGCTGCTCGCCAACGGCGTCATCCTCGCCACGTCCGGCCTCCCCGGCGACTGGGCATGGCGCGTGCCGTTCCTGCTGGCCTCCGTCATGGTCATCGTCGGCCTCTTCATCCGCCTCAAGGTCGCCGAGAGCCCCGCGTTCGAGGCCGTCAAGGAGCAGGGCGAGGTGCTGAAGGCCCCCGCGCTCGAGGCCATCAAGCAGGACTGGCGCTCGATCCTGCGCGTCATCGGCCTGCGCCTCGCCGAGACCGGCGGCTACTACGTCACGACGTCGTTCGTCGTCGCCTACGTCGGCCTCGCCGCCATCGCCGAGAAGAACGACGTGCTGCTCGGCACCCTCGTCGGCTCGGCCATCGGCCTCGGCAGCCACCTCTTCTACGGCGCGTGGAGCGACCGCATCGGCCGCAAGAAGGTGTACCTGATCGGCTCGATCTTCACGATCGCGTTCGGCATCCCCATGTTCATGCTCATCAACACGGGCGTCGTCGCGATGATCGTCGTCGCCGTCGTGCTGTCGCTCGTGCTGAGCCACGACCCGATCTTCGCCGTCGAGTCGAGCTGGTTCTCGGAGCTGTTCCCCGCCAACCGCCGCACGTCGGGCATCTCGCTCGGCTACAACGGCGCCGCGATCGTCGCCGGCTTCCTGCCGTTCATCGCGACCGCGACCTACGGCTGGATCGGCTGGATCGGCCCGGCCCTGCTGTTCTCGCTGCTCGGCATCATCTCGACCGTCGTCGCGATCACGGCGCGCGAGACCGCGCCCGCCGTCGTCGGCTCGTCGCTCGCGAAGCAGCCCACCCTGGAAGGAGTCCGATGACCACCGTCGCACCCACCACCGCGCACGCCGAGCGCCTCGCGCGCCTCGCCGAGCACGCGTACAACGTGCGGATGCACGCGCTCCACATGGGCGAGGTGCAGGGCCAGGGCTACGTCGGCCAGGCGCTCGGCGCCGCCGACATGCTCACGGTCGCGTACATGGACCAGCTGCGCTACGACGTGGCCGACGAGCACTGGGACGGCCGCGACCGCTTCCTGCTCTCGACGGGCCACTACGCCATCGGCCTCTACGCGGCGCTCGCCGAGGCGGGCATCGTGCCCGTCGCCGAGCTCGAGACGTACGGCTCCGACGACTCGCGCCTGCCGATGTCGGGCATGGCGTCGTACACGCCCGGCATGGAGATCTCGGGCGGCTCGCTCGGCCACGGCCTCACGGTCGCCGTCGGCATGGCCCTCGGCCTGCGTCACCGCGGTCTCACCGAGCAGCGCGTCTTCAACTTCCTCTCCGACGGCGAGCTCGACGAGGGCTCGACGTGGGAGGCCGCCATGGGCGCCGCCCACCACCGCCTCGGCAACCTCACGGCCATGGTCGACATGAACGCGCTGCAGGCCGACGGCCCCGCGCAGGGCATCCTGCGCACCGAGCCCGTGCTCGAGAAGTGGCAGGCGTTCGGCTGGCACGCGATCCGCGTGAACGGCAACGACCTCCCCGCGCTCGTGGATGCGTTCGACGAGGCCCGCTCGGTCGCCCAGGCCGACGGCACGCCGCAGGTCATCATCTGCGACACGAAGGTCGGCTCGGGCGTCACGATGCTCGAGGAGCGCGAGAAGGCGCACTTCATGCGCATCGAGGAGGACGAGTGGGCGATCTGCCGCGAGCAGCTCACCGCCCGCTACGAGGCAGCCAAGGAGGCAGCACGATGAGCACCACCACGGCAGCGCCCAAGCTGAAGACGAGCGCGATGATCGCGTCGTTCGCGGACCCCGGCCAGAAGACGGCGCCCGCGCCGTTCGGCCACGCGCTCGCGAAGGCTGCGGAGCAGGACGAGCGCATCGTCGGCCTCACCGCCGACCTCGGCAAGTACACCGACATGCACATCTTCGCCCAGGCCCACCCGGACCGGTACTTCCAGATGGGCATGAGCGAGCAGCTGCTGTTCGGCGCCGCCGCGGGCATGGCGGAGGCGGGGCTCACGCCGTTCGCCTCCACCTACTCGGTGTTCGCCGCGCGCCGCGCGTACGACTTCATCTGCCTCGACATCGCCGAGCCGAACCTCAACGTCAACGTCGTCGGCGGCCTCCCCGGCCTCACGACCGGCTACGGCCCGAGCCACCAGGCGACGGAGGACATGGCGATCTTCCGCGGCATGCCGAACCTCACGATCGTCGACCCGTGCGACTCGATCGACATCGAGCAGGCCGTGCCGCAGCTCGCCGCATCCGAGGGCCCCACCTACCTGCGTCTGCTGCGCGGCAAGGTGCCGACGGTGCTCGACGAGTACGACTACACGTTCGAGCTCGGCAAGGCGAAGGTGCTGCGCGGCGGCGCCGACGTCGTGTTCGTGTCGTCGGGCCTCATGACGATGCGCGCGCTGCAGGCGGCCGAGCTGCTCGCAGCCCACAAGGTCGACGTCGCGGTCGTGCACGCGCCGACGATCAAGCCGCTCGACGTCGACACGATCGTCGCCGAGCTCGACACCCCGCGCCTCGCGGTCACGCTCGAGAACCACTCCGTCGTGGGCGGGCTCTTCGAGTCGGTGGCGTCGGCGCTCGTGCGCCGCGGCGTCTCGCGTCGCGTCGTGCCCGTGGGCCTGCCGGATGCGTTCCTGGATGCGGGAGCCCTGCCGACGCTCCACGACCGGTACGGTCTCTCGAAGGAGAAGATCGTCGAGACGGTGCTCGCCGAGCTCGGCTGACGCTCCTCCTCCCCCAGTCCGCGGCACGGCGGCGATCCCCAAGGTCGCCGCCGTGCCGCTTCTGCGTGCCTGGGGGCTCCGCCTCCGATGGGCCGCCGGTCGATTGGCCAGCTCTTGCGATCGATTGGCCAGGTTCTGCGCCCGAGAGGCGTCGATTGGCGCATATTGGCGCCAATCGACCGCTGCACGTCGCAGAAGTTGGCCAATCGCGAAGGGGGCATCGTCGAGGTTGGCCAACCGTGGCGACTGCCTCGCAGACGAGCGGCGAGCGGCGAGCCCCTACGCCGTCAGCGTCGCCGCTGCCTGCGAGTGGTGCGCGCGGATGACGGTGACGGCGTGCTCCTCGTCGCCCGTCTCGATCGCATCCACCATGTCGAGGTGGCGATCGGTGTCCATGTTCGACGTGGCGCGGTCGAGGCCGGCGTACATGATCGACATGCGGATGGAGCCCTCGAGCTGCTGCCACTGGTGCACGAGCGTCGCGTTGCCGGGGAACGAGACGAGCGCGCGGTGGAAGTCGAGGTCGGCCTCGATCCACGCCACGACCGTGCCGCCCTCGGCGTCGCGCATGCGGTCGATGGCGGCGTGCAGCACGGGCTTCGCGTCGGCGATCGTGCCCGCGGAGATGATGAGGCGCGCCGCGAGGGCCTCGAGGGCGCCGCGCACGAGGAAGATGTCCTCGATCTCGCGGGCGTCGAGGTTGCGCACGCTGAGCCTGCCGCGGGCGCCCGACTCGAGCAGGCCCTCCTGCTGCAGCTGACGCATGGCCTCGCGCAGCGTGCCGCGCGAGATGCCGAGGCGCTCGGAGAGGTCGGTCTCGACCATGTGGGTGCCGGGGACGATCTCGCCGCTCGTGATGGCGCGTCGCAACGAGTCCACCGCGAGCTCGCGGAGGTTCGTGCGGTCGAGCCCGACGAGTGCGCTCATGCCGTCCCCCTGGTTCCTCGTGTGGAAAGGATACGGGGCGGATGCTGTGCGCATCCGCCCCGTGGTGCTCGGCGCCCGGCCGAAGTGTCGCTGGCAGCGACCGGGCGCCTGTCGGTTCCGGTGCCCGGCCGAAGTGTCGCTGGCAGCGACCGGGCACCGAGCCTGTGACTCGCGTCAGGCGACGCGGGCGAGCCGATCCTCGTCGTCCGCGGCCTCGGCCTCGGCGGCGAGGGCACGCTCGCGCGCACCCCACGTCTCGCGGGTGAGGATCGCGGCGGTGAGGCCGATCGCGGCGTAGAGCGCGAAGAGCAGCGCGGGGCCGACCCATCCGAGCGCCACGAACAGCAGCGTCGTGATGAAGGGCGTGAAGCCCGAGACCATCGCCGAGATCTGGTACGCCAGCGAGGCGCCCGACGAGCGGGTCTTCGCCTGGAACAGCTCGGGGAACCATGCGCCCTGCGCGCCGGCGAGGGCGTTCTGGCACACGGAGTAGGCGAGGATCATCGTCAGCACGATGAGGATGAACATGCCCGTGTTCACGAGCAGGAACATCGGCACGGCGAAGAGCACGGCGAAGATCGTGACGCCGATGTAGAGCGGCCGGCGGCCGATCCTGTCCGTCAGGTTCGCCCACGCCCACGTGCCGACGACGCCGATGCCCGCGCCGATGCAGAGGGCCGTGAGGGTCTGCGACGGCTCCGCGAGGCCGTTGGTGTTGATGTAGCTGATCATGTACGTCACCGACACGGCGTAGCCGGCGGTCTCGGCGACGCGCAGGCCGATGCCGCGCAGGATGTTGCGCCAGTCGGTGCGGATGACCTCGACGATGGGCGACTTCACGATGATGCCCTGCGTCTTGACGTCCTCGAAGACGGGCGACTCGGGCACCTTGGCGCGGATGATGAGGCCGACGGCGACGAGCACGATGCTCGCGAGGAACGGCACGCGCCACGCCCAGTCGCCGGGCAGGTGCACCGAGACGAGGAACGTGAGGTTCGCGAGCAGCAGGCCCACGGGGAAGCCGGCCTGCACGATGCCGGTGTAGGCGCCCTTGCGCTTCCATGGCGCGTGCTCGTAGCTCATGAGGATCGCGCCGCCCCACTCGGCGCCGAACGCGACGCCCTGGATGATGCGCACGGTCACGAGCAGGATCGGGGCGATGATGCCCACCTGCGCGTACGTCGGCAGCAGGCCGATGACGAAGGTCGCGAGGCCCATGGCGATGAGCGAGGCGACGAGCACGGGCTTGCGGCCGATCTTGTCGCCGAGGTGACCGCCGATGACGCCGCCGAGGGGGCGGGCGAGGAAGCCGACGCCGAGGGTCGCGAACGACAGCAGCGTGCCGACGAGCGGGTCGTCGGAGGGGTAGAAGACGGTGCCGAAGTACAGGGCCGCGGCGGTGCCGTAGCCGATGAAGTCGTACGTCTCGATGACGGCGCCGACGCCGGATCCGACGGCGACCCGCTTCGCTTCGGGAGTGCCGCGGACGGGTCCGCGCATCGCAAGAGCCTCGGTGCTCATGGGTTCCTCTCCTGGTCAAGGATGCCTCGGCGGGGAGGGGCTCATGAGCCACACGACGCTGTCGGCAGTGGCCAGCATGCACGCATTCCTGTTGACTGTCAACAGTCGACTTGCTACCGTCGCTCTCGGCGCGGATCTGCCGCGTCGCTCGGTGCGGAGCGGACCTCGCACCACGCGAGGATGACGACGATGACGTTCCCCGAGAGGCTCGGCTGCTCGACGATCTCGTTCCAGCACCTCACCCTGCCCGACGCATTGCACGACGTCGCCGCCCTCGGCTTCCAGGAGATCGACCTCGGCGCCCTCCCCGGCGTCTGCGACCACGTGCCGTTCGAGCTCGACGACCGTGCCATCGACGCCGTCGCAGCCTCGATCGCGGATGCGGGCATCCGCGTGCGCTCCGTGAACGGCGACGTCGGCGACCTCAACGTGCCCGCCGCCGACCCCGCCGTACGACGCCAGCACGTCGAGCGCCTCCTGCGCCTCACGGCCGCGATCGGCGCCGAGGCGCTCGTGCTGCCGTGCGGCGCCCTCGACCACGAGCCCGCCGCCACGCTCGACCTCGACGTCTCGCGCGTCGCCCACGAGCTCGCCGTCGCCGGCACGCTCGCCGAGCAGCTCGGCACGCAGGTGTGGGTCGAGTCCATCCACTTCCTGCGCCTGTGCTGGAACGCCGAGCGCGCCGCGATGCTGCACGACCGCACGCCCGAGTCGGTGCGCGCCGTGCTCGACGTCGCCCACGTCGTCGCCGCGGGCGACGACATGGGCGCGGTCGTGGATGCGTGGGGCGACCGCACGGCGCACGTGCACCTGCGCGACGCCGTGCGCGGCGACTTCGCGAAGCCCATCGGCGGCGGCGACGTCGACTTCGAGGCCGCCTTCGCGGCCCTCGCCGCGTCGGGCTACGAGGGCGGCTTCACGCTCGAGCTGCCGGCCCGCGCCTACACCGACGACGCGACCTCGACGTCGACGCCCGAGTTCCGCGCCGAGCGCCTCGTGGCGATCGACGCCGCCGCGCGCCACGTCGCCCCCATGCTCGAGGCCGCCGGCCTCGCCCACCGTGGCGTGCAGACGCACTGACGCCGACCCACGCATCGACCGCATCCGACGAAGGAGCAGCATGACCACCACCAGGACCGCCATCGTGACGGGCGCCGCGAGCGACCGGGGCATCGGCATGGCCGTCGCCGACCGCTACGCGGCCGACGGCTGGGCCGTCGTCATCCTCGACCTCGACGGCGAGCGCGCCGCGCAGGTCGCCGCCGAGATCGGCGAGCGCCACGGCGTGGCCCACTTCGGCGCCACCGTGAACGTCGCCGACGAGGCATCGGTCGAGGCCGCCCGCGTCGCCGTCGCCGCCGAGGTCGAGGCGGGCCGCCTGCCCGTCGTCGGCGCGCTCGCGAACATCGCCGGCATCACGTCGCCCGTGCCGTTCCTCGAGACCGACCTCGCCCTGTGGAACAAGGTCATGGCCGTGAACGCCACCGGCACCTACCTCGTCACGAAGGCGTTCCTGCCGCCGATGCTCGAGGCCGGCTTCGGTCGCATCGTCAACATGTCGTCGGTCTCCGCGCAGCGCGGCGGCGGCGTGTTCGGCAAGGTGCCCTACTCGGCGGCGAAGGCAGCGATCCTCGGCTTCACGAAGGCGCTCGCCCGCGAGATCGCCGACTCGGGCGTCACCGTGAACTCCGTCACGCCCGGCGCCGTCGACACGAACATCCGCGTCGGCACGACCCCCGAGCTCGAGGCGCGCATCGCCGCCGACATCCCCATCGGCCGCACGGCGTCGACCGACGAGATCTCGGCCGTGTTCGCGTTCCTGTCGAGCGAGGGCGCCTCGTACCTGCAGGGCACGAACATCGACATCAACGGTGGCAGCCACATGCACTGAGCCTCGGCTCGGCTCGTCGAACGGGCGCCCTCCTGCGGGAGGGCGCCCGTTCGGCGTTCCCCGGGGGCTGCATCCGCGCGAATGGCTTCTCGCCCACTGATCGAGAAGCGCGTCTCCACCCGCTCACTGAGGTGCGAGCCCGAAGGGCGAGCCTCGAAGGGCTCCGTGCGAGGAGTCCTCGGTGCGGCACCTTTCGAGGCTCGCTTCGCTCGCACCTCAAGGAGCGGTCATGGGCGATCGCCGACCCAGGAGAGGAGGCCGCAAGGACCGGCCCGTGAGGTGCGAGCCCGAGGGGCGAGCCTCGAAGGGGCCTCCGCGGGACGTCAGTGCGGCAGGTGGTGGTGCCGCAGCAGGTTCGACCAGGCCGGCTCCTCGGGCTCCGGCTCGGGCGCCGCGGGCCGCGTGAGGTGCGCGACGAACCACCACGTGAGCATGCCGGTCGCCGACGCGATCGCGACGTTCATCGCGCAGGCGATGAGCAGGCCCACGACGGTGCCGACTGCGGCGATGCCGCCATCGGCGAGCCCCTCGAAGCCGCGCTCCAGCAGCGGCGACAGCAGGCTCGAGAAGGGGGCGGTGAAGATGTTGAGCACGATGCGGGCGCCGAGCGCGAGGCCGAACGCGGCGATCGTGATGCGCACAGGATGCGCGAAGCCGGCGGCGCGCAGCGCGCGCACGCTCACCGTGACGCCCGCGGCGGCGAGGCCGATGCCGACGAGGGCGACGAGCGCCGTGAGCCACGGCCACGGGCCCGTGTACAGCTGCTCGACGCTCGTCGCGGCGGCGCCGGGGTCGACGTCGGGCAGCAGCGACGCCATCCAGCGCACGAACGACTCGAGCACGAGGGGCAGGAGCAGCAGCAGGAGGCCGAGCCCCGCGAGGTCGGCACCGACGAGCATCATCGCGCCGCCCACGCCGCCTGCGAAGCGGGCGCGGCCCGTCATCGCCTGCGGCAGCTGGGGCTTCGGCGGGGGTGCGATCGACGCGGCGTAGGCCCGCTGCGCCTCCGGGTTGGGGGCGAGCGTGGGTGCCGAGGTGGTGTACCCCAGTCGCTCGTCGGTCGTCACCTCCCCATGGTGCCGGTCGCGCCTGTGCCGGAGGTGGGAGCCGTCCCTTGATGCCGTGCATGAGGACGGCCCGACGGGCGTCAGCGCCGTGGCCTCAGGACGCGACCGCCTCGCCGGCGTCGTGCTCGTCGTCGGCCCTCACCGCGCGCACACCGTGGGTCACGTGGTGGCGTCCGAGCGGCAGCACGAGCGGCTTGCCGCACGTCGGGTCGGCGATGACGCGGCTCGAGAGCCCGAACACCTCGCGCACCATCGTCTCGGTGAGCACCTCCGACGGCTCCCCCGCCGCGTAGAGCGCGCCGGAGCGCACGGCGACGAGATGGTCGGCGTAGCGGGCGGCGAGGTTCAGCTCGTGCAGCACCATGACGATGGTCGTGCCGAGCTCGCGATTGAGGTCGGTGAGCAGGTCGAGCACCTCGACCTGGTGCGTGACGTCGAGGAACGTCGTGGGCTCGTCGAGCAGCAGCAGCTCGGTCTGCTGCGCGAGCACCATCGCGATCCAGACGCGCTGGCGCTGGCCGCCCGAGAGCTCGTCGACCGCGCGGTCGGCGAGCTCCGCCGTGCCCGTCACCTCGAGCGCGCGTGCGACCGCGGCGTCGTCGTCGGCGGTCCACCGGGCGAGCACGCCCTGGTGCGGATGGCGACCGCGGCCGACGAGGTCGGACACGGCGATGCCCTCGGGCGCGACCGGCGACTGCGGCAGCAGCGCGAGCGTGCGCGCGACCTCCTTCGTCGGCATCCCGTGGATGCTGCGGCCGTCGAGCAGCACCGCCCCCGACTTCACGGGCAGCAGGCGCGACATCGCCTTGAGCACCGTCGACTTGCCGCACGCGTTCGCACCGACGATCGCCGTGATCCTCCCCGGCGGCACGGCGAGGTCGAGGTCGTCGACGACGACGCGGTCGCCGTAGCCGAGCCGCAGCGCGTCGGCGACGAGCGTGCGCTCGTGCGTCATCGCGCGCCTCCCGCCGACCGGGCGGCGGCTGCCGCGTCGGGGCGCGCACGGCGCTGGACGGTGTCGATGACGCTCACGCGGAGCCTCCACGGTTGGTGCGGACGAGCAGCGCGATGAGGAACGGGGCGCCGAGCGCGCCCGTGATCACGCCGACGGGGAACTTGGTGCCGAGCGCGTACTGCGCGAACAGGTCGGCGACGAGCACGAGCAGGGCGCCGAAGAGCCCGGAGGCGAGCACCGGCGAGCCGACGGGACCGAGGATGCGGCTCGCGATGGGCCCGGAGAGGAACGCGACGAACGCGATGGGGCCCGCGGCCGCCGTCGCGAAGGCCATGAGCATGACCGCGACGACGATCAGCGTGACGCGGCGCAGCTCCACCGGCACGCCGAGCGCGGAGGCGGTCTGCTCGCCGAGGCGCATGATCTCGAGGTCGCGCAGCAGCCACAGCAGCACGGGCGTCAGCACGACCACCGCGATGACGAGCGGCAGCAGCCGCTCGGTCGTGGCCCCGTTGAGGTTGCCCGTGAGCCAGCGCATCGCCACCTGCATGTCCCACGCCGCTGCGCCGCTCAGCACGTACGAGACGACGCTGCCGAGCATCGCCGACAGGCCGATGCCGACGAGGATGAGCCGCGTGTTCGCGACCCCGCCGCCCCGGTAGGCGAGCAGGTACACGAGCAGCGCCGTCACGAGGGCTGCGACGGTCGCGAGCACCGACACCGCCGTCGGCTCGAGCCCCAGCACGAGGATGCCGATGACCGCCGCCGCGCTGGCACCGGATCCGATGCCGATGATGTCGGGGCTCGCAAGCGGGTTGCGCAGCATGGTCTGGAACGTCGCGCCGGCGAGGCCGAACGCGAAGCCCACGAGCACGCCCGTCGTCGCACGCGGGATGCGCAGCGTGCCGATCGTGAACGTGCCCTCGCCGTCCTGCCCGAGGATCACACGGATGACGTCGAGGCTCGAGTAGGTCGTGCGGCCGACCGTGAGGGAGATCCAGAGCGTCGCGAGCACAGCGACGGCGAGCACCACGTGCACGACGAGACGACGGCGCGCGCGTCTGCGGCGCCCGGCCGCGACGGCGAGCAGGGTCGGCGACGGCTCGGCCGTCGCCGTGGGGATGCGGGTCGCGGTCACAGCTCACGCACCTTCTGCCTGCGGACGATCCAGATGAAGAAGGGAGCCCCGACGATCGACGTGACGATGCCGACCTGGATCTCCTCCGTGCCGCCGACGAGGCGGCCGACGACGTCGGCGGCGACGAGCAGCACCGCGCCGCCGATCGCGGACAGCGGCACGAGCCAGCGATGGTCGACGCCCGAGAGCAGGCGCACGACGTGCGGCACGACGAGGCCGACGAATCCGATCGGCCCGGCGATGGCCGTCGACGCGCCGCAGAGGATGACGCCACCGAGGGCCGCGATCACGCGAGCGCGCAGCACGTGCTCGCCGAGGCCGCGCGCGAGCTCGTCGCCGAGCGCGAGGGAGTTGAGCGCGCGCGCCGACGCCCACGAGACGAGCAGGCCGACGAGCAGGAACGGGCCGATCAGCGCGATCTTGTCCCACGATCCGCCGCCGACGCCGCCGATCGACCAGTGCCGGAACTCCTCCATCGCGTCGACGCGCGGCAGCAGCACGGCGCCCACGAGCGACGTGAGCGCGACGGAGGTCGCGGCGCCCGCGAGCGCGAGCTTGAGCGGCGTCGCGCCGCCCCGACCGAGCGATCCGACGGCGTAGACGAAGACGGCGGCGACGGAGGCGCCGAGCATCGCCGTCCAGATGTACGCCGAGTCGGTCGACATGCCTACGAAGACGATGCCGATGACGACGGCGAGCGACGCGCCCGCGTTGACGCCGAGGATCTCGGGATCCGCGAGCGGGTTGCGCGTGACGCCCTGCATGACGGCGCCGGCCACGCCGAGGGCTGCGCCCACGACGATCGCCAGCACGGTGCGGGGCATGCGCTTGACGACGGCGGCCTGCGCCGTCGTGTCCTGGTGCCCGAGCACACCCGCGACGAGGTCGTCCCATCCGACGTCGAGCACGCCGAACGTGACCGACGCCGCCGAGGCGAGCGCGAGGGCGAGCAGCAGGCCGAGGGCGACGAGCAGACGCACCCGCACCGGGCGTCGACGACGGTCGACGCCCGGTGCGGGTGCGGTGGTGACGGTGCTGGTCATGCTGCGCGACGACCGAGGGTCGTCATCCAGGCGTCAGGCGATCAGGATGCCGTGGCCGCGGCCGCGTCGAGCAGCGGCAGGTAGTGCTCGATGAGGTGGTCGATCGCCAGCGGGCTCGGGTTCGACGATGCGGTCGTCGACGGGTCGGTCTCGACGTCGAGGAACACGACGGAGCCGCTCGCGATGGCCGGGATGCGCGAGAGCAGCGGGTCGGCCTGCAGCGCGGCGAGCTCCTCGCCCGTGCCGTACGTGACGATGACGTCGAGGTCGCTGAGCGTGTCGACGGCCTCGGCGCTCACCGAGAAGTAGAACTCGTCGGTGCCGGGGTCGGCGACGGCCTGCGGCACCTCGAACCCGGCGAACTCGCTGAGGAACGCCGTGCGCGGGTCGGCGGTCGAGTAGAAGCCGACGCTCGAGAGGTCGGTGACGTCGAAGAACGCGAACGCGGCGCCCAGGCCCGTGCCGAGGTGCTCGTAGCCGGCGACGGCCTCGGCGATCGCGGCCTCGTCGTCGGCGACCAGCTGCTCGGCCTCCGCCTCGAAGCCCAGGCCCTTGCCGTTCATGAGGATCGTGTCCTGCCACGACGTGCCCCACGCGACGCCGGGGAACGCCACGACGGGCGCGATCTCGCTGAGCGTGGCGTAGTCGTCCTCCGACAGGCCCGAGTAGGCCGACAGGATGACGTCGGGGTCGGCGTCGGCGATGGCCTCGAAGTCGATGCCGTCGGTGCCGTCGTAGAGCGCGGGCGTCTCGGCGCCGAGCTCCTCGAGCCGCTCCTCGACCCAGGGCAGCACGCCGTCGCCGTCGTCGTCGCCCCACGTCGCCTCCTCCATCACGACGGGCACGATGTCGAACGCGAGCGCGACCTCCTGGTTGCTCCAGCCGACGGTGGCGACGCGCTGGGGCGCCGCGTCGATCGTCGTCTCGCCGTAGGCGTGCTCGATCGTGACGGGGAACGATGCAGACGAGGCGTTCGACGAGCCGGACTCCTGCGCGGCGTCGCCGCTGCTGGCGCAGGCGGCGAGGGCGAGAGCCGTGAGGCCTGCGAACGTGGCGGCGGCGGGACGGGACAGGCGCATCGGGGCTCCATTCAGGATTTAGCAAGGTAAGGCTACCCTGACTCGGAAGTCGTGTCGGCATGCAGTCGGACGCTCAGCGCCCCTCCGCGGGCCCCTCCCGCCGCGATCCCGCGCCTATGGCTGCGACCGGGGTGCAGTCGGCTCGGAGGCTGGCCAGCCCTCGACCGGCCACGGCTGCATCGCCACGACCACGGGCACCTTCTCGCGCAGCGCCCGCGCCATCCACCACGTCGTGAGGATGCCGGTGCCGAGCCACGTGCCTGCCGCGGCGACGACGCCCACGATGACGATCAGCACCGCCGCGAGCACGAACATCGCGCCCGTCGGTCCGCCCGAATCGCCGTACACGTGGCCGAACCCGATGCCGATGAGCGGCGGCAGCCACGCACCCAGCAGCAGCTCGGGCAGGCCGCCGAGCAGGGTGCCCACGACCCACGTGCCGACCCGCGCGAGCAGCAGGCCGAGCAGCGCGACCGCGACCGGCCGGTGCACGCCCGCGCGACGCAGGCGACGGATGGTCGTCACGATGCCCAGCGCGACGAGCCCACCGCCCAGCAGCAGGCACACGACGGTCGCGACGATGCCGATCGGGCTCGACAGCGCCTGCAGCATGTGCTCGAACACGGCGCGCGTGTCGGCATCCATGCCGTCGGGGTCGTTGCCCGGCAGCGTCGCCACCCACGCCTGCAGGCCCGTGGAGCCCCACGCGAACGCCGGCGACAGGGCGATCGGCAGGCCGACGCCCAC
The DNA here is from genome assembly GCF_900099705.1 of Agrococcus jejuensis. Lineage (NCBI taxonomy): Bacteria > Bacillati > Actinomycetota > Actinomycetes > Micrococcales > Microbacteriaceae > Agrococcus > Agrococcus jejuensis. Next base: position 1,421,894 of record NZ_LT629695.1, read on the forward strand.
GAGCGCGCCGCCGAGCGCTCCTGCCCTCCGTGCGGCGCGGGCGTGCTCGACGGGCAGGGGCGCGAAGGCCGGGGTTGGCGCGTAGGTCATGCGCGCGACCGTACGCGGCACCGCTGGACGCCGCGTGCGGGATGCGTCAGCGCAACGTGGTCAGCGCAACGTGCGGCGCGCGGTGATCTGGCCCGTGTCGAAGCCCAGCAGGTGCAGGCCGCCGTGGAAGCGCGCGTGCTCGACCTTGATGCAGCGATCCATCACGACCGTCAGCCCCTTGGCCTCCGCGTCGTACGCCGCCTCCTCGTTCCAGATGCCCAGCTGCACCCAGATGGTCTTCGCGCCGATCTCGACGACCTCGTCGACGACCGACGGGATGTCGGACGCCTTGCGGAACACCACGACGACGTCGGGCACGCCCGGCAGCGACTGCAGGTTCGGGTACACGGGCTGGCCGAGGATCTCGGTCGCGTTCGGATTGACGAACCACAGCTCGAAGTCGCTCGACTGCTGCAGGTACGTGCCCACGAAGTACGACGAGCGCGTCACGTTCGGCGAGGCGCCGACGATCGCGACCGTCTTCGCGGCGCGCAGGATCGCGAGGCGCTCCTTCGCATCCGGCCCGACCCACGTGCGCTGGCTCTTCAGCAGACGCGCGAGCGGCGAGGATGCCGGGATCGAGCAGGTGAGGCCGTTCTGCAGCGTGACGAGCTCCGTGTCCTGCTGCTCGGTCGTGTCGGTCATCGCTCCTCCGTCGCGGCCGCGAGGGCCTGGTCGAGGTCGTGGATGATGTCGTCGACGTCCTCGAGGCCCACCGAGATGCGCACGAGGCCGGGGCCGACGCCCGCATCCACCAGCTGCTGCTCGGAGAGCTGCGCGTGCGTCGTGGATCCGGGGTGGATGATGAGCGTCTTCGTGTCGCCGATGTTCGCCACGTGGCTCGCGAGGTTCACGTGCTCGATGAGGCGCTGGCCGACGGCGCGGCCGCCCTTGACGTCGAACGAGAACACCGAGCCGGGACCCTTCGGCAGGTACTTCTGCGCGCGCTCGTGGTGCGGATGCGACGGCAGGCCCGCCCACGACACGCGCTCGATGCGCGGATCCTGGTCGAGCCACTCGGCGACGGTGCGCGCGTTGTCGACGTGGGACTGCATGCGCAGCGGCAGCGTCTCGACGCCCTGCGCGAGCTGGAACGCCGACTGCGCCGAGAGCACGGGGCCGATGTCGCGCAGCTGCTCGCCGCGCAGGCGCGTGAGGAAGGCGTACTCGCCGAAGTTGCCGTTCCACGTGAGGCCGCCGTAGTGCGGCACGGGCTCGTCGAGCAGCGGGAATCGGCCGTTGTCCCAGGGGAAGCGGCCCGACTCCACGACGACGCCGCCGAGGGTCGTGCCGTGGCCGCCGAGGAACTTCGTCGCCGAGTGCGTGACGATGTCGGCGCCCCACTCGATCGGGCGGTTCAGGTACGGGGTCGCGATCGTCGCGTCGACGACGAGCGGCACGCCGGCCGCGTGCGCGACGTCGGCGAGGCCCTCGAGGTCGGCGACCTCGCCAGACGGATTCGCGACGGTCTCGACGAAGACGAGCTTCGTGCGGTCCGTGATCGCGGCGGCGTAGGCGGCCGGGTCGGAGCTCGACACGAACGTCGTCTCGACGCCGAAGCGGCGCAGCGTCACGTCGAGCTGCGTCACGGTGCCGCCGTAGAGGCTCGATGACGCGACGATGTGGTCGCCCGCGCCGGCGAGCGCCGCGAACACGAGGAACTCGGCGCCGAGGCCCGAGGCCGTCGCGACGGCGCCGAGGCCGCCCTCGAGGCTCGCGATGCGCTCCTCGAACGACGCGACCGTGGGGTTCGAGACGCGCGAGTAGATGTTGCCGTACTTCTGCAGCGCGAAGCGAGCTGCGGCGTCGGCGGTGTCGTCGAAGACGAACGCAGTGGACTGGTGGATGGGGAGCGCGCGGGATCCGTGCACGGCATCGGGGATGTTGCCTGCGTGGATGGCGCGCGTACGGAATCCGTACTCGCGATCGGCCATGCCCTCAGGCTATGCGGTGGCGGGTGCTGCGCGGGTCGCTCGCGTCACGGGGCGTCACGCGTGCGGCGGATGCGGTAGGCGGCTGCGTCGATTGGCCATCTTCTGCGACGGTCGCCCGTCGATTGGCCATCTTCTGCGACGCCGCGCGGTCGATTGGCGCCAATGTGCGCCAATCGGCGGGGTCCCGGCGCAGAAGGTGGCCAATCGATCGCAGAAGATGGCCAATCGACGCGGGTCCGGCGCCTGCCAGAGCCGCGTGGGGTCAGCCCTTGCCGATCGCCTTCGCCACGAGGGCGCGCACGCGGGCCTCGACGTCGGCGTTCACCTCGATGACGGCGAACGAGACGCCCCACATGACGCCGTCGTCGAGCGCGGCGTGCTCGTCGAAGCTCACGGTGCCGTAGCGGGTCTTGAACTTCGACGCCGGCTGGTAGAACACGACGACCTTGCCCTCGTCGTTCGCGTACGCGGGGAAGCCGTAGAACGTCTTCGGGTTCAGGTCGGGCGCGACGTCGCCCACGATGCGGTGCAGCATCGTCGCGACCTCGCCGTCGACGCCCTCGAGCGCCTCGACGGCCGCGCCGCACGCCTCGAGCTCCTTCGCGAGCTTCGCAGCGCCCTTGAGGCCCTTCGTCGAGCGCAGCTCCTCGGCGCGCTGCTGCATCGCGGCGCGCTCCTCGGCGGTGAATCCGGTCTTCGTGCTCACGATGCGGTCCTGTTCTCCTGGATGCGGATGAGGTTGCCTGCGGGGTCGCGCACGGCTGCGTCGCGTACCCCGTAGTCCTGGGCGATGGGCTCCTGCACCACGTCGACGCCCGCCGCCTCGAGCGCGGCGTACGTCGCGTCGAGGTCGTCGGTCGCGAGGTTCACGCCGAAGTACGAGCCCTTGGCGACGAGCTCGTCGATGACGACGCGCTCCTCGTCGGTGAGCTCGCGCGGCGCCGTCGCCGGGTGCAGCACGATCGCGGTATCCGGCTGGTCGGCGGGGCCGACGGTGATCCACCGCATCCCCTCGTAACCGACGTCGAGGCGCACCTCGAAGCCGAGCGCGTCGCGGTAGAACGCGAGCGACGCCTCGGGGTCGCTGTGCGGCAGGAAGCTCGAGTGGATGGTGATGCCCATGCCGCTACCGTACGAGCGCGGATGCGGGTGCCGCTTCTCGATTCCTGACGGGTCTCGTGAGCATGCGCACGATGCACGGCGGCATGCCGTCGCGGAACGGCGCGCCCTCGTCGCGGTAGACGCTGGGCGGCACGCCGACGATCTCGGCGAAGCGCGTCGAGAACGTGCCGAGCGACTGCCATCCGACGGCGAAGCACACCTCGGTCACCGAGTGGTCGCCGCGGCGCAGCAGCAGCATCGCGCGCTCGATGCGGCGCGTCATGAGGTACCGGTAGGGCGTCTCGCCGTACGCGGCGCGGAACTGCCGCGACAGCGTGCCCGACGAGCGGTGCACCATGCGCGCGAGCGCCTCGAGGTCGAGCGGCTGCGCGTAGTCGCGGTCCATGCGGTCGCGCACGCGGCGCATCGCGACGAGCGCCTCGCGGTCGAGGCGCGCGGTGGCACCGGTGGTCATGCGGCGAGCGTACGCCCGCCGCGCACGCACGAGGGGCCGCCCGGGATGGGCGACCCCTCGTGGATCGAACGATGCGCGGGCCGGGCCCGCTCGACTGGCGGTCACCGCAGGGGCGACGTGAGGGCCAGCAGGTGGCGGGCGTCGAGCTCGCGGCGCGCCTCGGCGGCATCGCGGGTCTCGGCCGACCGGCGGTCGGGGCGGTGCAGGGCGATGCGCGCGAGCGCCTCGGCGAGCGCGAGCAGCGCACGCCTGGCGGGGGTCGCGGGCCTCGCGGCTGCGAGCCGCAGGGGCTGGGAGATGGTCGACATGGGGGTCCTTCGGATGGGGCGTGCGGGCACGCCGAATGGAGGTGCGAGCGCATTCGCGAATGCGCGACGGAATGCGTGCGGAATGGCACGCCGAATACGCCGTGGCGCGGAAAGGAATTGCGCAGGGATGCGCATTCGCGAATGCGAGATGGGGGCCGAGCGTCGAGCGCTCGGGTGTGCTGTCGTGTCGCGGTCACGCCGACGCGTGCTCCACCCGATCGCGGCCGAGCGCCGGCGGATGCCGAGGCTCGGATGCGGGGGTGCGGGCGCTGCGTGGGCGGCGATGCACGGGCGGCGACGCGGCGGATGCGCGCGCGGCCGGCGGTGCCGACGTGTCCGCGGTGCTAGCGGATCCCGGAGACGAGGGCCGGGCCGGTGCACGTGGTGGTCATGAACATGGCAGCTCCTCTCTCGACGGGATTGCGGCGTGTGCCGTGGACGAGAGCGAGCATAACCGCACGAATTGCGCTCGCGCAAGTCGATTCGCGGAATTCGTCGCGCGAGGCGCGAATTCTGTCGCGATCAGGCGATCGGGTACGCCTGCTCCGCGGCGTCGGCCGCCGCCTGCGCGGCGATGCGACGCGAGCGCAGCAGCCACGTCATCCACCACGTGGCGAGCGCGCCGAGCGGAGCGCCGGCGAGGCCGAGCAGCACCGCGAGCGTCACGGCGTGCGGCACGGCGGGCGGGCCGCCGAGCAGCGTGAGCGCCGGCAGGAACGCCGCGGTCGTGACGGTGCCGAGCACGAGCATCGCCACGGCGACGACGGCCGTCGACAGCCCGACGACGGCACCCGGCTGCGGCACGCGCCCGCGCAGCAGCAGCCACAGCGCGACGAACGATGCAGCCCCCACCACGGCGCCCGCACCGCCCGCCGTCGCGAGCGGCACCGCGAGCTCGACGAGCGCCTCGTCGTCGAGCACGTCGCCGGGCGGCCCCCACATGACCGAGAGCAGCCCGGCGCCGGCACCCACGAGCGTCGCGACCGCGAGGGCCACGACCACGAGGTTCATGAGCGACAGGCCGGCGCCGAGCATCGCGCCGCCGACCGCGCCCCCGAGGAGGGCGGCGAGCAGCACGGATCGCGGCAGCCTGGGTCGAGGCTCGCGCAGCAGCGTCATGCGGGCACGGTAACCAGCGCCGGTGTGGAGGCGCTGTGCGGCGGGCGCCGCGATCGCGTCCGCGGGTCAGCCGAGGGCGTCGATGCCGACGATGTCGATGGGCTGCTGCGTGCGCGCGCGTCGTTCGGCCAGCGCCGACGACGCCCGCAGCAGCGCGGCGCCAACCGGCGCAGCGACCGCGCCGACGGCGATCGCGGCGGCCGTCGACGCTGCCGAGAGCCTCGCGTCGTCGAGCGCGCGCGACGGCATGGCGAGCCAGCCGGTCGCCGTGCCGACGAGCACGACGACGAGCAAGGTCAGCGCGACGGCGTCGCGCACGGCACGCCGTGCGTCGGCGTCGCGCCTGCCGAGCACGCCCCAGCCGACGATGCAGCCGATCGCCACGAATGCGCATCCGACGAGCACGAGCACGGCGAGCTCCACGCCTCGACTCGCGAGCTCCAACGGCAGCGCCGTCGGATCCCAGGGAGCGTCGCGGCCCGACAGGAAGTTCAGAGGGAACGGACTCTCGGCCGCCGCGACGATCGTGGCGGCGATTCCCACCGCGAGCGATGCGACGCCGACGCCCGCCCCGGCGAAGGCTCCGACGACGGCGCCCGCCGCGAGATCGCGCGCGAGCGGCGGACGCGGACGGGGTGCGGAGTCGTCGGACATGCCGCGACGCTATGCATCCCGACCGAGCGCGCGCTGCGAGCCCTACGACTCCTTCGTGATCTCCACCGTCACGAACAGCTCCGACCCGCCCGCGCCCGCGTACACGCCGCGCAGCGGGGCGACGTCGGCGTAGTCGCGGCCGTAGCCGACCTTGACGTGCCGCTCGCCGATGTCGATGAGGTTCGTGGGATCCCACGCCGTCCAGTCGCCCGTGAACCACTCGACCCACGCGTGGCTCTCGCCCACGACCGTCTCGCCGATCTGCGCGTTCGGCTTCGGGTGCAGGTAGCCGGACACGTACTTCGCAGGGATGCCGACGGCGCGCAGCGCGCCGATCGTCACGTGCGCGATGTCCTGGCAGACGCCCTTGCGCTTCGCCCACGCCTCGTGCGCGTTCGTGTGCACGTGGGTCACGCCCGACATGTACTGCATCTCCTCGCCGACGTAGCGCGCGATCGCCGCGGCGGCCTCGCCGGGCGTCTCCGTCTCGTCGACGAACCGCCTCGCCGTCTCGACGAGGTCGTCGAGCGGCCGCGTGCGGTCGGTCTGGCCCAGCTGCTCGACGTACGGCGTCGCGCGCTTCGACACCTTCGCGAGCTGCTCCCACGTGATGTCGTGCCCGCCCGTGAGGCGGGGACGCACCTCGACGAGGCTCGTCGCCGTGAGCTGCAGCTCGGTGTGGGGCGAGAGCACGTCGAACGACGTGACCGTGGTGCCCCAGTAGTCCTCGTACGTGTTCACCGACGTCGACGGACGCACGTCGAGGTTCGAGTAGATGACGAACTGGCCGTCGCTCGTCGACGGCAGCATGCGCGCCTCGTTGTACGACGCCACGGCGGGCGCCTTGTAGCGGTAGCCGGTCGTGTGCCGGATGCGGATGCGGCTCATGCTCGCTCCCCCACCCACGCGGGCAGGTTGTGCGTCGGGAAGTACCGTTCGCGCACCGCCTCCGACACCGTCGTGGTGGTCGTCTGCACCTGGTCCATGACGCTGGCGAGGTCGTCGATGATCTCCCCGATCGGTCGGAACTCGAGCTCGGCGCGCACCTGGCCCAGCATCCGCTGCGCCGAGTCGCCGTAGCCGACGCGCTCGTGGCGCGGCTCGATGTCGCGCAGGCACTGCTCGGCGCGATGCACGCTGAAGAGGATCGAGCGCGGGAACAGGCGGTCGAGCAGCAGGAACTCGGCGGCGTTCGTCGACGACGGCACGCCGCGGTACGTGCGCAGGTACGCCTCGTACGCGCCGACCGAGCGCAGGATGGCCGTCCACGACGGGCTCGCATCCTCGGTCAGCGCACGCGTGGCGAGCAGGCGGGCAGTCATGTCGGCGCGCTCGAGCGAGCGGCCGAGCGTGAGGAACGACCAGGCGTCGTCGCGGCTCGCGGTCGAGTCGGCGATGCCCGTCGCGAGCGCCGCACGCTCGCGCACCCATCCGAACAGCTCGTGCACCTTCTCGCCCGACACCCGCCGCGGCATGCCGGCGTGCGTGGTGTTGAGCACCTCCCACAGCTCGGTCGAGATGATCTCGCGGGCGCGGCGGGCGTTCTCGCGGGCCGCGTTGACCGAGTAGGCGATGGACGCGGTGTCCATGCGGTCGATCGCGAGCGACGTGATGACGTCGCCGCGGCGCAGGGTGCGCTCGGGCGGGGCGTCGCTGCCCATGACGCCCAGCAGGGCGCGGCAGGCGGTGTCCTCGTCGACGAACGTGTCCTCGAGCAGCAGCTGCAGGTAGACGTCGAGGATGCGGGCGGTGCCGTCGGCTCGCTCGATGTAGCGGCCGATCCAGAAGAGGCTCTCGGCGATGCGGCTCAGCATGCTGCGCCCCCTTCCTGGTCGCGCCCGGCTTGCTGCTGCTGCTCTGCCTGGCGGTTCGTGCCGGCATCCTGCGGGCTCTGATCCTGCGGATGCTCGTGGCCGGCGATGATCGAGATGGGCCGCGTCATCGGCTCGCCCGAGCCGCCGAACTCGGCCTCGACGTCGTCGTACGGCGCCGGCTCGCGCGGGTCGCCGAGCACCCACGTGTCCTTCGACCCGCCGCCCTGCGACGAGTTCACGACGAGCTGGCCCTCGGGCAGCGCGACGCGCGTGAGGCCGCCGGGCAGCACCCACACGTCGTGGCCGTCGTGCACCGCGAACGGACGCAGGTCGACGTGGCGGGGGCGCATGCCGTCCTCGACGAGCGTCGGGATCGTCGACAGCTGCACGACGGGCTGCGCGATCCAGCCGCGCGGGTCGGCGATGAGTCGCTGGCGCAGCTCGTCGAGCTGCTCCTCGGTCGCATCCGGGCCCACGACGAGCCCCTTGCCGCCCGAGCCGTCGACGGGCTTCACGACGAGCTCGTGGAGCCGATCGAGCACCTCGTCGAGCGCACCCTCGTCCTCGAGCCGCCACGTGTCGACGTTCTTGAGGATCGGCTCCTCGTTCAGGTAATAGCGGATGAGCTCGGGCACGTAGGTGTAGACGAGCTTGTCGTCGGCGATGCCGTTGCCGACCGCGTTCGCGATCGTCACGTTGCCGAGGCGCGCCGCGAGCATGAGCCCCGGGCTGCCGAGCATCGAGTCGGGGCGGAACTGCAGCGGGTCGAGGAACTCGTCGTCGACGCGGCGGTAGATGACGTCGACGCGCTGCGGCCCCTCGGTCGTGCGCATGTAGACGCGGCCGCCGCTCGTGAACAGGTCGCGGCCCTCGACGAGCTCGACGCCCATGAGGCGTGCGAGCAGCGTGTGCTCGAAGTACGCCGAGTTGTAGACGCCCGGCGTGAGCACGACGACCGTCGGGTCGTCGACGCCGGCCGGCGCGCTGAGGCGGAGCGCCTGCAGCAGCCGGTCGGGGTACTCGCCGACCGGGCGCACGCGCATCGACGAGAACATCTCGGGCAGCGTCTGCGCGATGACGCGACGGTTCGAGATGACGTACGAGACGCCCGACGGCACGCGCACGTTGTCCTCGAGCACGCGCCACTCGCCATCCTGGTCGCGGATGAGGTCGATGCCCGACACGTGGATGCGCACGCCGTTCGCGCCCACGACGCCGGCCGCCTGGCGGTGGAAGTGCGTCGACGACGAGATGAGCGCCGCGGGGATGATGCCGTCCTCGACGGCGCGCTGCGGCCCGTACATGTCGGCGAGGAACGCCTCGAGCGCGAGCACGCGCTGCCGCACGCCCGACTCGACGTGCGCCCAGTCCTCGCTCGTGATCACGCGCGGCACCGCATCCAACGGGAACGGCCGCTCCTCGCCCGCGAAGTCGAACGTGACGCCCTGCGCGAGGTACGAGCGCGCGAGCGCGTCGGCGCGTCCTCGCAGCTCGGCCTGCGTCATCTCGCCGAGCGACGCGTGCACGTCGGCGTAGGGAGCGCGCGGGGTGCCGGATGCGTCGAACATCTCGTCCCACGGGGTGCCTTGGCGCTTCGGCGGATTCGCGAAGGGCTTGTCGTAGTCCTCGAACAGGTCGCCCATGTCGCGAGCCTACCTAGGCATCTGTTTCCGGCTCGTGACGGTGCGAAGAAGGGTGTGGATGGGGTATCCGCGCGTGGGGCACGGGGCGCATCGGCGCGTGCGGTGCTCGTGAGCGGAGACGCGTGTGCGCATCGCACGTGCCCGCCCTCTCACGAGCACTTCGTGCGGCACGAGGTGACGCTGAGCGCGGCTTGCCGTGCGATGTGCAGGTGAAGCCGCGCTCAGCGTCACCTCGCGCCGGCGGCGTCAGCCCACGCGCGCCTCGACGCCGATGCGGTCGCCCGCCGTGAGCGTCACGTCGGTCACGCGCACGCCGGGCGGCAGCTGCGCGGCCAGGTCGATCGGCTTCGCGGTCGCCTGCTCGACCTTGCCGCGCACCGCGGCGAGCAGGCCCGCGACGATGACGTTCGACGACGTGATGCGCAGGTCCTCGACGTGCACCTGCAGGGCGTCGTCGACGCGCAGGGTCGCGCTCGCCGACGCGGGGGCGCCGAGGAAGCCCTTCTTGATGCGGGCGGTGCCCTCCGCCCGCACGGTGCGGGGTCCCTGCGACGTCAGCTGCACGTCGAGGTCGGCGAGCGTCACGCCCTGCTCGGCGAGCGCAGCCTCGGCGACGCGGCGCACGGCATCCACGGTCTCGGCCTGCGGCGCCTCGATGCGCACGTGCCCGCGCACGGGATTCGCGGCGTCCTGCTCGGCCACGTCGATGCCGACGGTGCCGTCGTCGACCACCTCGACCCAGCGGATCGCGATGCCCTCGAGCGTGATGCCCACGTCGACGGGCACGCCCTCGACGTGCATCGGATGCGCGCGCACGGTGAGCGAGCGCAGCGTGCCGCGGTCGGTCTCGCGCACGTCGGCGTCGCGCGTCGGCACGAGGTCGGAGGCGCCGGTCTCGTCGCCGAAGAGTCCGTCGAACGACAGCCCGGTCGCATCGAGGTCGAGGGAGACGTCGGCGCCGTCGACCTCGGCGGTCGCGTGCGTGAACGCCGCCTCGAGCTGCAGCCGCAGCCGCTCGGGGGCGTCGGCGACCGCCGCGGCATGCAGCCGTGCCAGGAGGTCGGCGCCGGTGGCGGGGCGCGGGGCGGGGCCGAGGTTCAGGTGCTCGCTCATCGTGCCCAGGGTAGGCGGCGCGGCTGTGGCATCGTCACCTCAGCCGACGAGCCTCGCGCCGATCTCGGCGAGCCGCCGGCCCTGGTAGCGAGCGGCTGCGAGCACCTCGTCGCTCGGCGGCGCTCCGTCGGGTCCCGTCGCGTGCCCGGTGCCGTACGGGTTGCCGCCTGCGGCGTACAGCAGGTCGTCGGTGTAGCCCGGCGGCACGATGACGCAGCCCCAGTGGTAGAAGACGTTGTTGAGGGCGAGGATCGTCGACTCGATGCCGCCGTGCTGGTTCATCGCGCTCGTCCAGCTCGTCACGGCCTTCCCCGCCATGACGCCCTCGCCCCACTGCTTCGACGCGGAGTCGAGGAACTGCTTCAGCTGCGCCGCAGGCAGGCCGAAGCGCGTCGGCGTGCCGAAGGCGTACGCATCCGCCCACTCGAGGTCGGCCAGCGTGACCTCCTCGACGGTGGGCGCCACCTCGTCGACGTGGCGGCGCCACTCGGGGTTCGAGTCGATCGCCGCATCGGGCGCGAGCTCGGCGACCCGACGGAGGCGCACCTCGGCGCCCGCCTCCTCCGCCCCGGCTGCGATCTCCTGCGCCAGGCGATGGTTCGTGCCCGTCGACGAGTAGTAGATGACGGCGACCTTCATGGATGCTTCCCTTCGTCGGACGTCCACCGTGCCCAGACGTCGGCGGTCGCGTCGACCGGTTGCGCCGATGGGCTTCGTCGGTCAGGCGCTCGGATGCGTCGCGAACGGCCAGTCGGCCGGGTAGGCGTGCGGCACGGCGACGACCTGCACGTCGTCCTCGTAGGTGATGCGTCCTGGCGTCGACGTGCGCAGCTCCATCCATGCCACGCCGTGCCGGTCGAGCAGCGCGAGGTACGGCTCGCACATGAGCAGGAGGTGCAGGGCGGATGCGCGGAACCACGCACGGGCGCCCGGATGCAGCACGGGGTCGTAGCAGTCGGGCGCGACGGTCGTCGGGTCGACGTACGCAGCGGTCGCGCGGGCGTTCGCCTCGCGCAGCCACACGACGTCGTCGTGCGGCAGGTGGCCGGCGTCGCGCAGGCCGTTCGCGAGCGCGAAGACGCCGGGATGGCGCCCGTGGCGGTTGGGTGCCGCGCTCTGGAATCGCACGAGCCCCGTCATGCCGCGATCGTACGGGCGCGGCGGCCGAGCCCCTCCTAGGCTGGCGGGGTGACCGACGCATCCCTCGCCGTCCGCCTCGTGACCGACGCGGGATCGCTCGCGGCCCGCATGCGCGCGGAGGGGCTCGAGGCCGAGTTCAAGACGTCGATCTCCGACGTCGTGACGGCCGCCGACCGCGCGGCCGAGGACCTCGTGGGCGCGGCGCTGCGCGACGAGCGGCCCGACGATGGCGTGCTCGGCGAGGAGGGGGCCGCCGCCGAGGGCACGACCGGCCGGCGCTGGGTCATCGACCCCGTCGACGGCACCTACAACTTCCTGTCGGGCCTCTCCTACTGGTGCAGCGCCATCGCGCTCGACGACGCCGACGGCGTGATCGTGGGCGCCGTGCACCAGCCGATCACGGGCGAGACCTGGGTCGGCGGCCGCGACCTGCCGACGACGCTCGACGGCGCGCCCGTCGCACCGCTCGTCGACCGTCCGCTCGCCGAGGTCAGCCTCGCGACGTACGTGCACCCGACGACGCTCGACGACCCCGACGTGGCCGAGCCGTGGCACGCGATCGTCGCCGGCGCGGCAACCCTGCGGGTGCTCGGCTCGGGCTCGTGCGACCTCGCGGGCGTCGCCGGCGGACGCGTGGGCGTGTGGGCGCAGCACTCGACCGCCGAGTGGGACTGGCTGCCCGGCAAGGCGCTCGTCGACGCCGCGGGCGGCCGCACGGAGGTCGTCGAGCATCGCGGCCACCGCTGGCACGTCGCCGGCAACCGCCAGGCGGTCGCCGAGCTGCTCGACCTGCTGCTCGCGAGCTGATCGTGGCCGACGCAGCCGAGTACGACGCCGTCGCCGACGCGTACGACCGACTGCTGCCCGGCGTCGACGCCGAGCACGAGCGCGACCTCGCGATGCTCGAGGCGTTCGCGGATGCGGCGGCCGAGACAGGCGGCACGGTCGTCGACGTGGGCTGCGGCACGGGCCGCGTCGCCCGCTGGCTCGGCGCACGAGGGCTCTCGGTCGTCGGCGTCGACCCGTCGGCGGCGATGCTGGCGATCGCGAGCGCCGCGCAGCCCGACGCCGCGTTCGAGGTCGGCACCGCCACCGCGATCCCCGCGCCCACGGCATCCGCCGCCGGCGTGCTCGCCTGGTACTCGCTCATCCACGTGCCGCCCACCGAGCTCGACGCCGCCGCGGCCGAGCTCGCCCGCGTCGTGCACCCCGGCGGCGTCGTGCTCGTCGCCGCCCAGTCGGGCGAGGGGATGCGCACGATCGCCGGCGCGTACGGCACGGACGCGACGCTCACGGCGTGGGCGTACGACGCCGCGACGCTCGCCGCGGCGCTCGAGGCCGAGGGCCTGGTCGTGGAGGCGACGCTCGAGCGCGAGCCCGAGGGCCGCGAGCGCATGCCGCAGGCGGCGGTGCTGGCGCGGCGTCCGCTGCGCTGAGGCCGTCACCCGGTTCCCACCGCACGTCGCACGACGTCATCATGGGAGCAGCGGCGCCCCGACCCGAGCGCCGCCGCCGACCACGACGGAGGAGTCCGATGGCCCGCCAGTCCCCGCTCGACACGATCGCCAAGATGGTCGACCTGTCGATGCTCACGAATCCCGCCGAGACGCGGCTCGCGAAGGCGTCGAACATCTGGGACCTGCGCACGATCGCGAAGAAGCGCACGCCGCGCGGCCCGTTCGACTACACCGACGGCGCCGCAGAGGACGAGATCGGCATCGCTCGCGCCCGGCAGGCCTTCCAGGACGTCGAGCTGCACCCGACGGTGCTCGAGGACGTCACGAACGTCTCCACCGGCTGGGACGTGCTCGGCCGTCCGTCCGCCTTCCCGCTCGCGATCGCGCCCACGGGGTTCACCCGCCTCATGCACACGGCTGGCGAGCCGGCCGGCGCCCGCGCCGCCGCCGCGTACGGCATCCCGTTCACGCTCTCGACGCTCGGCACGACGTCGATCGAGGACACGCGCGCCGCATCCCCGCACGGTCGACTGTGGATGCAGCTCTACATGATGAAGGAACGGTCGCGGTCGATCGAGCTCGTGCACCGCGCGAAGGCGGCGGGCTTCGACGCGCTGCACATCACCGTCGACACCCCCGTCGCCGGTGCGCGGCACCGCGACAAGCGCAACGGCATGCAGTTCCCGCCGCGCCTCACTCCGACGGCGATGCTCGACGCCGCGCCGAAGGTCGAGTGGTGGTGGTCGTTCCTCACGGGCGAGCCGATCGAGTTCGCCGCGATCTCCGAGTGGGACGGCACGGTCGCCGAGCTGCTCGACACGATGTTCGACCCCTCGGTCGACTACGACGCGCTCGCCGAGGTGCGCGAGGCGTGGGACGGCCCGATCGTCGTCAAGGGCGTGCAGTCGCTCGCCGACGCCAAGCGACTCGCCGACCTCGGCGTCGACGCCATCACGCTCTCGAACCACGGTGGCCGCCAGCTCGACCGCGCTCCCGTGCCGTTCCTGCTGCTGCCGGAGGTGGCTCGCGAGGTGGGCGGCGACCTCGAGGTGCACCTCGACACCGGCATCATGTCGGGCACCGACATCGTCTCGGCCATCGCGCTCGGCGCCCGCTCGACCATGGTCGGCCGCGCCTACCTGTACGGCCTCATGGCCGGCGGGCAGGCGGGCGTCAACCGCGCCCTCGCCATCCTCACCGACGAGATCGCCCGCACGATGCGCCTGCTCGGCGTCGGCTCGCTCGAGGAGCTCGGTCCGCAGCACGTGACGCAGCTCGAGCGGCTCGTGCCGCGGCGGTAGGGCACGCACGCGACGAGGGCCCGCGACCGGATGGTCGCGGGCCCTCGTGCGTGGATGGGTGGATCAGTCGTCGACCGAGATGACCGACAGGTCGTCGGCGAGCTCGACGTCGACGTCCTGGTCGCCGCCGAGGTCGACCTGCACCTCGTACGCGTGGCTGTCGTCGTCCTCGGCCTCGATCTTGTCGACGGTGCCGCCGCCCGCAGCCGCGATCGCCGCATCGACGATGGCGGAGACGCGCGACGTGTCGATGAGCCGCTCGTTCGTCGAGTCGTCGTCGTCCTGCTGCACGAGCGAGTCGCGACCGTCGGCGTACACGCGCACCTCGACCTCGGTGCCGTCGGCGAGGCGCACGTCGACCTTCCAGCCGTCGCGCTCGACCTCGATCGACGTCGCACCCTCGCCACCCGCGGCGGCGACCGCTGCGTCGATCGCGTCGACGAGCGCGGTGCCGGAGGCGAGCTGATCGGGGTTCACGGGCGCCATCGTGCTCGTGCCGCCGTCGTCGGAGCCGCTGCCGCCGTTGCCGCCGTCGTCGTCGCCGGGCTGCGTGGGGGCGGGCGCGCTCACCATGGGCGCCGTCGTGGCCGGCTGCGTCTGCGACTGGTCGTTCGCGTCGTCGAGCGCGTCGGCGACCGAGAGGCCGATGCCCGCGACGGCGAGCACCACGACGGCGGCGCCGGCGCCGATGAGCACGGGCTTGAGGATGCCGCGGCCGCGCTTGGGCGCCTCGTCGGCGGCTGCGGGGTTGGCGATGGGCTGCTGCGTCGTCGCCGCATCGGTGGGCTGGGCCACCGGGTGCTGCGGCGTGGGGTCGTTCGCGCCGACCGGCTGCTGCGGGTCGCGGGGCGTCTGCTCGTTCATGGGTCCCACCTTGCTCGGCGGGTGCTGACGCGGAGTTGAACGATGCTGAACGGGGGTTCAGGAGGGGGATCCAGGCACTGGCGCGATTCGCTCGTCCCTCACCAACCGTGCCGAGCGCTCTCAACCGCTCCCTGAGGTGCGAGCCCGAAGGGCGAGCCTCGAAGGGAGCACCACCACGTGGCGTCGTCGCTCGGGCACCTTTCGAGGCTCGCTTCGCTCGCACCTCAAGGAGCGGTCCTGGGGTCGGCGCGGACTCGGGGCGGAGCGGTCCTGGGGCGGCGCGGACTCGGGGCGGAGCGGTCCTGGGGCGGCGCGGACTCGGGGCGGAGCGGTCCTGGCAGGGAGCGGTCTCGAGTCAGGCGTGCGACGCCGGGAGCTCCAGCACGAAGCGGGCTCCGCCCAAGGGGGAGTCGGCGATCCACGCGTCGCCGCCGTGCGCGCGGGCGACCTCGCGCACGATCGCGAGCCCGAGGCCCGATCCGCCGTCGTCGCGCGCCCGCGCCTCGTCGAGCCGCACGAACCGCTCGAAGACCCGCTCGCGCTCCGACTCGGCGACGCCGGCGCCGTCGTCGTCGACCCACACCATCGCGCGTCCGTCGCGCACGACCGAGCCGAGCGCGATGCGACTGGACGCGTGCCGCATGCCGTTGTCGACGAGGTTGCGCAGCGCCCGGCCGAGCAGGCGCGCATCCCCCGCCACCGGCGCGACGCGGATCGCGGCGCCGTCGACCGTGCGGCCGAGCGCGCGCACGCGCTCGACCTCGGCATGCGCGAGGTCGTCGAGGTCGACGGCCTTCGCCGCCGCCGAGCCGTGCTCGTCGAGGCGCGCGAGCAGCAGCAGCCCCTCGACGATGCCGTGCATCCGCTCGCCCTCGCCCAGCACGACGTCGGCGAGCTCGTCGGGCGTCGTCGCGTCGGGATGCGCCTTCGAGAGCTCGGCGAACTGTCGCATGGTCGCGAGCGGCGAGCGCAGCTCGTGCGACGCATCCGACACGAACCGCTGCCGCGCGCGCACGCCGTCGTCCACGCGGCCGAGCATGCGGTTCATCGTCGCCGCGAGCCGATCGACCTCGTCGCCCGACCCCGTCGTCGGCACGCGTCGATCGAGGGCGGTCGCGTCGATGGCGTCGACGCGGGCGCGGATGCGGTCGACCGGCGCGAGCGCGCGGCCCACGACGATCCACACGACGGTGCCGATGAGCACGAGCGCGAGCGGCACGGCGACCGCGAGCAGCACGGCGGCGGTGCGCACGGCGTCGTCGGCCTCCTGCAGCGAGCGCCCGACGACGATGGTGCCCTGGGTGGTCTCGGCGGCGACGACGACGAAGTGCTCGCCACCGACCTCCGCCTCGGTGGGCGCCGCCGTCGACGGGATCGGCAGCAGCGCCGCATCCTCGGCGTTCACCGTCACGCCCGCGGGCGCGCGCAGCGCCACGAGCACGTCGTCGTCGCGCGCGACGAGCGCCGCGGTCTGGATCGTGCCCGCATCCACGCCCTCCGCGAGCGCCGCCAGCTCGTCGGCGAGCTGCTCGGCGACCGACGCGCGCAGCTGCTGCTCGAGCGTCCACGTCATGGCGAGCGCGCCGACGCCGAACGCCACGGCGACGACCGCCACGGCCGCCGCCGTGATGCGCACGCGGATGGATGCGCGCCGCCGCCGCCGCGGAGCCGACGCGGGCGCGGGGTCGGCGACGTCAGCCACCGTCGGCCGCCAGCCGGTACCCGGCGCCGCGCACCGTCTGGATCGCGTCGCGCCCGAACGGGCGGTCGACCTTGCGGCGGATGCGGCCCACGTACACCTCGACGATGTTCGGGTCGCCGTCGAAGTCCTCGCTCCACACGTCGTCGAGCACCTGCGTCTTCGTCACGGCCTCGCCCTTGCGGCGCATGAGCAGCTCGAGCACGGCGAGCTCACGCGCGGTCAGCTCGACCTCGGTGTCGCCGCGATGCACGGTGCGGGCCGCGGGGTCGAGGCGCAGGTCGCCGGCCTCGAGCACGACGGGCCGCTCGCGGCCGCCGCGACGCACGAGGGCACGGATGCGGGCGACGAGCACGGGGAACGAGAAGGGCTTCGTGAGCCAGTCGTCGCCGCCGGTGTCGAGGCCCTCGACCTCGTCCCACTCGCCGTCCTTGGCGGTGAGGAACAGCACGGGCGTCCAGATGCCCTCGGCCCGCATGGTCTGGCACACGCGGTAGCCGGACATGCCGGGCATCATGACGTCGAGCAGCACGACGTCGTACGCGAACTCGCGAGCCCGCCACAGGCCGTCGACGCCGTCGTGGGCGACGTCGACCGTCATGCCCTCGGCCTCGAGGCCGCGACGCACGCCGTCGGCGAGGCGCACCTCGTCGTCGACCAGCAGCACCCGCATGGCTCGATCCTGGCGCGGATGCGCTGACGCGGGGCTGAACGGCGCGGCCCTGACGTCAGCCGGAGGGATCCTCTCGAGGCTCACTTCGCTCGCAGCTCGAGGAGCGGGCTCTGGACAGGGTGCCCATATGGAAGGTGCGCTCCCCACGTCGCTCCCTGAGGTGCGAGCCCGAAGGGCGAGCCTCGAAGGGTTCCCTGCGATGACGTCCCTTGCAAGGCACCTTTCGAGGCTCGCTCCGCTCGCACCTGAAGGAGCGGTCGATGGAGGAGCGGGCATTGGGAGGAGCGGTCGACGGAACGCCGAAGGCCCCGCCCCCCTCCGGGAGCGGGGCCTTCACGAGCGTCAGCCCTGGCGGCGGCTGCGGCGGCCGAGCACGAGGCCGGCGGCCACGAGCAGGCCGGCGAGCAGCGCGAGCAGGGCGGCGAAGCCGAGCTCGGCACCCGTGCGGGGCAGACCCGAGGCGGGCGTGCCTGCCGGCGTCGTCGGCGTCGTCGTCGGCGCGGGGGCCGTCGGCGTCGTCGTCGGCGTCTCCGACGGGGTCGGGGGCTGCTCCGAGGCCGAGGGGCTCGGCGTCGGCGGCTCCGTGGCGGGCGTGTCGAGGATCGCGAGACCCGCGTCGATCGCCAGCTGGTCCGGCACCTCCTGCGTCAGCGTCACCGGGGCGTCGCCCGTGCGGCGGTCGGCGTTCGAGTCGGTCTCGGGGTCGCCCACGAGGTGGCTCGTGTACCACCAGCCCTCGGGCAGGTCGGTGAACTGCACCGTGTAGTCGCCCATCGGCAGGCCCGTGAACAGGTACCGACCGTCGGCATCCGTCACCGTGCGCGCCACCTCGACGCCGTTCGCATCGAGCAGGATCACCGTGACGCCCTCGACGAGATCCTCGTCGCCCTCGCGCTGACCGTCGAAGTCCGGGTCGTACCAGACGATCGAGCCGATCGAGCCGAGCGGGCCCACGAGGCCTGCGTCGACGTCGTCGACGTCGGGCAGCTCGTTCGTGAGCACCACGGCACCCGTGCGACCCGTGGCCGGGTTCGCGTCGGAGTCGACCGAGCGGTCGTCGCCGGCACCTGCGACCGTGAGGGACACGTTCGTGCCGAGGTCCTCGAAGCCGACCGAGTACTCGCCCATCGCGAGGCCGGCGAACAGGTACGTGCCCTGCGCATCCGTCTCGGTGCGTGCGATCTCGGTGCCCGCGGCGTCGTACAGCACGACGGTGATGCCGGCTGCGCCGAGCTCGCCCTCGTCCTGGATGCCGTCGCGGTCGGCGTCGTACCAGACGGTGTCGCCGATGGAGCCGAGGGCCACGAGGCCCGCGTCGACGTCGCGGCGGTCCTGCGCGCCGTCGGCGATCGTGACCGTCGCCGTCGCGCCCGTCGCCGCGTCGGCGTCGGAGTCGACCGTGCGGTCGTCGCCGGCACCCTGCTGCGTGAGGGCGAGGCCTGCGGGCACGTCGGTGAACGTGACCGAGTAGTCGCCGAGCAGCAGGCCCTCGAAGAGGTACGCGCCGTCGTCGTCGGTCGTCGTCGAGTCGAGCACGGCGCCCGAGGCGTCGAGCAGCGTCACGGTGACGCCGGCCACGCCGGGCTCGCCGTCGTCCTGGATGCCGTCGCCGTCGAGGTCGCGCCACACGCGGTCGCCGATCGAGCCGACGGGCGTGACGCCCGCGTCGACGTCGGTGACGTCGGGACGCTCGTTCGTGAGCGTCACCGTGCCCGTGGTGCCGGTCTCGTCGGCGTCGGAGTCGACGTCGCCGTCCTCGCCCGCACCCTGGGGCGACGGGATGGTATCGGCGGGCAGGCCCGTGAACACGACCGTGTAGTCGCCCATGGCCAGGCCGGTGAAGGCGTAGAGGCCGCCACCTGCCGTGACCGTCGTGGCCACCACGTCGCCCGCGGCGTCGAGGAGGGTCACGGTCGCGCCGTCGACGCCGGGCTCGCCGTCGTCCTGGATGCCGTCGCCGTCGAGGTCGCGCCACACGCGGTCGCCGATGGAGCCGAGCTGCACGAGGCCGGCGTCGACGTCGGTGCGGTGCGGCTGCTCGTGGTCGATCGTGACCGCGACCGCACCCGTGGCGGGTGCGACGTCGGAGTCGACCGCACGGTCGTCGCCTGCACCCGGCGTCGTGAAGCCGAGGTCCGCGGCGGGGCTCGTCACGACGACCGTGTAGTCGCCGAGCTCGAGACCGTCGAACAGGTAGGTGCCGTCGGCAGCCGTCGTGGTCGTCGCGACCGTCTGGCCGTTCGCGTCGAGCAGCGTCACGGTGACGCCGGCCACGCCGGGCTCGCCGTCGTCCTGGATGCCGTCGTCGTCGAGGTCGCGCCAGACGGTGTCGCCGATCGAGCCGAGCTGCACGATGCCCGCGTCGACGTCGGTGCGGTCCTTCGCCTCGGGCGTGAGGGCGATGGCGCCCGTGCGGCCCGTGGCCTGGTCCACGTCGGAGTCGAGCGCGGCGTCGCCCTGCGCGGGGGTCGTGATGCGCACGTCGGCGGCGAGGCCCGAGACCTCGATCGCGTAGGTGCCCATCGCGAGACCCGTGAAGGCGTACGCGCCGTCGTCGTCGGTCGTCGTCGTGTCGAGCGCGGCGCCGTTCGCGTCGAGCAGCGTCACGGTGACGCCGGCCACGCCGGGCTCGCCGTCGTCCTGCACGCCGTCGGCGTCGAGGTCGAGCCACACTCGGTCGCCGATCGAGCCGAGCGGCGGCAGCACGCCAGCGTCGACGTCGGTGCGGTCCTTCGCCTCGGGCGTGAGCGTGATCGTGCCGGTCGCACCCGTCTCCGGGTTCGCGTCGGAGTCGACCGTCACGTCGTCGCCCGCACCCTGCTCGGCGAAGGTCGCCGACGTCGGGAGGTTCGAGAACACGACCGTGTAGTCGCCCATCGGGAGGTTCGGGAAGACGTACGAGCCGTCGTCGCCGGTCGTGGTCGTGGCGACCGTCGCGCCCGTGCCGTCGAGCAGCGTCACGGTGACGCCGGCGACGCCGGTCTCACCCTGGTCCTGCACGCCGTTCCGGTTCGCGTCGAGCCAGACAGTGTCGCCGATCGAGCCGAGCGGCGGCAGGATGCCCGCATCCACGTCGGTCCGGTCCTTCGCGTCGGCCGTGAGCGTGATCGTGCCCGTCGCACCCGTCTCCGGGTTCGCGTCGGAGTCGACCGTCACGTCGTCGCCCGCACCCTGCTCGGCGAAGGTCGCCGAGGCCGGGAGGGTCGAGAACACGACCGAGTAGTCGCCGAGCTCGAGGCCGATGAAGCCGTACGAGCCGGTCTCCGAGGTCGTCGTCGTCGCGACGGTCTCGCCGTTCGCGTCGAGCAGCGTCACGGTGACGTCGGCCACGCCGGCCTCGCCCTCGTCCTGCACGCCGTTCCGGTTCACGTCGAGCCACACGCGGTCGCCGATCGAGCCGAGCGGCGGCAGGATGCCTGCATCCACGTCGGTCCGGTCCTTGGCCTCGGGAGTCAGCGTGATCGTGCCGGTCGAGCCCGTGAAGGGGTTCGCGTCGGAGTCGAGCGCGCGGTCGTCGCCCTGGCCGGGCGTCGCGATGGTCGTCGCGGTCGGCAGGTTCGAGAACACCACCGAGTAGTCGCCCATCGGCAGGCCCGTGAAGACGTACGCGCCGGCATCGTCGGTCGTCGTGGTGCCGACGACGGCGCCCGACGCCTCGAGCAGGGTGACGGTGACGTCGGGCTGGCCCAGCTCGCCCTCGTCCTGCACGCCGTTGCGGTTCGTGTCGAGCCACACGCGGTCGCCGATCGAGCCGAGCGGCGCGAGGATGCCCGCATCCACGTCGGTCCGGTCCTTGGCCTCGGGGGTCAGCGTGATCGTGCCGGTCGCACCCGTCGTGACGTCGACGTCGGAGTCGACGGCCCGGTCGTCGCCCTGCGTCTGCGCCGTGAAGGTCGCAGCCGTCGGGAGGTTCGAGACGACGACCGTGTAGTCGCCCATCTCGAGGCCGTCGAAGAGGTACGTGCCGTCGGCGGCGGTCTCGGTCGAGTCGACCTCGGCACCCGTCGCGTCGCGCAGCGTCACGGTGATGCCAGCGACGCCGGTCTCGTCCTCGTCCTGCACGCCGTTCCGGTTCGCGTCGAGCCAGACGGTGTCGCCGATCGAGCCGAGCGGCGACTGCACGCCGGCATCCACGTCGGTGCGGTCCTTCGCGGCCGGCGTGAGCGTGATCGTGCCCGTCGCACCCGTGGTCGGGTTCGCGTCGGAGTCGACGGTCACGTCGTCGCCGGCGCCCTGCTCGGCGAACGTCGCCGCCGTGGGCAGGCCCGAGAAGACGACCGAGTAGTCGCCCATCGCCAGGCCGACGAAGCCGTACGAGCCGGTCTCGGAGGTCGTCGTCGTCGCGACCGTCTGGCCGTTCGCGTCGAGCAGCGTCACCGTGACGCCGGCGAGGCCGAGCTCGCCCTCGTCCTGCACGCCGTTCCGGTTCACGTCGAGCCACACGCGGTCGCCGATCGAGCCGAGCGGCGGCAGGATGCCTGCATCCACGTCGGTGCGGTCCTTGACCTCGGGCGTCAGCGTGATCGTGCCCGTCGAGCCCGTGAAGGGGTTCGCGTCGGAGTCGCGCGTCGCGTCGCCGCCCTGGCCGGGGGTCGCGATGGTCGTCGCGGTCGGCAGGTTCGAGAACACGACCGTGTAGTCGCCCATCGGGAGGTTCGGGAAGACGTACGAGCCGTCGTCGCCCGTCGTCGTCGTCGCGACCGTCTGGCCGGCGCCGTCGAGCAGCGTCACGGTGATGCCGGGCTGGCCCGGCTCGCCCTCGTCCTGCACGCCGTTCCGGTTCTCGTCGACCCACACGAAGTCGCCGATCGAGCCGAGCGGGGGCAGCACGCCCGCGTCGACGTCGGTGCGGTCCTTCGTGGCCGGGGTCAGCGTGATCGTGCCCGTGGCACCCGTGGTCGGGTCCGCGTCGGAGTCGACGGTGACGTCGTCGCCCGCGCCCTGCTCGGCGAAGGTCGCCGAGGTGGGCAGGCCCGAGAAGACCACGGAGTAGTCGCCCATGGGCAGGCCGGTGAAGACGTAGGCGCCCTCGGCGTCGGTCGTCGTCGTGCCGATCGTCTGGCCGTTCGCGTCGCGCAGCGTCACGGTGACGCCGGCCACGCCGACCTCGCCGTCGCCCTGCACGCCGTCGCGGTCGACGTCGAGCCACACGCGGTCGCCGATCGAGCCGAGCGGCGGCAGCACGCCCGCATCCACGTCACGACGGTCCTTCGCGTCGGCCGTGAGCACGATCGCACCCGTGATGCCCGTCGCCTGGTCGGCGTCGGAGTCGAGCGTCGTGTCGCCGCCCTGACCCGCCAGCGTGAAGGTCGCCGCGGTCGGGAGGGTCGAGAACGCCACCGAGTAGGTGCCGAGCTCGAGACCCTGGAAGAGGTACGTGCCGTCCGCGTCGGTCGTCGTCGTGGCGACCGTCGCACCGTCGCCGTCGCGCAGCGTCACGGTGACGCCGGCCACGCCGGCCTCGCCCTGGCCCTGCACGCCGTCACGGTCCGTGTCGAGCCACACGCGGTCGCCGATCGAGCCGAGCGGCGGCAGCACGCCCGCATCCACGTCGCGGCGGTCCTTGCGCGCCGGCGTGAGCGTGATCGTGCCCGTGGCACCCGTCGCGGGGTTCGCGTCGGAGTCGATGGCGCGGTTCGAGCCCGCACGCTGCGTCGTGAGCGACGTCGCCGTGGGCAGCGTCGAGAACGCGACCGAGTAGTCGCCCATCGCGAGCCCCGAGAACACGTACCAGCCGTTCGCGTCGGTCGTGGTCGTGGCGATCGCGGCGCCCGAGGCGTCGCGCAGCGTCACGGTGACGCCGGCCACGCCGGGCTCGCCCGCATCCTGGATGCCGTCGCGGTCCTGGTCGAGCCACACGCGGTCGCCGATCGAGCCGAGCGGCGGCAGCACGCCGGCGTCGACGTCGCGACGGTCCTTCGCGTCGGCCGTGAGCGTCACGGCACCCGTCGTCGCCGTCGCGGGGTTCGCGTCGGAGTCGAGGTTCGCGTCGCCGCCCTCGCCCTGCAGCGTGAGCGTCGTGGCCGTCGGCAGCGTCGAGAACGCGACCGTGTAGGTGCCGAGCTCGAGGTTCGAGAAGAGGTACGCGCCATTCGCGTCGGTCGTCGTGGTCGCCACGGTCATGCCGTTCGCACCCACGAGGCGCACCGTGACGCCCGAGACGCCGGGCTCGCCCGCATCCTGGATGCCGTCGCGGTCCTGGTCGAGCCAGACGAAGTCGCCGATCGAGCCGAGCGGGGGCAGCACGCCCGCGTCGACGTCGCTGCGGTCCTTCGCGGTCGCCGTCAGCGTGATGGCGGCCGTGGCACCCGTGGTCGGGTTCGCGTCGGAGTCGAGCGCGCGGTCGGAGCCGACGCCCTGCGTCGTGAGCGACGTCGCCGTCGGCAGGCCCGAGAAGACGACCGAGTACGTGCCGAGCTCGAGGCCCGAGAAGACGTACGCGCCGTCGGCACCCGTCGTCGTGGTCGCGATCGCCGTTCCGTTCGCGTCGCGCAGCGTCACGGTGACGCCGGCCACGCCGGGCTCGCCCGCGTCCTGGATGCCGTCGCGGTCGGTGTCGAGCCACACGCGGTCGCCGATCGAGCCGAGCGGCGAGCGCACGCCCGCGTCGACGTCGGTGCGGTCCTTCGCACCAGGCGTCAGCGTGATGGGGCCCGTGACGCCCGTCGTCTGGTCGGCGTCGGAGTCGACGGCGCGGTTCGAGCCCACGCCCTGCGTCGTGAACGTCGCGGCCGTCGGCAGGCCCGAGAAGGCCACCGAGTACGTGCCCATCGCGAGGCCCGTGAACGAGTAGGCGCCGTCGACGCCCGTCGTGGTCGTCGCGATGGCGGTGCCGTTGGCGTCGCGCAGCGTCACGGTGATGCCGGGCAGGCCGGCCTCGCCGTCGTCCTGGATGCCGTCGCGGTCCTTGTCGAGCCACACGCGGTCGCCGATCGAGCCGAGCGGCGGCAGCACGCCCGCATCCACGTCGCGGCGGTCCTTCGCCTCGACCGTGAGCGTCACGGGGCCGGTGATGCCCGTCGTCGCGTTGGCGTCGGAGTCGAGGTTCGCGTCGCCGCCCTGCGCCTGCGCCGTGAACGTGGCAGCCGTGGGGAGGTTCGAGAAGGCGACCGAGTAGGTGCCGAGCTCGAGGTTCTGGAACAGGTACGCGCCGTTGGCGTCGGTCGTCGTCGTGGCGACGGCGGTGCCCGACGCGTTGCGCAGCGTCACGGTGACGCCGGCCACGCCGGCCTCGCCCGCATCCTGCACGCCGTCACGGTCCTGGTCGAGCCACACGAAGTCGCCGATCGAGCCGAGGGGCGCGACGATGCCGGCGTCGACGTCGGTGCGGTTGCGGGTCGCCGACGACGTCGGCTGCAGCGTGACGGTGCCCGTGCGACCCGTCGTGGGGCTCGCGTCGGAGCCCGTCGCGGCCGTGCCGGCGCCCATGGCGGTGAAGGCGTGGCCGGTCGGCAGGTTCGAGAAGCCGACGACGTACGAGCCCATGGGGAGGTTCGAGAACAGGTAGGCGCCGTTGGCGTCCGTCGTCGTGGTCTGCAGCGTCGCGCCGGCCGTCGTGAGCAGCGTCACGGTGACGCCGGCGACGCCGACCTCGCCCGAGTCCTGCACGCCGTTGCGGTTGGCGTCGAGCCACACGAAGTCGCCGATCGAGCCGAGCGGGGCGAGGATGCCGGCATCCACGTCGGTGCGGTCCTTCGCGGCGACCGTCAGCGTGATCTGCCCCGTGGTGCCGAGCGACGGGTACACGTCGGAGTCGATCGTGCGGTCGGTGCCGACGGCGCGCGTCGTGTACGTGGCGCCCGTGGGCAGCGTCGCGAACTGCACCGAGTAGGTGCCGAGCTCGAGGCCCTGGAACAGGTAGGCGCCGTTCGCGTCGGTCGTCGTCGTGCGCACCTGGTTGCCGTCGCCGTCGAGCAGCGTCACCGTGACGCCGGCGACGCCGGGCTCGCCAGCGGTCTGCAGACCGTCGCGGTTGGCGTCGAGCCACACGCGGTCGCCGATCGAGCCGAGGGGCGCGAGGATGCCGGCGTCGATGTCCGAGCGGTCGCGGTTGCCAGGGGCCAGCGTGATGGGCGCGGTCGTCGCCGTCGTGACGTTCGCGTCGGAGTCGACGGTGCGGTCGGAGCCGACGCCCTGCGCCGTGAGCGACGTGAGCGTGGGGAGCGTCGTGAAGCGCACGGAGTACGTGCCCATGGCCAGGTTCGTGAACGCGTAGGCGCCGTCGGCGCCCGTGACCATCGACGTGATGGCGGTGCCGTTCGCGTCGAGCAGCGTCACCGTGACGCCGGCGACGCCGACCTCGTTGGCGTCCTGGATGCCGTCGCGGTCCTGGTCGAGCCACACGCGATCGCCGATCGAGCCGAGCGGCGACAGCACGCCGGCGTCGATGTCGCGACGGTCGCGGTTGTCGGCGGTGAGGGCGATGACGCCCGAGCGGCCCGCGTTGTTGCCGGTCGCGAGCACGTCGGAGTCGAGCGTGACGTCGTTGCCGGCCGTCTGCTGGGTGAAGCTCGCGTCGGCGGGGATGTCGGTCACGCGGATGCGGTAGCTGCCGAGCGCGAGGCCCGAGAACAGGTACGCGCCGTTGGCGTCGGTCGTGGTCGTCGCGATCGTCTGCTGGCCGTTCTGCGACAGCAGCGTCACGGTCGCGCCGGCGACGCCGGGCTCGCCGGCGTCCTGCACGCCGTTGCGATTCGTGTCGAGCCACACGCGGTCGCCGATCGAGCCGAGCGGCACGAAGCCGGCATCGACGTCGGTGCGCGCAGGGTTCGTGATGGTGATCGTGACGGTGCCCGAGCGGCCCGTCGTGGTGCTCGCGTCGGAGTCGACCGTGCGGTCGGAGCCGGCGGCCTGCGTCGTCGGGCGGAAGCTCGCGCCGGGCGAGACGAACTCGACGACGTACGAGCCGTAGACGAGCGTGTCGAAGCGGTAGGCGCCGTTGGCGTCGGTGGTCGTGGTGGCGACGACCGTGCCGGTCGTCGTCAGCAGGCGCACGGTCGCGCCGGCGATGCCGGGCTCGCCGGAGTCCTGGATGCCGTCGGCGTCGTCGTCGCGCCACACGCGGTCGCCGATCGAGCCGAGGCTCGCGATGCCGGCGTCGACCGTGAGGTTCGTGGGGGCCGCGGCCGTGATGCGCACGGTGCCCGACTGCCGGGTCGACGGCGAGAAGTCGGAGTCGAGCGTGTCGTTCGTCGTCGTGACGTCCTGGTCGGTGAGCGTGAAGCCCGTGGGCAGCGTGCCGATCTGCACGCGGTAGTCGCCGAACGGCAGGTTCGTGAACTGGTACGCGCCGTTCACGCCGGTCGTCGTGGTGACGGCGGCGCCGGCCGTGGTCGTGACGGGCGTGCCGTCGCCCTTGAGCAGTGACAGCTGCACGCCGGCGACGCCGGGCTCGCCGGCATCCTGCACGCCGTTGCCGTTGAGGTCGTTCCACACGAAGTCACCGATGGTGCCGGTCGAGGGGAGGCGCAGCGAGATGCGCTGGAGGTCGGCGTTCTGCAGGGCGCTCGTGCTGCCGTTGATCACCGAGGTCTCGCCGTAGGTGATGTTCATGCCGTTGATGCCGTCGCCGCCGTTCGACGTGCGGAAGAAGGCCGTGCCCGTGCCGTGCGACGACGTCGGGTAGACGCTCCAGGGCGTGGAGATGTTCGAGACCTGGAAGGTGACCGACGTGAACGTGCCCTGCAGGGTCACGGAGCCGCAGCCTGCGAACGTCTGCGCGGGCATCGCGACGTCGGCGGCGGTCCAGTCGGAGGGCCGGTCGGTGTTGTTGCAGTACGGGCTCGCGTTGCGGTTCGCGACCTGCAGCGTCGTCGGCGTGACCGAGAGGTTCGTGGCGCCCGACGACACGTTGGCGAACTGCACGCCGGCGGTGGCGAGCGTCCAGGACGTGCTGTTGAACGAGCCGCGCGCGGTGCTGCCGTTGCGCTCGACGGCGAAGCCGCCGAGGCCCGAGATGTCCATGATCGGGTCGGTCACGGGCTGCGAGAACGTGAGCGTGAGCGTGCCGACCGAGCAGGTGCCGTTGAAGTTCTGGTGCGCTGCCGTGCCGAGGGCGCCCCCACACCCTGCCGACGACTGCGTCACGAGACCGAGCGCCGGCACGTTGCCGACCGTCGGCGAGCCGGTGAAGGTCGACGAGCTCGCGCCGTAGGCGCCCTGGTTCGAGCCGCTCGTGAGGTAGCTCGCGCCCGCGGTACGACCCGATGCGGTCGCGAACGCGGCCGTGACGCCGACGTTGCCGTACGCCGTCGGGATCTGGGTCGTCGCACCGTTCGTCGCGTTGGCGCTCGAGTCGGCGCTCGTGTTCGCGGTCGCTGCCGAGCCGGGGCTCGTCAGGCTCCACGCGTCGTTGAAGACGTAGCCGCCCTGCGCGGCGGCGGACGCCTGCGGTGCGGCGATCGCCTGCACGACGACGAGGCCGGAGCCGACGAGCGCGGTGCTCACGACTGCGGCGATGGCGCGGAGCGCGCGCGAACGGACGAACGAAGGCATGGGGGGCCTTTCAGGGAAGATGCAGGATTTCCTGCTACTCGACGGACCCCTGGCGAGGGATCACGTGACGGTAGCAGTTGTGAGGGATCCTCGATTGCACGGATTTCGTCGTGGGGGACAAGCGATCGCTGCAATCCACGGGAAATCGGGGCGTTTCGCTTCGGATCCCGTGAGGAAAGGTCATTCCTGAACGTGTCATGAACGCACCCCGAACGACGGTGGTGTGAGGAGAGGAATCAGCCGGGGGACAGACCCCGACACGCCCACTCAGGGAAATCGCAGGTTGGCATGCGTGCGCGTTCGCGGTCGGCATGACGCCGCGAGTCGCCCCGAGCGTGCGGACGCGAGAGGATGGGACGTCGGGCCATCCGGCACGGAGGACGCATGCAGCACCAGACGATCGCACCCGACGCACTCGACCGCATCCGCGCGGACTTCCCCGAGCTCGCCGAGCAGGTGCAGGGCCACGCGCTCGCGTACCTCGACACCGGTGCGACCGCGCTGCGTCCCACGCCCGTGCTCGACGCCGAGCGCGTGTTCGCCGAGACGCGCACCGCTGCCGTGCATCGCGGCGCCCACACGCTCGCGGCCCTCGCGACCGTCGCCTACGAGGAGGCGCGCGAGCGCATCGCCGCGTTCGTCGGCGCCGACGCCGACGAGGTGAGCTGGACGCAGAACGCCACCGACGCGCTCAACATGATCGGCCTCTCGCTCGCGCGGGCGCAGCGCGGCCCGCATGAGCAGCTCGTCGACCTCGGCCCCGGCGACGTCATCGTGACGACCGAGGCCGAGCACCACGCGAACCTGCTGCCGTGGCAGGACCTCGCCGCCGCGACGGGCGCGACGCTGCGCGTCATCCCCGTCGACGACGATGGCCTCTGGACCGCCGACGACGCCCGCGCCGCGATCGACGAGCGCACGCGCCTCGTCGCCTTCGCGCACGTCGGGAACGTCACGGGCCTCATCGCCCCCGTCGCGGAGGTCGTCGCGGCCGCGCGCGCCGTCGGCGCGCTCACGGTGCTCGACGCCTGCCAGTCGGCGCCCCACATGGCGCTCGACCTCCACGCGCTCGACGTCGACGCCGCGGCGTTCTCGTCGCACAAGATGCTCGGCCCCGGCGGCGTCGGCGTGCTGTACCTGCGACGCGAGCTGGGCCTCGCGCTGCCGCCCGCCCGCACCGGCGGCTCGATGATCACGACCGTGACGCTCGAGGGCGCCGAGTGGATGCCGCCGCCGCAGCGCTTCGAGGCGGGCACGCAGGCCGTCACGCAGGTCGTCGGCCTCGCTGCCGCGACCGAGTACCTCGACGCCGTGGGCCTCGACGCCATCGCCGCGCACGAGCACGCGCTCGGCCAGCGGCTCGTCGACGGGCTCGCGACCATCGAGGGCATCCGCATCGTCGGGCCGCAGCGCGGCCTCGAGCGCGCAGGGCTCGCGTCGATCGTCGTCGACGGCGTGCACGCGCACGACGTCGGCCAGCTGCTCGACGCGCAGGGCGTCGCCGCCCGCGTCGGCCACCACTGCGCCCAGCCGCTGCACCGCCGGCTCGGCGTCGCGGCCACGACCCGCGCATCCACGTACCTCTACACGACCGAGGCCGAGGTCGACCGGTTCCTCGATGCCGTCAGCGGCGTGCGCGCCTACTTCGGAGCGACGCGATGAGCGGCCTCGACGAGCTGTACCAGCAGATCATCCTCGACCACGCGAAGGCGCGGCACGGCGAGGGTGCGCTCTCGGCCGACGCGGCCCACGCCGAGCGGTTCGAGCGCAATCCCACGTGCGGCGACGAGATCCGCCTGCGCATCACGATCGACGGCGACCGCGTGGATGCCGTCGGCTGGGAGGGCCAGGGCTGCTCGATCTCGCAGGCGTCGGCCTCGATCGTCGGCCAGGACGTGCCCGGGATCACGCGCGAGGACGCGCAGCTGCGCGTCGACGCCATGCGGCGCATGCTGCGCACGCGCGGCGAGCACGACGACGCCGACCTCGACCTGCTCGGCGACGCGTCCGCGTTCGAGGGCGTCGCGAAGTTCCCCATGCGCGTGAAGTGCGCCATGCTGCCGTGGGTCGCCCTCGAGGACACCCTGCGGCAGGTCACCGCGCGCGACTGACGCGCGGCGCTCCGCGTCGAGCCTGCAGGTCGTCAACCCCGCGCGCGACGTGCGCCGTGCGCCTAGCGTCGGTGCTCCGCCAACGTCAGGAGCACGTCATGCCGATCCCCGTCACCGACTTCGCCCACGTCCGCCTCACGGTCACCGACATCGTGCGCTCGCGGGCGTTCTACGACGAGGTGTTCGGCTTCGACGTCGCGTTCGAGGCGCCGCCCGAGGATGCCGACGCCGAGACGAAGGAGCAGCTCGCGTTCCTGTTCGGCGGGGTGATCTACGAGTTCCCCGGCGGACTCCTCGGCCTGCGTCCCGTCGCCGGCCCGAACGACCGCTACGACGAGGACCGCGTGGGACTCGACCACCTCAGCCTCGCCGTCGCATCGCGGGCCGACCTCGACGAGGCCGCCGCGACGCTCGATCGCCTGGGCATCGCGCACGAGGGCGTCAAGGACATCGGCGCCGGCTTCATCCTGGAGTTCCGCGACCCCGACCACATCGCCCTCGAGCTCAACGCCCCGGCCTGAGCCAGGCGCGCCTCCGCTGCGGAGCGTCTGCGGGTCAACTCGCCTTCGCCGCCTCGCGGGCCGCGATGCGCGCCTGCACCTCGGGGCGCCGCAGCGGCGGCACCGTCTTGGGCGGCTGCCTGCGGTCGGGCAGGTCCTCGAGCAGGTGGCGCGTGATGTGCGCGATCTCGGCGACGGCGTGCTCGAACGCCTCGCTCGTGCGGTCGGTGGGATGCGTGATGCCCGAGACCTTGCGCACGTACTGCCGCGCGGCGGCCTCGACCTCGTCGTCGTTCGCTGCGGGCTCGAGGCCGCGCAGGGTCGTGATGTTCCGGCACATGCCCGCCACGGTACGCCCGACCGCCGACGGCGACCAGAGGCTTGCGATCAGCGCTCGAGCAGCGCGCGCAGGCCGGCCTCGCCCGAGCGCATGACGGCGTCGTGGTTCGCGCGCAGCCGCCTCGTGGCGACGCGGGCGATGGCCTGCAGCGAGCGACGCTGCAGGATGACGTGCTGCTGGAACACCACGCACGTGCCGCCGTCCTTCGCGGGCGAGAGGTGCCACGAGCACCAGCCGAGCAGGTCGCCGCGGATGCGGGCGGCGAGCACGCCGTCTGGCGCATCCATCTGCGTCAGCCGCACGCGCAGCGTGTAGGGCAGCGGGCCGCGCATGCCGATCCAGCCGTCGCCGCGGCCCGGCGTCGCGGCCTGCTCGACGCGGCCCTCGACGACGCTCGGCCACCACTGGGGGTAGGCCGCGACGTCGGCGAGCACGGCCTGCACGGCGTCGGGCTCGGCCGCGATCCGCCACACGGAGCGGAAGCGGAAGTCGGAGGCCACGCATCCATCCTCTCGCGTCGATCTCGATGGATGCCGCATGCGGCATGCATGGCGCATCGTGCTCCTCCCGGGTGCGGTTGGCAAGCCCCCGACGACGGCGCGGAGGCGAGGAGGAACGTGGCATCCATGCATCGCTCCACGTCGCTCGCCATCGCCTCCGCCGTCGCCGTGCTCGCGCTCGCAGGGTGCGCCGGAGGTGCCGAGCCGAGCCCGTCGCCGACGCCCAGCCCGAGCGCGACGAGCTCGCCGACCGCATCGCCGTCGCCGTCGCCCTCCGCCTCCCCCGCGCCCGAGGGGGCGTGCACTGCCTCCGACCTCGCGGTGACGCAGAGCACGGGCGACGCGGGCGCGGGATCCGTGTCCGTGACGTTCGCGTTCGAGAACGTCGGCGTCGAGCCGTGCACCCTCGCGGGCTTCCCTGGCGTCTCGGCCGTCGGTGGCGGCGACGGCGAGCAGCTCGGCCAGCCGGCCGATCGCTCCGACCTCGCGTACGACGCCGTCGAGCTGCCGCCTGGCGTCACGGCGACCGCCGCGATGCGCATGGTGAACGTCGCGGGCGGCGGCGGTCCGCTCGGCGAGGCCTGCGCGGTGCAGGACGCGGACGGCTGGCGCGTCTACCCGCCCGACTCGACCGAGGCGATCTTCGTCGCCGTCGACGGCCTGCAGGCGTGCGCGGGCGACGTCGACTGGATCACGATCGACCCGATCGTCGGCTGAGGTCAGCCCACGAGCCCTCGCTAGGACGGGCCACGCCTCCCCACCAGCTGGTCGAGGAGGCCCCGAGCGCAGCGAGGAGCCGTCACGAGACCTCGTGACGTGCCCGCTCGACGCGACCATGCGCGCGGCTGGCCAGGAGCGGCGGTCGCGAGGTCTCGTGACGCGTGCTCGCCCCAGGGGCTCGCGCGCTCCTCGACCAGCTGGTGGGACGGCCTCAGCCCGCCAGCGCCCCCTCGAACGCCTCCAGCAGCAGGTCGATCTCGGCCTCCGTGATGACGATCGGCGGCGCGAGGCGCACGGTCTGGCCGTGCGTGTCCTTCGCGAGCACGCCCGCATCCATGAGCCGCAGGCACACCTCGCGCGCCGTCGCGACGGCGGGGTCGATGTCGATGCCCGCCCACAGGCCCGCGCAGCGCACCTCGGTGACGCCGCGACCCACGAGTCGCCGCAGCCCCGCCTCGAGCCTGGCGCCGAGCTCGAGCGCACGGCGCTGCATGTCGCCCTCCGCGAGCATCCGCACGACCTCGAGGCCCACGGCCGCGGCGAGCGGGTTGCCGCCGAACGTCGAGCCGTGGCTGCCGGGCGTGAGCACGCCCAGCACGTCGGCGTCGCCGACGACCGCCGACACCGGCACGATGCCGCCGCCGAGCGCCTTGCCGAGCAGGTACAGGTCGGGCACGACGTCGACCTGCTGGCAGCGGAACGTCGCGCCGGTGCGGCCGAGGCCCGACTGGATCTCGTCGGCGATCATGAGCACGCGCTCGCGGCGCGTGATCTCGCGCACGCGCGGCAGGTAGTCGGCAGGCGGGATGCCCACGCCG
Organism: Agrococcus jejuensis; assembly: GCF_900099705.1. NCBI lineage: Bacteria > Bacillati > Actinomycetota > Actinomycetes > Micrococcales > Microbacteriaceae > Agrococcus > Agrococcus jejuensis. Next base: position 1,454,762 of record NZ_LT629695.1, read on the forward strand.
GCCTCGCCCTGGATGGGCTCGAGCAGCACGGCCGCGGTGTTCGGGCCGATCGCGGCGGCGAGCGCATCCGCATCCCCGTACGGCACGGTGACGAAGCCGGGCGTGAACGGGCCGAATCCCTCGCGCGCGTCGGGATCGTCGGAGAACGACACGATCGTCGTCGTGCGGCCATGGAAGTTGCCGGCCGCGACGACGATCTCGGCCTGCCCCGCGGGCACGCCCTTCACCTCGTATGCCCAGCGGCGCGCGACCTTGATGCCCGACTCCACGGCCTCCGCGCCCGTGTTCATCGGCAGCACCATGTCCTTGCCGGCGAGGGCCGCGAGCTCGGCGACGAACGGGCCGAGCGCCGCCGAGTGGAAGGCGCGGCTCGTGAGCGTGACCCGGTCGATCTGCGCCTTCGCCGCCGCGACGAGGCGTGGGTTGCCGTGGCCGAAGTTCACCGCGGAGTACGCGGCGAGGCAGTCGAGGTAGCGGCGCCCGTCGACGTCGGTGACCCACGCGCCCGACGCCGACTCCACGACGACGGGCAGCGGGTGGTAGTTGTGCGCGGCGTGCTGCTCGACCTGCGCGATCGCCGCCTGCGTGCGCGTCTCGGTGGATGCGGCGCTCATCGTCGCAGCTCCAGCGTGCAGCACTTCACGCCGCCGCCGCCGAGCAGCAGCTCGGAGAGATCGACGCCGACCGTGGCGTAGCCGCGCGCCTGCAGGTCGCGGTCGAAGCCGGCGGCGCGCGAGGCGATGACCATCGACCGGCCGTCGCCGAACGAGTTGAGGCCGAGCACGGCCGCATCGTCGTCGCTCACGAGCACCGCATCCGGGAACCGCCGCTCGAGCTCGGCGCGGCTCGCGTCGTCGAACGCCTTCGGCAGGTACGCGACGTTCTGGTCGTCGAGGATCGCGATGGCCGTGTCCAGGTGGTAGAACGACGGGTCGACGAGGCGCAGGCTCACGACCTCGCGGCCGAAGATGCGGCGCAGCTCGTCGTGCGACTCGAGCGTCGTGCGGAAGCCGTGGCCGGCGAGGATCGCGTCGCCGGCGACGAGGAAGTCGCCCTCGCCCTCGTTGACGTGGCTCGGCGCGTGCACCTCGAAGCCGGCCTCCTGGAGCCACGCCATGTAGGCGGGGCCCTCGGGGGCGCGCTGCTCGTAGGTGAAGAGGGCGCCGTACGCCTTGCCGTCGAGGGTGAAGCCGCCGTTCGCCGAGTAGACCATGTCGTTGAGGCCGTCGATCGGATCGATGAGATGCACGTCGTACCCGAGCGCGACGTACGCTGCGTGCAGGGCCTCCCACTGCGTCACGGCGGTCTGCGTGCTCGTCGGATGCTCGGGATGCATCCACGGGTTGATGCGGTAGCTGACCGTGAAGAAGTCGGGCCGGCACATGAGCACGGTCTTGTGCGTGGCGACGCGGTCGGACTCGATCGGTGGGGCGGTGACGAGCTCGGGCTGCATGCGTTCCATCGTCGCAGCGATCTCGCGCGCCACAGCCAGTTCTCACGCAGGATGCCTGCGAATGTCAGGGTCTGGCTGTAGATTCTTGCGCATGGATCGCATCGATCAGGGCATCATCGACCAGCTTCGCTCGAATGCCCGAGCCGGCTACGGCGACATCGGGCAGGTCGTCGGCCTGTCCGCCTCCGCCGTCAAGCGCCGCGTCGACCGTCTCGTCGCCGACGGCATCATCCGCGGCTTCACCGTGCAGGTCGACCCGAAGGTCGAGGGGCTCGCGACCGAGGCGTACGTCGAGCTGTTCTGCCGCGGCACCGTCTCGCCCACCGACCTCAAGCGCATCCTGTCGGGCGTGCCCGAGATCGTCGAGGCCGGCACCGTCACGGGCGAGGCCGACGCGATCGTCATCATGCGCGCCCGCGACGTCATCGCCCTCGAGGAGGCGCTCGAGAAGGTGCGCGCCGCGTCGTCGGTCGACCACACGCGCTCGGCGATCGTGCTCTCGAAGCTCGTGACGCGCGTCGCGGGCTGACCCGTCGGCGCGTCGCTGGCTAGCCTGGCGGGATGGCATCCGACCCGCGCCCGCTGCTCGCCATGCTCGCCGACGACGACCGCAGGCTGCTGCTCGCGGAGGTCACCGTCGCCGCCGCTCGCCTCGCGCCGATCGTCGCCGAGCGGCTGCCGGCGGTCGAGCGACGGCGGCTCGAGGCCCTCGAGCGCGTGGGTCTCGTCGAGATCGTCGACGGATGGGCGTGGCCGCGCGACCCGTTCACGGCGACGCTCGAGCGCACGCCGAGCCGCACGGGCATCGAGCGCTTCGTGCACGACGGCCGCATCGACGAGTGGCCGCGGCGCATGGCCGACCGCGTCGACCTCATGCGCTGGGCGATGGAGCAGGCCGTCGCCGCCGACGAGGTCGTCGACGAGCCCACGGTGACGGCGCGGCTCGGCGAGGTCTGGCGCGACCCGGCGACGCTGCGCCGCGACCTCGTCGACGCGGGCCTGCTCGACCGCGACCTCGAGGGCCGCGCGTACCGCCGAGCCGGCTGAGCCTCCCGCGCGCATCCAGCGGACTTCGGGCCGCGTCGGCGAGAGTCGACCCGTTCGCACCCCGCGCCCCGCATCCCGGAGGAACCATGTCGACCGATCCCTCGACGACCCTGCTGCACGCGATCGTCGACCACATGCGCGGCGCGCCCGACGACTGGAGCGCCATCGCGATCGTCGTCGCGCTGCGCGGCGGCCGCGTCGGCGGCACCCACGGCTTCGCGTACGCCGCCGACGGCACCGCGACCCCGGTCGCGTCGCGCCCGAGCGGCGTCGACCCCGCCGCGCAGGCGTACCTCGCGAGCCGGCCCGAGCACGCCGCGCAGCCGCCGGTCGCGATGCTCGTGCAGCTCGACCGTGACGCCGGGGCGTACGAGATCACGTTCGAGGACGCCGACGCGTCGCGGTGGGCCGTGACGCCGGCGACCGTCGGCACGATGGGCGAGACGCTGCGGCCGCACCTGGGCTGAGACGGCCGGCGTCGCTGGCGGCGTCAGGCGTCGTCGCCGAGCAGGTCGGCGCGCGCCGCATCCCAGCCCTCGACCTGCAGGGCCCAGTCGGGGCGCACGAACGCGTCGCGATCGAGGCGCAGGCGCTGCTCCTCGATCCGCCGGTCGCCGAACGCCGCGGGCGCCCGGCCGTTGTCGACGTAGCCGAGCCGTCGCGAGACGCCCGCCGAGGCTGCGTTGCCCTCGGCGTAGCCGCTGAGCGCGACGGTGGCGCCGAGCACGTCGAAGGCGAACAGCAGCGCGGCGGCGCGCATCTCGGTGCCGATGCCGCGGCCCTGCACGTCCTGCCGCAGCCACGAGCCCGTCTCGACGACGCGGCGCACGGCGAGGTCCTTCGCGCCGATGTCCTGCACGCCGACGACGCGACCCTCGAACCGCACGCCGAGCTGCACCACCCAGTCGTTCGGCTCGACCGACGCGCGCTGCCGCCACTGGAACTGCAGCACACGACGGCGCACCTCGTCGGGCGTGCCGACGTTCCAGGCGTTCGGGAACGGATGCAGGTCGGGCTCGTGGATGCCGCTCAGGGCGGCGTCGACCACGTCGTCGAGGTCGTCGTCGCGCACGGGCCGCAGCTCGAGCCGGGGCGTGCGCAGCACGAGGTCGAAGAGTGGCCAGGAGCGCATGCGGCGACGCTACCGGTCGAGGTCCGGTGTGCGTTCTGCAGGCGATCAGGGGTGGCGGAGGGAAGATGCCCCTCTGGTACCCCTGATCGCCTGCGAAACGCGAACCGGGTGGGCCGGGCCAGGCGGGTCGATGGCTAGCCTCGACGCGTGGGCATCATCACGGTCTCGGCGGTGTGCTTCGCGCGCGACGGGCGCATCCTCACCGTGCGCAAGCGCGGCACGTCGATGTTCATGCTGCCCGGCGGCAAGCCCGAGGCGGGCGAGTCCGCTGCGGAGTGCGCGGCGCGCGAGGTGCACGAGGAGCTCGGCGTCGTCGTGGCACCAGACGCGCTGCGGCTCGTGGGCGTCTTCGACGCCGTCGCCGCCAACGAGGCCGGCTTCACGGTGCGCGCGACGGTCTTCGCGCACGATGGCGACATCGACCCCGTCGTGCAGGCCGAGCTCGAGGATGCGCGCTGGATCGACCCCGCCGTGGGCATCGACGACCCGCAGGAGGCGCCGCTCAACCGCGTGCACGTCTTCCCGCTGCTGGTGGCCGCGCGCGGGTAGTGCATCGGTCAGCGCCTCGGCGGGCTCCAGCGCAGCATCCAGTCGGCCGCGATCTCGGCGAGCAGCGTCGGCGCGAGGTGGATGACGCCGTTGCGGGCGGCGGCGAGCACGGGGTTCCGCACCTCCATGCCCGAGCGGTAGAGCCGGTGCGACAGCTGCTGCAGCCGCTGCGTGCGCGGACGTCGCAGTCGGTCGTAGGCGCCGAGCAGGTCGTCGACGTCGTCGCGTGCGGCGAGCACGCCGAGGGTCGCGGCGTCCTCGAGCGCCGACGCGGCGCCCTGCCCCATGGTGGGCAGCATCGCGTGAGCGGCGTCGCCGAGCAGGGCGACGCCGGGCGCGACGAACGTGCGCAGCCCCGTCGGCAGGTACCGCATGTCGTGCCGCAGCACCGGCGTCTCGGGCTCGGCGGCCACGTGCGCGCGCACGAGCTCCTCGAAGCCGCGCACCGCATCCGTCGCGGCAGCGTGCTCGTCGCGCGCCGTGCGGCCCATGCGGGCGCGGGCGGCGACGTACCAGTACACGCGGTCGCCGTCGATGGGCACGAGGCCGACCTCCGAGCCGGCGCCGAACCACTGCAGGAAGCCGGCGGGCGAGTCGGGGCGGCGGGCGACGACGCCCCGCCAGCACGTCGAGCCGGAGTAGTCGACCGGCAGATCCGTGCGGATCGCGGCGCGCACGAGCGAGTCGATGCCGTCGGCGCCCACGACGAGGTCGGCGACGCGCTCGCGCTGCTCGCCGCCCTCGACGGTCGTGACGCGGGCGCGGGACCCGGGATGCACGCGCACGACGTGCGCGCCCGTGACGATCTCCGCATCCCTCGCGGCGTCGGCGAGGATGCGGTGCAACGTGGTGCGATGGATGCCGTGCACCGCGCTCGACGCGAACTCCGCCGGCCCCTGCAGGCGCGTGCCCTGCGCCGTGCGCGTGCCCTGCGGCAGCGCGGCGACGGCGACGGCGCGCACGGCGTCGCCGAGATCGAGGGCGTCGAGCGCCACGAGCCCGTTGGCGCTCAGGCCGATGCCGGCGCCGACCTCGCGCAGCGCCGCATCCTCCTCGAGCACCGTGACGCGCCAACCCGCATCCACGAGCCCCTTCGCGGCGGCGAGCCCGCCGATGCCTGCACCGACGACGATGGCCTCACGCATGGTGTCGAGGCTAGCCGCGCCGCCGATGCGGCGACAGTGGATGCGGCTGCGCCGTCAGCGGATCGTCGCGCACGGGCGACGCGCGGGTGCGACGATCGACGCATGCGCATCGCCGACGCCACCTACGTGCTGCTCACCTCGTTCAAGCGCGACGGCGACGGCGTGGGCACGCCCGTGTGGATCGCGCCGCTCGGCGACGGCACCGCGGGCTTCACGACGCCGTCGAACGCGTGGAAGGCGAAGCGCATCCGCCGCACGCCGCGCGTGCTCGTGCAGGAGAGCGACGTGCGCGGCACGCCGACGCCGGGCTCCGAGCCCGTGGAGCTGCACGCGACCGTGCACGCGGACGCGCCGACGGTCGCGCGCGTGCGGGCTGCGGTGCGGGCGAAGTACGGGTTCCAGTACCGCCTCATCTCGGGCGTCGAGCGCGTCGTGGGATTCGTGCGGCGCCGCTCGGTGGAGCGCGTGGTGATCGTGCTCGCGGAGCCGGGCGCCGAGTCCTAGCCGCTCAGTCCGGCAGCGCGACCGTCTCGGCGAAGCGCCGCTGCTGCGGCGTCTCGACCGCGCGCGGGTCGTGGTGCTCGCGCACCCAGGCGACGGCGTCGGTGGCGGGCACGCCGCTCATGCGGGCGAGGATCGCGAGCGCCGTGCCCGTGCGGCCGATGCCGCCCGCGCACGCGACCTCGACGCGTTGCTCCGCCGCGGCGGCGTGGATGTGGGCGAGGGTCGCGACGGCTGCGGCCGCGTCGCGCGGCAGGCGGAAGTCGGGCCAGGCGATCCACACGCTCGGCCACGGGACCTCGGGCGCTCGGCCGAGCAGGTAGGCGCCGAGGTCGGGCTCGTCGCCTGGCGCGACGGCGCCGCGGCGCACCCCGCGACCTCGCACCCGGCGCCCGTCGGGCAGCGTCACGACGCCGAGCGCATCCGCATCCCACACCCGGCGCTCGCTCGTCATGCCGTCATCCTGCGGCTCACCGACGTCGATTGGCCACCTTCTGCGATGCGGCGGCGTCGATTGGCGCCAATGTGCGCCAATCAGTGGGTCGCGATCGCCATTCGTGGCCAATCGAACGCAGAAGGTGGCCAATCGACCTGACGGACGCGTCCTCGCGGTGACCGCGGCGACCGCGGCGACCGGACCCCGGCCCCAGCCCCTCAGCGCAGCAGCGCCCGCACCGCCCGCGCGACGTCGGCGGCGTCGACGGGCTCGAGCGACGGCACCTCGAGCAGGTCGCCGATGCCGAGCGGGCCGGCGTCGTCGACGAGCGAGTCCCACTCGCGCGCGAACCGCTCGCGCGTGCGCAGCCGGTCGCGGCTCGAGAGCGCCCTCGCCTGCGCCACGGCGGGGTCGACGTCGCACCACACCTCGACGACGTGCGGCGAGCCCGCGCGCCGCAGCCCCTCCTGCACGAAGCCGAGGTCGCGCGAGCGGATCCACAGCGAGTCGACGATCGGCGGCTCGTCGCTGCGACCCGCGAGCGCCCACACGACGTCCATCGCGAGCGCGCCGTAGATCGCGCCCGGCAGGCCCATGTGCGGCGTCGAGCCGACGATGCCCGCCTTCACGAGGCTCTTCGACAGCAGCGGCACGTCGAGCTCGGCCGCGAGCGCCCGCGCCAGCGTCGACTTGCCCGAGCCGGGCAGTCCGTTCACGAGCACGACGCTCGAAGCCATCAGGCGGATTCCTCTCGTCGGTCGTCGTCGCCTGCTGCGGGGTGCGCGGATGCGCCGGCCCCCTCGTCGAGCCACGTCGCCGACGCCGGGCTCGGGGCGAACGGGTCGACGTCGTCGGGCGCGTCGCCGGCGGGCGCGACGTCGGACGCCTCGACCTCGACCACGGCGTCCTCGCCGCTCGGTGGCTCGGCAGGCGGCTCGTCGGCGACGACGACCGCGTCGACGATCGTCGCCTCGCCACTCGCAGGCGTCGCGATCGGGGCAGCCTCGGCGCCCGCATCCTCGCCGCGCAGCGCGCGCCCCTCGAGCGCGCGCTCGTCGGCGTCGAGCGTGTCGTCGCGCTGGTTCGTGCGGCGATCCCACACGAGCCACTTCGCATCCATCGCGCGCTCGACGTCGACGCCGGTGACCTGCGCGAACGCGAGCAGCATGCCGATGGAGTCGGCGAGCTCGAGCGCGAACCGCTCGTCGATCTCGGCGGGGGTCAGGCCCTTGTCGCGCTGGCGGCCGGTCTTCGCGAGCCACGCCTGCGCGAGCTCGCCGACCTCCTCCTGCACCTTGAGCATGAGCCAGTCGCCGTCGCGCTCGAACCCGTAGATCTCCGCGTACCGGGCGCTGATGGCGTCGATGCGCCGTGCCAGCTCTGCGAGCTCCATCGCTCCATCATGGGGCGTCGATCCTCATGACGCGCGGGGAGGAGGGGTCACTGTCGTACGCCGCGCCCGGCGGCGCGCGCGACAGTGGTCACTCGATGCCGCTTCGCGCGGCGTGTCGCGGCAGGAGGTGACCAGTCATCGCACGGAGATGACCACTCCCCGGCAGGAAGTGACCACTCCCGATCTCAGGAGGCGGATGCGGGCGCGGTCGGCAGCGGCTGCTCGCGCATGCCCCACGCCTGGCCGTAGCCGCCGTCGGCCTCGGGCGCCGCCATGAGGTCGAGGAACGCCTTCGCGTCGAACGCCTCGGGGCCGAGCACGCCTGCACCCGACCAGACGCCCGTCGCGAGCAGCTCGAGCGCGATGACGGGGTTGAGGGCCGTCTGCCACACGACGCACTGCGAGTCGTACTCGGCCATCGTCCACGCGTTGTCGGACACGTGATAGAGGTACGTCGACCGCGGCTGCCCATCCGTGCCGGTGCCCGTGACCCACACGCCAGCGCACGTCTTGCCCTCCATGCGCGGCCCGATCGTGGCGGGGTCGGGCAGCGCGGCGGCGACGACGTCGCGCGGCGACACCTCCACCGGTCCGCCCTTCGAGCGCACCCGGATGGGCTCGTTCGAGTCGAGGCCGAGCAGGCCCAGGGTGCGCAGCACGCCGATGAACTCCGAGCCGAGGCCGTACTTGAACGTGACGCGCTTCGCGTCGAGCCAGCGCGGCATGAGCAGCACCTCCTCGTGCTCGACGTTGACGCACTCGACGGGGCCGATGCCCTCGGGGAAGTCGAACACCTCGGGCTCCGAGAACGGCGGCGTCGTGAACCAGCCGCGCCCCTGCTCCCACACGACGGGCGGGTTGAGGCACTCCTCGATCGTCGTCCAGATCGAGAACGACGGCGCGAAGATCTCGGTGCCGTCGTCGTCGCGCACGACGAGGTTGGCGCCGTCGCGCGTGCCGAGCTCGTCGATCGACGAGAAGAGGTGGTCGGATGCGTAGCGCGCGAACACGTCGGAGAGGCCGGGCTCGACGCCCATGCCCACGAGCGCGAGCCGGCCGGCGGCCTCCCACTCCCCCGCCTTCGCGAACTGGCGGTCGCCGAGCATGACGCCGACCTCCTCGTACGGCCGCTCGGGGTGGCGCGCCGAGAGGCTCATGGCCATGTCGAGGTAGTCGCAGCCGGCCTCGAAGGCACCGGCGAAGATCGCGTCGACGAATCCGGGCTCGACGGCGTTCATGACGTGCGTCGCGGCGTGCTCGCGCGCGAGCGCGGCGACGTTCGCGGGGTCGGAGGCGTCGACGCGGGCGACCGTGAAGCGACCGGCGACCTCGGCGCCGTGGCGCTCGGCGATCGCGGCGACGACGGCCTCTGCGCGCTCGATCGCGTAGTCGGCGACGACGATCGCGTCGTAGAACGAGCGCCGGGCGGCGATGCGGGCGAAGGCGGCGCCGACGCCGCCGGCGCCGATGAGCAGGATGCGCATGGTCTCTCCTCGTTCCTGGGCGAATCGGCCCCGTGCGCCCAGCATCCCCCGAGCGAGGGCTCGGCGCCAGCAGCCGGGGCACGACCCGGCGCCGAATGTGCGCGTCAGCGAGCCCTCGCGGCGCTGAGCGCCACGTGACCCCATCCAGGCGCACATCCCGCCGGCGATGCGACGGCATCTCGCGGGGCGTAGCGTGGAGACGTGGATCAGCACTTCGACGACCTGCTCGCCGCCAACCGCACCTACGCCGAGACCTTCGACCTGCAGGGATTCGACGGCATCGCCAAGTCGGGCGTCATGCTCGTGACCTGCATGGACTCGCGCATCGAGCCGCTCGGCATGCTGGGCCTGCAGCCGGGCGACGCGAAGATCCTGCGCAACCCGGGCGGCCGCGTCGACGACCGCGCGCTCGTGGCGCTCGTGCTCGGCAACAACCTGCTGAACGTCGACCGCATCCTCATCGTCGAGCACACGCGCTGCGCCGTCGCGTCGAACGACGAGGAGACGATCCTCACCCGCATCGGCGAGTCCGCGGGCCAGGATGCGCACTGGCTGCCGGTCGACCCGATCGCCGACCAGCGCCGCGCGCTCGCGGAGGACGTGCACAAGGTCACGTCGCACCCGCTCATCGCCGACTCCGTGCACGTGGGCGGCTTCCTCTACGACGTCGACTCGGGCCTGCTCGAGCGCGTCGCGTGACCAGCCCCGCCACGCACCCGAACCCGCTCGAGCAGGTGCCGCTCGAGCGGCTGCGCGAGCGCACGAGCATCAAGTGGCGCCACTTCGGCCCCGAGGTGCTGCCGATGTGGGTCGCCGAGATGGACGTCGTGCCCGCCGACGCGATCCAGGATGCGATCGCGAGGGCGATGCGCGACGGCGACACGGGCTACGCCCGCGGCGTCGACTACGCGGAGGCGCACGCGCGCTTCAGCGCCGACCGCTGGGGCTTCGCGCCCGACCCCGCGGCGTCGGTGACGGTCGCCGACGTCATGACGGGCATCTTCGAGCTCATCCGCATGCTCACGGACCTCGGCGACGAGGTGGTCGTGACGAGCCCCGTGTACCCGCCGTTCCACGGCTACACGATGCATGCCGGCCGCGTGGTGCGCGAGGCGCCGCTGACGGCCGCCGGGCGCCTCGACGTCGACGCGATCGACGCGGCGCTCGCCGCCGCGACGGCGGGCGGTCGCCGCTCGGTGCTGCTGCTCGCGAGCCCCCACAACCCCACCGGCACGGTGCACACGCGCGCCGAGCTCGAGGCCGTCGCGGCGATCGCGGCCCGGCACGGCGCATCCGTCGTCGTCGACGAGATCCACGCGCCGCTCGCGCTGCCCGGCGCCGTCTTCACGCCGTACCTCTCGGTCGACCCTCGGGGGTTCGTCGTGACGTCGGCGTCGAAGGCGTGGAACCTCGCCGGCATCCGCTCTGCCACGATCCTCGCGGGCACGGATGCCGCGGCGACGCTGCGCGCGTTCCCCGAGGTCGTGACGCACGGCCCGAACCACCTCGCCGTCATCGCCCACACCGCCGCGTACGACCACGGCCGCGACTGGCTCGACGCCGTCGTCGTGGGCATCGCGGCCAACCACGCCCTCCTCCGCGAGCTGCTCGCCGGCTCGGGCGTCGAGCACCGCATCCCCGAGGCGACGTACCTCGCGTGGCTCGACCTGTCGGCGACCGCGATCGCGGATCCGGATGCGCGCGCCGCCGGCGGCGACGTGACCGCGACGAGCGCGCCGAGCATCGCGCTGCAGCGCGCCGGCCTCGGCGTCAACGCGGGCGAGCCCTTCGGCGCGGGCGGTGCGAACCACGTACGCGTGAACGTCGGCACGTCGCAGGCGGTGCTGCGCGAGGGCGTCGCGAGGCTGCGCTCCGCGGTCGGCCCAGCATGACCCGCTGCTCCCCACGCGCACCCAGGATGCGCGACCGCGATGCGAGTAGCCTCGTCCGCGGAATGTCCGAAGTCTGGAGGGTTCCGTGAGCGAGCCGATCGTGCCGCAGACGCGCATCCGCGCCGAGATCCGCCCCGACGGGTCCGGCGTGCTCGACGTCAACGGCACGCACCGCCACATCGAGCCCGGACCCTTCCCGCAGACGCGCACGGCGATCGTGTCGCACGCCGCCGAGTTCGCCGCAGCGCTGCGCCGCCCCATCGGCGTGACGATCGCGGGCGCCGACGGCCACTGGGACATCGTCGTGCACCCCGACGGCTCCGTCACCGACGTGCGCCAGCTCGAGGCGCCCGCGCCCGAGGTCATCCCGTCGACGCCGCCGCTCGCCGGACCGCCGGCGCCGCAGCAGCCCGCTGCTCCCGCCGCGCCCGCTCCTGCGCCCGCGCCGGTCATCGCATCCGCACCCGCGGCGCCCTCCGCGCCCGCACCGGTCGTCGCGTCGGCGCCCGCCGCATCCGACGCGCCCGCCTTCGGCCAGACCGGCACCGTGCCGCCGCTCGAAGATGCGACGCTCGCGTCGCGCGACGAGCTGCCCGAGGTCGAGCCGGTCGCCTCCGCGCCCGTGGCGTCGGCACCCGTGGCATCCGCTCCCGCGCCCACCGCCCACGGGGCGCAGGAGCTGCCCGCGACCCACGAGACCCCCGCGCCCGCACCGGCCGCGCCGTCGCCGGCGCTGCCGTCGTTCGAGCCGCCCGCGATCGACGACACCGTCGCCGCGCAGCCCGCACCGGCGCCCACGGGCCACCCCATCCAGTCGGTGCCCGGCTACGACCCGCTGCTCGACGAGACCGTCACGCGGCCGCCGACCGCGCACCCCATCGCCTCCGTGCCCACGACGCCCGGCACCGCGCCCGCACCGCTCGGGTACCAGCCCGGCCAGCTCGCGGCCGCGCCGCAGCAGGCGCCCGGCTTCCCGCCCGCATCCGCGCAGGCGCCGATGCAGCAGATGCCCATGCAGCAGATGCCGCAGGCGCCCGCGCAGCCCGGCTACGCGCCCGGCGAGCTCTCGGGCCCCATGACGGCCGACGGCCGCCACTCCTTCCTCGAGGCCGCGCAGCGCGCGCACCCGGCGCAGCAGGGCCTGCGCGGCGCCATGACCCGCATGGGCCTCAAGATGGCGCCGAGCCAGGAGGAGCTGTCGGAGCGCGCCGACGAGCGCGCCGTGAGCCAGCACTGGTCGGGCCCCCGCACGATCGCGGTCGTGAACGGCAAGGGCGGCGCGGGCAAGACGCCCACGACCGTGCTGCTGTCGGCGATCTTCGCCCAGCTCGGCGGCGGCGGCGTGCTCGCGTGGGACAACAACCAGACCCGCGGCACCCTCGGCTGGCGCACCGAGCGCGGCCCGCACGAGGCGACGCTGCTCGAGCTGCTGCCGCAGGCCGACCGCCTGCTCTCGTCGGGCGCGCAGGCCGGCGATCTCGCCGCGTTCGTGCACCACCAGTCGCAGGACAAGTACGACGTGCTGCGCTCGAAGCCCATGCGCCTCGCGCACGAGAACCGCATCGAGCCCGGCGACGTCGACGCCATCCACGCCGTCGCCTCGCGCTACTACCGCCTCATCGTCATCGACTCGGGCAACGACGAGTCCGACCCCATGTGGCTGCGGATGATCGACCACGCCGACCAGATCGTGGTCGCCACCACGACGAGGGCCGACCACGCCGAGGCCGGCGCCCTGCTGCTCGAGGCGCTCGCGCAGCGCGACGAGCGCTCGGCGATCCTCGCGAAGCGCTCGGTCGTCGTCGTGAGCCAGGCCGACCCGAAGGCGTCGCGGCAGGACGTCGACGGCGTGATCGGCGGCTACGGCCCGCTGTCGCGCGAGGTCGTGCGCATCCCCTTCGACCAGGCGATCGTCGACGGCCACCTGCGTCTCTCGTCGCTGCGCCCCGAGACGCGTCGCGCGTGGCTCGGAGCCGCCGCGGCGGTCGCGCGCGGGCTCTGACGCGACGCCCGCGAGCCGCGGGGATCGTCAGGCGTCAGCCGCGGGTCGCGACGCGCGGTCGTGCGCGCTGCCGCGGGAGGTGCCGCCGCGCGGCGAGCGCACCTCGGCGGGCATCATCGAGCTCGCCACGTGCTCCTGCGCGATGCGCCGCATCCCGAGCAGCATCGCGTCGCCCAGCACCGTGCCGATGACGACGGTCTCGGCGATGCGCGAGCGTGCGGCGGCGGCGCGGCCGACGGCGGCGAGGTCCTGCCGCGCGATGAGCTCGATGGGCGTCGCGTAGACCGCGAGCATCTCCTCGATGTCCTCGCGGCCCACGCTGATCGCGGTGTCGACGACGGAGGCGCATTGCAGCACGCCGGGGTTGTCCTCGCCGACGTCCCAACCCTCGCGCTCGATCGCCGCGCGCACGAGCGCGATCGCCTCGTCGGACGGACGCTGCTCGACGCGCGAGACGGCTCGGTGCGCGTCGCGCACGACGATGTCGACCGGCAGGCTGTCGTCGTCGATCGCGTCGAGCAGCTCGCCGACCGCGGCGAGCGACAGCCGACCGCCCTCGACGAGCGCGCGGATCAGGCGCAGCCTCGCGACATGCGTCTCGTCGTAGGTCGTGCTGTTGACGGATTCGCGCACGCCGGGGTGGAGCAGCCCCTCGCGCACGTAGAACTTCACGAGCGCGACGCTGACTCCTGCGGCGGCACTGACCTCTCGCACGTGCATCGCGGCACCTCCCCCAACTGACAGCAAGCCGGCGGTGCTTGGTCGGGTGGCCTCTCCTCGTCCGCGGCGGGTGCAGCCTACTCCCAGGTGGGTGTGATTGTCGAAGGATTCTCGACAATGTCGAGCATTGCTCGCTCGAACCCGTCCCCCACTTCGAGCACGACACGGTGTCGCGCATCCGCCTCGTCCTGCCACGCGCCGTCGACCATCTCGAGCACGGCGCGGGTGCGCCCGCGCTCGGGGCCGTCGGAGCAGTCGACCGTCACGGTCGCGAGCGGCGATCGCGTCGTCTGCACGAGTCCCGTCGCGATGCCGAGGGCGACGGCGTCGTGGTTCACGGCGGCGCGCTGCCCGAGGATCGGCTCGTAGAAGTCCATGTAGGCGTCGAGCATCGCCGCGAGGCGCTGGCCGAGCGCGTCGCCGCCCGCGAGCCGCTGCCGCATCTCGTCGGTGATGATCGAGTCCATCGTCACGTCGAGCCCCACGAGCGTGACCTCCCACGGTGCGGCGAAGACCTTCGCGGCCGCCTCGGGGTCGTGGTGGATGTTCGCCTCGGCGAACTCCGACACGTTGCCGCGGCGCAGCACCGCCCCGCCCATGATCGTGACCTGCCGGATGCGCTCGGGCAGCGTCGGGTCGGCGTCGAGCGCGTGCGCGAGGTTCGTGAGCGGGCCGACGGCGACGAGCTCGAGGTCCGCGACGGCGTGGCTCGCGGCGACGATCGTCTCGACCGCCGTGCGCTCGGAGAGGGTCGGCGCGAACGCGAGGTCGGCGTGGCCGCCCTGCCCGTCGGCGCCGTGCACCTGCGGCGAGTACCAGGCGTCGCGGCCGTCGTACGGGCCGGCGGCGCCGACCGCGACGGGCACGTCGTCGCGGCCCGCGAGCGCGAGCACCTCGCTCGTGTTGCGTGCACCCTGGGCGACGTCGACGTTGCCCCACACGACGGTGCAGGCGACGAGGTCGATCGAGGAGGAGCGAGCCGCGGTGGCGATGGCGAGGGCGTCGTCGATGCCCGTGCCGACGTCGAGGATGATGCTGGTCACGCTGCGAGCCTAGGTCGGCCGCCGTGTCGGTGGCGGCACGCAGGATGGGGCGACGACCTCGAGGAGGAGCCATGTCCGAGCCCACCGGCCCCCAGCACCACGCCATCGACTACGTCGAGCTCTCGGCACCCGACCTGCCCGCCGCGCGCGCGTTCTACGAGCAGGCGTTCGACTGGACGTTCACGGAGTACGGCCCCGAGTACCTGGGCATCCAAGGCGTCGGCCGCGAGCAGGGCGGCATCGCGATCGGCGACGCGCCGCCCCTCGTGCAGCTGTACTCCGACGACCTCGACGCCACGCTCGCGGCCGTGCGCGCCGCGGGCGGCACGATCACGGTCGAGCCGTTCGACTTCCCCGGTGGGCGCCGCTTCGCGTTCGCCGACCCTGCAGGCAACCAGCTGGGCGTCTGGACGGCCGCTCCGGAGTGACGCGTCCGGTGGCTCTACCCGTCGTTCGCGCGGCACAGGCAGAACGGATGCCCCGCCGGGTCGAGGAAGACGCGGAAGCCGCCGTCGGTCGACGGCTGGTGCTCGTGCAGCGTCGCGCCGAGCGCCAGCACCTGCGGCTCGGCCGCGGGGATGTCGTCGACCCACACGTCGAGGTGCATCTGCTGCGGATGCTCCTGCCCCGGCCACTCGGGGGCGCGGTAGCCGTCGGCGCGCTGGAAGCACAGCGGCGGCCATCCCTCGCCGTACGCCTCGGCCCACGACCCGTCGTCGTCGGCGGTGTGCTGCCAGTCGAGCATCGCGGCGTAGAACGTCGCGAGCGCGGCCGGATCGGGACAGTCGAGGACGATGCTGGGCTTGCGTGCGATGGCCATGCCGCGACGGTAGCCCCGGCCTGCGACATGCACGAGGGGCTTGCCGGGTGCGCGGGCCGGCGCCCGCATCCGTCCGTCAGCCGAGCAGCGGCGCCGCGAGCGGGAAGAGCCAGATGAGGTCGGGGTTGCGGCCGACGACGATGGCGAGGAACACGACGACGTCGAACAGCAGGTGCACCGTGACGACGTAGAGCAGGTTGCGCTTCGACAGGTTGAAGATGAGGCCCTGGATGAGCGCGAACGGGATCGTGAGCAGCGGACCCCACGACTGGTAGCCGAGCTCCCACAGGAACGACACGAAGATCGTCGCCTGCAGCACGTTCGCCACCCACAGCGGGAAGTGGCGCAGCAGCAGCGTGAAGACGATGCAGATGAAGAAGAGCTCGTCCCACAACCCCACGGCGTTGACGCCGACGAAGAAGCGGGCGACCTCGCCGCCGTCGGCGAGCTCGGGCCAGTTGAGGTAGACGCCCGAGCCGAGGAAGTAGGCGGGGAGGATGAGGTAGGCGGCGACGATCACGACGGCGACGTACGTCCACTGCGCGCGCGTCCAGCGGCCGCCGCGCCACGGGAACGCGATGCTGCGCTCCTTGTAGATCAGGCGCGTGATGACGACCGGGATCACGATGGCGAGGCCGAGGATGACCGTGAAGCGCGCGACGCCCGCCCACGACACGTCGGCCTTCAGCTCGACGAGGCTGATGACGGTGAGGCTCGCGGCGATGGCGGCGAGGTCGGCGCCGAGGCGCCGTGACAGGCCAGCGCGGTCGGTGAGGATGCCACCGGCGACGCCCGCGAGCAGGATGACGTAGCCGGGGATCGACTCGAGGAACCCGAACAGCACGACCGCCGACAGCGACACGAGCGCCGCGGGCACGATCGCGAGCGGATGCGTCGCGGCGGGGTCGGGGTGGGCTGACGCGCCGGACTCGGCCGGCGTCTCGGCGGCGCTCGCGCTGGTGGCTGCGGACGCGCCGGCGTCGGCTTCCGAGGGCTGCGGCTCCGTGGCCTCCGACGCGGTCACGCCTCCACCCTACGAGGCGCGCCTGTCGGCACGCCGGGCGCGCCCCGCCGAATCCGCGGGATCCCCACCAGCTGGTCGAGGAGCGCGCGAGCCCGCAGGGCGAGCACGCGTCACGAGACCCGCCGACCCTGCAGATCCGGCGCGTCCCGAAGACCGCTCCTCGAGGTGCGAACGAAGTGAGCCTCGAAAGGTGCCCTGCGGCGACGCCGGGGCACCTTTCGAGGCTCGCCCAGGGGCTCGCACCTCAAGGAGCGGTCATTGCGACGCGGACATCCCGCCGCGGCGCGATGGCGGTCAGCGCGCCTCAGCCCCTCGCGACCAGCGCGTCCAACGCCTCGCCGATCGGCGTCGCGCCCGTGTTCACCTCGACGATCGCCTTCGTCAGCGCAGGGCGCTCGAGCACCGCAGCCACGAGCGCGGCCACGTCGGCGCGCGAGATCGTGCCGGACTCGACCGACGCATCCAGCTGCCGCACCTCGACCGCACCGGTCGGCTCGTCGAGCGTGAGCCCGCTCGGGCGCAGGATGACCCAGTCGAGCGCCGACGCGGCGAGCGCGGCGTCGGCATCGGACTTCGCGTCGGCGTACGCGCGGAACGACGAGTCGGCGGGCACGCCATGGTCGGGTCCGGCGCCGAAGTACGACACCATCACGTACCGCGTCGCGCCCGCGGCCTGCGCGGCATGCATCGAGCGCACGGCGGCGTCGCGGTCGACCGCGGTCGTGCGCGCGGCGTCGCCGCCGCCTGCACCGGCCGACCAGACGACCGCATCCGAGCCCTGCAGCAGCTGCGTGAGGGCGGCGGCGTCCATCGACTCGACGTCGGCGACGACGGGCGTCGCACCCGCGGCGACGACGTCGGCCTCGTGGTCGGGGTTGCGGATGATCGAGCGCACCTCGTGGCCGGCCTGCGCGAGCAGGGGCGCCGCGAGCAGCGCGACCTTGCCGTGGCCTCCGATGATCGTGATCTGCATCATGCTCCCTTCTCGAGCAGCGGCAGCACGTCCTCGGCGAACTGGTCGAGGAAGCGCTGCTGGTCGTGGCCCGGCCCGTGGAAGACCAGGTGGGTGAAGCCGAGGTCGACGTAGTGCTGGATGGCGGCGGCCGTCTCCTCGGGGTCCGACGAGACGATCCAGCGCTTCGCGACCTGCTCGATCGGCAGCTCGTCGGCGAGGCGCTGCATCTCGGTGGGCGAGTGCACCGACTGCTTCTGCTCGGGCGTCAGCGACAGCGCCGCCCAGAAGCGCGTGTTCTCGAGCGCGCGCTCGGGGTCGCGGTCGTACGACACCTTGATCTCGATCATGCGGTCGACGTCCGCATCCGTGCGGCCGCCCTTCGCGATCCCCTCCTCGAGGTTGGGGATGATCGTCTCCTGGTAGTAGGCGTCGCCCTTGCCGGAGGTGCAGATGTGACCGTCGCCGACCCGGCCGGCGTAGCGCGTCGTGGCGGGGCCGCCGCCGGCGACGTAGATCGGGATGCGCTCGTGCGGCTTGTCGTAGATGGTCGCGCCGTCGGTGGAGTAGTGCTCGCCCTCGAAGGTGACGAGATCCTCCTTCCACAGCTGGCGGATGAGGCGCACGGCCTCGCGCAGGCGCGCGAAGCGCTCGGGGCCGTCGGGGAACTCGACGCCGATCGCGTGCTCGTTGAGCGCCTCGCCCGTGCCGACGCCGAGGATGAAGCGGCCAGGATGCACCTGGCCGAGCGTGCCGAACGCCTGCGCGATGACCGCCGGGTGGTAGCGCAGCGTGGGGGTGAGCACGCTCGTGCCGAGCACGATGCTGCTCGTGCGCTCGGCGGCCATGCCGAGCCACGTGAGCGCGTTGGGCGCGTGACCGCCCTCGTGCCGCCAGGGCTGCAGGTGGTCGGAGATGAAGGCCGAGTCGAACCCGACGCGCTCGGCCTCGACCACGAGGTCGAGGAGCTCGGCGGGCGTGAACTGCTCGGCGCTGGCCTTGTATCCGTAGCGCATGCTCCCCATGCTGCACCCTCTCCGTCGTCGTCGTGCGGGTCGGCGTCGTGCCTGTCGCGCGGTGCGCGCGCGTGCTATCGCCGCCCTCCCCAGGTGCAACGGGTCGGGCGGGTGGGCATTCCGCGGGCCCCGCGCCTCACGTCGATTGGCCACTTCTTGCGGTGACTGGTCGCAGTTGCACCACACTGGTCGCAGCTTCGGTGCAATGGCGACCAGTCGAGCGGAAGCTGCGACCAGTCAGCGGGGCTCAGGCGCGGGGCCAGGCGGCGACGACGCGGGCGAGGAGGGCCGCGAGCTGCTGACGCTCGGACGGCTCGAGGGCAGCGAGCGCCTCCGCGACCGGTGCCGCGCGGCGCTCGCGGTGCTCGTCGGCGTGACCGCGGCCCTTGGCCGTCACGACGATGCGCGTGCGCCGCGCATCCGACGGGTCGGGCTCGCGCCGCACGAGCCCCTCGTGCTGCAGCATCTGCACGACGCGGGATGCGCGCGGCTGGTCGATGCCGATCGCGGCGCCGAGGTCGGTGATCGACATGGGCTCGTCGGATGCGGCGAGCACGGCGAGGGCACGGTGCACGGCCATCATGCGTCCGCGTCCTCCGGGGCCTCGGCCGTGCGGACCGTGGCCGCGATGCGCGTCGTCGCCGTTCGAGTCCGCGTCGTGCGGCCACCCGCCACGGTCTCCGCGGCCGAAGGGCGGCGGGCCGCCGAACGGGCCGGGGCCACCGAACGGAGCGCCGGCCTCCGCATCTCCCGGCCCACGGCCACGACCCCGCATCCACGGGCCGCCCGGGCCGGGCACGCCTCGCCCGCGGCGCAGGATCGCGAGGGCGTCGAGCGCATCGGCGACGGCTGCGACGGATTCGTCGGATGCGGGGTCTTGACGTGGCGGGCGCATGCATGTCATCCTACATATGCATGCACTTCGACATGCACTTGCGATGCGACAGGAACGGTCGCCGCATCCGCCCCTCGACTCCATCGAGCCGCGGACGCCCGACCCGACGCCACCCAGGCGCCCGGCATCGCCGAAGATCCTGAAGGAGCCATCTTGAGCACCCACGACATCCAGAACGAGTCCACGCCCGAGCCGCGCGACGAGCGCCGCTGCGAGCACCCCCACGCCGGCCACCCGCACGGCGAGCACCCGCACCGCGGCCACGGCCGCACGGGCTTCGGCCCCGGCCACCGCGGCTTCGGCCCGGAGGCAGCGGGCGACGAGCGCGACGAGCGCGACGAGCGCACGCCGCTCGACGACCGCCGTCCCTTCGGCCGCGGCATGCACCCCGGCCGTGCGTTCGGCCGCCCCATCGGTCACGGCGGCCGCGGCTTCGGCCCTCGTCCGTTCGGCCCGGGCTTCGGCCCGCGCCCCTTCGGCCCCGGCTTCGGCCCCGGCCGTCCTGCCGACGGCGAGCGGATGCGCGACGAGCGCGCCGACCACCGCGGCGCCCGCGGCCGGCAGCGCCGGCTCGACCGCCGCATCCTGCGCACCGCGCGCATCGTGGCGTTCGCCGAGCACCGCTCGGGCCGCGAGGCCGTCGAGCGCACGATGGCGGCGAGCGTGAGCCACGCCGACCACGAGGCGACGATGCGCACCCTGCGCACCATCGCTCGCGCCGTGCGCGCCGAGCACCTGCCCGAGCGCGGCCACGGCCGACGCCACCAGGGCTGACCCATCCAGCACGACGGGCCGCACCGCGAGGTGCGGCCCGTCGTCGTGCCCGGCGGAATGTGCGCGAATCCGAGGCCATGTGGCGCTGAGCGCCGCAAGAGCCTGGATTCGCGCACATCTCGCCGCGCACCCGTCGGTCACGCGAGGAGATGTGCACCTGAGCGACACGGCAGGCCCGCATGCGCGGATGGTCGCCCGCTCACGTGCACATCTCCCATATTGGAGCCATGGAGCCAGCGCCCATCACCAGCATCGAGCTGCTGCTCGACGCCGACGCCGAGGCCGCCGTGCGCGCCGAATGGGATGCGCTCGCCGCGGCCGGGCTGTCGAGCATGGCGCCGCACACGTCGCCGTCGAACCGTCCGCACGTCACGCTGCTCGCGCGGCGCGGGGGCGTGCCGCATCCGCTCGCCCTACCCGACGATGCGCTGCCGGTGCCGCTCGTGCTGGGCGCGCCGCTGCTGTTCGGCGACGGCGACCGGCGCGTGCTCGTGCGCTCGGTGGTGCCGTCAGCGGCGCTGCTCGCGCTGCAGGCCGCGGTGCGGGATGCGGCGGGCGCCGGCGACGACGTCGACCACATGGCGCCCGGCACGTGGACGCCGCACGTCACGCTCGCGCGACGCCTGCGCCTCGCGGACCTCGAGCGTGCGCTGCCGCTCGTCGGCGGCGAGCTCGCATGCGAGGGCGTCGCCCTGCGTCGATGGGACGCGGGCACGCGCACGGTGACGGCGCTCTGACGCGTCGGCGCTGGGCCATCGCGTCGTCGATTGGCGCACATTGGCGCCAATCGAGCGGGTTCCGACGCAGAACGTGACCACTCGATCGCAGAAGGTGGCCAATCACCGCACGAAGTCGCCAATCAGCGCAGGAATCGGCCGATCGACGATCGGCAGCCCCGCCCGCGCGTCAGTCCTCCAGCGGCGCCGGGGGGACGGGCGTGAGGTGGAACGACGCGAACGAGCGGCTCGCCGTCGGGCCGCGCTGACCCTGGTAGCGGTTCTTGTTGTCGCCAGTGCCGTAGGGGTGCTCCGACGGGCTCGTCAGCTGGAAGTAGCAGATCTGCCCGATCTTCATGCCGGGCCACAGCTTCACGGGCAGCGTCGACACGTTCGCGAGCTCGAGCGTCACGTGACCCGAGAATCCGGGGTCGATGAAGCCGGCGGTCGAGTGCGTCAGCAGACCGAGGCGGCCGAGCGACGACTTGCCCTCGAGTCGGGCGGCGACGTCGGCGGGCAGCGAGACGCGCTCGAACGTCGCGCCGAGCACGAACTCGCCGGGGTGCAGGATGAACGCCTCGCCGTCGGGGGTGTCGACGAGTCGCGTGAGCTCGGGCTGGTCGATCGACGGATCGATGAACGGGTACCGGTGGTTGTCGAACAGCCGGAACTGCCGGTCGAGCCGCACGTCGACGCTCGACGGCTGCACCATCGACGGGTCGAACGGGTCGAGGCCCAGCTCGCCGGAGTCCAGACGGGCACGGATGTCGCGGTCGCTGAGCAGCACGGGTCGAGCCTATGCCGTGCCGCGCCCCACATCCGAAGGGGTGACTGGTCGCTCGTGGTGGGGAATGGTCGCTCGTTGCACCCACGAGTGACGACTCGATCCCCACCAGTGACCAGTCGACACCACGAGTGACCAGTCAGCACCACCAGTGACCAGTCAGCACCACCAGTGACCAGTCAGCACCACCAGTGACCAGTCAGCACCACGAGCGACCGGTCGCGGGATTGACGCCCGAGCGCCGAGCGCGGATCGTGGATGCAGGAGGTCGCCATGCCCGCATCCGTGCCCGGCAGTCCCGCGCCGAGGAGCCCGGGGCTCGCGCTGCTCGTCGAGCAGGTCGCCCGCGTCGTCGCCCGCGCCCGCGCGCAGCAGGGCGATGCTGCGGTGCACGACCGCATCGACTCAGCGATCACGCCCGAGGATGCCGCGACCGCTGCCCGCGTGCTGCGCACGCTCGGCCGCGAGCTCGGCGAGACGCCGCTCGACCTCGGCGCGCTCGACGCTCGCCTGCGGTCGATCGCGCGCGACGCGAGCGGCGACGCACCAGCCACGCCCGACGCGGAGCAGCCGAAGGCGCCGCGTCCCGTGCCGCCGACGGGTCTGCGGTCCGCGATGCGCGGTCGTCGCAACTGACGACTCGGCGGCGCCGAGCGCGCCCGGCACCCCGCCCCGAGCGGGCTGACGCACCGCGATGCGCACGCAGCGCCGCCTCGGGTGCGCATCGCGCTCGAGCGCCCGCTCCGTACGCATCCGCGCGGGCGGACGCGCCTCAGCGCTTCGACGCCCAGACGCCGCGCGCGATCGAGAAGACGCCGTACGCGCCGATCCCGAGCCCGACGACGAGCAGCAGCACGACGCCGAACGGCAGCTGCTGCAGCGACTTCAGCGCATCGTCGAGCCCGCCGGCCTGCGACGGGTCGTGCGCGATCGCGGCGGCGACGAACAGCACCCCGACGACGGCGATCGCGACGCCCTTCGCGACGTAGCCGACGACGCCGAGCGCCATGGCAGCCCGCCGTGCCGACGCCGGCGGCGAAATGTGCTTCTCGAACGAGCGACGCACGCCCATCACGACGAACGCGATGCCGATCGCGAGGATCCCGACGCCCACGATGCCGACGAGCACCTGGCCGAGCGGCTGCGCCATGAGCTGGCCCGTGGCCGACTGCGCCTGCTGGTCGCCGTCGCTGCCGCCACCGAGCGCCGTGCGGATGCCCGTGACCGCGACGGCGCCGTAGGCGATCGCCTTCCCGATGCCCTTCGCGAGCGCCTTCGCCCCGTCGCTCGCGCGCTGCGCGATGCCCTCGAGCACGGCGAAGGCCGCGAGGGCGAGCATCGCGATCGCCACGGCCCACAGGGCGCCGACGCCCGCGGGCGTCGACGCGAGCGCCTGCATCGCGCCACCCTGGTCGGCCGAGCCGCCACCGGCGCCGACGGCGACCGCCACCACGATGCCGGCGAGGGCGAGGTGCACGATGCCGTTCGCGACATGCCCGACGCGGGCGGCGACGCGCATCCCCCGGCTGCGCTCGAGGCGGGATGCGTGCCGCTCGGCATCGTCGGCGGCACCCTTCGCAGCATCGGAGGCGCGGCGCACGTCATGTCGATCGACCATGTGCTCGACGCTAGCCACGCTGCGGCGGATGCGGCGAGGGGTGGCGCCGCCGAGCGCACCCGCGTAGCGCATCCGCGCCGACGGATCCTCACAGCATGTCCAGGCAAGGGCCAGCCGGCGTCCAGCGGCCCCTTCCTACGGTGGAGGCAGTCCCACTGCTCGAAGAGAGGCACCTCCATGCCCGCGCGCCGCGCCCCACTGCTCGCCACCATCGTCGCCGCCGCTGCCCTCGGCCTCACCGCCTGCATCCCGACGCCGCCCGCGGTGCCCACGGAGACGCCCGAGACGACGGCACCTGAGACCAGCTCGGCCCCCGCCGAGAGCGAGGAGGCGGAGGAGGAGCAGCCCGCATCGGCGCCCGGCGAGGCCGCCGCCCCCGGCTCGGAGTTCGCCTTCGGCGAGTACGCGACCGTCGAGCTCATCAACCTCGACGACCAGGCGCAGCTCGTCGAGATCACCGTGACGGGCGTGCGCACCGGCTCGGTCGCCGACTTCGAGGCCGCGGGCCTCGACCAGGAGTTCCTCGACCAGCTCGAGGGCTACACGCCGCTGTACGTCGACGTCGAGATGCGCCAGGTCGCCCCGATGACGGCCGCGCTCGAGTACGACTCGATCTACATCGACTTCGGCGGCCTCGACCAGGCCGACCGCGCGCTGCAGGACATCTCGATCTTCGGCTCGTTCGAGCCGTGCGACACCGCGTCGATCGACCCCGAGTTCGACTCGGGCACGCCGCACACGACGTGCTTCATCGTCGCGACGGCCGGCGGCGACGAGCTCGCGGGCATCAGCTACGGCCCGTACGACACGGTCTACGACGACTACGACGGCGAGCCGCTCGTCTGGCGTCCGTAGTCGCAGGCAGCACGAAGGGGTCGCCCGCGAGGGCGGCCCCTTCGTCGTGTCCGGCTGGCCCCGGAACACGTGCGGCGAGCCGGATGCCCCCATGCATCCGATCCGCCGCGCTCATCCGGCGCGAACGGCGTCGCGCCGGTGGCTCAGCGCGTCTGGCCCGTGTGCTGGCCCTCCGAGATCTCCTCGATCGTCTTGGCGTTGAACGCGGGCAGGTCGTCGGGCGTGCGGCTCGAGGTGAGCCCCTGGTCGACGACGACCTCCTCGTCGACCCACTCGGCGCCGGCGTTGATCAGGTCGGTGCGCAGGCTCGGGAAGCTCGTCATGCGGCGACCGCGCACGGCGTCGGCCTCGGTGAGGATCCACGCGCCGTGGCAGATGACCGAGACGGGCTTGTGCTGGTCGAAGAACGCGCCGGCGAAGGCGACGGATGCGGCGTCGAGCCGCAGGTGGTCGGCGTTGCCGGTGCCGCCGGGCAGCACGAGCGCGTCGAAGTCGGATGCGTCGGCAGCGGATGCGGCGAGGTCGACGGCCTGCACGTGGCCGTTCTTGCCCTCGACCGAGCCCTCCTTCGGGCTCACGAGCGTCGCCGTCGCGCCCTCGCCGGTCACGGCATCCCAGGGGCTCGTGAGCTCCGAGTCCTCGAAGCCGTCGGTGAGCAGGAATGCGACCTTCTTGCCGTCGAGCTGGGCCATGCTGTGCCTCCAGATGGTTCGGTGATGTGCGGTACGTCCACGCTAGGAACGCGGGCAGGTGGTTCGCGCGGCCTTGACAGCGTTCGCTCTCGGCGAGGAGGCCGGGCCGTCGCGCGCGGTCGCGGCTGGCACGGCGACGACCGCGTGCGCTAGCATTCCTGAACGAACGGTCAGGAATTCGCGAGCCCGCGCATCCGGCCCCGATTCGTCGAGGAGGACGGATGCCCGAGGCGTACCTCGTGGGTGGCGTGCGCACGCCGGTCGGCCGCTACGGCGGCGCCCTCGCATCCGTGCGGCCCGACGACCTCGCGGCGCTCGTCGTGGGCGAGGCCGTACGCCGCGCCGGCATCGACGGGGCGGCGGTCGACGAGGTCATCCTCGGCGCCGCGAACCAGGCCGGCGAGGACAACCGCAATGTCGCGCGCATGGCCGTGCTGCTCGCGGGGCTGCCCGACGACGTGCCCGGCATCACCGTGAACCGGCTCTGCGCCTCCGGCATGTCGGCCATCCAGCTCGCGTCGCAGGCGATCCGCGCCGGCGACGCCGACCTCGTCGTCGCCGGCGGCGTCGAGTCGATGACGCGCGCACCGTGGGTGCAGGCGAAGCCCGAGCGCGCCTGGGCCAAGCCCGGCGACGCGTTCGACACGTCGATCGGCTGGCGCTTCACGAACCCGCGGCTCGCGGCCCGCGACAAGGCCGTGTTCACGATGCCCGAGACGGCCGAGGAGGTCGCGCGCGTCGACGGCATCAGCCGTGCGGATGCGGATGCGTTCGCCGTGCGCTCGCACGAGCGCGCCATCGCCGCGATCGACGCCGGGCGGTTCGCCGACGAGATCGTGGCGGTGCCGACGAAGGCGGGCGAGGTGTCGGTCGACGAGGGTCCGCGTCGCGACACGTCGCTCGAGACGCTCGCGGGGCTGCGGCCCGTCGTCGCGGGCGGCTCGGTCGTGACGGCCGGCAACGCGTCGTCGCTCAACGACGGCGCCTCGGCGATCGTGGTCGCGAGCGCCGCCGCCGTCGAGCGGTACGGCCTCACGCCGCGCGCCCGCATCGTCTCCGCCGTGAGCGCCGCGCTCGAGCCCGAGGTCATGGGCCTCGGCCCCGTGCCGGCCACGAGGAAGGCGCTCGAGCGCGCCGGGCTGACGATCGGCGACATCGGTGCCGTCGAGCTCAACGAGGCGTTCGCGGCGCAGGGCCTCGCGTGCGTGCGCCGCCTCGGCCTCGACGAGGCGATCGTGAACGCCGACGGCGGCGCGATCGCGCTGGGGCATCCGCTCGGCTCGTCGGGCTGCCGCATCGTCGTGACGCTGTTGGGCCGCATGGAGCGCGAGGGCGTCGACCGCGGCCTCGCCACGATGTGCGTCGGCGTGGGCCAGGGCACCGCGATGATCCTGGAGCGGGTGTGATGCCTTCCCACGCGCTGATCGCACAGGACCGCCCCTTGAGGTGCGAGCCGCTAGGCGAGCCTCGAAAGGGGCATCGCGATCGGGTCGCGAGCATGCGCCTCTCTGAGAACCCTTCGAGGCTCACTTCGTTCGCACCTCAGGGAGCGAAACGGGACGACCACCTAGCAAGGGACCTCGCATGACCGGCGCCCTGCGCGTCGAGCGCCACGACGCCTACGTGCTCGCGACGCTCGACCGGCCCGAGCGGCGCAACGCCATCGACCAGGCGACGATCGACGACCTGCACGCGCTGTGCGCCGACCTCGAGGCGAACCCTGCGACGCTCATCCTCACGGGCGCCGGCGGCGTCTTCGCGGGCGGCGCCGACATCGCGCAGCTGCGCGAGCGCCGCGCCGCCGACGCGCTGCGCGGCATCAACGCCACGGCGTTCGCGCGCGTGCACGCGCTGCCGATGCCGGTCATCGCCGCGCTCGAGGGCTTCGCGCTCGGCGGCGGCGCCGAGCTGGCCTTCGCCGCCGACATCCGCTTCGCCTCGCCCACGCTGCGCCTCGGCAACCCCGAGCCGGGCCTCGGCATCCTCGCCGCGGCGGGCGCGACGTGGCGCCTGCCCGAGATCGCGGGCCACGGCGTCGCGGCCGACCTCCTGCTCACGGCGCGCATCGTGGACGCCGACGAGGCGCTGCGGCTCGGCATCGTGTCGCGCGTCGTCGACGACCCGCTCGCCGAGGCCATCGCGGCCGCCGAGCAGATCGCGAGTCTCGACGCCGACGCCATCCAGGCGACGAAGCGCGCCCTCGCGGCGCCGCGCGCCGAGCATCCGCGCGTCGACTGCGAGGAGCAGGCGATCCTCTTCGAGAGCCCCGAGAAGGAGCGACGGATGACCGAGTTCCTCGAGCGCAAGGCGAAGCGATGAGCGTCGGTGGTGCACCTTTCGAGGCTCGCTCCGCTCGCACCTCAAGGAGCGGGCTCGGCGGCGTCCCGGCACGCGTCGGCGTGCTCGGCGGCGGCCGCATGGGCGCGGGCATCGCGCACGCGTTCGTGCTGGCCGGCGCGCAGGTGACGGTCGTCGAGCGTGATGCGGATGCGGCTGCCGGCGCTCGCGAGCGCGTGGAGCAGGCGATCGACGGCTCGCTCGCGCGCGGCCTCGACGCCGACCGCGCCGCGCTCGTCGCCGCGCTCACCACCGCGACCGACGCATCCGCGTTCGCCGGCTGCGGCCTCGTGATCGAGGCCGTGCCCGAGGATCCCGCGCTCAAGGCCGACGCGCTCGCTCGCGCCGAGGCCGCCATCGACGACGACGCCGTGCTCGCCACGAACACGTCGTCGATCGGCATCGCCTCCCTCGCGCAGCCCCTCGCGCGCCCGCACCGATTCATCGGCCTCCACTTCTTCAACCCCGTGCCGGCGTCGAGGCTCGTCGAGGTCGTCGTCGGCGACGCGACCGACGCCGACGTCGTCGAGAGCGCGCAGGGCTGGGTCGAGGCGCTCGGCAAGGCCGCCGTCACGGTGCGCGACTCCCCCGGATTCGCCTCCAGCCGCCTCGGCGTGATGCTGGGCCTCGAGGCCATCCGCATGCTCGAGGAGGGCGTCGCGTCGGCCGCCGACATCGACGCCGCCATGGAGCTCGGCTACCGCCATCCCATGGGTCCGCTGAAGACGACCGACGTCGTGGGCCTCGACGTGCGTCTCGGCATCGCCGAGCAGCTCGAGGCCGAGCTCGGCCCGCGCTTCGCGCCGCCCGCGCTGCTGCGGCAGATGGTCGCCGACGGGCGCCTGGGCCGCAAGAGCGGCAGCGGCTTCTACGACTACGACTGACGGCCCCGACGGCCGAACGAACGAACCACCGGAAGGACGACGATGACCAAGGTGCTCCCGAGCTACATGCAGGACGCGTGGTGGACCCCCGCCGACGTGAGCGACGCGACGGTCGTGCGCGACGCCTCCACCGGCGAGGTCGTTCGCCACGTCTCGAGCGCCGGCATCGACCTCGCGGGCGCGCTCGAGCACGCCCGCACCGTCGGCCAGGCGAGCCTCGCGCCGCTCACCTTCCACCAGCGCGCGATCCTGTTGAAGCAGATGGCGCTCGCGCTCACGGAGCGCAAGGACGAGCTCTACGCCCTGTCGGCGCGCACGGGTGCGACGAAGGCCGACACGTGGGTCGACGTCGACGGCGGCATCGGCGTGCTCTTCACGTACTCGTCGAAGGGGCGGCGCGAGATGCCGCAGTCGACCGTCTACCTCGACGGGCCGGTCGAGCCGCTGTCGAAGGACGGCTCGTTCCTCGGCCGCCACATCGCCACGACGCTGCCGGGTGTCGCGGTGCAGGTCAACGCGTTCAACTTCCCCGTCTGGGGCTCGCTCGAGAAGCTCGCGCCCGCCTTCCTCGCCGGCATGCCCACGGTCATCAAGCCGGCGACGCCCACGGGCTACGTCGCCGAGCACATGGTGCGCATCCTCGTCGAGTCGGGGCTCCTGCCCGCGGGCTCGGTGCAGCTCGTGTCGGGCTCGGCGCGCGACCTCATGGACCACCTGCGCCTCGGCGACCTCGTGGGCTTCACGGGCTCCGCATCGACGGCCGAGCGCCTGCGCAGCCACGCCACAGTGCAGACCGGCGGCGTGCGCTTCACGAGCGAGACCGACTCGATCAACGCCTCCGTGCTGGGGCCGGATGCGACGCCCGAGACGCCCGAGTTCGCCGCGTACGTGCGCGGCCTCGTCGCAGAGATGACGACGAAGGCGGGCCAGAAGTGCACCGCCATCCGTCGCGCGATCGTGCCGACGGAGCAGGTGGATGCGGTCGTCGCCGCCGTGCGCGAGCGCATCGCCGACAAGGTGGTCGTGGGCGACCCGCGCGCCGAGGGCGTGACGATGGGAGCGCTCGCGTCGACCGAGCAGCGCGACGAGGTGCTGCGGCAGGTCGCGCGGCTCGTCGAGGCCGGCGGCGAGCTCGTGCTCGGGTCGACCGACGCCCCCGAGGTGCGCCTCGCCGACGGCTCGACCGGCCAGGCGCCCGACGGCGCCTTCGCCTCCCCGATGCTGCTGCGCTTCGCCGACGCGGATGCGGCCGCGCTGCACGAGGTCGAGGCGTTCGGCCCCGTCTCGTCGATCGTCGGCTACGCCGACGCCGACGACGCCGCTCGCCTCGTCGCCCGCGGCGGCGGCTCGCTCGTGACGAGCGTCGCGAGCCACGACCCCGCGTTCGTCTCCACGCTCACGCGCCGCATCGCATCCTCGAACGGTCGCGTGCTGCTGCTCGACCGCGACGACGCCCGCGCCTCGACCGGCCACGGCTCGCCGCTGCCGATGCTGCTGCACGGCGGCCCCGGCCGCGCAGGCGGCGGCGAGGAGCTCGGCGGCATCCGCGCCGTGCTGCACCACATGCAGCGCACCGCCATCCAGGGCTCCCCCGCCATGCTCACGGCGCTCACGGGCGTGTGGCACGCGGGTGCGCCGGCGACGACGGGCGGCACGCATCCGTTCCGCAAGTCGCTCGCCGAGCTGCGCATCGGCGACCAGGTGTCGTCACCGTCGCGCGAGGTGACGCTCGATGACATCGAGACGTTCGCGCACTTCACGGGCGACACGTTCTACGCGCACATGGACGAGGACGCCGCCGAGGCGAACCCGTTCTTCCCCGGCCGCGTCGCCCACGGCTATCTGCTCGTGTCGTTCGCCGCCGGCCTCTTCGTCGAGCCGGCGCCAGGCCCCGTGCTCGCGAACACGGGCCTCGAGCACCTGCGCTTCATGACGCCCGTCTCGCCCGGCGACTCCATCCGCGTCGAGCTGACGGCGAAGCAGATCACGCCGCGCGAGACCGACGAGTACGGCGAGGTGCGCTGGGATGCGCGCCTGCTGAACCAGCACGACGAGGTCGTGGCGCAGTACGACGTGCTGACGTACGTGCAGAAGGAGCAGGACTCGGAGGTCGTCGCGGCCTAGCGCCCGACACGACGACGGGGCCGATGCGCGCGCATCGGTCCCGTCGTCGTGCGGTCGAGGATCAGACCGGCGGGGCGACCACGATCGGCACCGTCGACACCTCGGGAGCGCAGCCGGGGCCGGGCTCGAAGATGGTGTCGAGGGCGAGGCCGAGGTCGGGGAAGCCCGACTGGACGACCTCGGCCCCGGGGTGACGTGCCTCGACTGCCGCGTAGGCCGCGTCGGCCCGCTCCTGGAACGCCTCGCCGTCGGCGATCGCGAGCACGAGCTGCTGCGCCGCCTCGTCGTACGCGAGCGTCGCCAGCCACGGGATGGTCTCGGAGTCGGTGGTCTGCACGTCGCCCGGGCCGTACACGGTGAAGGGGATGATGACCGCGTTGGCCGTCGTCAGCTGGTACGAGACGCCCTCGGCCGCGAGCTCGTCGAACACCGCGGGCTCGAAGACGATCAGGCGCAGCTCCTCGGAGGGGCCCTCCTGCGGCACGGGGAGCGCGACGATGCGCTCGGGCAGCTCGACGGGCAGCTCGGCGACGGGCGTCGGCGTGAGGTCGAACGTCCACGACGCGGGCGCGCCGATCGCGAGCACGTAGCCGGGCTGCGCCGCGGCGGTCACGGTGAGCGTCAGTCCCTCCTGCGCCTCGGTGTACGTCACGCCCTCCTGCGTCGGGATGGAGATCGCCGGGGCGAGGCCGCACTGCGCGGCTGCGGTCGGCGCGGCGGGCGTCACGATGACGATCTCGGGGATCGTCGGCTCGGGGCGCGGGGGCAGCTCGGACGCGCTCGGGGCCACCTCGGACGGCTGCGTGGGCGCAGGAGCCGTGGGGGCCGTGACGCAGTCGCGCGTGCCGGCGTCGGCCTGCGCCGAGGGGGCCGCGGCGACGGAGCCGAGCGCGAGCGCGCCGACGATCGCGAGGGCTCCCACGCCGGTGAGCACGCGGCGGCGGGCAGCACCCGAGCGCAGCAGCACGCCGCCCGTCACGATGAGGGCGGCAGCGACGACGATGACGATCGGCCAGGTCGCGTCGCTCGCTCCGGTCTGCGGCAGCACGCACAGCTCCATGGGACCTCCTGGTCCGTCGATGTCTCTCGGCACCGAGCGGCCGCTCGATCTCCTGTCCCGATCCTATGGGACGCGTGAGGATTGTTCACGCACGATCGCGACGGCTCATCGCATCTCCGCGCGGTCGACGCGCACCACGAGCTTGCCCGCGACGTGCCCCTGCTCGAGCAGCGCGAGCGCGTCCGGCGCCGCGTCGAACGGCACGACCTCGGCGACGACAGGGCGCAGCGCCCCGCTCGCCGTCCAGGCGACGAGCTGCGCGAGGTCGAGGCTGCGCACCTGCGCGAGCATGCCGCGCAGGTGCACGCGCCGCACGACGCCCACCACGGATCGGCGCACGAGCGACGCGAGCGGGCCGAGCAGTCGTCCGCCGCCGAGGCCGCCCACCGTCACGACGCGGCCGCCGGGGGCGAGCATGCCCTGCAGCGTCGCGACCGACGCCGTCGAGACCGTGTCGATGACGACGTCGAATGGACCGGCGGGCGTCGCCGCGTCGCGGTCGTGCACGACGTCGACGCCGAGGTCGCGCAGCATCACGGCCCGGGCAGGCGAGGCGACCGCCTCGACGCGGGCCGCGCCCAGGATGCGCGCGAGCTGCACCGCCAGGTGCCCGACGCCGCCCGACGCACCCCACACGAGCACGCGCTCGCCGGCCTGGAGCGCCCCGACGTCGCGCAGCGCCTGCAGCGCAGTGACGCCCGCGACGGGCAGCGCTGCAGCCGCCTCCGACGACACCTCCGGCGGCAGCACCGCGAGGCTCTCCACTCGTACGCGCGCCACCTCGGCGAGCGCGCTGGCCGTCGAGCCCACGACGCGATCGCCGACCGCGACGCCCGTCACGTCGTCGGCGACCGCCACGACCGTGCCCGCGAGGTCCGCGCCGGCGACGCGCGGCGCCGCGACCCGCAGTCCGCGCTGCAGCCGCAGCATCCAGGGATCCCCGCGCACCTCGTGCCAGTCGAGCGGATTGAGCCCCACGGCCTCGACGCGCACGAGCACGCGGCCCTCGAGCAGCTCGGGCTCGGGCACGTCGACGATGCGCAGGTCGGCGGGCGGCCCGTACCGGTCGAAGGCGATGGCGCGCATGACGCGTCAGTGCACGGCGTCGGTCGTCGGGTCGGGCGCGCCGAGGGTCTGCTGGATGCGCTCGAGGGCCTTCGCCGCGTAGCCCTGCCACATCGACGCGATGAGCGGCGTCACGAGCGTGCCGATCGGGTTGCGCGGCTGCAGCCGCCACCGCCACGTCACGAGCGTGCCGCCGGTCGCGGGCGCGAACGTCCACTCACCGAGCACGCCGCGGAACAGCAGTGCGAACGGCCCCGTGAGGTCGCTCATCGTGTACGCGGCGCGACGCGGCGCATCCACCTCGCGCAGCGTCTCGACCATGGACGTCTCGTCGGCGAGCGCGATGCGGCGCGACCGCCCCACCGTCGTGCCCCAGCGACCCGAGCCGACGAGGTCGAGCGCGCCGACGATCGCGGGCAGCATGCGGTGGCCGCGGTCGAAGAAGCCCGTGAGCCCGTCGCCGAGCACCCGGTCGAACGCGACGTCGATCGGTGCGGCGACCACGATGGAGCGCTCCATCAGCGGTGGATCCGTCGGCGCCAGTCGTCGGGCACGCGGCCGGCGGGACCGGGTGCGGGCTGCGACTCGGGGCGTGCGGTGGGCGGGGCGAGCTCGAGGCCGTCGACCGACTCCTCCGCGTCGAAGCTCCAACCCCAGTCCTCGCCGGGCTCGAACGACTGCATGACGCGGTGGCCCGTGACGTTCCAGTGGGCCGTCGCGTGCTGGCCGGGCGACGAGTCGCAGCAGCCGACGTGCCCGCAGGCGGCGCAGCGGCGCAGGTGCACCCACCAGCCGCCCGCCTCGTCGCACTCGGCGCAGTCCGTGCCGCTCGGCGGCACCGTCGCATCCACGTCTCCCGGGAGCAGGTCCATGCTCGTGAGCGTACGCGTGAGACGCCTGACGCGACAGCACGACGCGTGCGCGGGCCCAGGCAGCACGACGCCCCGGATGCTCGGGGCATCCGGGGCGTCGGCGTCTTCGGGCGGCTAGCGCTCGTCGACGGGGGTCGTCGCGTCGACGACCTCCTCGTCCGAGGCCGGTGCTGCGTCGGTCTCGGACGGGGCTGCGGGCGCCTCGGTCGCGGGCGCCTCGGATGCGGGCGCCTGCGTCGAGGGCGACTCGAGCGCCGGCGACTCGACGGGTGCGTCGTCGAGCGACTCGAGGCGGTCGATCGCCTCGTCGAGGGCCGGTGCGAGGCCGTCGAGGATCGCACGGGGCGCGGGCATCGGCTGGAACACGAGGTCGAGCGGCACGACCTGCGTCACGGTCTCGCAGCCGACGCCGGGCTCGTACGAGGCCACGATCTGCAGGCCGTCGTAGATGTCGGCCTCCGACTCGAGGTCGGCCTCGATCCTGGCGTCGGGGTAGAGGGCTTGCAGCTCCTCACCGGCCGCGGTGACCGCAGCGAACAGGTTCTCGAACGAGAACTCCTCGGAGACGAGCAGGTACTCGCCGCGCTCGAAGTCGTACGAGAGCTCGGCGGGGATGGGCGCCGACGCGGTGCGGCGGTCGAGCTCCTCGTCGGTCTCGGGGTCGTAGGCGACGAGGTCGATCTCCATGCGCCAGCCGGAGCCGTCGAGCGCGTACGTGACCTCGCCGGCGTCGGCAGCCGCCTGGAGGGCGGGCACGAGCTCGGGGTCGATCGGCGTGAGGTACGCGCCGCCGAGCCAGGGCGTGCCCTCGCTCGGGTATGCGGCGGTGCGCTCGGGCAGCTCGACGGGCCACGGGGCCGCGCTCGTCGCCGTCATGTCGAAGGTCCACGTCGTGGTGGCGCCGGCGACGAAGGCGTAGCCCGCGGCGGGCACGGCGGTGACGGTGAGCGTCGATCCCGTGCGGGCCTGCGTGTACGTGACGCCCTGCGTCGAGGGGATCTGCACCGTCGGCTCCGCCGCGCACTGCAGCGCGGCCGTCGGGATGCCGGGGGCGACGAGGGTCGCAGCGGACACCTCGTCGCCCACCGGCGCCGTGACGCAGCTCGTCGAGCCGGCATCGGCCTGCGCGGGTGCCGCGCCGCCGATCGAGCCGGCGACGAGCGCGCCGATGATCGCGAGCGCGCCCAGGCCAGTGAGCACGCTCCTGCGCGCACGCCCGCTCGCCGTGAGGGCGATGCCGGCTGCGATGAGCACGGCGGCGACGACGGCGACGAGCATCCAGGGCTCGGTGCTGCCGGTCTGCGGGAGGACGCACAGATCCATGAGGTTCCGTTCTCGATGTCAATGACGGCATCGAGCGCGGGGCCCGACCTGTGTCGACCCTATGGATGCGCGGGTGCGCCCGCCACGAAACTCCGAGGGATCCTCACAGGTGTCCCCCGAAGTCGTCGAGGGGACGGATCGGAGACGCGAACGGCGGCGGCCGGATCGCTCCGGCCGCCGCCCTCGGCGCGGTCAGGAGGCGGGCAGCACGAGCTGCTGGCCCGCGAAGATGACGTCGGGGTCGCTGATGACGCCCTGGTTCACCGCGGCGATGCCGAGGTAGCCGCTCGCGACGCCGTTGGCCGCCGCGATGCCCGAGAGCGTGTCGCCCGGCTGCACCGTGATCGTCCGATCCGACGGTGCGACGTCGGGCAGCTGCTGCGCGGGTGCTGCGGGCGCGGCGGGTGCTGCCTCCGCGGGCGCTGCCGGGGCAGCCTCTGCGGGCGCCGGCTGCGGCGCGGGTGCCGCGGCGCTCGGCTCTGCCGCGCCCGTCGCGCCGATCTGGGCCGAGCACGACGGCCACGCACCCCATCCCTGGCTCGCGAGCGTGTTCTCGGCGACGCGGATCTGCTCCTCGCGCGACGCGGCGGCCGGGTTGCCCGTGCCGCCGTTCGCCTCCCACGTCGACTGCGAGAACTGCAGTCCGCCGTAGTAGCCGTTGCCGGTGTCGATCGCCCAGTTGCCGCTCGACTCGCACTGCGCGAGCGCATCCCACGTGGCGTCGTCGGCCGCGTTCGCGGTCGTCGGCGCGAGCAGCATCGCGGCTGCGACGGCGACGCCGGTCGTGGCGGTGGCGAGTCCAGCGCGACGTGCGCGCTTCGTGCGCGTGATCCGGCGGGTGTCGAAGGTGTCCTGCATGGTGCACTCCACGGCCCCACCTCGACGAGACGTCGCCCACCCGACCGGAACGCTTCGATTCCATGGCACGAGGGGCTCTCGGGGCGGATGCGGCGGCGGCCCCTCGCGGTACGGCGAGCGACGGTACACGGGCGCGGGACGCGGCGTCGAATCGGGCCCCGCTCCCGCGCCCGGGGCTCAGCGTCTGGCGACGCGCACCGCGGCGCCGAGGGCGACGAGCAGGCCACCCACGAGCATGACGAGCAGCAGCGGCTCTCCACCGGTTCGCGGCAGGGTCGCCTCCTGTGCCACCGCGACGGCCGTCGCGGGCTGCACGGCAGCTGCAGTCGGCGTCGCGGCGACGGGCTGCTCGGAGGCGGCGGGAGTGCCGACCTCGGTGGGCACCTCGCCAGCGTCGACGGCCGGGACGTCGGTCGCCGGCGACTCCTCGCTCGGCGTCGGCTGGTCCGTCGCCGGCGGCTCGGTCGGCGGCACCGGCTCGGTCGGCGGGTCGACTGCGGGGACGTCGACGCCAGGCTCGGACGGCGTGGGCTGCGACGGCGTGGGCTCGCTCGGGGCCGGCTCGGACGGCGTGGGCTGCGACGGCGTCGGCTCGGACGGCGTGGGCTCGGACGGGGTCGGATCGGACGGCGTGGGCTGCGACGGCGTCGGCTCGCTCGGCGCGGGCTCGGACGGGGCGGGCTCGGACGGGGTCGGCTCGGACGGGGTCGGCTCGGACGGGGCGGGCGACACCGGAGGCGTCGATGCAGGGCAGGTGCGAGCCGGGAACGTCCACGAGCGACCCGTGTCCGTGGTGATGACGTACTTCCCGTCGACCGGCGCGATGCGCGTGCCATCGGCATCGGTGTGGATGCCCGACCGGGCAGGCACGAGGTAGTCGACGCCGTTGATCGTGTAGGTCACGTCGACGGTCGACGAGCCGTTGTCGAGCACGAAGGCCGCGTCGCACGCACCCACGTAGTCCTGGATCTGCGGCGAGACGACGCACTCGCGAGCCGGGAACGTCCACGAGCGACCGGTGTCGGTCGTGATGACGTACTTCCCGTCGACCGGCGCGATGCGCGTGCCATCGGCATCGGTGTGGATGCCCGAGCGGGCAGGCACGAGGTAGTCGACGCCGTTGATCGTGTAGGTCACGTCGACGGTCGACGAGCCGTTGTCGAGCACGAAGGCCGCGTCGCACGCACCCACGTAGTCCTGGATCTCGGGATGCACGACGGCGGGCTCGCTCGGCGCCGGCTCGCTCGGCGCGGGCTCGCTCGGCGTGGGCTCCTCGTCCACGGGCGTGGTCGTGCAGATCGGGTCCTGCCCGCCCTCGCCGAAGTGCTCGTCGAACCCATCCACCTGCACCCAGATCACGCAGTAGCCGTCGGCGGGCAGCTGCTGCTGCGCACCGCTGAAGGGGTAGTACGACTGGCCGATGTAGGCGCCGCCGGGCTGGCCGTTGTTGGGGTCGAAGTGACGGGTGATCTGCATGGGCGTCCAGTCGGCGCCACGAGCACGGTAGGTCTCGCCCGGGGTGTACTGCGACACGGGGATGACCTGCGCGTTGACGTGGCCGTTGGCGCGGAAGGTCTGACCGTCGGGCAGGGTGACGCCCGAGGCGGACACCGTGTACGGCGTCGGCGCGTCGGAGCCGCCGGCCATCGCCGGTGCGGCGACGACGAGCGCGGTGATCGGCAGCAGCAGCGCTCCGGCAGTGGCGACGGCGGCGAGCGCGAGTCGGCGCGTGCGGGCACGCAGGGTGGGACGAGGCATGGGGCTCTTCTCGAGAGGGTGCGCTCGTTCCGGAGCGCGGCGGGCATGAGGTCGCGAGCGTCGCGTGGGTCATGCGGCCACGAACGAGACTCCTACGAATTCGAAGGAGACCGTTGAGATAGATGAGGAATGCACGAGAACGCTAACGCGATCGACGCCGCAGGTGCACGCATTGGAGGAATGCTCAGATCGTCGTACCCCGACGGATCGGCGACGGAATCCGAAGCGGACCAGCGGGCCGTGCGACGAGATCCGCACAGTTCCCAGGAATCCCCCAGGAACGGCGCAGCGACTCAGCGGGCGCGGATGCCGTCGAGCGCGATGGTGAGCAGGTCGTCGGCGAGGCGGCTCGCATCCTCGGGACCGCCCGGCCGGTACCACTCGACGATCGAGTTCACCATGCCGAACAGCAGGCGCTCGACGATGCGCGCATCCACGTCGGCGCGCACGGCGCCCGCATCCTGCGCCTCGCGCACGAGCGCCTGCATCGCGCGGTCGAACGCGCGGCGGCGGCGCACGGCGTCGCGCTCGACGTCGGTGTTGCCGCGCACGCGCAGCAGCAGCGTGACCTCCGAGAGCCGGTCGACGAGCACGTGCACGGCGCCGCGCAGCACGTGCGCGAGGCGATCCTCGGCGGGGCCACCGAGCGCCTCCGACTCGATGACGACGGCTTCGAGCCCACCGAGCGCCTGGTCGAGCGCCGCTGCGAGCAGCGCCTCCTTCGACGCGAAGTGGTGGTAGATCGCCGACTTCGACAGCCCGAGCCGCTCGGCGAGCATCGCGATCGACGTCGCGTCGTAGCCGTGCTCGATGAACGCCGACACGGCGACGGCGAGGATGCCGGCACGGTCGTACCCGGGGCGTCCCCTGCGCTGCTCGACGTCGGTCATCCGTCCATCTTCCCGGATGCGGGGTGCCGGCCGGGCTCGGTGAGCTTGCGTTTTGCAGGTGATTCCGGCTTTCAAGGGAACATTCCCCTCAGGACCCGGAATCGCCTGCAAAACGCAGACCACCAGCCGGACGGGTTCCGCACGTCGGCGGTCGGTGCCATGCTCGGCGCATGGCCATCGACGAGGGGCTCGTCGCCCGCATCCGCCCGCTGCTCGAGCCGCACGAGCCGGTCGACGAGAAGCGCATGTTCGGCGGCCTGGCCTTCCTCGTGCACGGTCACATGACCGTGTGCGTCACGAGCCACCGCAGCCTCATGGTGCGGGTGCGCGAGGAGGACAGGGATGCGCTGCTCGCGCTCGACGGCGCGGGCGAGATGGTGATGCGCGGCAGCGCGACGAGGACGTGGGTGCTGATGTCCGGCCCGGTGCTCGACGACGACGCCGCGCTCGCCGAGTGGGTCGAGCGCGGCGTCGAGACGGTCGAGGACCTGCCGCCGAAGGCGTGAGCCGTCGCAGCAGTCGCGTTTCGCAGGCGATTCCGGGTCTTGAGGGGAATGCTCCCTCGAGAGGCGGAATCGCCTGCAAAACGCAACCGGGGGCGGTGCCGGGTCGCGCGTCAGCCCGCGTGCGGCACGATGACGGCGCGCGCGTCGAGCGTGCCCTCCTCGAGCCTGCGGTACGCCTCGGGGGCGTCCTCGAGCGAGAAGCGCTCGACGTCGGGCACGATCTGCCCGCGCTGGTACATCGCGACGACCTCGTGCAGGTCGGCGATCGAGCCCCAGTACGTGTTGGTGATGACGGCCTCGTAGGGGTTCGTGAAGAACGACCACGACACCTCGCCGCCGGCGATGCCCACGACCGACAGGCGGCCGCCGCGCGCGAGCACGGCCTGGCCGAGCTGGATCGTCGGCGTCGCGCCGACGAGGTCGAAGACCGCATCCACGCCCGTGCCGCCCGTGGCCTCGCGCAGCTGCGCGGCCTGGTCGCCGGATGCGTCGATCGCGATCGCGCCGCGCGCGACGGCGCGGTCGACGGCATCCTGCTTGCGGTCGGTGACGTAGACCGTCGCGCCGGTGAGGGCCGTGAGGATCTGCACGGCGATCTGGCCGAGACCGCCGAGGCCGATGACGAGCGCCGTCGACCCGCCCTTCGCGAGCACCGGCAGGGCGAGCGAGATCGCGTGGTACGGCGTGAGCGCGGCGTCGGCGAGCGGCGCGGCGGCCACGGGGTCGGCGTCGCCGAGCGGCACGAGGTTGCGGGCGGGCACGGTGACGTACTCGGCCATGCCGCCGTCGCGGCCGAGGCCCGTCGCGAGGTACGGCATCTCGGCGACGCGCTCGCAGTACGTGTCCTGGCCCTTCGAGCACGGCACGCAGCGACCGCAGCCGATGGGGCCGTAGACGAGGAACGCCTCGCCGAGCGCGATGCCCGTGACGCCCTCACCCAGCTCCTCGGCCCATCCGGAGGTCTCGTGGCCGAGCGTGAACGGGGGCGTCATGCCCTTCGGCGCCGTCGCGGCCTCGAAGTCGTCGTACGCGGCGACGTCGGAGTGGCACGCACCCGCGCCCGCGACCTTCAGCAGCACCTCGCCGGGGCCGGGCGTCGGCCGGTCCACGTCCTGCAGGGTGGGCTTCGTCTTCCAGTCGGTGAATCGCAGCGCGCGCACGGGGGTGCCTCCAAGGTCGTCGGTGGGCCACCCGCCAGGCTACGCCTCTGCAGGGTTGATGGTCTCGGCCCGATGCGACCTCGCATCGGGCCGAGACCCTCAACGCTCGCGGAGGTCGTAGACGCGCTTGAGCTTGCCCTCGCTGCGGGGCAGGTGCCCGGGCTGGATGAGGCGCACCGCCACCGACGTGCCGATCCGCTCCTTCACCCGCTGCTGCAGCAGGTCGGCCGCGGCCTGGGCTGCCGCATCCGACGCCTCCGGATCGGGCTCGATGCCGACCGTGAGCGCATCCATGCGCCCGTTGCGCGTCAGCTCGAGCACGAAGTGCGGCGACAGGTCGTCGATGCCGAGCGCGATCTCCTCGATCTGCGTCGGGAACAGGTTCACGCCGCGCAGGATGATCATGTCGTCGTTGCGGCCCGTGATCTTCTCGATGCGGCGCATGCCCGTGCGGCCCGAGCCGGGCAGCAGGCGCGTGAGGTCGCGCGTGCGGTAGCGCAGCACGGGGAACGCCTCCTTCGTGAGCGACGTGAACACGAGCTCGCCGACCTGGCCGTCGGGCAGCGGCGCCCCGTCGGCGTCGATGATCTCGGGCAGGAAGTGGTCCTCCCAGATGTGCGGGCCGTCCTTCGTCTCCACGCACTCGCTGCCGACGCCGGGACCCATGACCTCCGAGAGGCCGTAGATGTCGACGGCGTCGATGTCGAGGCGCTCCTCGAGCTCGCGGCGCATCTCGTTCGTCCACGGCTCGGCGCCCAGCACCGCGACCTTGAGGCTCGTGGAGCGCGGGTCGACGCCGGCCGCCTCGAGCGCATCCGCGATCGTGAGCAGGTACGAGGGCGTGCAGAGGATGGCGTCGGGCTCGAAGTCGCAGATGAGCTGCGCCTGGCGCGCGGTCTGCCCGCCGGACATGGGGATGACGGTCGCGCCGAGCCGCTCGATGCCCGCGTGCGCGCCGAGCCCGCCGGTGAAGAGGCCGTAGCCGTACGCGTTGTGCACCTTCATGCCGCGGCGGATGCCGGCGGCGCGCAGGCTGCGCGCCACGAGGTCGCCCCAGCGGTCGAGGTCGCCGGCCGTGTAGCCGACGACGGTCGGCTTGCCGGTCGTGCCGCTCGACGCGTGGATGCGCGCCACCTGCTCCATCGGCACCGCGAACATGCCGAACGGGTACGTCTCGCGCAGGTCGGCCTTCGTCGTGAACGGCAGGCGGGCGACGTCGGCGAGCGTGCGGATGTCGGCGGGGGCGACGCCGGCGGCGTCGAGCTTGGCCGTGTACAGCGGCACGTTGGCGTAGGCGTGGTGCACCGTCTGCTGCAGGCGCTCGAGCTGCAGCGCCTCGAGGTCGGCGCGGCTCAGGCGCTCCTCGGGGTCGCGGTCGGCGTCGGGCGCGGCGACCACGCGGGTGCGCTCGGGGTTCGTGATCGTCATCTCAGACTCCTTCGTCTGCGTCTCGTCGATGACTGGGCACTAGATGCTGTCATTCGGGCGTTCTCACGACATCTACTGCCCACTCGCGGACATCAAGTGCCCAGTCGGTGGTCTCAAGGGGTGGGGAGGGGGCGGGCGGTGGTGAACGAGCGGCCGCGGAACTCCGCCACGACGTCGCCCGTCTCGTCGGTGACCTGCACGTCGTAGAGGCCCGATCGGCCGTGCTGCGTGCGACGCACCGCGGTGGCGGTGAGCGTCTGGCCGGGATGCGTCGACTTGAGGAACGTGACGTCGGCGCCCTGCGCCACCGTCATCGCCTCGCCGTCGTTGCATGCGATCGCGAACGCCGTGTCGGCGAGCGCGAACACGAGGCCGCCGTGGGTGATGGCGAACCCGTTCGTGAGCTCGGGGCGCACGACCATCGACGTGACGGCGAGGCCGTCCTCGTCGCGCTCGACGCGCATGCCCAGGAGGGCCGAGGCGGCGTCGCGCTGCAGCATCGCCCGCGTGTGCGGGCGCGCCGCGGCGACGGCGTCGCCCGAGATGCCGGCTGCGGGCGCCGGGGTGGCGCCGTCGAACGCGTCGTCGAGGCCCGAGGCGTCGGGGGCGGATGCGTGACCCGTGTCGGGCGCGGTGACGGCGGACGCATCGGATGCCGCCCCGCCGACCGCGCGCTCGGCGTCGGCTCGGGTCGTCGCTGCGTCGGCCATCCGCACTCCCTCGTGCTCGAGCATCCGCGGCCGGGGTGTTCCGGATCGCGTCGTGCCGCTATAGTAACTGAACGATCGTTCGGTAATCCAGTCGGGCCGACCAGGAGCATCCGCGATCGACGAAGAAGGAGTCGACGATGACCGCACCCCTCGCCCCCGCGAGCGCTCAGGGCGATGCCCGAGCGACCGCCGAGCAGGCCGCGATCGACGAGGCCGGCCAAGCCCGGTTCGACGCGCTCATCGAGGCCGACGGCCGCATCGAGCCGCGCGACTGGATGCCCGCCGCCTACCGCAAGACGCTCGTGCGGCAGATCTCGCAGCACGCGCACTCCGAGATCATCGGCATGCAGCCCGAGGCCAACTGGATCACGCGCGCGCCGAGCCTCAAGCGCAAGGCCATCCTCATGGCCAAGGTGCAGGACGAGGCGGGCCACGGCCTCTACCTCTACTCCGCGGCGCAGACGCTCGGCATCGGCCGCGAGGAGATGACCGACCAGCTCATCGCCGGCCGCGCCCGCTACTCGTCGATCTTCAACTACCCCACGCCGACGTGGGCCGACATGGGCGCCATCGGCTGGCTCGTCGACGGCGCCGCGATCGCCAACCAGGTGCCGCTGTGCCGCGCCTCGTACGGCCCGTACGGCCGCGCGATGGTGCGCATCTGCAAGGAGGAGTCGTTCCACCAGCGCCAGGGCTTCGAGATCCTGCTCGAGCTGAGCCAGGGCACGGATGCGCAGCACGCGATGGCGCAGGATGCGGTCGACCGCTGGTACTGGCCGTCGCTCATGATGTTCGGCCCGCCCGACGACGAGTCGCCGAACTCGGCGCAGTCGATGGCGTGGAACATCAAGCGCTTCTCGAACGACGAGCTGCGCCAGCGCTTCGTCGGCATGCTCGTGCCGCAGGCCGAGGTGCTGGGCCTCACGCTGCCCGACCCGAACCTGCGCTGGAACGACGAGACGCAGGCGTACGACATGAGCGAGATCGACTGGACGGAGTTCCACGAGGTGCTCGCCGGTCGCGGCCCGTGCAACGCGCAGCGCCTGCAGCACCGCCGCCAGGCGCACGACGACGGCGCCTGGGTGCGCGAGGCGGCGCACGCCTACGCGACGAAGCAGGCGGCGGCGACCGAGCA
The DNA here is from genome assembly GCF_900099705.1 of Agrococcus jejuensis. Lineage (NCBI taxonomy): Bacteria > Bacillati > Actinomycetota > Actinomycetes > Micrococcales > Microbacteriaceae > Agrococcus > Agrococcus jejuensis. Next base: position 1,497,815 of record NZ_LT629695.1, read on the forward strand.
GGCGGCCGCCTGATGGCCACGCCCGGCGAGCTCGGCACCGAGGCCTGGCCCCTGTGGGAGGTCTTCGTGCGCGCGAATCGCGGCCTGAGCCACGTGCACGTGGGCTCGCTGCACGCGCCCGACGCGACCATGGCCATCCGCAACGCCCGCGACCTCTACACGCGGCGCGGCGAGGGCGTGTCGATCTGGGTGATGCCGGCCGACGGCATCACGACGAGCGACCCCGACGAGAAGGGCGAGTGGTTCGAGAGCCCGGCGGGCAAGAACTTCCGCCACGCGATCTACTACACGAAGACCGAAGGCGTGAAGCACCTGTGATCGTCACCGAGCGCGCGACCGGAGTGATTGGCGACTTCGGCACGGATGAAGTCGCCAATCGGTGGCAGGAGTCGCCAATCACCGGATGGGCGGTGACGCGATGAGCCACGACATCAGCACGGGCGTCGAGGGCGAGGAGACGCACGGCGACGTGAGCGTCGACGAGCTCGCGCTCAGCGTCGAGCTCGCGGGCGCCGACGGCGCCGTCGCGACGCCCGACACGGCCGAGTACGCCATGTGGCTCGGCGACGACGCGCTCATCCTCGCCCAGCAGCTGGGCTGGTGGATCTCGCGCGCCCCCGAGCTCGAGGAGGACGTCGCGCTCGGCAACATCGGGCTCGACGTGCTCGGCCACGCCCGCTCGTTCCTGCGCTACGCCGGCACCGCCGACGGTCGCACCGAGGACGACCTCGCGTACTGGCGCGACGAGCCCGCCTTCCGCAGCGCGTGGCTCTTCGAGGCGCCGAACGGGCACTTCGGCGACACGATCGCGCGGCAGCTCGTCGCATCCGCGTTCCAGCTCGAGCTCTACCGTCGCCTCGCCGACTCCGCCGACCCCGCGCTCGCGGCGATCGCCACGAAGTCGGTGAAGGAGGTCGCGTACCACCTCGACCACGCCGTGCAGTGGATGCTGCGCCTCGGCGGCGGCACGGAGCTCTCGCACGAGCGCATCCAGCAGTCGCTCGTCGACGTGTGGCCGTTCGTCGACGAGCTGTTCCGCGACGAGCCGGTGATCGATCGGCTCGAGGGCGTCGCCGTGCGCCCCTCGACCCTGCGCGAGCCCGTGCTGGCGCGCATCCAGGCGATCCTCGACGCCGCAGGCCTCGAGACGCCGAGCGTCGAGCCGTCGATGGCGGGCGGGCGCCGCGGCAGCCACTCGACGCGCCTGGGCTACCTGCTCGCCGAGATGCAGGTGCTCGCGCGCTCGCACCCGGGGGCGACGTGGTGACCGCGCTCGCCGCCCGCGCCGCGACGCCCGAGGCCGCGGGCGACGCGTCGAGCCGTGCCGCGTGGGAGGTCGCCGCCCAGGTGACCGACCCCGAGGTGCCCGTGCTCACGATCGCCGACCTCGGCGTGCTGCGCTCGGTCGCGAGCGACGGACGCGCTGCGCACGTCGTGCTCACGCCCACCTACTCGGGCTGCCCCGCGATCGACCAGATGCGCGACGACGTCGTGCTGCAGCTCACCGCCGCCGGCTACGGCGACGTGCGCGTCGACTTCACGCTCACGCCGGCGTGGACGACCGATTGGATGAGCGCCGACGGCCGCGCGAAGCTGCGCCGCTACGGCATCGCCCCGCCCAACGGCAAGGCGCCGCATCTCGACGGCCCCGTGCGCCTGACGATGGCCGTGAAGTGCCCGCGTTGCGACTCGCTCGACACGCGCGAGCTCGCCCGCTTCGGCTCCACCTCGTGCAAGGCGCTCTACGAGTGCCGCTCGTGCCTCGAGCCCTTCGACTTCTTCAAGGTGCTCTGATGGCCGCGCAGAACCTCACGCCGCCGCGCACGCGTCGCGGGCAGTTCCACCGCCTCGAGGTCGCCGACGTGCGCCCGCTCACGGCCGAGAGCGTCGAGGTGACGTTCGCGGTGCCGCCCGAGCTGCACGGCCAGTACGACTACGTCGCGGGCCAGCACGTGGCCCTGCGCGCCACGATCGACGGCCGCGAGGTGCGTCGCTCGTACTCGATCTGCCGCCCGCCGACCCCCGGATCCGTGTCGGTCGCGATCAAGCGCGACCTCGGCGGCGTCTTCTCGTCGTGGGCGAACGAGACGCTCGAGCCGGGCACGGCCGTGGACGTGATGAGCCCACAGGGCACGTTCACGTCGGGCCTCGACGAGCTCGCGGGCACCCACGTCGTCGGCATCGCCGCGGGCAGCGGCATCACGCCGCTCATGGCGATGGCGCACCGCGTGCTCGGGTCGGCCGACGACTCGCGCTTCACGCTCGTCTACACGAACCGCTCGCAGCTCGACGTGATGTTCGTCGAGGAGCTCGCCGACCTCAAGGACCGCTACCGCGGCCGCCTCGCGCTGCACCACGTGCTCACGCGCGAGCAGCGCACCGCTCCCCTGCTGTCCGGCCGCATCGACGAGGAGCGCCTCGGCCGCATCCTCGACGCCCTCATCCCGCCCGCGACGGTCGACGAGTGGTTCCTGTGCGGGCCGTTCGAGCTGGTGCAGCTGTGCCGAGACGTGCTCGAGGCACGCGGCGTCGACGCGAGCCACGTGCGCTTCGAGCTGTTCACGACGGGCCGACCGGAGCGCGTCGAGGGGGATGCTGGCCGCCCGGTCGACGTGCGCAAGGGCGAGCCCACGTGGCGCCTCGACTTCACGCTCGACGGCCAGTCGGCGAGCGTCGAGAGCCCGGTCGCGGCGAACGAGTCGATCCTCAACGCGGCGCTGCGCGTGCGGCAGGACGTGCCGTTCGCGTGCGCGGGCGGCGTGTGCGGCACGTGCAGGGCGCGCGTCGTCGAGGGCAGCGTGTCGATGACCGAGAACTACGCGCTCGAGCCCGACGAGATCGACCGCGGCTACGTGCTCACGTGCCAGTCGCATCCGAAGGGCGAGCGCGTCGTCGTCGACTACGACGGCTGACGCGTCGTCGACGACGACAGCTGACGCGCGGTCGACGACGGCTGCGCCGTCGTCGACCTTCGCACCGCGCGTCCAGTGCATCCGCGCGAGGATCGTCGCATGACCTCCCCGGCAGCAGGCGTCCCCATCGGCGTGCCCGTGCACGGCATCGGCTTCAGCGCGGCCGTCGGCCGCTTCTTCCGCGGCTACGTCGCGTTCGGCGGCCGCGCGAGCCGCGGCGAGTACTGGTGGCCGCAGCTCGTGCTCGGCATCTACGTCTTCGTGGTGATGATCGTCGCGTTCGCGATCGCGGGCGTCGCGATCTGGGATGCCGCGTCGCACCCGACACCCGAGGTCGCGCGCATCCTGCCCGCGATCCTGCTTCCCACCATCGTGATGGTCGTGCTGATGCTGCCGCTCACGCTGCCGTCGTACGCGATCGGTGCGCGACGCATCCGCGACGCCGGCTTCTCGGGGTGGCTCATGCTGCTGTGCCTCGTGCCGGGCGGCTCGATCGTGCCGCTCGTCATGGCATTCCTCCCGTCGAAGCCCGACCTCGGGCCTGGCGCGCCGTTCGGGCAGCAGGCTCCGTACGGACAGGCGCCGTACGGGCAGCAGCCCGCACCGTACGGGCAGGCGCCGTACGGCCAGCCGCCCTCCGGCCAGCCCGGCCAGCCGGGCCAGCCCACGCAGCAGCAGCCATACGGCCGTTGAGCCTCGCATCCCCTCGCCCAGCACGAGAGGATGGATGCGAGCGCGAAGGAGCAGCATGATCGACCTCACCATCGAGCACGACGTCGCCGAGATCACCCTCGACGCACCCCAGCGCCGCAACGCGCTCGACGAGACGGCCATCCAGGACCTCGCCATGGCGGTCGCCGACGCGGAGTCGGCGGGCGTGCGCGCGCTCGTGCTGCGCGGCGAGGGTCCGTCGTTCTGCGCCGGCCGTGACATCTCGGAGGTCGACCCGGCGACCGACGACGTCCAGGGCTTCCTCGGCCACCGCGTGCAGCCGCTGCTCGAGCACCTCAGCGCCTTCCCCGCGCCCACGTTCGCGGCGGCGCACGGCGCGTGCCTCGGCGTGGGCCTCGGCCTGCTCGTCGCGACCGACGTCGTCTACGTCGCGGAGTCGGCGAAGATCGGCAGCCCGTTCGCGAACCTCGGCGCGACGCTCGACTCGGGCGGCCACGCGCTGTTCGTCGAGCGCCTCGGCACCCACCGCACGCTCGACCTCGTCTACTCGGGTCGGCTCATGACCGGCGCGGAGGCCGTCGCCGCCGGGCTGTTCTCGCAGGCGCTGCCCGACGACGAGGTGCTGGATGCGACGCGCGCCGCCGCCGCCCACGCGGCGCAGGGTGCGACGCTCGCGTTCCGCGCATCCAAGGAGCTCGTGCGCGAGCTGCGCGACGAGCGCCTCGGCCTGTGGCGGTCGATGGCGCACGAGACGCGGGCGCAGGCGCGACTGGCGCGCTCCGACGACTACGTCGAGGGCTTCGCCGCGTTCCAGCAGAAGCGCACGCCCACGTTCCGCGGTCGCTGACCGGGGAACCGCCGCCCCACCAGCTGGTCGAGGAGCGCGCGAGCCCGAAGGGCGAGCACGCGTCACGAGACCACGCGACTCGCGGCTCCTGCCCAGCCGTGCGCATGGTCGCGTCGAGCGAGCACGTCGCGAGGTCTCGTGACGGCTCCTCGCCTGCGGCTCGGGGCCTCCTCGACCAGCAGCACGGGGGCGCGACCCCAAGCCGCGCGGCGACGGATCAGACGCCCCAGAAGTCCGCCGCCGACTCCCAGGTGGATCGGGCGAGGATGGCGGCATGGCCATCCCGACCCCTGGCGCCGCCGTGCCGCTCGACCAGCCCATCTACGGCGCGACGTTCCGCCAGTCGGTCTCGCGGCTCTTCCGCAAGTACGCGACCTTCACGGGCCGCGCGAGCCGCAGCGAGTTCTGGTGGACGCAGCTGTTCACGAACGTCGTCGTGCTCGCCGCGACGGTGCCGCTCATGGTGACGCTCGTCGGGCAGATCGCGTCGACGATCGGATACGCCGTGTCGGCGAGCAGCGTCGGCTCGACGGGCTCGTCGACGATGCCGATCGACATCATCGGATGGATGCTCGGCTCCATCGTCGCGATGCTGCCCCTCTTCGTCATCGCCTTCGCCCTCATGGTGCCGACGTACGCGCTCGGCGCGCGACGCCTGCACGACGCGGGGCTCAGCGGCTGGTTCATGGCGCTCGCTCCCGTCACGGGCGGCGTCGCCGTGCTCGTCATCGGCTTCCTGCCGTCGAAGGTCGAGGGCCTGCGATACGAGCAGCCGGGCTCGGTGCCGCTGCTCGCCCCCGGCCTCGTCGTGCCGGCGCCCGGGTTCGGCGCCGCGCCGCAGGCGGGCGCCCCGTACGGCGTCGTCGGTCAGCCGTTCGGGTACGCGCCGTCGGGTCAGCCGCGCTGACCCACCACGACGCCCAGCGTCAGGCGTCGGTGATCGTCACGAACAGGCGGTCGCCCTCGACCTCCAGCAGCACGACGTGGCTGCCGTCGCCGTACGTCGACGCGCCCTGCTCGGCGAAGCCGTCGGCCATGAGCTCGGCGGCGTAGTCGTCGACCGAGCCACCCTGCAGGTCGTAGGTCGCCGAGAAGGCGATGATGAGGTCGGTCTCCTCGATGAGCGGCAGGTCGGGCCGCGGCACCGACGACGGCCACGCGCCCGCCGACTCGCCGCCGCCGCTCAGGAGGTCGACGCCGCCGCCCGCATCCGCTCCCTCGGCGCATCCCGTCAGCAGCGCCGCCGCGACGGCCGCGCATGCGACGAGGGGCAGCGCCCGCCCGAAGGCGGGGGCTGCCCCTCGTCGGCTCGCACGCATGCGCTCACCCTCGCATGCGCCGCTGGATGCCGCGGTCAGGCCGCGACGATGCCGAGCTCGCGCAGCTTCGCGTCGACGTCGGCGTTCGACGGCTCGACGTGGTGCGTCGCGTCGGGGTAGACGACGACGGGGATCTGCGTGCGGCCCGAGATCTCGCGCGCCACCTCGACGGCGTCGGGCTCGGCCTCGAGGTCGACGTACCGGTAGGGCACGCCGAGCCCGTCGAGCTGCGCCTTCGTGCGGCGGCAGTCGCGGCACCACTCGGCGCCGAACATCGTGATGCCCTGGGCTGCGGTCTCGGCCGCCGTGGTGCTGGTCGCGTCGCTCATGCTGCGATCCTCGCATCCTCGGCGTGCCCGCGCGCGGCGACGGTCGCGACGAGCGCATCCGCCTCCGCCGTCACGGCCACGGCGCCGCCCTCGCCGACCGAGCCGGCCACGAGCAGGTCGGCGACGCGGTCGTCGACCTCGCGCTGGATGAGGCGGCGCAGCGGGCGCGCACCGAGCTCGGGCTCGTACCCGTGCTCGGCGAGCCACGCGATCGCCGCGTCGTCGACGTGGATGCGGATGCCCTGCCGCTCGAGGCGCGCGGACGTCTGGCCCAGCAGCATGTGCACAATCGCGTGCAGCTGCTCGCGCTCGAGCGCACCGAACAGCACGATCTCGTCGATGCGGTTGATGAGCTCGGGGCGCATCGCCTCGCGCAGGCGCCCCATGACGCGGGCGCGCAGCTCGTCGGCCGAGAAGCCCGAGCCGCCGTGCGCGACGAAGCCCATGGCGCCCGACCGGCTCGCGAGCGTCTCGGACCCCACGTTCGACGTCATGATGACGACGGCGTTGCGGAAGTCGACCGTGCGGCCCTGGCCGTCGGTGAGACGGCCGTCCTCGAGCACCTGCAGCAGCAGCGTCAGCACGTCGGGGTGCGCCTTCTCGATCTCGTCGAGCAGCACCACCGAGTACGGGCGGCGGCGGATGCGCTCGGTGAGCTGGCCCGCCTCGTCGTAGCCGACGTACCCGGGAGGGGCGCCGATGAGCCGCGAGACCGTGTGGCGCTCGCCGAACTCCGACATGTCGAAGCGCACCATCGCCGACGCGTCGCCGAACAGCGACGCCGCGAGGGTCTTCGCGAGCTCGGTCTTGCCGACGCCCGTCGGGCCGAGGAAGAGGAACGAGCCGATGGGGCGCGTCTCGTCGCCCATGCCCGACCGCGAGCGCCGCACGGCGCGCGCGACGGCGTCGACGGCGTCGTCCTGGCCGACGACGCGCTCGTGCAGCTCGTCGCCCAGGCGGGCGAGGCGCTGCCGGTCGTCGTCGCCGAGCGACGCGGCGGGGATGCCCGTCGCACGGCTCACGACCTCGGCGATCTGCGCCACGTCGACGACGGCATCGTCGGCGGGCACCGCGGGGGCGTCGCCGTCGAGCTGCGCCTGCACCGCGAGGATGCGGTCGCGCAGGCGCGACGCCTCCTCGTAGTCCTCGCGGGCGATCGCCGCATCCTTGTCGGCCTCGAGCGTCGTGCGCTCGGCCTCGAGGGCCTCGACGTCGACGGTCGCACCGAGGCGCAGGCGCAGGCGCGCGCCGGCCTGGTCGACGAGGTCGATGGCCTTGTCGGGCAGGAAGCGGTCGGTGACGTAGCGGTGCGACAGGTCGACGGCCGCGCGGATGGCGTCGTCGGTGTAGCGCACGGCGTGGTGCTCCTCGTAGGCCGAGCGGATGCCCTGCAGGATCGCGACGGCATCGTCGACCGACGGCTCCGCCACGTGCACCGCCTGGAAGCGGCGCGTGAGCGCGGCATCCTTCTCGATGCGGCGGTACTCGGCGAGCGTCGTCGCGCCGACCATGTGCAGGTCGCCGCGCGCGAGCCGCGGCTTGAGGATGTTCGCCGCATCCATGCCGCCCTCGCCGCCGCCGGCGCCGAGGATCGTGTGCAGCTCGTCGATGAAGACGACGAGGTCGTCCTTGTTGGCGGCGATCTCGTCCATCGCCGTGCCGATGCGCTCCTCGAAGTCGCCGCGGTAGCGGGTGCCGGCGACCATGGCGGTCATGTCGAGCGACACGACGCGCTTGCCCGCGAGCTGCGGCGGCACCGTGCCGGCGACGATGGCCTGCGCGAGGCCCTCGGCGATCGCCGTCTTGCCGACGCCGGCCTCGCCGATGAGCACGGGGTTGTTCTTCGTGCGGCGCGCGAGGATCTCGATCGTCTGCGCGATCTCGTCGGCGCGGCCGATGACGGGGTCGATCTCGCCGCGCTCGGCGCGGGCCGTGAGGTCGATGCCGTACTGGTCGAGCGTCGGGGTGGTGGAGTCGGCGTCGATGGGCTCGCCGTCGCGACTCGTCGCGGGCTCGCGGCCCTCGAGCTGCTCGCGCTGCGCCTCCGCCATCGCGCGACCCAGCGACTCCTGGTTCACGCCCGCGGCGTCGAGGATGCGTCCGCCGACCGTGTCCTGCGCGAGCAGGAACGCGAAGAGCAGGTGCTCGGGGTCGATGTAGCTCGCGCCGTTCGCGCGGGCGACCTGGTACGCGTCGCGCAGCACGCGCTGCGCGCTCGCCGTGAGCACCGAGGGCGTCTCGCTCGCCTCGGTCTCGGCGGGCAGGCGCTCCTCGGCGGCCGACTCGATGGCGTCGGTGTCGGCGCCGGCGGCGCGGATGGCCTCGGCGACCTGCGGGTGCGCGACGGTCGCCTGCAGCAGGTGCAGGGCGTCGACGTCCTGGTGGCCGTGCTCGCGGGCGCGCTCGACGGCGCGGGCGAGGATCGTGGCGGCGCGACGCGTGAGCAGTCGCGAGACGTCGACCTGACGGCCGGCGCCCTGCGCCTGCCGCAGTCGCGCGAGGAAGTCGTCGAACGATCCGCTGGGACCGGTGAACTGGGGCATGCTGCCTCCTCAGGTGGCTCGTCGGGCGGCCCACCGTGAATGTGAGCGCCCTACGCTCAAGTACGACGCATGGGCGGGATGCGGCATTCCCGCCAGGGCGTTCGCCCACGGCGAGCAGGGGCTGGCAGGCTCGACCCCATGCCCTCCCCTCGCGCCATCGCCATCGCCCTGCCCGTGCGCGACGAGGGCGTCACCCCACAGCTGGTCGAGGAGCGCAGGCGCGCAGCGCCTCCGCGTCACGAGACCTCGTGACGCGCCCGCCCGACTCGACCGCGCGCGTGGCCGGGCAGGAGACGGGGTCGCGTGGTCTCGTGACGCGGGCTCGCCCAAGGGCTCGCGCGCTCCTCGACCAACTGGTGAGACGGCCCCGACGGCGGTTGCGAGGGCCGATGGGTGCGGACGGGGCCGCAGGCCGGAGTCAGCCCTTCGTCACATCCCAGGCGTGGTGCTCGAGGTCGTGCAGCGCGTAGACGCCCAGCGAGCGCACCGTGAAGCGCGAGCCGTTCGAGCGGCTGCCGGTGCGCTCCCACGCATCCGCCGGCACCGACGCGTACGCGTCGGCGAGGTCGGCGGCGGCGACGTCGAGCTCGATGGCGACGCGCGGTGGGCGCTGCTCGCCGTACGCCTCCTCGATGGCGGTCGCATCCTGATCCCAGTTCGCGAACGTCGGGTCGTCGTGCTCGAGCATCGACACGAGACGCTCGCGCATGATGCGGCACACGTCGCGCACGTGCGCGGCGTACTCGAGCTTCGACCACGTCGCCGCGTCGGGGCGCTCGCGCACGTCGGCGTCGTGCAGCGCGTGGTGCACGGTGCCGACCGCCGTGCGGATGCGCGCGGGCAGCTCGTCGTCGGGCACCTCGGGCGTGAACCCGCACTCGGCGCACGGGCGCTCGAGCACCCAGGTCCAGTCCTTGGCGTCGGGCTCGATCGTCATGCGTCGATCCTGACAGTCGGCGGATGCGCCACGCGCGCACGGGCCGGCGACGCGCCGCCGCCGATGCGCGGCGCCCCCCGCCGGCGCGCGCGCCAGGGGGTGCGCGCGCACCGCGACCGGTGGCAGGGTCGAGGCATGAGCAGCGTGCGCAAGGGTGAGGCCGGAGACCGGTTCGAGATCGTCGACGACGCGGGCGTCGTCGCGGGCAGAGCGTACTTCGTGGAGGTGGCGGGCGCGCGCGTCTTCTTCCACACGAAGGTCGACGACGCCTACGCCGGGCAGGGGCTCGGCCGCGAGCTCGTGGTCGCGGCCCTCGACGCCACGCGCGCCGACGGCCTGCACGTCATGCCCGTGTGCCCGTACGTCGCGAAGGTCGTCGCCGCCGACCAGCGCTGGGCCGACATCGTGGTCGCCGTGACGCAGGATGCGCTCGACGCCATCGAGGCGCGCACGCAGCGCTGACGCCGCGGCCGCCTCAGATCGTGATCGACCCGTCGGCGGCGATCGTCCAACCCGGGTTGTGCGCGACCTCCCACACGTAGCCCTCGGGGTCGGCGAACGCGCCCGACGTGCCGCCCCACTCCGCCACCTCGGCGGGCCGCACGATCGACCCGCCGGCGGCCTCGGCCTCGGCGAGCACCGCCGCGACCTCGTCGGGCGTGCGCACGTTGTGGGCGATCTCGATGCCCGGCGCCCCGTGCCCGCCCAGCCGCGTCCACAGCCCGAACGCCATGCCGCCCGCCTGGAAGAAGCAGACCTCGCCGTCGGGCTGCTGCGCATCCGCCCACCCGAGCGCCTCGTAGAACGCCCGCTCGCGGGCGAGGTCGTGCACGCCGAGGGTGATGAGGCTGATGCGCTGCTGCATGCCGACCACGGTAGCCACGGCCGCCGACGTGCGTCGCACCCTGGCGTCGCCGCAGATCATCCCCGAGGATGACGGCCGCGAGCCTCTCGGACGACGCGCCGCACCCCCTCCTGCCGCGAGGCTCGAAGCGAGCCGAAGGAGAGCGGACATGGACATGGTGCAGCAGGCGCAGGACCTCATGAACCTGGGCGTCGTCGTGTACGCGGCGATCGCGATCATGCTGCTGGGCATGCTCGCCCTGCTGTGCGTGGGCGTCGCCGCGATCGAGCGCCGCGGCACCGCCGCCGAGCGCCGCCGAGCGCCGCGCACGGCGCCGTCGTACGGTGCCACGCGGCGCCGAGTGCTCGCCTCACGCTGACGCTCGTCGCGGCGCGGCCGCCGCGATGCGCAGCCAGCGCCGCCACGGGTGGGATGCACGCTCGTGACCCCGCTGACGGCGCATCCGCGTGTGCAGGATGTGCCCCGACCGTCACCATCCGCATCGCTCGCTCGTCTTCCAGACGTGCGACCCCACACCCCGCCGGCGACACGCCCGGCCAGATCCATGCGTGACGAACGCCTCCCTCATGACGTCTCCCTGGCGACACCGATGACGTCGAAGGAGGATCGCCGGCCGCAGCGCGCGCCCGGCACGACGGCATGAGCACCGACGAGCAGGATCAGACGGCTGTCCCCGACGGCATCCACGACACCGGCGACCTCGGACGCCTGTGGGATGCGCTCGAGCATCTCGCGGGCAAGGTAGACGCCGCGGCGCCGGACCCCGCGATCGACGAGGAGGGTCCGCCTCCGGCCGTGCCGTGACGGCGCAGCATCACTCGGCAGTGAGCTCCTCGTGCACGCGCCGCAGGTCCTCGAGCATCGACCCGATGACGACCCAGTGCTCGGGATGCGGTGACACGACGACGAGCGGCGCCGTGAGCAGCGGACCGGTGTCGGAGGCGACCGCGTCGCCGGGAGCGGCGAGCACGTAGCGGATGCGCAGGTCGTGCGCCGCGCGCCGCAGCTCGGCGGCGATCTGCCCCATGACGGGCTCGCGGTGCAGCGAGTCGTCGTAGTGGTCGCGCATCGTGCGGGTCATGCCCGAGACCCTCGTGACGAGCACGCCGAGCGCGACGAGTCCCGCGTCGTAGCCCTCGAGCTCGCCACGATGGCGTCCGCCGCGCCAGTTGAGCGCGAGCGAGTCCTCGGCGGTGAGCACCGCGGCCTGCGCACGGGCGAGCATGGGACGCAGCAGCCGCACCTCCACGAGGTGGCCCTGCAGCGCACCGCGGCCGACGGGCTCGGACGACGCGACTGCGAGGCGCTCGAGGCTGCGCGCGAGCTCCTCGGCGAGCGCCTTCACCTCTCGGCGCGCGGGCTCGACCAGCACGGGCGGCACGATGAGCAGGTTCACGACGAACGCGATCGCCGCGCCCAGCACGGTCTCGGCGATGCGGTCGATCGCGTAAATCGGGGATGCGGCGCCGAGCGCGAGCACGAGCATCGCCGAGATGGGGATCTGGTTCGACGTCTGCTGCGACAGCCGCAGCGCCCACGCGAGCAGCACCGAGAGCACGACGGCGACGAGGATGATCCAGGCCGCCGAGCCGAACAGCAGCGAGATGCCCGTCGCGAGCACGACGCCCACGATGACGCCGATCGAGCGCTCGAGCGCTCGGCCGAGCGACTGGTTGACGCTCGGCTGCACCACGATGAGCGCCGCGATGACGGCGAAGATCGGCGGCTCCTCGGCGATGAGCGCGTCGGCGGCGAACCACGACGCGATCGCGGCGACGCTGATCTTCACGACCTGCAGGAACGGCAGTCGCCCGGTCGCGCGGATGCGGCCGACCCACGCCGTGGTGCGCTGGTGCCAGCGGGCCATGCCGCTCCTTCCGTCGGGTCCATCCTCTACCCCGGTGGAGGACGCGCCATCCATGGACCGCTCCCCTCATCCGTCGCGGTGCGCCCCCAGACCGCTCCTTGAGGTGCGAACGAAGTGAGCCTCGAAAGGTGCCCCCGGAAGGACGTCAGCGCAAGGGACCCTTCGAGGCTCGCTTCGCTCGCACCTCAGGGAGCGAGGTGGGCGTCTGGACGGAGCGAGCACCGACTTATCAACCAAACGGTTGACAACCATCCACCCCCGTGCCACGCTCTTCTCAACCGATCAGTTGAGAAGGAGGCGACGATGGACGACCAGCTCGACAAGGCGTTCGCAGCACTCGCGGATGCGACCAGACGCGCCCTCGTGGCACGGCTGTCGCTCGGCGACGCGACCGTCGGCGAGCTCGCCGCACCCTTCGACGTCAGCCTGCAGGCGATCTCGAAGCACCTCGGGGTGCTCGAGGCCGCCGGCCTCGTGACCAAGGGTCGCGACGGCACGCGCAGGCTCGTGCACCTCGAGGCGCACGCGCTCGGATCCATGACGTCGTGGATCGAGCGGCACCAACGGCAGGCGGAGGAGCGCTTCGCGCGCCTCGACGCCGTGCTCGACGAGCTGCGCGCGGCCGATGCCGCAGCCACCGCATCCGACGACGACACCACCGAACCCCGGGCCTGAGCCGACCGGCCGCCCGCTCACGATCAGGAGACCACCATGGACGCCACCATCACCGCCGACCCCGCCGTGCCGCTCATCCGCATGACGCGCGACTTCCACGCGACGCCCGCACAGCTGCTCACGGCGCACACCGACCCCGACCTCTACGCCCGCTGGAACGGGCCCGAGGGCACGCAGGTGCGCATCGACCGCTGGGATGCGGTGTCGGGCGGCGCGTGGGCGATGACCCACGTGCACGAGGGCGAGGAGTACGGGTTCCGCGGCACGTTCCACGACGTGTCCGAGACGGGCATCGTGCAGACCTTCGAGTTCCTCGGCGCCCCGGGCGTCGCGCTCGAGACCCTCACGTTCGAGGACCTCGGCGACGGCCGCACGCGCCTGCACGCCACGAGCCTCGTCGACTCGTTCGAGGGCCGCGACGCGTGGCTGCAGAGCGGCATGGAGGTGGGCGTCAACGACGGCTACGCCAAGCTCGACGCGATCATCGCGGAGGGCGCGGTCTGAGTCGCCGCCACCGCGTGACGCTGAGCGGGCCGCCGAGGGAAGATCCCCCTCGGCGGCCCGCTCAGCGTCATCTCGTGTCCGTCAGGGGCGCAGCAGCACCTTGCCGACGCGGCCCGGCGTCAGGCTCGCCTCGACGGCGGCCTGCACGTCGTCGAGGCCGTGGATGCTCGACACCGGCAGCGTGAGCGCACCCGACGCGAGGCGCTCGCCGAGCTCGCCGAACAGCGCGCGCCGGGTGTCGGCATCCATCGTGCGACTCACGACCGACCCCCAGAAGCCGCGCACCGTCGCCTGCTTGAAGATGAGGTCGCCCGAGCGCAGCTCGAGCACCGGCGACGCCATGGCGCCGAACACCACGAGCTCGCCGCCCTCGGCGAGCACCGACAGCACGTCCTGCGCCGACGCGCCGCCGACGGAGTCGACGCCCGCGACGATCGGCTCGCCACCCGTGATCGCCTCGACGCGCTCGCGCCAGTCGTCGGCGTCGGTCGCGACGACGTCGCCGATGCCGGCCTCGCGCAGCTCGTCGACGCCCTCGGCGCGACGCACGAGGCCGAGCACGCGGATGCCGCGGGCCACCGCGAGCTGCGCGACCATGCGGCCGACGGCGCCGTTCGCGGCGTTCTGCACGATCCACTGCCCAGGCTGCAGGTCGAGCGAGTGCAGCAGAGAGATGGCGCTGAACGGCATCGCGACGAGCTGCGCGGCAGCCTCGTCGGGCACGCCGGCGGGCGCGGGGATGAGGCCGGCGGCGTTCGCGACGACCTGCTCGGCCCAGGCGCCGAACGTGCCGCCGGTCACGACGCGGTCGCCGATCGCGAGCGCATCCACGCCCTCGCCGAGGGCCTCGACGACGCCGAGCGCCTCGGTGCCCGAGCCGGCGGGCAGGTCGGGCACGAAGCCGTAGGTGCCGCGCACGGTCCACAGGTCGTGGTTGTGGATGGGCGACAGCACGATGCGCAGGCGCACCTTGCCGGGGCCGGGCTCGGGGGTGGGGCGGTCGGCGACCGTCAGGACGTCGGCGGGCTCGCCGAAGGTGTCGTGCACGACTGCGCGCATGGTGGGGTCCTCTCGTGGAAGCGGTGGTGGCGTGCGACAGCCGGCCGACCGAGTCGGTCGACCGGCTGCGGAGGGGTCAGTCGTCGCTGACCGTGACGGTGACGTCGATGTTGCCGCGCGTCGCGTTGGAGTACGGGCACACCTGGTGCGCGGCGTCGGCGAGCTGCTGCGCCTGCTCGTGCGGCAGCTCGGGGATGACCACCTCGAGCTCGACAGCGAGCTGGTAGCCGCCCTGGCCGTTCGAGCCGATGTGCACGCGGGCGCCGACGGTCGAGTCGCCGACGTCGACCTTCTGCGCACGCGCGACGGCGTGGAGCGCGGAGTGGAAGCACGCCGCGTAGCCCGAGGCGAAGAGCTGCTCGGGGTTCGTCGCGCCGCCGGCGCCGCCCATCTCCTTCGGGATGGCGAGGTCGAGGTCGAGCCGCCCGTCGTTCGTCACGACGTGGCCGTCGCGGCCGGCTCCGGTCGCGAGCGCCTCGGCGGTGTAGATGGCGTCCATGGGTCTCCTGTCTCGTCGCGGTGGCGACGTCATCGGTCGGCGCCGGCGTCGCCGGTGTCGTGGTTCGCGGGGGCTGCGGCGTGCATCGACGCCTCGATCGCGTGGAGGCGCTGCAGCAGGCCCTCGGCGTCGGCGGCGTCGGCGAGCCCCATGCCCGAGGCGATGGCGGCCGGGATGTGGCACAGCTCGGCACGCAGGGCGAGGCCGCGGTCGGTGGGGTGCACGTCGACGACGCGCGCGTCGGCGGCGCTGCGCTCGCGGCGCACGAGGTCGCGCTCCTCCATGCGGCGCAGCAGCGGCGAGAGGGTGCCGGAGTCGAGCTGCATGGCGTCGCCGAGGTCGCGCACGGACTGCGGCCCCTCGTTCCAGAGCGTCGCGAGCACGAGGTACTGCGGATAGGTGAGGTCCCACGGCGCGAGGAGCGCACGGTAGGTCTGCGAGGTCGCGCGGTGCGCGGCGTAGAGCGCGAAGCACACCATCTCGTCGGTCACGGCCATGCGTCGAGCGTGCCACGAAATTCGATTGTGCACAACCGATCAAAGCAGGGAGCCTTCCCCGCGCGGCGACGCTGCGCTAGGACGGAGGCATGGATCGCACCACGGATCGCGCATGACCCAGCGCGTGCTCGACCCCGTCTCCACCGCCATCGGCGCGTACCTGCAGCCCGCGGTCGCCGAGCGGTGGCTCGCGCTCGTCGCCGCCGACACGCGCCGCGCGCACGGGCGTCTCGTCGGCATGCTGTCGCACCTCGACGCCTTCCTCCCAGGGCGCGCGCACCGCGTCACGGGCTCCGAGGACGTGGGTGCGCTGCTGCGCGAGCTCGGCGACCCGCAGCGCTTCGCAGCACTCTCGGACTCGCCGGCGCTCGACGGCCGCGTCATCGACGTCGACGAGCTGCTGCAGCACGCCCACGTCGGCACGGGCATCCTCGCCGCAGCCGTCGACGGCTCGCTGGCCGTCTGGATGGGCGAGGGGCGCGACGGCGTCGTCGTGCTGCGCTGAGGCGAGCGAAGCACGAGCCGCTCGATGCGCGCGAGTCAGCCGCCGAGCACGGCCCAGCCGCGCGGCGCCAGGTGCACGACGTCGCCCTCGAGGGTCGCGCCCTCGCCCGCGAGCACCTCGCGCGCATCCGCCGCGGGCAACCGCACCTGCTCGTCGCCGATGCTCAGCGCCGTGACGATCGACGCGTCGACCGTCGCGGTGCGCAGCACGATCGCGCCGTTCGCGACCGCGACGACGTCGGTGTGCGCACGCGTGAGCCACGGGTGCCGGCGGCGCACGGCGACGAGCTGGCGCGTGACGTCGAGGATGCGCGCGGCCGCCGGGTCGAGCGCGTCGACCGACGGCGGCGTCGCGGGCATCTCGGGCCGCACGGCGTCGTCGCCGCCGACGCGCTCCTCCTTGATCCCGAGCATCCCGAGCTCGTCGCCCGCGTAGATCGCGGGCGTGCCCGCGACGGTCATGAGGATCGCGAGCGCGTGCGGCACGAGGTCGGGCCCGATGGCGGAGGCGATGCGCGTGACGTCGTGGTTGCCGACGAACGTGTATGGCACGAACGTCGCGAGCAGGTCGTCGTGGCGGCCGATCGCGTGCTCGAGCTCGAAGAGGTTGCCGTCGGCGATGCCGTGCCAGATGCCCTGCCACAGCTCGTACTGCGTGACGGCATCCATCGTCGACGCCTGCACGATCTCGGCATAGTCGCCGTGGATGACCTCGCCCACGAACCACGCGTGCGGATGCCGCTCGCGCACGGCGGGCAGCACGCGCGCCCAGAACGCGCTCGGCACGCTGTACGCGGCGTCGAGACGCCAGCCGTCGATGCCGCGCTGGAGCCAGCGGTCCATGACCTCGACCACGAGGTCGACGGTCGCATCGGACGAGTGGTCGAGGGCGACGAGCGCCTCGTGCCCCTCGAACACGGCCACCTCGCCGCCGTCGAGCCGGAACAGCGCCGCCTCCGGCCCACCGTCGAGCGCCGCCTGGAACGCGGGATGCTCGCGCCCCACGTGGTTGAAGACGCCGTCGAGCAGCACGCGGATGCCCCGCTCGTGCGCCGCGGCGACGAGCCGGTCGAGGTCGCCGTCGTCGCCGAGGCGCGGGTCGACGCGCAGGAGGTCGGTGGTGTCGTAGCCGTGCGTGCTGCTGGCGAAGATCGGGCCGAGCGCGATGCCGTTGAGCCCGAGCTCGACGACGTGGTCGAGCCACGCCTCGATGCGCGCGAGCCGATGCGGCGGATGCGTCGCCTCCGCCTCGCGGATCGGCGCGCCCGTGAACCCCAGCGGGTACACGTGCCACCACATCGCCGACTCCGCCCATGCACGCTCGTCCGCCATGCATGCAGTCTCGCGGGGCTGCGAGTCGTGCACGAGTCGGCGGCGGCGGGTTGCGGGCAAGAGGTCAGCGCGACAGCGTCGGTGCCACGCAAGGGGCTGTCGACCTCGAACGGGATGCGGGACCGTGGGCGGGCCGCGCCGAACGGCACGGCCGACGCGAGGAGGACCGCATGAGCGATCAGCAGCAGCACGGCAGCTCGACGAGCCCGAGCGAGGAGGAGCAGGAGCGCGTCGACGACCTGCCCAGCGGCTCGGGCTCCGACGACGACCACGCCGACACGGCATCGGGCGGTGCGCCGGAGCAGCCGGAGCGATGAGCTCCCTCGGTCGCGACGGCGCCCGAGACGCCCGCGACGGCGCGGACGGCGACCGCCGGCCGCGACTGCCCGGCGAAGGCCAGCGACCCGTGATGCCGCCGCGCGAGCATCGCGTGCCGCCGCGCTGGTGGATCGTCGGCGGCCTCGCACTCATCGTGGTCGGCGTCGTGGGGCTGGCGATCATGATGGCGACGAGCATGGCGCTGCCCGCGACGTTCGTCGTGCTCATGGTGCTCGTGCCCGTCGGCATCGGGGTCGTGCTGCGCGGCATCGCGCTCGAGCGCCGCGCAGGCGGTCCCCCATCCCCGACCACGCCATCGGAGACGCCGCGCGATTGACCCGCATGTGGGTGGTCGACGGCATCCTCGGACCACTCGAGAGGGGTGGATGCGGTGCGCGAATCACACGGTTGTAAGCCCCCTTCGGCGTGTCGCGAAATCCGTCTCCACAGGTGTGGAGAGCGGTCTCCACAGGCCACTTCCGCGCCACCACTGGGCAGGAATCCCGACCGGTGGAGAAGCGTTGGATCAGATGTGGAGAAACGCCGCATCTAGTGCCGCATGAATGTCGGTGGCCCTACATATAGTGGGTGCTCCCGGCTCCGGGACCGACGGTCCCACGCACCGAGCACGTACCACCCCCACCGCGAGAGAAGGATCGAAATGGCTGTCACCGTCTACTCCAAGCCGGCATGCGTGCAGTGCACCGCGACGAAGCGCGCCCTCGACGCGCAGGGCGTCGAGTACGAGCTCTTCGACGTGTCGGTCGACGACAAGGCCCTCCAGACGGTCAAGGACCTCGGCTACATGCAGGCCCCCGTCGTGATCGCCGACGGCGACCACTGGTCGGGCTTCCGCCCCGACAAGATCCAGGCGCTCTCGGCCTGACGCCCCTCCCAGGCACCAGCACCGCAGCGAGCGCCCGACCCATGCTCCTCGAAGCCCCCGTCGTCGCCCCCGAGATCGTCTACTTCTCGTCGATCTCCGGCAACACGGCGCGCTTCGTGTCGAAGCTGGGTCGGCCCGCTGCGCGCATCCCCCTCCACGCGAGCGAGCCTGCGCTCGAGGTCGCGCATCCGTACGTGCTCATCACCCCCACCTACGGGGAGCACGGGCGCGGATCCGTGCCGAAGCAGGTCATCCGCTTCCTGAACGACGAGGGCAACCGTGCGCTCATCCGCGGCGTGGTCGCGGGTGGCAACACCAACTTCGGGTCCGACTTCTGCATCGCCGGCGACATCATCGCCGCGAAGTGCGACGTGCCCTACCTGCATCGATTCGAGGTCTTCGGGACTCCCGACGACGTCACCACGCTCAACAAGAGATTGGACGACCTGTGGCAACTGTGACCACCGAGCAGTCCGCAGCGGGCACCCACTCGCCGCAGATGGACTACCACTCGCTGAACGCGATGCTCAACCTCTACGGCCCGAACGGCGAGATCCAGTTCGAGAAGGACCGTGAGGCTGCGAACCAGTACTTCCTGCAGCACGTCAACCAGAACACCGTCTTCTTCCACTCGCTGAAGGAGAAGCTCGACTACCTCGTCGAGAACGAGTACTACGAGGGCGAGGTGCTCGAGCAGTACTCGTTCGAGTTCATCAAGGGCCTCATGAAGCGGGCCTACGGCTACAAGTTCCGCTTCCCGACGTTCCTCGGCGCGTTCAAGTACTACACGTCGTACACGCTCAAGACGTTCGACGGGAACCGCTACCTCGAGCGCTACGAGGACCGCGTCGTCAACGTCGCGCTCGCGCTCGCCGCGGGCGACGAGCGGCTGGCCGAGGCGCTCGTCGACGAGATCGTCACGGGTCGCTTCCAGCCGGCGACGCCGACGTTCCTCAACGCGGGCAAGAAGCAGCGCGGCGAGCTCGTCTCCTGCTTCCTCCTCCGCATCGAGGACAACATGGAGTCGATCGGTCGCTCGATCAACTCGGCCCTGCAGCTCTCGAAGCGCGGCGGCGGCGTGGCGTTCAACCTCACGAACATCCGCGAGTACGGCGCCCCGATCAAGCAGATCCAGAACCAGTCGTCGGGGATCATCCCCGTCATGAAGCTGTTCGAGGACAGCTTCTCGTACGCGAACCAGCTCGGTGCCCGTCAGGGTGCCGGCGCGGTGTACCTGCAGGCGCACCACCCCGACATCATGCGGTTCCTCGACACGAAGCGCGAGAACGCCGACGAGAAGATCCGCATCAAGACGCTGTCCCTCGGCGTCGTGGTGCCGGACATCACGTTCGAGCTCGCGAAGAAGGACGAGGACATGTACCTGTTCTCGCCCTACGACGTCGAGCGCGTCTACGGCGTGCCCTTCGCGGACATCTCCGTGACGGAGAAGTACCACGAGATGGTCGACGACGCCCGCATCCAGAAGAAGAAGATCCGCGCCCGCGACTTCTTCCAGACGCTGGCCGAGATCCAGTTCGAGTCGGGCTACCCGTACATCATGTTCGAGGACACGGTGAACCGGGCCAACCCGATCGACGGCCGCATCAACATGTCGAACCTGTGCAGCGAGATCCTGCAGGTGAACACGCCGTCGCAGTACGTCGAGGACCTCGGCTACGAGTCGATCGGCAAGGACATCTCCTGCAACCTCGGCTCGCTGAACATCGCGCTGACGATGGACTCCCCCGACTTCGGTCGCACGATCGAGACCTCGATCCGTGCGCTCACGGCGGTGTCCGACCAGTCGAACATCGACTCCGTGCCGTCGATCGCTCGCGGCAACGACATGAGCCACGCCATCGGCCTCGGCCAGATGAACCTGCACGGCTACCTCGGTCGCGAGCGCATCTTCTACGGCTCGGACGAGGGCGTCGACTTCACGAACATCTACTTCTACACGGTGCTGTTCCACGCTCTGCGGGCGTCGAACCTCATCGCGACCGAGAAGGGGCAGACGTTCGAGGGCTTCGAGCGCTCGAAGTACGCGTCGGGCGAGTTCTTCGACAAGTACACCGAGCAGGCGTGGGTGCCGGCGACCGACCGCGTGGCGCAGATCTTCGCCGACGCCGAGGTGCACATCCCGACGCAGTCCGACTGGCTGGAGCTGAAGGCGCTCGTGCAGGAGCACGGCATCTACAACCAGAACCTGCAGGCGGTGCCGCCGACCGGCTCGATCTCGTACATCAACAACTCGACGTCGTCGATCCACCCGATCGCGGCGAAGATCGAGATCCGCAAGGAAGGCAAGATCGGCCGCGTCTACTACCCGGCGCCGTTCATGACGAACGACAACCTGGAGTACTTCCAGGATGCGTACGAGATCGGCCCCGAGAAGATCATCGACACGTACGCCGCGGCGACGCAGCACGTCGACCAGGGCCTGTCGCTGACGCTGTTCTTCAAGGACACGGCGACGACGCGCGACATCAACAAGGCCCAGATCTACGCATGGCGCAAGGGCATCAAGACCGTCTACTACATCCGTCTCCGCCAGCTCGCGCTGGAAGGTACGGAAGTGGATGGCTGCGTCTCTTGCATGCTGTGACCTGCCGACTGCACTGAGAACAGGATCAGGACAATGACCGACACCCAGCACAGCGCCGGCGCGGCCGGGGCGTTCGACGAGCTCGTCGACGCCCCGATCGAGGACACGCGCGAGGCCATCGCCGCCGAGCGGGAGGCGACGAGCGAGACGCTCGCCGCCGGCCAGCAGACCGAGGCCCAGAAGCGCCAGCACCGCCACAACCACCTGGTGCAGGCGATCAACTGGAACCGCATCCAGGACGACAAGGACCTCGAGGTCTGGAACCGTCTCGTGAACAACTTCTGGCTGCCCGAGAAGGTGCCACTGTCGAACGACATCCAGTCGTGGGGCACGCTGACGCCGGCCGAGCAGCAGCTCACGATGCGCGTCTTCACGGGCCTCACGCTGCTCGACACCATCCAGGGCACCGTCGGCGCCGTCTCGCTCATCCCCGATGCGATCACCCCGCACGAGGAGGCCGTCTACACGAACATCGCGTTCATGGAGTCGGTGCACGCGAAGTCGTACTCGTCGATCTTCTCGACGCTCGCGTCGACGAAGGAGATCGACGACGCGTTCCGCTGGTCGACCGAGAACCCGTACCTGCAGCGCAAGGCCGAGATCATCGTCGACTACTACGAGGGCGACGACCCCCTGAAGCGGAAGGTCGCCTCGACGCTGCTCGAGTCGTTCCTCTTCTACTCGGGCTTCTACCTGCCGATGTACTGGTCGAGCCACGCGAAGCTCACGAACACGGCCGACATGATCCGCCTCATCATCCGCGACGAGGCCGTGCACGGCTACTACATCGGCTACAAGTTCCAGCAGGGCTACGCGAAGCTGACCGAGGAGCAGCAGGCGGAGCTCAAGGACTACACGTACACGCTGCTCTACGAGCTGTACGAGAACGAGTCGAAGTACACGGCCGAGCTGTACGACGCCGTGGGCCTCACGGAGGACGTGAAGAAGTTCCTGCACTACAACGCGAACAAGGCGCTCATGAACCTCGGGTTCGAGCCCCTGTTCCCGTCGTCGGTGACGGATGTGAACCCGGCGATCCTCTCGGCCCTGTCGCCGAACGCCGACGAGAACCACGACTTCTTCTCGGGCTCCGGCTCCTCCTACGTCATCGGCAAGGCAGTCGCCACCGAGGACGAGGACTGGGACTTCTGAGTCTCCTCTGACCCGGTCGGACCTCCCGCCGACCGAACGCAGCGCCCCGGCCCCGCATCGTGCGGGCCGGGGCGCTTCGTCGTGCTGGGGTGCCGTTGCGAGGTGCGCTTCTCGTTGCGAGGTGCGGCTTTCGTTGCGAGGTGCGGTTCTCCTATTCAGGTGCGCGGAAAGCCGCACCTCGACAGGAGAAGCGCACCTCGCAACGGGTCGGGGCGCTCCTCAGACGCTGCGGTCGGCCGCATCCGATCGCCCGAGCGACTCGAGGCCGGTGACGCGCAGCAGGTCGAGCCGCGACGCGTCCTCGGAACCCGGCACCGCCGTGTACGCGACGATGCGCAGGTCGCTGCCCGGAGCGGTGAGCACGTCGCAGTCGAGCGTGATGGGGCCGACGGGCGAGCGCGTCACGGTCTTGCGCGACGAGCGGTGCTCGGCGACGCGCGCCTCCGCCCACCGCGCCTCGAACGCCGGCGAGACGGAGCGCAGGCGGGCGACGAGCGCCGCGAGCGGCGCATCGGTCGGATACGTGCCGACCGCCGAGCGCAGGTCGCCGACGAGGTCGCGCGTGAACGCATCCTCGTGCTCGTCGTCGAACTCGATGCCGGCGTGGCCCTCGGTGAAGTGCCGCCACACGAGGTTGGCGTCGGCGCCGGTGCGCAGCGACGGGTCGCCGAGCAGCGCCGCCCACATGCGGTTCCAGCGCACGATGTCCCACGCGGCCGAGAACACCGCGAGCGGCACGTCGTCGAGGCGATCGACGAGGCGCTGCACGCCCGGGGTGATGTGGCGCGGCACCGTGCCGCGCGCGGGCACCGCGGCGCCGGCGACGCGGTAGAGATGGTCGCGCTCGGCGTCGGTGAGGCGCAGCGCGCGGGCGAGGGCGCCGAGCAGCTGGGGCGACGGATGCTCGGCGCGGCCCTGCTCGAGCCGCACGACGTAGTCGACGCTGACGCCGGCGAGGGCGGCGAGCTCCTCGCGGCGCAGGCCGGGCGTGCGTCGCGATCCGCCCGCGGGCAGGCCGGCCTCGGCAGGCGTGACGCGCTCGCGCCACGACCTGAGCACGCTCGCGAACTCCGTCACGCCATCCATCATGCGCCCGTCGCAACGCGGATGGCTGGTACCGCGAGTCCTACCGTCGAGGGGTGCCTGGGGCATCGGGGCGGCGCGGCGCACGGTGAATGCATGACCACGACACTCATCACCGGAGCCAACAAGAGCCTCGGACTCGAGACCGCCCGCCGCCTCGTCGAGGCCGGCCACACCGTCTACGCCGGCATGCGCGACCTCGCCGCCGGCGACGCCGCCCGCACGATCGGCGCGACGCCCGTGCAGCTCGACGTGACCGACGACTCGTCGGTCGCCGCCGCCATCGCATCCCTCCCCGAGCTCGACGTGCTCGTGAACAACGCCGGCATCGTCGGCGGCGCGCGCACGATCGACGAGCTCACGCCCGAGATCATGCGGGCGACGCTCGAGACGAACGTCGTCGGCATCGTGCGCGTGAGCCAGGCGGCGCTGCCGCTGCTGCGCGCGTCGGCGAACCCCGTCATCGTCAACGTGGCGTCGGGGCTCGGATGGCCGCGGTTCCTGCTCGAGCATCCCGACGCCGAGCACGTGCTCGCGGTGCCGTATCCCGCGTCGAAGGCCGCCGTCATCACGCTCACGGTGCAGTACGCGCGCAGCCTGCCGACGTTCCGCGTGAACGCGAGCGACCCCGGCTACACGTCGACCGACCTCAACGGCCACACCGGCCACCAGACGGTGACGGAGGGCACGGATGCGACCGTGATGCTCGCGCAGCTCGGTGCGGACGGCCCCACGGGCGAGTTCCACGACCGCGACGGACGTATCGTCTACTGACGCGCAGCGGTCGGCGCTTGTTGCGAGGTGCGCTTCTCGCCCGCGAGGTGCGGTTCTCCTGTTTAGGTGCGGCTCTCCGCGCACCTCAACAGGAGAAGCGCACCTCGCAACGGGTGGACCGGGCAGATGCGCAGGCGCAGACTGACGCGATGACCGCGAGCACCGACGCAGCGTCCAGCGCATCCGAGCAGCCCGAGCTCAAGCGGGTGATGGGGCCGAAGCTCCTGCTCCTGTTCGTGATCGGCGACATCCTCGGCACCGGCATCTACGCCCTCACCGGGCAGGTCGCGGCCGAGGTGGGCGGGGCGGCGTGGCTGCCGTTCCTCATCGCGTTCGCCGTCGCGACGATCACGGCGTGCTCGTACCTCGAGCTCGTCACGAAGTACCCGCAGGCGGCGGGCGCCGCGCTCTACGCGCACAAGGCGTTCGGCATCCACTTCATCACCTTCCTCGTGCTCTTCACCGTCATGTGCTCGGGCATCACGTCGGCGTCGAGCGCGTCGAGCGCGTTCGCGGCGAACTTCGCCATCGGGTTCGGGCTCGGGGATGTGTCGCCGCTGCCGATCGCGATCGGGTTCATGATCCTGCTGGCGCTCGTGAACCTGCGCGGCGTCGCCGAGGGCGTCGGCCTCAACGTGGTGCTGACCATGATCGAGCTGTCGGGCCTGCTGCTCGTGATCTGCATCTCGATGTTCGCGGTGTTCGGCGGCACGGCCGACTTCTCGCGCGTGATCCTGTTCGAGACGCCCGAGGACAAGAGCGTGCTGCTGGCGGTGAGCACGGCGACGTCGCTGGCGTTCTTCGCGATGGTCGGCTTCGAGGACAGCGTGAACATGGCCGAGGAGGTGCGGGAGCCGAGCAAGATCTTCCCGAAGATCATGCTCACGGGCCTCGGCATCGCCGCCGTCGTCTACGTCGTCGTGTCGCTGCTCGCCGTGGCGATCGTGCCGATCGGCGAGCTCGCGGGCAACGCGGCGCCCTTCGTGACGGTGGTGGAGACGGCCGCGCCGGGCTTCCCGATCAACGCGCTCATCCCGTTCATCTCGATGTTCGCCGTCGCCAACACGGCGCTCATCAACATGATGATGGCGAGCCGTCTGCTCTACGGCATGAGCCGCCAGGGCGTGCTGCCGCCCATCCTGAAGGGCGTGCTGAAGACGCGCCGCACGCCGTGGGTCGCGATCGTCGTGACGACGCTCATCGCGCTCGGCCTCATCACGTGGGTGGCGACGAACAGCGACGACCCGATCGTGGTGCTGCTCGGCGGCACGACCTCGCTGCTGCTGCTCGCGGTCTTCGCGATCGTGAACGTGGCGGTGCTCGTGCTGCGCCGCGACCCCGTGGAGCACCAGCACTTCACGACGCCGACCTTCCTGCCGGTGATCGGCGTGATCGCGTGCGTCTACCTCGTGCTCCCGTGGACCTCAGGCCGCGACATCGCCCAGTACGGCATCGCCGGCGTGCTGCTGATCATCGGCATCGCCCTGTGGGCGGTGACGTTCATCGACCGCCGCGTGCGCGGCTACGCCCACTCGGCGTCGGTGCCGGATCACACGCAGCAGCTGGATCAGATCACCTGAGCAGGCCCACCTCTCCAGATCGCCATGGCCAACCGTCTCGCGAGGCTCCGCGCCAGCGTCCGATCGTGCCCCGGCGCCGCGTCATGCAGGTCGTGGCGTGTCGCCGTCCGGCTCGGCGGCGCTCACACCTCGACGCGGTAGTCGAGCGTCAGATCCGCCGCGTTGCGCCCGCGGATCCCCCAGCTCGACCTCGGCGTCTCGACGATCGTGATCTCCACGTCCTCCGGCGACGTCGCAGCCTCCGTCTCGATGCGCTCGAAGAGCCGCTCGATGAGCAATCGCTTCGCAGCCTCCGACCGGCCCTCGAACATCGAGATCTCGATGATGACGTACTGCTGGCTCCGCGTCTGCGGGTGCATGAAGTCCTCGTCGTCGAGTCCCACGAAGCGGTGGAACCGCTTCTCGATCGGGTAGTCGAGCGCCTCCACCACCGCAGCGTGGATCGCATGCGACAGTGCAGTGCGGCGGGAACGCAGCGACTCGCGATGCCCCCAGACGACGATCTGAGCCATCGGACCACCGTAGCCGTCGATCATGACGACGACCGACGACCGACGCCCGCACTCGAGCGGAGGCGTGACATCGATGCCCCGGCGACCGGACCTCGCCCGCGTCGCGTCGCTAGCGTGGACGCATGTCGACGACGCTGAGCCCCGAGGCCACCGAGTTCCTGCGCAAGCCGAACCCCGCAGTGATGGCGACGCTCGCCAAGGATGGCCGCCCCGTCGCCGTCGCCACCTGGTACCTGCTCGAGGACGACGGGCGCATCCTCGTGAACCTCGACGCCGAGCGCGTGCGTCTCGCGCACCTGCGCCGCGACCCCCGCTTCGCGCTCGACGTCATCGACGAGGGCAACTGGTACACCCACGTGTCGCTGCAGCTCGAGGTCGAGGAGATCGTCGACGACCCTGACTTCGCCGGCATCGACTCGCTGTCGAAGCACTACGGAGGACGCCCCTACCCCGACCACGAGCGGCCTCGCGTCGACGTGCGCGCGCGCATCGTGCGGGTGTCGGGATGGGGTGCGTTCCAGGGCGAGTAGACGCTGGCTGCCGCGCGACCGAGCGGAATCGCGGACGCCGTCTAGCCGGCGGCTGCCATGCGCGCGCGAAGCCCCGCCACCATGGCCGCGAGCCCCAGCTCGAAGGCGCGGTCGGCGTGCGAGACGCCGCTCGCGGCATCCGCGTCGTCGCGCGCACGCACCGCGGCCGAGAACGCCGGCGCGAGCGCCGCGTTGGCACCCGGGCTCATGTTCTCGGGGTCGGCGATGACGTCGAGCGACGAGCCGATGATGAACGACTCGAGCGCGACGATCACCGGCACGATGTCCGCCGTCTCCCACCCTCCGCGTTGGAAGCCGAGCACGATCGGCTCGTAGAGGTGCAGCGACGTCTCGTTGCCATCCATCGCGACAGTCGCGAGCAGTGCGACGACCTGCGGGTGCCGGGCGAAGACCTCGCGGTACGACCGTGCCCACGGCTCGATTGCCTCGTCCCACGGTCGATCCTCGAACGCCGACGAGTCGATCTCGGCCGCGATCGAGCGCCGCAGCAGGTTCACGAGCGCCTGCCGGTTGTGCACGTGGTTGTAGAGCGCCGACGGCCGCACGCCGAGACGCTCGGCGAGGCGGGACATCGTGAACTCGTCGGCGTCGCGGTCGGCGAGCACGCCGAACGCAGCGTCGATGATGCGCTCCTGCGTCAAGACGGGGGACGTCGGCCGCCCGACCTTCCTGCGCACCTCTGGCACGGCGTTCACCCCTCTGCTACGTTCAGGCCAACCATTAGTGAATGGCTTTCATTTACCGCACTTCCCATCGGAGACGACCATGCCGCAGCGCAGCACCGACCGGCCGACGAGGCTCAAGCGCGTCCTGGGCTTGCCCGCCCTCATCGCCTACGGCATGGCATCGATGGGCATCCTCGCCGTCTTCACAGTGTATGGATCGGCCACGCGGCTCAGCGATGGGCATCTGCCAGCCGCCTACGTGCTCGCCGTCGTCGCCATGCTCTTCACCGCGAAGAGCTACGGCCGTCTCGCCCGCTCCATCGCCAATGCCGGCTCGGCGTACACGTACACGTCGAAGGCGTTCGGGCGCATCGTCGGCTTCTTCACCGGATGGGTGATGCTGCTCGACTACCTCTTCCTCCCCATGATCAACTTCCTGCTCATCGGGCTCTACATGAACAGCGTCCTGCCCGAGGTGCCCGCGCAGGTCTTCACGATGGCGGGCCTCGCCCTCGTCCTCGCGCTGAACGTCATCGGCGTGCAGTGGGTCGAGAAGCTGAACTACGCCTCCGTCGCGTCGGCGGCGCTCATCGTGGCGGTGTTCGTCGTGCTCGCCTTCACCCGCGCCGACGCGCTGACCCCCGACATCCTGCTGGCCCCCTTCCTCCCCGGTGGCGACGGCCTCGGCCCGATCGTCGCCGGCGCCGCCGTCGTCGCACTCGCATTCCTCGGCTTCGACGGCGTCTCGACGCTCGCCGAGGAGACGCGCGACCCGCAGCGCAACATCCCGCGCGGCATCCTGCTCTCGACGCTCTTCGTCGGCATCGGATTCATCGTGGTCGCCTGGGCCAGCAGCGTGCTCGTGCCGGACTGGACGCAGCTGACGAACCTCGACGCGGCCGGCACCGAGCTCATGGAACGCGTGGGCGGCACGGCGCTCACGACCGCGTTCCTCGTGGTCTACATCATCGCCACCATCCTCTGCGGCACCGCGGCGCAGATGAGCGTCAGCCGCGTGCTGTTCGCCATGGGTCGCGACGGCCTGCTGCCCCGACCGATCGCACGCCTGCACCGGCGCTTCCGCACGCCGTACGTCGCGGCGCTCGTGGTGTCGGCGTTCTCGCTCGTCGCGCTCTTCATCACGCTCGACGCCGCCGTCTACATGATCAACTTCGGCGCGCTCGTCGCCTTCGCGATGGTCAACCTCTCGGTGGTGAAGCACTTCTGGGTCGACCGGCGCGTGCGCGGCCGCGGCGCCGTCGTCACGTACCTCCTGCTCCCGCTCGTCGGCTTCGCCTTCATCGCCTGGCTCTTCACGTCTCTCGCCCCCTTCACCTACGTGCTCGGGGTCGCATGGCTCGCGGTCGGCGCGGTCGTCTTCGGGCTGCGCACGAGCTGGTTCCGGTCCGAGCCGCCCGCGCTCGAGTTCGACGAGCGCGTCGACCTCGAGACGTCCGAGACTACGGTGACCGCCCGATGACGGACCTCGTCGTCCAGGGCGCACGCATCCTCGCGCCGGAGCCGATCGAGCACGCCTCGGTCGCCGTCCGCGGCGGACGAATCGTCGGCATCGGCACCGCCGGGGAGATGCGCGCGCTCGTCGGAGCCGACGCCGACGTGCTCGACGCCCGCGGCGCGACGCTCACGCCCGGGCTCATCGACTCGCACGCGCATCCCGTCAACGTGACGACGCTCGCGCGCGGCATCGACCTCGGCGCGGTGCGCACGTGGGACGACCTCGCGGTGGCGCTCCACGCCGAGGCGGCGCGCGTGCAGCGCATCGGCGGCGACGCCTGGGTGCGTGCGTGGAACCTCGACTACGCCGTGTTCGCGGATCGACCCATGAGCGCCGCCGCCATCGATGACCTCGTGCTGGGCCTGCCAGCGTGCGTCATGCTGTTCGACTGCCACACGGCGATCGCCTCGTCCGCCGCCCTGCGCATCGCGGGGGTGCGCGGCGCCGAGCGCTTCGCCGACGCGGCGCAGATCGTCGTGGATGCGGATGGACGGCCCACGGGCGAGCTGCGAGAGCCGTCGGCGTACGCTCGCGTGCTCGACCACGCGCCCGGCCTGCGTCCCGACGAGGCTCGCGCTGCCGTGCTCGACACGCTGCACGCGTTCCGCCGCAGCGGCGTCACGAGCGTCGTCGTCATGGACGGCGACCGCAGCCGGCACGACCTCTACGACGAGCTCGACGCGACGGCATCCGGGCTTCCCGTGCGCATCATGACGGCGCTCCTGCACGGCCAGCACTTCGACGACGACGACGTCGACGACGTCATCGCGCAGCGCGACCGGCACGGCTCCCGCTGGTCGGGCGGCCTCATCAAGCTCTTCCACGACGGCGTCATCGACACCGGCACCGCCTGGCTCTACGAGGCGGACACGCGCGGCGACGGCCTCGCGCCGCTGTGGCCCGACCCGGCGCGGTACGCCGACGTCGTGCAGCGCTACGCGGAGGCGGGCTTCCAGATCGCGACGCACGCGATCGGCGACCGCGCCGTCGGCGAGGTCGTGACCGCATACGAGCGTGCGGGCGTCACGGCCGTCTCGGGGGCCCCGCACCGCATCGAGCACCTCGAGACCATGACCGACGTCGACCTCGCGCGCATCGCTCGGGCGGGCATCGGCGTCTCGATGCAGCCGTTGCACATGCAATGGCGCGCGGCGGACCACTCGGACTCATGGGCCGACCGCCTCGGCGGCGAGCGCAGCGCGCGCGGCTGGCGTGCGAAGGACGTGCTGCGCGCGGGTGCGACGCTCGCGCTCGGCTCGGACTGGCCCGTGGCCCAGCTCGACGCGCGCATCGGCATGGCCTGGGCGCGCATGCGCGGCCACGTCGACGGCGACCGCGGCCATGTCTTCGAGCCCGAGCAGCGGCTGACGGGTGCCGAGGTGCTCCACGGCTACACGACGGCGGGCGCGACCCTGATGGGCGATGCGAGCCTGGGGCGCATCGCGGTGGGCGCGAAGGCCGACCTGGCGCTCTGGGCCGACGACCCGACTCGCGTGTCGCCGCAGGATCTGCTCGACCTCGCGGTGGTGGCGACGGTCGTCGATGGGCAGCTGCTCGAGCACGGCGCCCCGACCCCGTGACGCGACGCGGGCGCCGGACGACCGCATCGTGCAGCCCGCGACGAGTCGTGGCACCCTCGAGCACGGAGGCATCATGACCGAATCGCTGCGCGTGCTCGTCGCGCCCGACTCGCTGAAGGGCACGCTCACCGCGATCGAGGCCGCCGACGCGATCACGGCGGGCATCGTCGACGTGGTGCCGGCTGCGCGCATCGCCCGCATGCCGTTCGCCGACGGCGGCGAGGGCACGGTCGACGCCGTGATCGCTGCCGGCGCAGCGGCGCGCGTGGATAGGGTCGCAGGCCCGCTCGGCGAGCCCGTCGACGCGCGGTGGGCGCTGCTCGGCGACACGGCCGTCGTCGAGATGGCCGCGGCGAGCGGCATCGGTCTCGTCCCGCAGACGCGCGCGAACGCGCTCGCCGCCGACACGTTCGGCACGGGAGCGCTGCTGCTGCGCGCCGTCGCTGCCGGCGCGCGCCGGATCGTGCTCGGCGTGGGTGGCTCGGCGACGACCGACGGCGGGCTCGGCGCGCTGCGCGCGCTCGGCGCGCGCGCGTACGACGGCGACGGCGAGGAGGTGCGCGGCGGCGGCGCTGTGCTGCACCGCATCCGACGCATCGACGTCGCGCCGGCCCGTGCGGCCCTCGATGGTGTCGAGATCGTGCTCTGCTCCGACGTCGCGAACCCGTTCGCAGGGCCGGGCGGCGCGGCCGAGGTCTTCGCGCCGCAGAAGGGGGCGGATGCCGACGGCGTCGCGGCGCTCGACGCGGGCTTGCGCTCGTGGGCGCAGGTGCTCGACGCCACGTGCGGCTCCGACCTCGCGACGGCGGGGTGGGGCGGCTCGGGCGGCGGCATCGCCGGAGGACTGCAGGTCGCCGTCGGGGCGACGGCCGCCGACGGCGTCGAGGTCGTCGCCGACGCGCTGGGACTCGACGCTGCGATCGCCGCATCGGACCTCGTCGTGGTGGCCGAGGGCTCGCTCGACGAGCAGTCGCTGCTCGGCAAGGCGCCCGTCGGCATCGCGCGGCACGCGCGCGCCGCGGGTGCGCCGTGCATCGCGGTCGCCGGTCGGATCGCCGCGAGTCGCGACGCGCTGCTCGCGGCGGGCATCGCCGACGCGACGTCGGCCGTCGAGGCGGCCGGTGGCGTCGACCTCGCGCTCGCCGAGCCCGCCCGGTGGCTTCGCGCCGCGACGGTCGCGCTGCTCGAGCGCAACCCGGGCCTCCTGCACGGCGCACGCGACTAGCCTCGGTCGTCGATGGGATCCTCGCCCGACACGCAGCCCGACGCCGACGCCCTCATGCGCTTCTGGAGCGAGCGCCGCCTCTGCATGCTCGCCTCGCTCCGGCCCGACGGATCCATCCACCAGGTTCCCGTCGGTGCCACGTACGACGCTGAGGCGGGGCTGGTGCGCATCATCGCGTCGGGCACGAGCTTCAAGGCGCGAAACATCGCCGCGCATCCCGGCACGCGCGTGTCGGTCTCGCAGGTCGACGGCCGCTGGTGGACGACCGTCGAAGGGCCGGCGACGGTGTCGAGCGACCCCGAGCGCGTCGCCGAGGCCGTGCGGCGGTACGCCGAGCGCTACCGGCAGCCGCGCGAGAACCCGGCGCGCGTCGTCATCGAGATCGCCGTCGAGCGCACGATGGGCACCGTCACCGCCTGACGTCCCGACAGCCGCCCCCTGACGTTGCGAGGTGCGGTTCTCCTGTCGAGGTGGAGCTCTCCGCGCACCTCGACAGGAGAAGCGCACCTCGCAACGAGAACCGCACCTCGCAACGGGTCAGCGCGCGAGCACCTCGCGGGCCGCGGCGAGCACCGCATCCGTCGTCATGCCGCGGCGGGCCATGACCTGGTCGCCCGCGCCCGACTCGCCGAACTCGTCGATCGACACGACGCGGCCGTCGATGCCGACCCAGCGCCACCACGCGTCGCCGCGGCCGGCCTCGACCGCGACGCGGGCGCGCAGCGTCGGCGGCAGCACCGCGTCGCGGTACTCGACCGGCGCCTCCGAGAACCACTCGACGCACGGCATCGAGACCACACGAGCCTCGACGCCCTCGTCGGCCAGCACGCGCGCCGCGGCGAGCGCCAGCTGCACCTCCGAGCCCGTCGCGATCAGTGCGACGTCGGCACCCGAGCCGTGCTGCCGCGCGACGTATCCACCATGCGCGACCGACTCGTCCAACCCCGAACGCGCAGCCAGCGTCGGCAGCCCCTGCCGCGACAGCACGAGCGCCGTCGGGCCCGACGGAGCAGACAGGATGCGCCGCCAGGCCGCAAGCACCTCGGCGCCGTCGGCCGGGCGCACGACGTCGAGCCCGGGGATCGTGCGCAGCGCCGCGACCTGCTCGACCGGCTGGTGCGTGGGGCCGTCCTCGCCGACCGCGACCGAGTCGTGCGTGTAGACGTGGATCGCGGGCAGGCCCATGAGCGCCTGCAGGCGCAGCGCCGGCCGCTGGTAGTCGCTGAACGCGAGGTACGTGGATGCGTACGGTCGCCACAGCCCGTGCAGCGCGATGCCCGAGAGGATCGCGGCCATCGCGTGCTCGCGGATGCCGAAGTGCACGAAGTCGCCGCCGGGGTTCGAGCGCGACATGGCCGCGCCGGGCACGGCGACGCTCGTCGAGCCCGAGAGGTCGGCCGAGCCGCCGAAGAGGCCGCCCCACTGCTGCAGCGCCTGCAGCACCTTCCCGTTCGTCGCGCGGGTCGCGACCGACGCGCCCTCCTCGGGCGCCTCGACGGCGTCGAGCTCGGCGAGTCCCGCCTCCATCGCGAGCGCGCCCGCGAATCCACCATCGGTGTGCCAGCCGGCGACGCCCGAGCAGCGGCGCATCATCACGCGGCCGTCGGCCGACTCCATCCACGCGGCGTACGCGTCGCGCCACTCGGCGTGCAGGCGGGCGCCGCGCTCGAGCGCGCGCCGCGTGACCGTGAGCACCTCGGGCGTCACGAGGTCGTCGAGGGATGCGTCGGCCGCGATGCCGAGCGCCGTCTTGACCGCGGCGACCTCGGCGTCGCCGAAGCCGCCGGAGTGCGCGGCGGGCGTGCCGCCGATGCCCTGCGAGGGCCAGCCGATCGTCGATCGCACGGCGACGAGCGTGGGCTGCCCGGTGCGCTCGCGAGCGGCCGTCAGCACGCGCTCGATCTCGGCGAGGTCGCGGAAGTCCTCGATCTCGAGCACGCGCCAGCCGTAGGCGGCGTAGCGGGCGCGCACGTCCTCGTCGAACGCGACGTCGGTGCCGCCGTCGATCGTGATGCGGTTGTCGTCCCAGATCAGCACGAGGTTCTCGAGGCCGAGGGTGCCCGCGAGGCTCGACGCCTCGCCCGACACGCCCTCCTGCAGGCAGCCGTCGCCCGCGAGCACGAACACGGTCGGGTCGAAGACGCCCGTGCCGGCGCCGTGCAGCGCCTCGTCGCGCTGCGCGGCGAGCGCGATGCCCACGGCGGAGGCGACGCCCTGGCCCAGCGGACCCGTCGACATCTCGACGCCTGCCGTGTGGCCGAGCTCGGGGTGGCCGGGCGTGCGGGCGTCGAGCTGGCGGGATGCGGCGACGTCGGCGAGCGTCAGGTCGTAGCCCGTGAGGTGCAGCTGCGTGTAGAGCAGCAGGCTCGCGTGACCCGCGCTGAGCACGAAGCGGTCGCGGCCCTCCCACGTGGGGTCGGCGGGGTCGTGGCGCAGAATGCGCTGGAACAGCACGTGCGCGAGCGGCGCCATCGCCATCGCGGTGCCGGCGTGGCCGTGGCCCTTGGCCTGCACGACGTGCGCGGGGATGGCGACGGCAGCCGCGACCGCTCGGCGCTCGGCCTCGTGGCGGGCTCCCAGCACGGAGTCGGGCAGGATCGTGGTGACGTCGTCGGCCATGTCCGCTACTTTGGCATAGAAGTAGTCGAAAGTCGACGCGGCATCCGCCCTCGAAGGGCACGCAGCGACGCAGAGAGGAGTCCCGCATGGCCAAGCACCTGTCCACGGGCTCCGGCGTCGTGCTCGACCTCATCCGCTCGGGCGAGGCCACGACCCGCAGCGAGCTCGTCGACCGCCTCGGATGGTCGCGCGTCACCATCGGGCGTCGCCTCGACGAGCTGCTCGAGCCCGGCATCGTCGTGCGATCCGGCCAGCAGGACTCGCGCGGCGGCCGACCCGCCGAGGAGTTCGCGGTCAACGCCGACTCCGGCGTGCTGCTGGCGATGGACATCGGCTCGAGCCACACCAAGGTCGGCGTCACCGACCTCGTCTCGACCGTGCTCAGCGAGGACGAGGCCGACATCGGCCTCTTCGACGGCCCCGACGACATCTTCGACTGGGCCATGCAGGTCTTCGAGCACCTGCTCGCCGCCCTCGGCCGCTCGACCGCCGACGTGCGCGGCATCGGCATCGGCGTGCCCGGCCCCGTCGACTCGCGCACCGGCATCCTCGGCTCGCCGCAGCTCGACCCGCGCTGGGACGACGTCGACATCTCGCGCTACCTCGACTCGCTCATGCCCGACGTCGTCGTGGCCGTCGACCGCGACGTCAACATCCTCGCCGTCGGCGAGTCGCGCCTCGCCTGGCAGGAGTACCGCGACCTCGTGGTCGTGAAGGCCGGCATCGGCGTGGGCTGCGCGTTCGTGCAGGACGGCGACATCCTGCGCGGCTCGCGCGGCGGCGCCGGCCAGCTCTCCGCCCCGATGCGCGACCGGCTCAGCGAGCCGCTGCGCCGCCTCGAGACCGTCGCCTCCGGCGGCACCGTGCGCGACGAGCTCACGCGCGGCGGCGCGCGCATCCGCACCTCCGCCGACATCGTGGCGCTCGTGGATGCGGGCGACGAGGATGCCATCGCCGCGCTCGAGGAGATCGGCGAGATCATCGGCTACGCGATCGCCGACGTCGTGGGGCTGCTGAACCCGTCGGCAGTCGTGATCGGCGGCAACCTCGCGGAGGCGGGCGAGCGGTTCATCGGCTCGATCCGCCGCGCGATCTTCGGCGCGAGCCACGTGTTCTCGCGGCAGGGGCTCGTCGTGGAGCGGTCGAGGCTGGGGTCGAAGGCGGGTGTGCGCGGCGCGTCGCTGCTGGCGCAGGACGCCCTCTTCGACGCCGACCGCATCAGCCGCATCACGCGGCGGCGCGCGGGCTGAGGGCAGCCGGAGGGCTCCTTTCGAGGCTCGCTTCGCTCGCACCTCAAGGATCGGTCCTGGTTGCTGACGCCGTCCACGCGGCGTCGCCAACCACCGCTCCCTGAGGTGCGAGCCGCTAGGCGAGCCTCGAAGGGTCCCCCACGCTGACGTCAGCCGAAGGGATCCCTTCGAGGCTCACTTCGTGAGCACCTCGAGGATCGGGCATCGAGGGCACTCAACACACCACGCTTTCGACCAATAGTGTGCAGAAGTCGCCGATTCCGAGTAGTGTCAGCCACGCCCGCGAGGCGATGACCATTCCTCGACGACGAAGGAGCACACGTGGACCTGGCCGAGCAGCTGCCCGAGACGGCGATCGCGACCCACGTCGCCGCCGACGACTGGCGCGCAGCCATCCGAGCGGCAGGCGAGCGACTCGTCGCGACGGGCGTCACGACCGACGCCTACACCGACGAGATGATCGCCGCCGTCGAGGAGCACGGCCCGTACATCGTCATCGCCCCCGGCTTCGCGCTCGCGCACTCGCGGCCGAGCCCCGCGGTGCAGCGCACCGGCATCTCGTGGGTCACGCTCGCCGAGCCCGTCGCATTCGGCTCGAAGGCCAACGACCCCGTGCGCCTCGTCGTGGGCCTCGCCGCCACCGACCACGACGGCCACCTCGAGATCATGGCCGCGCTCGCCGGCATCCTCGCCGACGACGACGCCTTCCAGGCGCTGCTCGCCGCCGACTCCCCCACCGCCGTCCGCGAGCGCCTCGCCGCGCTCGCCCCGGCCGCCTGACGCATCCCCACATCCAACCGATCGAAGAAGAGAGGCACCCCATGAAGATCGTCGCAGTCTGCGGCATGGGCATCGGCACCTCGGTGCTGCTCAAGATGAACGCAGAGAAGGCGCTTCGCGCACTGGGCGTCGACGACGCCGACGTCGAGGCAGCCGACATCGGCACCGCCCGCGGCGCCGCCCGCACGGCCGACGTCGTGCTCACGTCCGACGAGCTCGCTCCCGAGATCGGCGACGTCCCCGCGACCGTCATCGTGATCGACAACTTCACGAGCGTCGCCGAGATCACCGAGAAGCTCACGCCGCACGTCGGCTGAGCGCCAGGTCCCTAGAACACACAGCAGAAGGGAGCCGCGATGGAGTGGCTCGTCGTCATCCTCGACTTCATCGGGCAGCAGATCCTCAACGTGCCCGCGTACCTCATCGGCATCATCACCGCCGTCGGCCTCATCGCGCTGCGTCGCAACGCCGGCCAGGTCATCGGCGGCGGCCTCAAGGCGGCCCTCGGCTTCCTGATCCTCGGCGCCGGCGCCAACGTCGTCGTCGCATCCCTCGGCCCGCTCGGCGAGCTCATCCTCGCCGTCACGGGTGCGCAGGGCGTCATCCCGACGAACGAGGTCATCACGGCCATCGCGTCCGAGCAGTACGGCGCGACGAGCGCCTACGTGCTCGTGCTCGGCTTCCTCGTGATGCTCGTGCTCGCGCGCTTCACGCCGCTCAGCTACATCTTCCTCACGGGCCACCACATGGTGTTCATGGCCCTCATGCTCACGGTCGTGCTGACCGTCGGCTTCGGCGAGGACCTCGGCTGGCTCGTCGTGCTCGTGGGCGCGGTGCTGCTCGGCGTGATCATGGTCGTCATGCCGGCGTTCGCGCAGCCGTGGATGAAGAAGATCACCGGCGACGACTCGCTGGCGATCGGCCACTTCGGCACGCTCGGCTACATCGCCGCCGGCGCCGCGGGCCAGGCGACGGGTCGCCGCAGCCGCTCGACGGAGGAGATCAAGTTCCCGCAGGGTCTGAAGTTCCTGCGCGACTCGATGATCGCCACCGCCCTCTCGATGGTGCTCATCTACGAGGTGTTCGCGATCTGGGGCCTCATCGCCATCCCCGAGCAGGCCATGGAGCTGTTCGGCTCGGCCGACCCGGGCGCGTTCATCATGGCCGCGTTCGCGCAGGCGCTGCAGTTCGGCGTCGGCGTCGCCGTGATCCTCTACGGCGTGCGCACGGTGCTCGGCGAGCTCGTGCCTGCCTTCCAGGGCATCGCCGAGAAGGTCGTGCCGGGTGCCAAGCCGGCCCTCGACATCCCGATCGTGTTCCCGTTCGGCGCCAACGCCGTGCTCATCGGCTTCCTCGCATCGTTCGCGGGTGGCCTCGTGACGCTCGGCATCATCGCCGTGTGGCTCAACCCGGCGCTGGGCCTCGCGCTCATCCTGCCCGGCATGGTGCCGCACTTCTTCACCGGTGGTGGCGCTGGCGTCTTCGGCAACTCGACCGGTGGTCGCGTCGGCGCAGCGGTCGGTGGCTTCGTGAACGGCGTGATCATCACGATCCTGCCCGCGGTGCTGCTGCTCGTGCTCGGCGAGTTCGGCTTCTCGAACTCGACGTTCGGCGACGCCGACTTCGGCTGGTTCGGCACGCTCATCGGCGTCTCGCTCATGGGCGGCACGACGCTCGGCGTCATCCTCTGCATCGTCATCGCGGTGGTGCTCGTGGTGGCGGCGTCGATCTTCCAGAGGAAGGTCGTCGACGGCGGATGGGTGCCTGGTGCGAAGCGCGACGCGCTGCTCGCGGCGCAGGCGGCCGAGGCGAAGGCTGCTGCCGACGCCGAGAAGGCTGCCAAGGCGGAGTCGGCCTCGGCCTGACGCACGCTGCTGTCCTGACGGGCGCGCGCTCCTCCGGGGGTGCGCGCCCGTTCGGCGTTGGGGGGCGGATGCGGCGGGCCGATCGTTGCGAGGTGCGCTTGCTGCACTGAGGTGCGGTTGCAACAGCACCTGAGTGCAGCAGCCGCACCTCGCAACGGTGGGACGTGCACGAAGCGCACCTCGGTGCAGCAACCGCACCTCGCAACCGCTCAGCCCGCGGCACCCGCATCCGCCAGCACCTGCAGCAGCGCGAGGCGCTCGTGGCTCGGCGTGCCGGGGATCGCCGTGTAGACGAGCAGCGTGTGGGATGCGGCCGGGTCGACGAGCTGCTGGCACGCGAGCTCGAGGTCGCCGACCTCGGGATGCACGAAGCGCTTCACCTCGCGCGGGCGCACGCCCACCTCGTGCCGCTCCCACACCTCGCGGAACTCCTCCGACCGCTCGAGCAGCATCGCCGCGTACGCCGCCGCCCGCGAGCCGGGACCGCGGCGGGCGGTGAGCTCGCGCAGCCCCGACGCGTACATGCGGGAGTAGAAGGCGTGGTCGTCGGCCGGGTGCAGGTCGCGAGCGCCGGGCGTCAGGAACCAGCGGTACCCGATCGACCGCTCGGGCCCGCGCAGCGCCGTGAGGTCGCCGAGCAGCGCCACGGCCATGCGGGTCTGCCGCAGCGTCTCGCCCAGCTCGGAGACGATCTCGGCCGGGGTGTCGTCGAGCCGGTCGAGCACCCGCAGCAGCCCGGGCGCCACGTGCTCGCCGTCGACGCCGCCCGCGGGTGGCTCGTGGCCCGCGAGGCGGAAGAGGTGGTCGCGCTCGATGCGCGACAGGTGCAGGCCCTGCGCGATCGACGCGAGCATCTGCGGCGACGGCTGCGGCCCCACCTCGCGCTCGAGGCGCGCGACGTAGTCGACGCTCATGTGGGCGAGGGCGGCGACCTCCTCGCGGCGCAGGCCCTCGGTGCGACGCCGCTGCCCGCGCGGCAGGCCCACGTCCTCGGGCTGCAGCGCGGCGCGGCGCGTGCGGAGGAAGTCGGCGAGGCCCGCGCGGTCGAGGTCCATGCGTCGATCCTCGCGGAACCGGCCCGCCGCATCCACGGATCGGCGATCCCTGGATGCGCTCGCGGCGCCGGGCGAGGCTGGTCGCGACGACGAGGAGTCCACCCATGCCACGCACCATCGACGTGACCGTCCCCGACCTCAGCGGCCGCCGTGCCCTCGTGACGGGAGGCAGCGACGGCATGGGCCTGCGGCTCGCCGAGCGCCTCGCCCGCGCGGGCGCCGACGTGCTGCTGCCGGTGCGCAACCCCGCGAAGGGCGAGGCGGCCGTCGCCCGCATCCGCGCCGCGGTGCCGGATGCGCGACTCACGTTGCACGCGCTCGACCTGTCGTCGCTCGACTCGGTCGCGGCGCTCGGCGAGACCCTGCAGCAGCAGGGCGAGCCCATCCACATGCTCGTCGGCAACGCCGGCGTCATGACGCCCCCCGAGCGGCAGACGACGGCCGACGGCCTCGAGCTGCAGCTCGGCACGAACCACGTCGGCCACGTCGCGCTGGTCGCGCACCTGCTGCCACTGCTGCGCGCCGGCCGCGCCCGCGTCGTGTCGCAGCTGAGCGTCGCGGCGGCTCGCGGCGGGATGCGGTGGCACGACCCGCAGTTCGCGCAGGGCTACGACGGCATGGCCGCGTACCGGCAGTCGAAGATCGCGTTCGGGCTGTTCGGGCTCGAGCTCGCGCGCCGGTCCGACGCGGGCGGATGGGGCCTCACGAGCGTGCTGTCGCATCCGGGCGTCGCGCCCACGAGCCTGCTCGCCGCCCGGCCCGAGGTGGGGCGCGCAGAGGACACGCGGGAGGTGCGGCTCATCCGCTGGATGTCGGCGCGCGGCCTGATCGTGGGCACACCCGAGACGGCGATGCTGCCCGCGCTCGTCGCCGCGACCTTCCCGGACGTCGAGGCCGGCCAGCTGTGGAGCCCCCGCGGCCCCGGACGCCTCGGCGGAGCCCCCGCGCTGCAGCCGCTCTACCGGCCGCTGCGGTCGGAGGCGGATGCGGCCCGCGCGTGGGACCTGTCGCAGGAGCTCGCAGGGGTGCGCTTCCCGGCCTGAGGCCTCGGGCTCGGCCGACCGGCCGAGCCCGAGCGCCCTACTCCTCCTTCTTCAGCGCGAGGCCGATGAGGAAGAACGTGGGTGCCCAGTGACCGGTGAAGATGCCCCACCGGTCGGACTGCGCACGCGAGTCGTCAGGCTTGCCGCGTGAGATGACCCACGTGGTGAACGACAGGCCCACCGACGCGAAGCCGGCGATGTAGGCGTGCGAGCTGCGCACGCCGAGCCCGTGGATGAGGGCGATCGGGTCGAAGCCCGCTGCTCGTTCGATGGTGGCCTTGGCCATGGTGTCCTCCTCGACGCCGAGGATCGGTCGGTGGCTCGAGGCTCGAGCGACCGCGTCCGGTGGCGTGGCCCCCAACCGTCCTCGCCTCGCCGTCCGCGTGATGCCCCGTGGCTTCCGTCGCGTGCGAGGGCTACGCTGCCCTGCACCTCGGGGCGCGTCCGCCGGCGGTCCGATGGGCGCGGGCGCCGCGGCTAGGCTCGCCGCATGAGCCCGAGCGCCCGCGGCACCCTCGACTGGCGGCCCGCCGCCGACCACCCCGAGCTGCTCGCCCCGGCGGTCGCGGCCGCCATCCACCTCGTGCCCGAGGCGCTCGTCGCCGAGATCGACGCGTCGCTCGCCGACACCGCCGCGTTCTGCGAGGCGTACGACGTGGCGCTCGAGGCGAGCGCGAACTGCGTCATCGTCGCCGGACGCCGCGGCGACGAGACCCGCACCGCCGCCGTCATGGTGCTCGCGACGCACCGCGCCGACGTCAACGGCGTCGTGCGCAAGCGCCTCGACGCGCGCAAGGCGTCGTTCGCGCCCATGGACGACGCCGTGCGCGACACCGGCATGGAGTTCGGCGGCATCACGCCCGTCGGCCTGCCGGGTTGGCCGATCCTCGTCGACGACGCCGTCGCCGAGGCGGGCGACGTCGTGATCGGCGCAGGCATCCGCGGCGCGAAGCTGCTCGTGCCGGCCGCCGCGCTGCTGCGCCTGCCGCTCGCCGAGCGGCTCGAGCTCGCCAGGCCCGCCTGATCCGCGTGGACGTGCTCCGCCCCGTCGAGCGGCTGCTCGCGACCGCCGACCTCGGCGCGCGCTCGCGGCGCGAGCTCGAGGCCGTCGCCGCTGCGCTCGTCGGCGGCCTCGTCGCCTTCGTCGTGGGGCTCGTCGCGCTCGCCGTCATGGACGGCGCCACGCATCCGCTCGCAGGATCCCGCTCGGTCGGCACCGTCGCCGCCGCTCTCGCCGCCGTCGCCGCGGGGGCGTCGTTCGTCGGCGCGTACCTGCGGTCGACCGATCCGCGCCACGCGGCGACGACGCAGCGCCTCGGCGGATTCGTGCGCGTCGTCGCTGGCGGCTCGCTCACCGTCGTCGCGATGGGCTTCGCCTACATCGCCGTACTGACGATCGCGCTCGTCTTCCAGGAGGGGTTCGCGGGCCTCGAGCTCGACGCGTTCGGCGGCGCGATCGCCGTCGCGATCGCCTCCGGTGCCGCCGCGTATCTCGCGCATCCGCTCGGCGAGGAGATCGACACGCGCGTGCTCGGCGCGCTCGTGCCCGCCTTCCTCGTGGTGGGCGTGCTGTTCTCGATGCTCACGGCCTCCGACTCGTCGTGGTGGGAGGTGCACTTCTCGGAGCTCGGCGCCGGAGGCGGCATCTCCGGGCTCGCGTTCAACGGCACGCTCGTGATCTCGGGCCTCCTCGTGGCGACGATGGCCGCGTACCTGACGCACGACCTCGAGCGTGCCGTGCCCGAGGGCGGCCGCACCGTATGGGTGGGACGGCTGCTCGCCGCGATCGGCGTGCTCATGATGCTCACGGGCATCGTGCGCGTCGACATCGCCGAGTGGCTGCACATCGGCCTCGCGGCCGGCATGGTGCTCGTGTTCCTCGTGCTGTGCGCGGCGCTGCCGTGGCTCGCACCCGGCCTGCCGCGCGGCGTGCATGCCATCTCGACGCTCATGGTCGCCGGCACGATCTTCGCGCTGCTGCTGTGGGTGCCGATCGGGTACTACAACTTCACGGGCTTCGAGTTCGCCGCGTGCGGGCTCATCTTCGTCTGGCTGACGACGTTCCTGCGCTCGATCGCCGCCGTCACCGACGATCGCGACGCGGATTCGGCGCGTTCCGACCCTTCGCCGCACGCCTGACCATCCCTACCCCTCTGCGTATTGCAGGCGATCTGGGGTAGCGGAGGGGTATCTTCCCTCCGCACCCCCGGATCGCCTGCGAAACGCATCGATCGGCCACTTCTTGCGGCGACCCGTCCGCCGCATCCGCAACCCGGTGGCGGCGGATGCGCGCGCAGTGCCAGGGTGGGGTCATGACCGACGCCGAGATCGAGACCCCGCCCGACACCCCCGAGGGCAGCGAGACGCCCGAGGAGGCGCAGCGTCGCAAGTTCCGCGAGGCACTCGCGAAGAAGAACCAGCAGCACCACGGCCAGGGTCAGGCCGCCGGCCCGATCCAGGCGGCGCACAGCGCCCCCGCGGTGCAGAAGCGCGTGCACCGCAGGAAGTCCGGCTGACACGACCGCCGTCCAGGCGGCCGACCGATCGAGAGGAGCGACGATGAGCGACACCACGCCGCACGACGAGCCCGACGAGGTCGAGGCCCTCACCGGCCAGACGGAGTCCGACGAGAGCGCCGGGCCCGACGCCCAGCGCGACGCCGCCGAGCCTGCGCAGCAGGACGGCGGGGTCGATGCCGACCGCGAGGTCGACCTCGGCTCCGGCGCGCCGGAGGAGTCGGCCGCCGACCCCGGCGTCGACGACACCGACGTCACGGGGCAGGACGTCGACGACGCCGGCACCGGCACGGGCGACACCACCGACGACCCCGAGCTCGACTCGCCGGACTGATCCGGCCCGAGCAGCACGACGCCCCATCCGCCTCGGCGGGTGGGGCGTCGTCGTGCGCGAGCGAAGGTCGTCACGCCTCGACTCGGCCGCCGCGATGCGCACCGAG
The DNA here is from genome assembly GCF_900099705.1 of Agrococcus jejuensis. Taxonomy (NCBI): domain Bacteria; kingdom Bacillati; phylum Actinomycetota; class Actinomycetes; order Micrococcales; family Microbacteriaceae; genus Agrococcus; species Agrococcus jejuensis. The sequence continues at coordinate 1,541,191 of NZ_LT629695.1, forward strand.
CGAGGCCACAGGTGGAGTGCGTCCGCCTGATCGCGCTCTCGGCGCGTCCGCGCGGACGCGCCGGCCGGGGTCAGCCCCGCAGGTACGCCAGCTGTGCCGCGACCGACGCCTCGACGGCCGAGCGCACCGACGACGGCACGTCGGCGTAGACGTGGTCGGCCACCGCCTCGACCGACGCATCCTGCCCCAGTCGCGCGAGCGCCTCGCGCACCTCGGCGAGGCGCTGCATGCGGTGCGTGCGGTACGCGCGCACGACGCCGGCGAGCGACGGCAGTTCGTCGCCGTGACCGGGCAGCACGCGGGCGTCCCCGAACGTCTCGAGCCTGTCGAGCGTCGCGAGGTAGTCGTCGACCGAGCCGTCGGGCTGCGCGATCACGGTCGTGCCGCGGCCGAGGATCGTGTCGCCCGTCACCATCGCGCCGTGCTCGCCGTGGTGCTCGATCCACAGCGCGATCGAGTCGGCGGTGTGGCCCGGCGCCGCGATGACGCGGATCGGTGCCTCGATCACGTCGAGCACCTCGTCGTCCATGAGCGGATCGGCGCCGACGCACCAGTCCTCGTCGAACCCCCGCAGCGGCACGCCGACGCGCTCGGCGACCTCGATCGCCGCATCCGTGTGGTCGTGGTGGTGATGCGTCACGACCACCAGCCGCACCGGCAGGCTCGCGAGCGTGGCGATGTGGGCGGCGTTGCGCGGGCCGGGGTCGACCACGACGACGCCGCGCATGTCGCCGACGATCCACGTGTTCGTGCCGTCGAGCGTCATGGGCCCCGGATTGGGGGCGAGGATGCGGCGGATGCCGACGTTGGCGACCATGAGCCCACGCTATCCCCGCGATCATGCGGCACGCGTGCGGGGGCAGTGGGTCGGCGATGGGTGCGACGGGCACGGGGTGACGCTCAGCGGCTCGCCGAGGGGAATGCGCCCTCGAGCGACCGCTCAGCGTCACATCCGGCCGGCGCGGGTAGCGTGACGGCATGGTCGACGCAGCCCTCCCCGCCGCCGCGACGGTCGTGCTGCTGCGCGACGCCGACGACCCCGTGGTGCCCGGCGTCGAGGCGCTGCTGCTGCGTCGCCCGGACCGCGGCTCGTTCGCGGGCGCGTGGGTGTTCCCCGGCGGCCGGGTCGACGAGTCGGATGCGGGTGCCGACGAGGATGCGCGCGCCGTGTCGGCCGCGATCCGCGAGACGCGGGAGGAGACGGGCCTCGAGCTCGCGGCCGACGACGTCGCCGCGCTGTCGCACTGGACGCCGCCCGAGGAGACGAGCAGGCGCTTCCGCACGTGGTTCTTCATCGCGCGCGCCCCGCAGGCCGAGGTCGTGCCGAACCCCGGCGAGATCGAGGAGCACCGGTGGCTGCGCCCGCAGGACGCGCTCGACGCGCACGCCGAGGGCGACCTGCTGCTGTTCCCGCCGACGTGGGTCACGCTGCACGCGCTCGTGGGCGCCGCATCCGTCGACGACGCGATCGCGGCGGCGCGTGCGGCCGACGTCGACCGCTTCGTCACGCACCACGACCCCGCGGCCAAGCGGTTCCTGTGGCACGGCGACGAGGCGTACGACGGGGCCGACGAGACGCCCGCGGGCCCGCGCCACCGCCTGCTCACGGCCGAGCAGCCGTGGCGGTACGAGCGCCGCTGATGGATCGCACGTCGGCGGGGCTGCTCGCCGGGTGGGCGCTCGTGCTGGCGAGCCCGGTGCTGGGCCTGGGCAACCTGTACGTGCAGTGGCAGTCGTGCCGCCTCGACTGGCAGCTGTCGAACGCGCCGGCGGATGCGGGCTCGTGGTCGAACGAGCCACGGACGCTGAGCCTCGGCTGCGACACGACCTACGGCCTGCTCGACGGCTCGACGCTCGTGCTGCCGGCGCCCATCGACTGGTCGCTGACGCTCGCGAGCGCCTTCGCCGCCGGGATCGCCCTCATCCTCGTGTGCGTCCGCGCGCGACGCGAGCCGGTCGGTCCGGTGCCCGTCTGAGTCGTCCAGCCACCACCCGTAGCCTCGCCGCATGGGACGACGGATGCGCAGGCTCGGCCTCGTGGCGACGACCGCGCTCGCCGCGACCGTCACCGCTGCATGCGCGCCGCTGCCGGTCGCGTGCCCCGCGGTCGGATACTTCTCGACGCTGTCCGTGACGCTCGCCGAGCCTCGCGACGACGTCGCGCTCGAGCTGTGCCTGTCGGCGGGCTGCGCGCCCGCGCCGCTCGACGAGCTCGCGAGCGACGAGGCCATCGCTGACGGCCTGTTCGGCGAGGCGAGCGGCGACGGCCTCGAGGGTTGGACGATCTCGATCATGAGCGGCGGCACCGACGCCGTCGGCTACCGCCTCCTCGACGTGGCCGGCACCGTGCTCGCCGAGGGCGAGGTCGAGCCCGAGTGGGTGCGCGTCGGCGGCTCCGAGCAGTGCGGCGGGCCGACGGAGGCGGAGATCGTGCTCGGCTGATCGTCGGGCCCTCGACGTATCGTGCGTCGCAAGGTATCGTGGATCGCATGACAGCCGACGTGGGTGCGCAGCTGCGCAAGGGCGTCGTCGAGTCGTGCGTGCTCGGCCTGCTCGCCCGCGAGCCCATGTACGGCTGGCAGCTGTCCGAGCACCTCACGCGCGCGGGCCTCATCGCGAGCATCGGCACGCTCTACCCCGTGCTCGGCCGCCTGCGCGACCGCGGCCTCGTCGCCGCGTTCGAGCGAGCCACGGGCACGGGCCCCGTGCGCAAGTACTACCGCCTGACACCCACGGGCACCGCCGAGCTCGCACGCTTCCAGGATGCGTGGGGCCCGTTTACCGCCGCCGTCGGCGCCATGCTGGCCGACGCATCCGACGCATCACCGCACGGAGGAGACGCATGACCGCCACCGACCCCGTCGCCGACTATCTCGCACGCCTCGACGACGCCCTGCGCGACGTGCCGTTCGGCACCGCGCGCGAGATCCGCGCGGGCATCGCGGAGGAGCTCGGCTCGCTCCACCCCGCTGCGGCGCGAGCACGCATCGCCGAGCTGGGCGATCCGGCGTCGATCGCCGCGGAGGCCGCCGACGGCTCGGTCTCGACGCTTCCTGCGACGGCCGCGCCGACCGGCTACGGCCGCGGCCCGGGCTACGTCGCCGTCACTGCCCTGCTCATCGGCCTCGGCGGATTCCTGCTGCCGGTGCTCGGCTGGATCGCCGGCATCGTCGCGCTGTGGACCGGCCGCGTGTGGACGACCTTCGAGCGATGGATCGCGACGCTCGCGCCGGTCGTCGCATCGGTGCTCGTCGTCGGCATCTGGTGGGCCGTGCAGTCGGCCGCGAGCGCGCAGCCGACGCCGCCGGGCGACGGCTTCCACGCGCCCGAGTCGAGCCCGAGCCCGGTGGTGCCCGGCAGCATCGGCGCCTGGTGGACCGTGTGGCTCGGCACGAGCGTCGGTGGCGTCGTGATCGGCATCTGGCTCGCGGTGATCGGGATGCGGCGGGTGCGGCGGTAGAGCCTCGGTGGGCTCCCTTCGAGGCTCGCTCCGCTCGCACCTCACGGAGCGGTCAGAGGAGAGCACTCGGTTCGAGATGGTGCGCGGTCTGAGGTGGACCGGAGGCACCGGCCGACGTCCTCAGCGCGTGAACGCGTAGAGGATGCAGAGCATCGTCACGACGAAGCCGCACGCGTAGTTGATGCCGAGGAACCAGCGCCAGCCGCCGTTCGCGCGACCCGAGTCGGCATCCGACACCGAGCGATACGGCCACGCGGCGATGACGTACGGCACCGCGAGCACGGCGGCGAGGATGCCCGGCCAGCCGGTGAGCAGCATGAGCAGGCCCGCGCCGATCCACATGCCGATGGCGAGCCTCGTCGTGCGCGCCGCGCCCAGCACCGTCGCGATCGAGGCGATGTCGGCCTCGCGGTCGGGCACGACGTCCTGCACGGCGCCGAACGCGTGGCTCGCCATGCCCCACAGGAAGAAGGCGGCGAGCAGCGCGACGAGCTGCGGCGTCCATTCGGCACCGGCGAGCACGAGGCCGTAGACGGCGGGCGACACGAAGTGCGTCGACGACGTCATCGAGTCGGCGAACGGCCGCTCCTTCGTGCGCAGCGGCGGCGCCGAGTACGCGACGACGGCGACGAGGCTCACGGCGAGCACGATCCACGACGGCCACGACCCCAGCACGACGAGCGCGACGACGAACGGGGCGCACACGAGTGCGGATGCGATGAGCGTCGGCCGGTGCAGCTCGGGCGCGAGCAGCGCACCCTCGACGCCGCCCTTGCGCGGGTTGCGCAGGTCGGAGGGGTAGTCGAAGACGTCGTTGATGCCGTACATCGCGAGGTTGTACGGCACGAGGAAGAAGATCGTGCCGACCACGAGCGCCACGTCGATGCGGCCCGTCACCAGCACGTACGCCGCCGCGAACGGGAACGCCGTGTTGATCCACGACAGCGGCCTCGACGAGGCGATGAGCCTGCCGATCATGCGTCGACCTCCGGCTCGGCGCGAGCATCCGCCCGCGGCCGCGCCGGCACGAGCGACCACACGGCCACGCCGACGAGCAGCGCCACAGCCGGGTAGGCGAGGTCCTCGATGGGCGCGAGCCACAGGCGGATGCCCGTCGTGCCCGGGCCGTACGAGAACAGGTCGGCGGCGATCATGAGCGAGTCGAACACGATCGTGAGCACCGACAGCGCCGCGAACGCGAGCAGCATCGCCTGCACGGCGCGCGGCGCGAGGCGGCGGCGGGCGACGAGCAGCAGCGCGAGGGATGCGGCGCCGAAGATCGCGATGAGCAGCAGGTAGGTCACGAGGCCGCCTCCGCTCGCGATGCCCGCGACCGACGCGACGCGAGCACGCGCAGCGCCGCACGCCACAGCACGATCGCGATGTACGACAGGAACACGAGGAACACGGGCTCCTCGATCGGCATGTGCGGCCCGAGCTCGATGCCCGTCATGCCCGCGCTCTCGCCGATGCGGAAGAGGTCGACCGAGATCGCCACGAGATCCCACACGAGCAGCAGCGCCGTGGATGCCGCGACGGCGACGAGCGTGCGCCGCGGGTCGTGCCACAGCGCGAGGCGCCACCGGCGGTCGATGATGCCCATGCCGAGCATCGAGCACAGCAGCGCGCCGAGGTAGGCGAACGAGAGCAGCGTCACGCGCCGACCTCGTCGACGGGCGCGACCGCATCCACCGGCGGCTCGGGCAGCGGCCCCACCGACCGGTCGCCGCGCACGTGCTTGAGCACGAGCTCGGCCGAGATGAGGCACATCGGCATGCCGATGCCCGGCACGGTCGACTGGCCGGCGGTGAGCAGGCCGTCGACGCCGCGGTACGCGGTCGTGCCTCGCAGGAAGGCCGACTGCCGCAGCGTGTGCGCGGGGCCGAGGGCCGTGCCGCGCCAGGCGTCGAACCAGTCGGCGAAGTCGGCGGGCCCGATCGTGCGGCGCACGCGGATGCGATCGGCCAGGTCGGTCGCGCCCGTCCACTGCGCGATCTGCGCGATGGCGTCGTCGGCGATGCGCTCGACCGCGGCATCCCCCGCACCGTCGATGCCGCCGTGGCCGATGGATGCGTCGGCCGGCAGCGGCACGAGCACGAAGAGGTTCTCGTGTCCCTCGGGCGCGACGGTCGCGTCGGTGCGGCTCGGCGCGCAGACGTAGATGTTCGCGTCGCCGCCCGGCCACGGCACGGTGCCGTCGAGCGCGCGGAACCCCTCGCGCCAGTCGCCCGTGAACATGAGGGAGTGGTGGGCGAGCTCGGGCACGCGACCCTCGACGCCCAGCAGCACGAGCACGGCGCTCGGGCCGGGCGTCGCCTTCGCCCATCGGCGCTCCCCGCGTGCGTGGAACCGCTCGGGCAGCAGCCGCGTCTCGACGGCGTGCAGGTCGGAGGCGGCCACGACGACGTCGGCGTCGAGCGACTCGGTGCCCGCGCCGCGGTCGACCTCGACGCCCACGGCGCGCCCGTCGACGACGCGGATCGTCGAGACGCGCGCGCCCGTCTCGATCGCGACGCCGTGCGCGGCGGCGAGGCGCGCGAACGCCTCGACGATCGTGCCGAAGCCGCCGACCGGGTAGCCCACGCCGTCGACGAGGTCGAAGTGGCTCATGAGGTGGTACATGCTCGGCGCCGCATACGGATTCGTGCCGAGGAAGACGGCCGGGTAGCCGAGGATCTGGCGGAGCCGCTCGTCGGTCACCGTGCGGTCGATGCGGCGCGAGAGCGGCTCGAGCAGCAGCCGTGCGAGCGTGCCCGCCTCCCGCACCACGCCGGTGCCGCGCAGGGATGCCGGCGACTCGAACCGGTTGTAGAGCAGGCCGTCGACCGCGAGGGACGCCACGTGCTCTGCGGAGTCGAGGTACGACCCGAGCGCGGCACCCGCGCCGGGCTCGATGCCCTCGAACACGGCCTCCGAGTGCGCGCGATCCGACCGCAGCTCCACGGGCTCGCCGCCCGCATGCCAGACGCGGTATGCGGGGTCGAGCCGCACGACGTCGAGCTCGCGCTCCATCGTCGTGCCGAGCATGCGGAACGCGTGCTCGAACACCGAGCCCATGAGCAGCCACGACGGGCCCATGTCGAACGTGAAGCCCTCCGACCGCCACGTGCCCATGCGTCCGCCGACCTCGTCGCGCTGCTCGAGCAGCGTGACGTCGTGCCCGTCGCGTGCGAGCAGCGCCGCAGAGTGCAGCCCGGCGATGCCGCCGCCGATGACGACGATGCGCGTGCGGGAGTGCGCCCCCATCACCGCACCGCCGCAGCAGCGAGGATGCGCAGCTTCTCGGGCCCCGGCACGCGCACGCGCTCGCGCCGCAGCCGCCCGGCCGGCGTCGCGCGCAGGCGGCGCGACAGCGCCGCGAAGAGCCCGTGCGCGGCACCCACGGCGCGGCGCGCATCCCGCGGCAGCAACGGCAACGTGGCCTCGGCGATGGCGAGGTCGGCGTCGATGCGGTCGAGCACGAGGTGCTTCGCCTCCTCGGTCGGATGCGCGGGGTCGAGCTGCGGCAGGTAGCGGCGGCCGAGGCCGTCGGCGTCGGCCGCGAGGTCGCGCACGAAGTTCACGCGCTGGAACGCGGACCCGAGCGCGCGAGCGCCCGCATCCAGCCGCTCCCGCTCGGCGGGCGAGGGCGGTGCGTCGGCGAGGAACGCCGCGAGGCACATGAGCCCCACGACCTCGGCCGAGCCGTAGACGTACTCGTCGAGCTCGGCCTCGTCGGTGAGGTCGACGGGGTCGAGGTCGCGGCGCATCGACGCGAAGAACGGTCGCGTGAGCTCGGGGCCGAAGGATGCGACGGCCGCGGCGTCCTGGAAGGCGTGCACGAGCATGTTCGTCGAGAAGCGCCGCGTGAGCGACGCCTCGACCTCCTGCTCGAGCGCGTCGAGCATGCGCCGCCGCTCGTCCACCGGCACGCCCGCGGCGTGCGCCGGCCCGTCGACGACCTCGTCGGCCAGCCGCACGACGCCGTAGATCGCGCCGATCTGCCACCGCACCCGCGGCGTCAGCAGCCGCGACGCGAGCCCGAACGACGTCGAGTAGTCGCGGATGACGAGCGCCGCCGAACGGCGGGCGGTGCGGGCGTAGAGCTCGAGGCCCGTCTCCTCGGCCATCAGCCGACCTCGACGGGCGGCGCGAGCCTCACGCGGGCTCCGGCGCGAGGTCGCGGTCGAGCTCCTGCAGCTGCCACGCGAGCCACGGCGAGAACGCGAACGGCGCACCGGCGACGGCGGCGCGCAGCGCAGCGGGCGCGACCCACGCGACCTCCTCGACCTCCGCCGGGTTCGGCGCGGGCTCCGACAGCGCGACCGCCTCGAACACCGGGCACACCTCGTGCTCGACGATGCCGCCCGCATCCACGGCGCGGTAGCGGAAGTCCGGCAGGATCGGCGTGAGCGGCCCGAGCTCGAGCCCCAGCTCGTCGCGCGCACGACGGCGCACGGCCTCCTCCATGTCCTCGCCGGGGGCGGGATGCCCGCAGAACGCGTTCGTCCACACGCCCGGCCACGTCTTCTTCGACAGGGCACGACGCGACACGAGCACGTCGCCCGCCGCGTTCAGCACGTGGCACGAGAACGCCAGGTGGAGGGGCGTGTCGGTGGTGTGCACCGTGGCCTTCGGGTGGCTGCCGATGGGCGTGCCGTCGTCGTCGACCAGCACCACGAGCTCGACCGGTTCCTCCATCCCGCAACGCTACCGCGCGTCGCCTGCGGCGAGCTGCTCCGCCTCGGCCGTGATCCGCTCCGCCATGCCCTGGAAGATGAAGTGGTGGAAGGGGATGAGGGCGGCCCAGTAGAGCCGTCCCGAGAGGCCCTTGGGGAAGAAGACCGCGCGCTGCCGATAGCGGCTGCCGTCGCCGTGCGGCTCGACCGACAGCTCGAGCCAGGCGCGACCGGGCACGCGCATCTCGGCGCGCAGCCGCAGCGAGCGGCCGCGCTGCAGGTCCTCGACGCGCCACCAGTCCACCTGCTCGCCCACGCGGATGCTCTTCCGGTCGCGACGCCCGGCGAGGCCGACGCCGCCCGAGAGGCGATCCATCCACCCGCGCGCGGCCCACAGCACCGGCATCGAGTACCAGCCGTTCTCGCCGCCGATGCCCTCGATCATCTGCCACACGGCCTCGGGCGGCGCCGACGAGTCGCGCTCCCGCGAGTCGGTGAGCACGAGCGTGCCCGCCCAGTCCGGGTCCGACGGCAGCGGATCCGACGGCGGCGCGGCATCGCCCGACGCATCCCGCCACGACGTCTCGACCTCGGTGCTCCGCTCGCGCTTCAACGCGAGGGCGACGGCGCGGCGATACGACACGAGCCCCGCCTCGGGCCGCGGGATGACGTCGTCGATGCGGTGGTCGCGCATGACGCAGTCGTGCACGAGCGAGCCGATGAGCGGCATCGCGATCGACCGCGGCACGGGCGTCACGAGGTTGACCCAGTGGGAGGCGAGCCACGGCGTGAGCACGGGCAGCGGCGCGATGGGGCGCTGCGGCAGGCCGGCCTCGACGGCGTAGCCGTTCATCATCTGGCCGTAGCGCAGCACGTCGGGGCCGCCGACGTCGTACGCGCCGTGCACGTCGTCGGGCAGCGTCGCCGACTCGGCGAGGTAGTGCAGCACGTCGCGCACGGCGATCGGCTGCACGAAGTTGCGCACCCACCGCGGCGCAGGCATGTACGGCAGCACCTCGGTGAGGTGGCGGATCATCTCGAACGACGCCGACCCCGAGCCGATGACGATGCCCGCCTGCAGCACGATCGTCGGCACGCCGGACTCGAGCAGGATCTCGCCGACGGCGACGCGCGAGCGCAGATGCTGCGACAGCTCGCCGTCGGGATGCAGCCCGCCGAGGTAGACGATGCGCCGCACGCCCGCATCCTTCGCCGCCTCGGCGACGTTGCGAGCCTCCTGCGCCTCCTCCTGCTCGAAGTCGCCGCCCGCCGACATCGAGTGCACGAGGTGGTAGACGACGTCGATGTCCTGCATCGCCGCGCGCACCGAGGCCGCGTCGGCGAGGTCGCCCTGCACGACGTCGACGTCGGCCGCCCACGGCACGCCGTCGAGCCGCGACGGGGTGCGGGCGAGCACGCGCACGACGTGGCCGCGCGCCACGAGCCGCGGCGCGAGCCTGCCGCCGACATAGCCCGTCGCCCCGAGCACGAGGATGCGGCGCGGATCGTCGGTGGGCGTCGCCTGCGGCTCGGCGGGCAGGTCGGCGGCGTCGGCGGGCTTGGCGGCGTGCTTCGGCATGCTGCGACGCTACGGGCGCGCGACGTGCGGCGGACCGGGCGCGGGTGGGGGTGGACAAGCGCGCGGATGCGGTGCATGCGCGCTCGCCGTGCGCGGGGTCAGCGCGGCTCCGCCCGGTCGACGAGCTCGCGCAGATGGTCGAGGAAGTCGCGCACCGCGATCGCCTGCTCGTCGGTGAGGTGCGCCACGGCGATGCGGATCTCGTCGGTGAGCGCGTCATCGCCCTCGATGTGGTCGTTGCGGTTCATGGGCGACAGCACCTTCGAGCGCCCGTCGCGCGGATGCTGCCGCGTCGCCACGATGCCGTCGTCGACGAGCTTGGCGATGAGCTCGCTCGCCGTCGACTGCGAGATGCCGAGATGCTCGGCGAGCTCGCTGGGCGTCGCGGGGTCGCCGGCGTCGTCGCGCTCGAAGATCCAGCGGGTCGCCGCCCGCTCGCGCGACGTGGGTGCGCGGCCCTGCCTGCGGCGGTCGAGGCGGGCCTCGGCGAGGCGCAGCTCCTCGAGCGCCCACGAGACGCCGTGCTCGTCGGTGTCCTCGCGGGCCTGCTGCATCGTGTCGTCGGTCATCCCGCCATCGTGCGTGGAGCCCGCGGATGCGCGCGAGGGGTTGCGCGCGACGGCGCCGACGGTCGTGCCCATCTGGTCGAGATGCTTCGGCCGCCGAAGCATCCCTCCGTGCACTCGATAGCGTCCATGCGCCCGCATGCAGCGATCCACGACGAGGCCGCGCCGTCCATCTGCTTCGCGAGGCGAAGCATCCACGGACGGACCATCGCTTGCCCCACCCACCCCTGCCGCCGCACGCCGACGAGACCGAGCCCGCATCGCAGCTCGCGCCGCGCGCGACCGCCGACGCCGTCGACGCCGCCATCGCCCGCCTCGCGATCACGCTCGAGCGCGCCGACGACCTCGATGGCGACTCGCGCGTGCTCGGCGCATCGCGACGCTCGGTGCTCACGAGCCTCGTCGGCCACCTCGACCGCACCACCGCGGCGCTCCACGCCCACCGCTCGCGCGACGGGCGCGCACCCGCCGACCCGCGCGACGCTCGCGCGATCGCGACCGGCGGCCCGCTCGCGCTGGGCACCGCGCTCGGCACCCGGCGAGGACGTCTCGCCGAAGCCCTCGAGCACGCGCTCGAGCACGCGTGCCCCGACGACGAGGCCGACCTCGTCGACGAGCTCGACGCCCTGCTCGCCCGCGTCGAGCTCGCGCACGTCGCCCTCGACCACGGCTACGACCTCGCCGACCTGCCACCCGCATCCGTCGCCGCGTGCGCCCGCGTCTCCGCCGCGTTCGCCAGGCTGCAGTCGACCCTGCCGCCCGATCCGCGCATCCGCCCTACCGCTCGCCGCCGACCGGGCATAGCCTCTCCTCGAGGCCGCCGTTCGCAGTGAGCCGCGGCACCGACCGAAGGAGTCACCGATGGGTGCGCTGGACGACCTCGCCAAGAAGGCGCAGGGCTTCGTGGAGGAGAACAAGGACCAGATCCAGGCCGCGCTGAAGAGCGAGCAGGCCGAGGACGTCAGCGACAAGGTGCTCGACGCCGTCGCCGACAAGATCGACGACGTCACGGGCGGCAAGCACAGCGACGCGATCAAGAACGCGCGCGACACCGCCGACAAGCACGTCGGCACCGAGTGAGCCGACTCGCCTGAGGGCGATGGATGCGGGAGGCCGCGGCGCCGGGCGTCGCGGCCTTCTGCGTGCGAGAGGACTGCTCCTCAGCCCTCGAGGAGACCCACCCCAGCTGGTCGAGGAGGCCCCGAGCGCAGCGAGGAGCCGTCACGAGACCCTCGGTTCCTGCGGGGCGTCGGGATGCGGTCCTCTCGCGCGCGGAGCGCGCTGAAGGACGCCGTGATGACGCCGCATCGCGGTCTCCTTGCGATCGCGACGGCGACCTTCGAGGGCATTCGGTGCACGAGATGACGCTGAGAAGGGGTAGGAGTGCGTATTGCAGATGAACCCCCTCTCAGAGACACTTCGTGCACGCCGATGACCGAGTCCACCGCGCCCCTCGACCTCACGCGCGAGGTCGACGCCTACCGTGCCCGCGCTGGCCGGCTGCGCGTCGTAACGGTGCCGCCGCTGCTCGGCCTCGCGATCGACGGGCAGGGCGACCCGAACCGACGACGAGGCCGCCGTGCTCGCCCGCATGCACGACGTCGCGATCCCCGAGGGCGGCTACCGCATGACGGGCCGCCACCACGAGATCTACCTCTCCGACGCTCGCCGCACGCCGCCCGAGCGGCGCCGCACCATCCTGCGCCAGCCGATCGCACCCGTCTGAGGGGATGCGCCCACCCGGGCACTCGCAGAGCCTCCGAACGTGCAGTGGATGCACGGTTGGATGGGCGGGTGCCCACTCCCCGCTTCGCCATCGGCGACCGCCGCCTGCCGCGCGGCGTGACCTTCGTCGTCGCGACCGCGTCGCTGCTGCTGGTCTTCGCCGCCGCGGGCACGCCCATCCCGCACTTCAACGACTACCTCGCCGGCGGGCTCGGCCAGTCGGGCATCGCCGCCGCCGCGGTCGTCTATCTCGCGGCCGCCGCGCTGGCGCTGCTCGTGCTCGGCCGCCTCTCCGACCACGTCGGCCGCCGCCCCATCGCGCTCGCCGCCATGGCGCTGTCGATCGTCGGCACCCTCACGCTCACGACCGTCGACGCCGAGCCACAGCTGCTCGTCGGCCGCATCCTGCAGGGCCTCGGCTGCGGCCTCGCCACCGGCAGCCTCGGCGCGCTCGTCGTCGACACCGCACCCGAGCGGCCCGCGTGGCTGCCGGCGCTCATCACCGGCACCGTGCCCATGCTGGGCGTGCCGCTCGGCGCCCTCGCGTCGGGCGCGCTCGTCGACCTCGCGCCGTGGCGCGACGTGCTCGGCTACGTGCTCGCCGCCGCGCTGCTCGTCGCGTGCGCCGTGCTCGTGCTGCTCGGCCGCGAGACCCGCTCGCGCGTGCCCGGCGCCACGCGATCGCTCGTGCCGCAGCCGGTGATCCCGAAGGGATCCGGGATGCTCGTGCTCGCCGTGGGCGCCGCGTACGGCGCGACGTGGTGCATCGGCTCGTTCTACCAGGCGTTCGGACCGCAGGTGGCGCAGGAGAGCCTCGGATCCGGCTCGGCCGTCGTCGCCGCAGCGGTGTTCGCGAGCGCGATCGTGCCGGGCGTGCTCGGCGGACCGTTCGCGGGCCGAGGTCGCCCGCAGACCCCGCTCGTGATCGGCATCCTCGTGTTCGTCGTCGCCATCGCGGGCGTCGTCGCGGGCGTGCGCCTCGGCTCGGTGCCGGTCTACTTCACGGCGGCGGCGATCGCGGGCCTGTCGGGCGGCGTCATCGCCACGGCGGGCAACCGCCTGCTGCTGCCCACCGCCCGACCCGAGCAGCGCGCGGGCCTGCTGTCGACGATCTTCCTCATCTGCTACGCCTCGGCCGCCGTCCCCGGCCTCGCCGCGAGCGCGATCGCGGAGACGTTCGCGCTCGACGACATCGCCGTGGGCTACGGCCTGCTCGTCGCCCTCACCGGGGCGCTGTCGCTCGGCACGCTCGCGCTGCTCGCGCGGCGCGCGCCCGCATCCGACTAGCCGGCCTTCGCCTCGCCGGCCTTGGCCTTCGCCTTCGTGCGCCGCTTGGCGGGCGCCTTCGCAGGCGCCTTGGCGGGAGCGGCAGCCGCGGAAGCAGCGGCCTCGCGCGCCTCCTGCGCCTTCGTGCGCACCTCCGAGATGTACTCGCGCACGCGCTGGTCGACGATGATGTCGGCCGGGCGCAACGGCCGCGACAGGTACAGCCCATCGAGGCTCGTGAGCCGCGAGAGCGCCACGTAGGTCTGGCCGGGGCTGAAGGCGCGCGAGCCGAGGTCGATGATCGCCTGGTCGAACGTCGACCCCTGCGACTTGTGGATCGTCACGGCCCACGCGAGCCGCAGCGGGAACTGCGTGAACTCGGCGACGACGTCGCGGCTCAGCTCCTTCGTCGCCTGGGAGTACCGGTAGCGGTACCGCTCCCACACGGCCGGCTCGACCTCGTGGTCCTCGCCGTCGATCTCGACCCAGATCGTCGCGCCGATGTCGACGACGCGGCCGATGGATCCGTTGACCCAGCGCTGCTGGGAGTCGTTGCGCAGGAACATGACCTGCGCGCCCTCCTTGAGCTCGAGGACCTCGTCGGCGGGCAGCGCCCGCGGGCCGAAGTCGCCCGACACCTCGGCGACGGCCTTCTTCACCGACCCCGTGAGGCGTGCGAGCTCGCGCGCGTTCGTGCGCTGCACCATGTCGTTGCGGGTCGCGAGCGTGAGGATGTCGTCCTCGGGGGGCGTCCGCGCACCGGCCTCGTTGAGCAGCTGCGCGATGTCGGCGGTCACGGTGCCGTGACGCACGGCGTTGAGCGCGACCTTGAAGTCGAGGTCGGCCTGGCGGTGGATCTCGACGAGCTCGACGGTGTCGAGGTCCGCCTCGAGCCACACGCGTGCGTCGAAGAACCACATCGACCGGTAGTGGTCGGCGACGTACGCGCGCTCGTCGGCATCGCCCGGCACCGGCGCCAGCTGGTACGGGTCGCCGAACATGACGAGCTGCACGCCGCCGAACGCCTCCAGCGGCCGCTGCCGCGCCTGGCGCAGGGAGCGGTCGATCGCATCGAGCAGGTCGGCGTTCACCATCGAGACCTCGTCGATCACGAGCGTCTCGATCGAGTTGAGCAGCTTGCGCGTCTCCTGCGTCTGGTCGATCGCGGCGTCGCCGATGAGGCCGAGCGGCAGGCGGAAGAGCGAGTGGATGGTCTGCCCGCCCACGTTGAGCGCCGCGACGCCCGTGGGCGCGCAGATCGCGAGCGCCTTCGACGTCTGCCACGCGAGATGCTGCAGCAGCGTCGACTTGCCGGTGCCGGCGCGGCCCGTGATGAAGAGGTGGTCGCGCGTCAGCTCGATGCGGTCGAAGACCGCCTGCTGCTCCGCGGTCAGCGACACACCCATCCGTCCAGGGTACGCGCGGCCGCTCGCGCGCCCGGGCAGCGGCTCGCCCCTGTGGAGCACCGCCGCGGTCGGCGCTCTGGGAGGGATGCGGGGGCTTGTCCCGCGGGCACGGTCGTGTCACCGTCGAGGCATGAGCGGCAACGAGGCCGAGCCCGACCTGGTCGTCGACCACGTCGTGCAGGCGATCACGACCCAGCATCCCGAGCACGACGCCGACGCCGTCGCGCAGCTCGCCCGCGAGGAGCACGCCAAGCTCGCCGGCAACCCTGTGCAGGACTACGTGGAGGTGCTCACCGAGCACGCCGTCAAGCAGCGCCTGCACGACGCCTGACCCCGCGTCGCGCATCCCTCTGCTACGCCCCGTGACGCGCATGTGACGCGTTCGACACGCGAGCACGAGAGGATGGAGGCGACGAAGGGGGATGCGCATGTGCCGACTGCTCGGCTACGCCGCTCCCCGTGCGACGACGGCCGCAGCCGTGCTCGGGGCCGCCGATGCGCGGGAGTGGCAGCGAATGGGACGACTCCACGCCGACGGCTGGGGCACCGCGTGGGTCGACGACGCCGGTGACGTGCGTCGCTACCGCGACCCGAGCGACGGCGCCGAGAGCGCCGACCTGGCCGGTGCGATCGACGACGGCGAGGCCGTCGCCCGCATCGCCCACCTGCGCCTCGCGACCGAGGGCATGGGCAACGTGCTGCGCAACACGCATCCGTTCGTCGCCGACGGCATCGCCTTCGCGCACAACGGCTCGATCCACCCGGTGCACGAGCTGCGCGCCATGGTGCGCCCCGAGGAGGTCGAGCGCCTCGGCGGCACGACCGACTCCGCGATCGTCGCAGCGCTCGTGCTGCGGGAGGTCGCCCGCGGCGTGCCGCTGTTCGAGGCGACGACGTCGACGGTCGCGCGCCTGCGCGAGCGCTTCCCGACGTCGGCGATCAACCTGCTCGTGCTGTCGGCCGACGAGCTCGTGGCCGTGCACGCCAACGAGGGCGCCCCGGTGCCGCTCGACCTGTTCGAGGCGTCGGGCCTCGGCCCCGACCTGCCGCTCGACCACGTCGAGCACTACTACCAGCTGTCGTGGCGGCGCGAGGCGGATGGCGCGGTCGCGTTCACGTCGAGCGGCCTGCCCGCCGACGGCTGGCACCGCATGGCGCAGCACACCGCGGCTCGCGTCGACCTGGCGACGCTCGAGCTCGAGGTCGTCGACCTGCCGCAGGCCGCACGCCGCGCGGCCTGAGCCGGGCTCGAGCCCGCTCGGTCAGACGACCGGCGCCTCCGCGACCGCGCCCTCGGTGGGCACGCGCAGCGGGATGCGCGACGGCAGCAGCCCCAGTCGGCGCCGCGAGACGGCGCGGGCGACCTCGTAGGCGAGGGCGATGAGGTGGTCGTCGCCGCGCGGGTCGTCGACGAACGCGGCGCCGACGACGGCGTCGACGACGTGGAAGCAGTCGACGAACCGCTCGCGGTACTCCGCGTCGACCGCGATGCCGTAGCGCGGGCCGATCGCGGCGGCGACGCGCTCGACGAGCTCGACGACCACGGCACCCTTGGGCCGCATCGACGTGGGCAGCGTCTCGCCCGTGCGCACCGACCGGTAGCCGGGCAGGTCTCGGTACAGCTCGACGTACGCGTGGAACAGCGCCGTGAGGTCGTCGAGCACGTCGTCGCGCGGCTCGGCCACGACCTGCTCGAACCGCTCGCCGAGCATGCGCACGTTGCGGTCCGCGATGCCCTGCAGGATCGCGATGCGATCGGGGAAGTAGCGGTAGACGGTGCCGACGCCCGCGCCGGCGCGCTCGGCGACGAGCGTCGTCGTGAGCAGCTCGGTGCCGACCTCGTCGACGACCGCGGCGGCGGCGTCGAGGATCTCGTCGATGCGGTCGGATGCGCGGCGCTGCACGGGGGGCGTCCGGAGGGTCTTCCGATGCGGGCTCATGGGCGCTCTCCCCTCCTCGTCGCTCCATCCTGCGACGACCTTCGTCATCCTGGCACGCGACTCGGACATCGTGTCGCGTTTCCGTACCCTAGCCGCGCGCTTGCGGCCGACACGAACCCGCCGCGGGCTCGGTCGATCCGCGACGCGTCAGGCCGCGAACGCCTCGGGGCGCTCGCCGACGCCCTCGAGCGACCACGACGTGCCCTGCAGTCGCACGGTCGAGATCGAGCAGTTCGGCAGGATGGTCGTCGGCGTCATCTCGGGCGTCATCTGGCGCAGCAGCGTCGTGATGAACCCGCCGTGGCTCACCACGAGCACCGTGCGCTCGTCGCCGGCCTGCGCATCCGCCGTCACCGTCTGGATGACGTGCGCGAGCGCGAGGTCGGCGCGCACGACCGTCTCGGCCGCCTTCTCGCTCTGGCCCGTCTCGTCGAGGTCGGCGATGCCGTCGAAGATGTCGCTCCACGACATGCGCTCGGCGAGCACGCGCATCGCCGACAGCTCGCGGTCGACCTCGAGGCCGTGCTGCGCGAACAGCCGACCCCACACGATCGCCGACGGCTGCTCCTCGTTGCCGCCGAAGTTCCACTCGCGCAGGTCCTCGCGCAGCGCGAGCGCCGGCGGCGAGGGATGCGCGGCGAGGATGCCCTCGGCCGTGAGGCGCGTGCGCTCGAGGTCGCTCGAGAACGCCGCGTCGAACGGCACGCCCGCGAGCGCGGCACCGGCCGCCGCGATCTGCTCGTGCCCGCGGTCGGTGATGGGCGAGTTCGACCAACCCTGCATCACGTGCGCGACGTTGTACTCGGTCTCGGCGTGCCGCACGATGTGCAGCGTGAGCGAGACGCCGTCGGCGAGCGCGCCGAGCTCGTCGGGCAGGCGCTGCCCACCGGTGGTCGTGGCCTCGGTCATCGCTTCGACATCCTCTCGAGCATCGCGTTGTACTCCTGCAGGTCGGCATCGCCGTCGCGGTCGGCCTTGCGGTCGACTCGGCGCTGCTCGCGCTGGTCGGTGCGCGCCCACAGGACGCACGTGATGAGGGCGAGCACGATCGTGGGGAACTCGCCGATCGACCAGGCGATGCCGCCGCCGACCTGCTGGTCCTCGAGCGCATCCACGCCGTTGCCCATCGCGCCGAACCAGTCGGCGAGCAGCAGCCCCTCGCCCGTCATGATCGTGACGCCGAAGAACGCGTGCGCCGCCATCGCCGCGAGCAGCATGACGAGGCGCATCGGGAAGGGCGTGCGGTGCGGCGACGGGTCGGTGCCGATGAGCGCCTGCACGAACAGGTAGCCCGAGCCGACGAAGTGCACGACCATCCACACGTGGCCCAGGTGGTTCTCCATCGCCCAGCGGAACAGCGGCGAGAAGTAGAACACCCACAGGCTCGCCACGAAGATGCCGGTCGAGACGATCGGATGCCCGATCACCTGCATGTAGCGGGAGTGCACGATCGCGAGCAGCCACTCACGGCCGCCGCGCGTGCCGTCGGTGCGCTTCGTGAGCGCGCGCATGCCGAGCGTCACGGGCGCGCCGGGCACGAGCAGCAGCGGCACGGCCATGCCGAGCAGCATGTGCCCGGCCATGTGGAACGAGAACTGGTAGTGCTCGTACACGGCGAGCGGGCCCGACGTGACCCACGCGAGCAGGCCGACGCCCGCGAGCCACGAGATCGTGCGCAGCACGGGCCACGCGTCGCCGCGGCGGCGCACGCGCACGACGCCCGCGACGTAGAAGAAGGCGAGCATCGTGCACACGACGGCCCACAGCGGGTCGAGCGACCACTCGGTGAAGAGGCGGATGGGCTCGAACGTCGGCGGCAGCGGCGAGCCCGTGAGGATCGTCGCGGGGCTCGAGTCGACCGCGACCTCCGAGATCGGCGTCGGCGTCTGCGCCAGGCCGTTCGCGACGCCCATCGCGACGCCCATGAACGCGAGCTCGGCGACGAGGAACCAGCGGATGCGGCCCGTCTCGACCGCGCGCGGGATGAGGCGCGTGCGCTGCCATGCGCCGAAGGCGCCGAGCACGACGAGCAGCACCGTCTTCACGATCACGAGCGCGCCGTACGGCGTCGCGAGCCCCTCCCAGCCGGTGCGCACCCAGGCGGAGGCGACGCCCGAGAAGCCGACGATCGCGAACGAGACGAGGGCGAGCGACGAGTAGCGACGCATGGCGTCGTGCAGGCTCGGGCTGCGGTCGAGGCGCAGGATCGCGAGATGGATGAGGCCGCCCACCCAGATGCTCACGAACACGAGGTGCAGCCAGAGCGAGCTCGTCGCGAGCGTGTGGTTCTCGGCCGTGCCCGCGTGGCCGGCCGCGGCGAGCAGCACGAGCGGCGCGGCCGACAGCACCGTCACCCACGCGACGCCGGCTGCGGAGCGCACGACGACGAGCAGCGTCGTCACGACCGCGAACGCGAGCGTCGCGGACCCGAGGTACTGGCCGCGCTCGATCTGCGTGAAGAACTGCAGGAACGAGTCGGTGAACGTCGCGTCGACCGACAGCGGGCTCGTGACGAGCGTGCGGAACGCGAGGAAGGCGACGGCGGCGGATGCGGCGGTCGCGACGCCCGCAGCGGCGGCGGCGACGTCGATGGCCTTGTCCCACGCCTTCGAGCCCGGCACGAGCGCGAAGCACGACAGCACGAGGCCGCCGATGAGCGTCGCCGTGGCGATGTCCTGCAGCATGCGGGCGATGGGGGTGCCCCATCGCACGCCGGCGCCGGGGTCGCCGACCGTGAGCGGGGCCGCTCCGCCGCCGAGCTCGAGGGCGACGATGACGGCGACGAGTCCTGCGGCGACGACGGCACCCGGACCGATCAGTCTCGCGCGTGCCACGCATCCAGGGTATCGGCGCAGCCTATGCGCGCCCGACCTCCCCCGCTCCCTCTCGCGGATGGGTCACTTCCTGCCGCCGATGGGTCACTTCCGTGCGATGCGTGGTCACGTGCTGTCACGACACGCCGCACGAAGTGGCAGGAAGTGACCACTCCTTCCCCGGGTCGGGTGCGGGCGTCAGGAAGTGACCCCTCATGCGACGAGACCCCCGCACACGACGAAGGCCCCCGTCGTGACGACGGGGGCCTTCGTGCGCTGTGAAGCGGTGACTACTTGACGGCAGCCTTGAGCTTCGAGCCAGCGGTCAGCTTGACGCGGTGGCCGGCAGCGATCTTGATCTCGGCACCCGTCTGCGGGTTGCGGCCCGTGCGGGCAGCGGTCGCGGTGCGCTCGGCCGTGAGGAAGCCGGGGATCGACACCTTGTCGCCCTTGGCGACGGCGCCCGAGATCTCGGCGAACAGCGCGTCGAGCACAGCGCCGACGGTGGCCTGGCTGGCGTCGGTCGACGCGGCGATCTTCGCGACGAGGGTCGTCTTGTTGATGGTCTCTGCCATGGTGTCCTCCTGGACTCGTTCCTGCCCCGCCAGGGCGGGTCGTGCACGGCGGCCCGGTCAGTGCCCGTGCCGCACCGCCACGGTACCCGCGCGACGCGCATCGACCGCGCAGGCGGGGCCGACACGCCGAGGATTCCGCGTGATTCCGCGGGATTCAGAGCCGATTCTTGGCAATCCGACCCGTCTCGGGCCTTCCATGCATCTCGCAGGCGCGGATGCGGTGCGCTGCGCTCAGCCGCGCAGGGCCGCGACGCGGGCCGCCTCGCGCGCCTCGGCGGCGCTGCGACGGCGATCGAACCACGGCAGCGTGCGGCCCACGACGGGCCCGACGCCGAAGGCGAAGATGACGGCGCCGACGCCGAGCGGACCACCCAGCAGCAGGCCGACCACGAGCACCGAGCCCTCGATGAGCGTGCGCACGACCCAGATGGGCCACTTCGTGACGCGCACGACGCCTGTCATGAGCCCGTCGCGGGGGCCGGGGCCGAAGCGCGCCGTGATGTACATGCCGGTCGCGACGGCGAGCACGACGAGGCCGAGCACGAACAGCGGCACGCGGAACCACCACGTCGCGGGGTCGGCGGTGGGCACGCGCGGCACGATCGCGAGCGTCAGCTCGGCGAACGGCCCCACGAGGAGGCCGTTGAGCAGCGTGCCCACGCCCACGCGCTGGCGCAGCGGGATCCAGAGCAGCAGCACCGCGGCCGACGTGAGGATGATGATGAGCCCGAAGCCGAGGCCCGTCTGCGCCTGCACGCCGAGGGTCAGCACGTCCCACGGCGCGACGCCGATCTCGGCGCGCACCATGAGGCCGATGCCGACGCCGTAGAGCCAGAGGCCCACGACGAGCTGCACGAGACGGCGGCCGACGTCGCGACGCGACACGGCCTCGACCGGCAGCACGAGGCGCGTGAGCCATGCGGGCATGGCGAGGCGACGGCGTGCGGATGCGGCGGGCTGGGTCATGCATGCCAGCATGCGGGCAGAGTGGCCCTGGATGCACGGTCCACCGGTGAGCGCGTGGCCCGTGCATCCCGGTCCACTCGGGGGCATGATGGGGCGATGGGATCACGACTCGGACGCCAGCTCGGCGAGTGGTACCAGGGCGGCGCCGTGGCGCAGTCCCTGGCGGACCGCATCCGCATGCTCATCCTCGACGGCCGCCTCACGGTCGGCGAGCGAGTGCCGAGCGAGCGAGCGCTCGCCACCGAGGTGGGCCGTTCGCGCGCCACCGTCACGAAGGCGTACGAGACGCTCGCCGACGCTGGCTACCTCGCCCGCGTGCACGGCTCCGGCACTCGCGTCGCCCTTCCCCACCGCTCGGCGACGCGCGTGCCCGCGCCGAGCGACGACGTCATCGACCTCACGATCGCGTCCGTCGGATCGACGCCCGGCCTGCACGCCGCGACCGTGCGCGCGCTCGACCGGCTCGCGTCGCTGCTCGGCACCCCCGGCTACTCGCTCGACGGCCTCGCCGACCTGCGCGAGCGCATCGCCGCCCGCTACACGCAGCGCGGCCTGCCCACCGACCCGTCGCAGATCGTCGTGACGAGCGGCGCCATGCACGCGCTCACCCTCATCACGGCGGCGTTCGGCGAGCGCGGGCGAGCGGCGATCGTCGAGCAGCCCACGTTCCCGCACGCGATGGATGCGCTGCGCCGCGTCGGCATGCGCCTCGTGCCCACGCCCGTCACGCCCGAGGGCTGGGACCTCGCGCACCTCGCCGGCCGCATCCGCGAGACGAGGCCGGGCATCGTCTACACGATCGCCGACCTGCACAACCCGACGGGCGCGACGATGCCCGACCTCGAGCGCGCGAAGCTCGCCGCGACCGCGCGCAGCGTCGGCGCGCTCGTGATCGTCGACGAGACGTGCGTCGAGCTCGACGTCGACCGCGGCTGGACGCCGCACCCGTTCGCCTCGCACGGGCCGGCGATCAGCATCGGCTCGATGTCGAAGCTCGCGTGGGGCGGCCTGCGCATCGGGTGGATCCGCGCGGATGCGCCGCACGTCGAGCGCCTGCTCGCGGTGCGCCCGTCGTTCGACCTCGGCAGCCCGCTGCTCGAGCAGTGCATCGCCACCGAGCTGCTCGACGACATGGACGGCCTGCTCGCCCACACGAAGCGCCGCCTCACCGCGGGCCGCGCGTCGGTGCGCGCCGGGCTCGCGACGCACCTGCCCGGCGTCGTGATGCCCGAGGTGCCCGGCGGCCTCGCCGCGTGGGTCGACCTCGGCTCGCCCATGTCGACGAACCTGTCGCTCGCGGCGCGCGAGCACGGGCTGCTGCTGCCGCCCGGTCCGCGCTTCACGGCGACGGGCGTGCTCGACCGCTTCGCGCGCATCCCCATCACGTGGGAGCCCGAGGTGATGGATGCGGCGATGGAGCGCCTCGGCATGGCGTGGCGCGACCTACGCGCCGGCTCGACGCCGCGCGCTGGCGCCTACGAGGAGCTCGCGGTCGTCTGACCCGCGTGCTCGACACGACGAACGGCCCCGGGGAGCGATCCCCGGGGCCGTTCGTCGTCGGCACCGCGTCAGGCGGGGGCCGGTCCTTCGCGCAGCTGCTGCTGGGCAGGCGGCCGCGTTGCCGCGTCGTCCGTCTGCGTCACCGGCGCCTGCTGCTGCCACGCACGCTGGTCGCCATCCGTCGGCTGCGCCACCGGCGTCGCCGGTGCCTGCACGACGGGCGGTGCCACCGGCGCCGCGATGCGCGCCGGCTCCCCGCGCACGGCGCGCTCGATCGCGCCGAGCCTGCGCAGCACGAGCACGCCGAACAGCACGACGCCGCCGAGCACGAGCAGCGTCACGATCGACTGCGCGATCGCCGTGCCGTCGATGCCCGGCCCGCCCCCGAATCCGGGTCCTGGGTTCATGGTCCCTCCTCCTGTCGTCGGGCTCGCGCCCGACTCCTTCTCCCTGCCTCGCACGGTAGGCACGGCCGCGATGCGTGCACGGTGGCGCGCATTGGAGGTGCACAAGAGCGCCGAGCGAGCGATGGGCGTACCGTCGGACGGATGCGCACGCGAACCCTGACCCTGCCCGCGCTCGCCGGAGCCGGGCTGCTGCTGCTCGCCGGCTGCGCCTCCGACGGCGAGGCGCCCGAGACCAGCGAGTCGACCGCGAGCGAGAGCGCCGACCCCAGCGCATCCGCCGCCCCCGTCCCCAGCGAGATCACGCCGGGCGCGACCGCCGAGGACCTCGCCGGCACGTCGTGGTTCGGCACCGCCGAGGGCGTCGCCGAGGTCACGTTCACGCTGAACGCCGACGGCACCGTCGACTTCGAGAGCTTCAACGGGCAGCCGTTCGACGCCCCCACCGACGTGTGGAGCGTCGACGGCGAGACGTTCTCGCTCACGATCTCGCAGCTGCAGGCGCCGACGGGCGAGGTCGTCGACATCGTCTTCACCGGCACGGCCGCGACGGGCGGCATGGAGCTCGTCGGCGACGACGGCGCCGGCACCCAGTACCCGATGACCATCGCGCAGGTCTGAGCGGACCCTCCCCCGCACCTAGGCTCGAGACCATGGGCATCGGCGCGACCATCCACACGTTCGACGTGACGCTGGCCGACGTCGACCGCGGCGTCTACGACGACCTCTCGTTCAAGGTCGCGCAGCACCCGTCGGAGACGCTCGCGTTCCTCACGACGCGCGTGCTCGCGTACCTGCTCGAGTTCGAGGAGGGCATCGCGTTCGGCGACTCCCTCTCGGGCGGCGACGAGCCCGCCGTGCTCGTGCGCGACCTCACGGGTGCGCTGCAGGCGTGGATCGAGGCGGGCGCGCCCGAGGCCGACCGCATCCACCGCGGTAGCATGGCGGCTGAGCGCTGCGCCGTCTACACGCACCGCGACCCCGACAAGGTCGCCGGCCGGTGGGCGGGCAAGCGCATCCACAAGGCCGAGCAGGTGCGGCTCGTGTCGTTCGACGACGGATTCGTGGATGCGGTCGCAGACGCGATCGCGCGCCGCACGACCATGACGTTCTCGGTGACCGAGGGCGTCGTCTACGCCGAGGTCAACGGCACGGCGCTGTCGAGCAGCATCCACGAGCGCCGCGCGGGCTGATGCAGGCCCAGCGCGGCACGCGCTCGTCGCTCGTCATCGCGGGCGTCGCGCTCATCGCGTGCTGCTACGGCCTCGCACGATTCGCCTACGGGCTCTTCGCTCCCGACTTCGCGCGCGACTTCGCCCTGACCCCCGCGCTCTCGGGGCTCATCGGCTCGGGCGGGTACGTCGGCTACTGCGTCGCGATCGTGGCGAGCACCGTCGCGACGCCGCGGGTCGGCGCGCGCCGAGTGGCCGTGGCCGCGGGCGTGCTCGCGACGGCGGGCATCGCCACGGTCGCGGCGGCGCCGAACGCGACGGTGCTCGCGATCGGCATCCTCGTTGCCGGCTCGAGCACGGGCGTGGCCTCGCCGCCGCTCGCCGCCGCCGTGGCCGCCGCCATCCGCGAGCGCTCGCGCGACGCGGCGCAGACGATCGTCAACGCCGGCACGGGCGTCGGCGTGCTCGTCTCGGGCCCCGTCGCCGTGCTGCTCGCCGACGACTGGCGCATCGCGTGGACGATCTTCGCGATCATCGCGGCCGGGGTCACCGCGTGGGCGGCGTTCGCGGTGCCCGATGCGCGTCCCGCCCCGGGCGGCTCGTCAGCGGCGCCCGTGCGGCCGTCGCGACGGCTCGCGCTGCTCGTCACGGCAGCCGTGACGATGGGCGTCGGCAGCATCGGCGTGTGGACGTTCGGCAGGCAGGCGGTGCTCGACGCCGGTGCCGCGGCGTGGGTCGCGCCGGCCGTCTGGACTGCGATCGGTGCCGCAGGCGTGCTCGGTGCCTTCGCCGG
Source organism: Agrococcus jejuensis (assembly GCF_900099705.1). Lineage (NCBI taxonomy): Bacteria > Bacillati > Actinomycetota > Actinomycetes > Micrococcales > Microbacteriaceae > Agrococcus > Agrococcus jejuensis. The sequence continues at coordinate 1,566,014 of NZ_LT629695.1, forward strand.
CGCGCTCATCGCGCGCATCGGCATCCGCTGGTCGTGGGCGCTCGGCATGGTCGCGATGGCCGCAGGCGGGGCAGCGCTCGCGCTGCTGGCGACGAGTCCCGTCGCGGCGCTCGCCGCCGGGGCGCTCTTCGGCGCCGCCTACATCGCCCTCACAGGCGTGCTGCTCGTGTGGTCGACGCGGCTCGCGCCCGGTCGCACGGCGTTCGGCGTCGGCCTCGCCTTCCTCGCGATCGCCGTGGGCCAGGCGATCGGCGCACCCATCGTCGGCGTCGCGGCCGATGCGGTGCCCCTCGCCGCCGTGCTCGTCGGATGCGCTGCGATCGCCGCCGTCGGCGCGCTGCTCACGCCGCGGCGCGTGCCTGCGCCCTGACCGACGCGACGTCCGCGCCTCACGCGGCAGCGACCGCGCGCCGCATGACCGTGTTCTTGAGTCCCTTCGGGCGCACGAACGCGAACCCGGCCGCCTCGTACATCGTGCGCGTGCCGTTGTAGACGAACGAGTTGCTCATGCGCTTGTCGCCCACCTCGTGCGGGTAGCCCTCGACGACGCCGCCGCCCGCCGCGGCGATGAGGCCCAGCGCCCCGTCGAGCGCCGTGCGCGCGAGGCCCTGCCGCCGGAACCGCTTGTCGACGAAGATGCACGTCACGCGGTAGTCGGGCACCGCATCCGACTCCGCGTCGTACTGCTTGCGATGGTGGATGTTCGGCAGCTCGGCGGGCGTGCCGAACTCCGCCCACGCCACCGCCTCGCCGTCGACCATCACGAGCGCCGCGTGCGCGACGCCCGCCTCGACGAGGTGCCGCTTCGCGACCCTGCTGCCCTCGTAGCCGGGCGCGCGGCCCGGGCAGTCGTGGAAGTACGTGCACCAGCAGCCGCCGAAGATGCCGCCGTGCCGCTCGACGAGGCCCGCGAACGCATCCCACGTGTCGACCGACAGCGGCTCGATGGTGTGCGCGACCTGCGTCATGCGGCGAGCGTAGGCCTGCGGCGGGCGGGCCACCAGCCCCGAGCACGACGAAGGCCCCCGACCGTGAGGTCGGGGGCCTTCGTGCTGTGCTGTGTCAGCGGAGGCTGATGCCTACCAGCTCGACTTGGTCACGCCGGGCAGCTCGCCGCGGTGCGCCATCGAGCGGAAGCGGACACGCGAGATGCCGTACTCGCCGACGTGGCCGCGGGGGCGGCCGTCGATGGCGTCGCGCTTGCGCACGCGCACGGGCGAGGCGTTGCGGGGCAGCTTCTGGAGACCCAGGCGGGCCTCCTCGCGCGACTCGTCGGTGCCGTTCGGGTCGACGAGCGCCTTCTTGAGGGCAGCCCGCTTCTCGGCGTAGCGCGCGACGATGACCTTGCGCTGCTCGTTCTTCGCGATCATGGACTTCTTGGCCATGTCAGCGCTCCTCTCGGAACTCGACGTGCTTGCGCACGACGGGGTCGTACTTCTTCAGCACGAGACGGTCGGGGTTGTTGCGACGGTTCTTCTTCGTCACGTAGGTGTAGCCGGTGCCGGCAGTCGAGCGGAGCTTGATGATCGGACGAACGTCCTGTGCCTTCTTGGCCATCAGAGCTTCACCCCCTTCTTCTGCAGGTCACGAACGACGGACTCGATGCCGCGCGCGTCGATCACCTTGATGCCCTTGGCGGACAGGGTGAGCGTCACGTTCTTGCGGAGCGAGGGGACGTAGTACGTCTTCTTCTGCACGTTCGGGTCGAAGCGGCGCTTCGTCCGGCGGTGCGAGTGCGAGATTGCGTGACCGAAGCCGGGAACGGCTCCAGTCACCTGGCACACTGCTGCCATGGTTCCTCCAGGGGTACCGTGAGGCCGAGGCCTCACCCAAGATCACTTGCCTGCGCGCGCAGTTCCCATCCGAAGATGGGCTTGGCGCACGCCGTGCGGCGACGCCACACAAACGACCATCCTACGACACGCCCGGGGTGCGACGCCACCACGGCGTGGCGCGGTGCTACTGCGGCGGCGGCGGGCCCTGCTGCGGCGACTGCCCAGGCGGCGGCGCCATGGGGTTCGGCACCTGCTGGTCGGTCGGCCACGCGTACGGCCACGGCTGGCCGGGCATCGGCTGGCCGGGCATCGGCTGCCCCTGCCACTGCTGCGGCGGCATCGGCTGCCCGGGCCACGGCTGGTAGCCGGGCGGCGGCACGGCGCCGGGATGCGGCATCCAGGCCTGGGCGGGCTGCACCGGCTCCCCCAGCGCAGGCTGGGGCGCGGCGGGCGCGGGCGCTGGCGCGGGCGGCGGGGCGTCGAGCTGCCTGCGGTTCCAGTACAGCAGCGTCGTGATGCAGGCGGCGAGCGCCGCGAGCACGACCGCCGCGACGGCGAAGCGCCAGTAGAGGTCGCCGATGCGCACGCCGAACGGCGTGATGGCGAGGTGCAGCGTGAGCAGCACTGCCGCGAGTCCCAGCAGCGCGGCGGCGACGACGCCCATGACCCGCGCGAGCGCGATGGCGCCGCGGCGGCCGAGCGCGACGAGCGCCCACGCGCCCGCAGCAGCAGCGCGCACGACGAAGAACGCCAGCAGGAAGACGCCGAGCAGCGCGATGCCCAGCGGCGGGCCGTACCGGTACGGATCGGCGTAGTCGCAGCCGTCGATGGGGTCGCAGATCACGTCCGGCGGCGTCACGACGATGGGCTGCACCCAGGTCGCGAGCATGAGCACCGCGAGCAGGTAGACGTTGGCGCAGACGCCGATGACGAGGGGCACCGACGATCGCCGCGACAGCGACAGGTCGAGCGCGAGCAGGCCCGTGAACGCGACGAACGCGATGACCGTCCACACGACGCGCGGCGCCTGCGTGCCGATGTCGCCGACGAACACGAGCACGATCGTGAGCAGCGTCACGAGCACGAGCAGCACCATGCCGACGAGCAGCACGGGTTGGATCCCGAGGATGCGCAGCGGCTGACGGCGCCCGGCGGGCACGGGCATCGGCTGGGCGGGCGGCTGGGCCGCTGCCGGCTGCGGCACGGGATCCTGCGGGGGTGCGGTGGGGTCGCTCATGACGGTCCTCTCGACGCCGTCACCTCATCACGCCGCGCTCCACGCGCTCTGCGAGGTGTGGATGGATGCGCTGAGACGGCGTCTGTGGAACCGCGTCAGGCCGCGCGCTGCGCCACGGTCGGGGGCACCTCGTCGGCGCGACGCGTGAGCACGACGGGGCCGTCCTCCGTGATGGCGACCGTGTGCTCGGAGTGCGCCGTGCGCGAACCGTCGGCCGAGCGCAGCGTCCAACCGTCGGCATCCATGCGCAGCTCGTCGGTGCCGGCCATGACCCACGGCTCGATCGCGAGCAGCAGGCCGGGGCGCAGCGTGTAGCCGCGGCCGGCGGTGCCGTCGTTGGCGACGTGGGGGTCCTGGTGCATCGTCGAGCCGATGCCGTGGCCGCCGAACTGGCCGTTGATCGTGTAGCCGGCGCCGCGCAGCACGTCGCCGATCGCGTTCGAGATGTCGCCGACGCGGTTGCCGACCTGCGCCTGCGCGATGCCCGCCTCGAGCGCGACGCGCGTGGCGTCGACGAGCGCGACGTCCTCCGGCCGCGTGCCGCCGACCCCGAACGTCAGCGCCGAGTCGCACGCCCAGCCGTCGACGATCACGGCGAGGTCGAGCGTGAGCAGCTCACCCTGCCGCACGACGCGGTCGTACGGCTTGCCGTGCAGCACGGCATCCTCGACGGCGGTGCAGATGTGGAAGCCGAACGGGCCGCGGCCGAACGACGGCGCGTAGTCGACGTAGCAGGAGGTGGCGCCCGCATCCTTGATCATCTCCGCCGCCCACGCGTCGATCTCGAGCAGGTTCGTGCCGGGCACGACGCGGTCGCGCACCGTCTGCAGGATGCGCCCCACGAGCTCGCCGGCGGGCTTCGCCGCCTCGACCTCGCGAGCGGACAGGATCTCGATCATGCTGCGCCTCCGGATGCGTGCCGGTCGCAGATGCCGGTGATCTCGATGGTGTGGTGGGGGTCGGTGTAGCCGTGCTTCGCGGCGACCTCGCGCGTCCACGCCTCCACGGGGTCGGCCTCGAGCTCGACCGTGCGGCCGCACTCGCGGCAGATGAGGTGGTGGTGGTGCGTGGGCGTGCAGGCGCGGAAGACGGTCTCGCCGTCGTGCTGCACGGCATCGGCGGCGCCATCCTGCTCGAGCGTCGCGAGCGCGCGGTAGACGGTCGCGAGGCCCACGGTCGAGCCGCCGTCGCGCATGGTGGCGTGCAGCGACTGTGCGGACACGAAGCCGTCGGCGGCGTCGAGCGCCTCGCGCACGGCCTCGCGCTGCTTCGTGGATCGTCGGCGCACGTCGGTCATGATGCGACCACGCTACCGGCGGCAGCCGGTGCGGGCACGGCTTCGACCACCGTGCGGCGCTGCGGGACGAGGTGCGCGAGCCCCACGACGGCGGCGGCGATGAGCGTGATGGCGCCGCCCGCCGAGACCGACCACGCCCGCGATACGAGCAGGCCGGCGACGGCGCACGCGATGCCGATGAGCGGCGCGACCCACAGCATCGTCGTCGCCGAGCGCACGAGGCGGCGGGCAGCTGCGGCGGGCGCGACGATGAGGCCGACGGCGAGGATGGCGCCGAGCGCGGGCATGATCGCCACGACGGTCGCGGCGATGAGCGCCAGGGACACTGCCTCGGCGCGGGCGGGCTTGAGGCCCGCGGCGCGGAAGCCCGTCTCGTCGAAGGACGCGAACAGCAGGTGGCGGCCGTAGACGGCGAGCACCGCGATGGCGACGACGAGCACCGCCGCCGTGAGCCCGAGGTCCGCGGTCGTCGTGGCGAGGATCGTGCCCGTGAGGAACGAGCCGACGTCGACGGGCACGTGCGTCGCGGTCTCGGCGAACGAGCCGACGGCGAAGCCTGCGGTGAGCATGATGCCCGAGGCGACGGCGGAGCCCTGCGTGGGGATGCGGCCGATGAGCGTCGCGACGAGCACGAGCGCGACGGCCGTCGCGGCGGCGCCGAGCGGGATCGAGACGCCGAGGATGGCGGCGAGCACGGCACCGGGGAACGTCGCGTGCGTGAGCGACATGGTGAAGAAGGCGCGGCCGCGCAGCACGACGAGCACGCCCACGAGGCCCGCGAGCGCACCGGCGAGCACGGCCTCGAGCAGCGCGCGGGTGAAGTAGTCGAGCGTCATGCGGCGACCCTCGGCGCCACGAAGCACGTGGGGAGGGCATCGAGCGAAGCCCTGGTGAACTCGTCGAGCGTCATGCGGCGACCCTCCGTGCGAGCGCGCCCTCGCGCACGGCGCCGACCGCCAGCGCCACGAGGTACGCCGCGAGCATCGTGAGCGCGACGATCGACGACGGCGACGCCTGCACGCCCGCGCTCGACGCCGCGAACGCGACCGACATGCCGATCCACGAGGCGGCGGCGGCGATGCCCGTCGCGACGATCGCGCCCGGCACGACGTGGCGCGTGACGGCACGGGATGCGGCGGCGGGCACGATGAGCACGGCGAGCACGAGCAGGGTGCCGACGGCGGCGGATGCCGCGACGACGACGAGCGCGACCGCGACGTTGGCGACGACGTCGGTGACGCGCACGGGCACGCCCGCGATGCGCGCCGCCTGCTCGTCGAACGCGCGCAGCACCTGCCACCGCCACGTCGCCATGACCCCCGCGACCGCGAGCGCGACGATGCCGAGCGAGATCGCCAGCTGCGCATCCGTCACCGTGAGCAGGCTGCCGAAGAAGAACGACTCCATCTGGCCCGCCCACTCCGAGCGCAGCGACACGAGCACGACGCCGAGCGAGAAGCACGCCGTGAGCACGATCGCGACGCCCGTCTCGGTGCCGGTGCGGCGCGCGATCGCGACGAGCACGAGCGCCGCCACGACGGCGGCGACGAGCGCGCCGGGCAGGATGCCGCTCGCGCCCGCGACCATGAAGCCGATCACGAGGCCCGGGAACACCGCGTGGGTGAGGCCGTCGGAGGCGAACTCGAGCCTGCGCAGGTTCACGACCGTGCCGACCGTGCCGGCCGCGACCGCGAGCACGAGCAGCAGCACGAGCGGCCGCAGCATGAACGGCAGCTGGAAGGGCGTGACGAGGTCGAGCACGTCAGCGGTGGTCGTGCTCGTGCACGTCGTCGTGCTCGCGGTGCTCGGCGTGGCCGTGCTCGGTCGCGTGGTGCTCGGCGGTCGCGAGCGTGTGGCCGTCGATCTCGACGGCGTGGTGCTCGAACGCCTTGCGCACCTGCTCGAGCGTGAGCACGCACGCGGTGTCGTCGAACGCGATCTGCTCACGGTCGATGAGCAGCGTGCGCTCGCACACCGCGCGGGCGAGCTCGAGGTCGTGGGTCGTCACGACGAGGCCCACGCCCGCTGCCTTGAGTCGCTCGATCGCGTCGAGCAGCGACTGGCGGCTCGCGGCGTCGAGGCCGTTGAACGGCTCGTCGAGCAGCAGCAGCGCCGGCTCTCCCGCGATCGCTCGCGCGAGGAGCCCACGACGCTGCTGGCCGCCCGAGAGGTCGCCGAACCGCGCCTTGCGCTGCGCCGTCAGCCGCACGGTCTCGAGCGCCTGCGCCACGGCATCCCGGTCGGCACGGCCCGGCCAGCGGAGGCCGAGGCGCGCGGTGCGGCCCTGCATCACGACCTGCTCGAGCGAGATCGGGAACGCCGCATCCGTCGTCGTCGACTGCGGCAGCATACCGATGGCGCCTGCGCCCGTCGGCACGTCGAAGCGATCGGCGTCGTGCGGCACGAGCCCCAGCAGGCCGTCGAGCAGCGTCGACTTGCCCGCGCCGTTCGGTCCGACGAGCGCGACGGCCTCGCCCGGCTCGACCGCGAAGGTCACGCCGGACAGCACCGTGCGCCCTCCCCTGCGGAAGGACGCGCGGTCGATGCGGACGATGCTCACTCGGTGAGGCTATCCGGCACGGGCAGGGGCTCGACGCCCCACGACTCGACGATGAGGGTCACGTTGTGGATGACGCTGCCCACGTACGTCGCGCCGGGCGTGCCCGCGGCACCGAGCGAGTCGGCGTACAGCGCATCCTCGCCCGAGTACACCTCGACGCCGGCCTCCGACGCGATGGTCTCGGCGATCTGCGGGTCGATGCTCGTCTCCGAGAACACGGCGCGCACGCCGGACTCTCGGATGGCCGCGACGAGCGCGTCGATGTCGGCGGCGCTCGGCTCGGCGTTGTCGTCGAACGCGGGCATGACCGAGCCGACGACCGTCATGCCGGTCGCCTCGGCGAGGTACGAGAACGTGTCGTGGTTCGTCACGAGGAGGCGCTGGTCGGCCGGCACCTGCTCGATGGATGCGTGCACCCACTCGTCGAGCGCCTCGAGCTGCGCGACGTAGTCGGCCGTCGACGCCTCGATCGCGTCGGCGTTGGCCGTGTCGGCCGCGGCGAGGGCCGCGCCGATCGTCTCGGCCATGTGCACGACCTGGTGCGGGTCGCTCCACACGTGCGGGTCGGTGCCGCCGTGGTCGTGGTCGTCGTGACCCTCCTCGGCCTCCGCGTCGGCGTCGGCCGGCGCGGAGGCGGCGGGCTCGGAGGCCTCGGCCGACTCGTCGGCGTGTTCCTCGTCCGCGTGCTCCTCGTCGCCGTGATCGTGGTCGTGGCCCTCGCCCTCGTGCAGGTGCACGTCGGCCGACGCATCCACGAGCTCGCCGTCGAAGCCCGAGGCCTCGATCGTGTCGTCGAGCCACTCCTCGAGGCCGGCGCCGTTGATCACGAGCACGTCGGCGGTCGCGAGGGCCGTGAGCGCCTCGGGCGTCGGGTCGTACGAGTGGGCCGACTGGCCGGGCTGCAGCAGCTGCGTCACCTCGGCGTCGTCACCAACGATCTCGCGCACGACGTCGCCCATCTGGGTCGTCGTGGCGACGACCTGCAGCGTGCCGTCGTCGGCGCCGGCATCAGCCGAAGTCGAGCAGCCGGCGAGGGCGATGACGGATGCGGCGAGGGCCGCGGGCAGCGCGATGCGCGTGAGGGTGCGGGGCATGGATGCGACGCTACTCGCGAATGAGAACCGTTGTCAAAACGCAATCTCGGACGGATCAGGACAGGCGACATACAGTTGCCACATGACGACGCCAACCGACGACATCGAGATCGAGATCGAGATCGACGATGTCGATGAGACCGATGCAGTGACACCCTCGGTCCTCCCTGTGTCCTACTTCGGCACTGAGTTCGACGTGCACGGGCTCGTCCGTCGGTTCAACGATCGAGCCATCGTCGTCCCGTCCTTCGATCCGAGCGTGCAGCTTCCAGATCCTAACGCTCAGGGATTTCAGCGGGGAAGAGTTTGGAGGAAGGCTCAGAAGGATCGATTCATCGAGTCCTTGCTCCTTGGCTTCCCCGTGCCAGGGATTTTTCTCGTAGAGCAGCCGGGGAAGAAGTACCTCGTCCTCGACGGACAGCAGCGGCTGACGACACTCGCAGCGTTCTACGCCGGGTCGTTCAAGCTTGAAGGCGTCGAGGACGCTTTCAAGGGCCTCACCTACGACACGCTGCCCGACGACGTGCGTCGCGGACTCGATGACACCTTCATCCAGTCGATCATCATCCGGGCCCCCCAAGAGGTGGATGAATACGAAAGCGTCTACCAGATCTTCGAGCGTCTGAACTCAGGCGGCACCAATTTGCAACCTCACGAGATTCGAGTTGCGCTGTACGGTGGCGAAACCGTCGAGATGATCAGGAGCCTCAACAACGACGAGTGCTGGCGCCTGCTCTACGGCAAGCGCAGCGATCGACTGAAGGATCAGGAACTGATCCTGCGAGTTATTGCCTTGTGGACTTCCTCGGACGAGTACTCCGCACCATTGAAGACGTTCTTGAATGACTTCCTTGGCCGCCATCGAAACAGCGCCGAACTCGATCTAACAATGATCGCCGATGCGTTCCGGTCATCGGCAGCTGTGATCAGTGCCGCACTTGGTAAGCGAGCCTTCCGGCTGGGCACTCAAGTGAATGCAGCGATTCTGGACTCCGTTTTCGTCGGGGTCATGGACCGCGCGCATGGCGGCGGTGACGCACTAACACCGGAAGACGTGAGCGATGCCTACCAAGCACTCCTGGAAGATATCGACTACATGGACGCGGTGACTCGAGCGACGGCGAACGAGGACTCAGTTGAGACTCGCCTGAGCCTCGCACGCGCGGCGTTCGCCTGATCGTGGCAAAGCCAGAACGTTACGTCGATCGCCGAGCGGAGGTCCGTAAGCATCTGCGTGAGATTGAGGACTTGGTGCTTGTTGCCGACGAGCAGAACGATCTCGTCGTCCGCGGCCATCTGCAGCGACTCGCAGTGATCCGACTCAGTGGATTCGTCGAGAAGACCGTCGAGCATGTCCTGAACGGTTACCTCGAGGAGCACTCGAGTCATCGAGTGCTCCGCTTCGGTAAGAGGCAAGTTTCGCGATTGCCGAACATGAATCCATCGAAGTTGGAGACTTGGATCGGCGCCTTCGACGACGACTGGCGACTTGAGTTCATCGACTACTTGAAGGTGGATGAACGACGTCAAACACTCGGCAACTTGGTTGGAGCGAGACATAAGTTGGCACACGGCGGAGCCTATGGAGGACTGAACGGTGCAACTCTGAGTGGCTATCACGAAGTGGCCGAAGGAGTGGCGGAGTTCCTAATGGAACGATTTCTACCGCTGCGGTGAGAAGTCGGAGCGACCCAACGAAGCGGCGGACACCGGACCCGCCTATCCTGAGCCGCATGGACACGCGCCCGGCGATCCTCCTCGCCGCCTCCAACGCCGCCGAGTCGATCGAGCGCGAGTTCCGCGCCCGATACGACCGCGACTACCGCATCGAGGTGCTGCCAGACGCGGCCGCGACGCTCGCGCGCCTCGCCGAGCTGCTCGACGCAGGCACGCAGATCGCGATGCTCGGCGCCGAGCGCACCCTGCCCGACGCATCCGGCCTCGAGCTGCTGCGCGCCACGCAGCCCCTCGCCCCGGCCGCGCGCCGCGTGACGCTGCTCGTGCCCGGCGAGTACGTCGACGCGATCGAGGAGATGCGGCTCGCGATGCTGCGCCGCGACATCGACACGTTCGTCGGCGTGCCGCGCGGCAAGCGCGACGAGGAGTTCCACATCGCGCTCACCGAGCTGCTCTCGGAGTGGGGATGGTCCGTCGCCGGGCCCGTCGTGTCGTCGGCCGACATCATCGCCGAGCCGGGCGACCGCCGCGTCGGCGCGATCCGAGACCTGCTCGACCGCCTCGGCATGCCCAACCGCACGCTCGCGCCCGACGACCCCGAGGCGCTCGAGATGCTCGTGCTCGCCGGCCCCGACCCCGTCTTCCCGCTCGTGCGCTCGTTCACGGGGCAGGTGCTGCAGGATGCGACGCCCGCGAAGGTGAGCGAGGCGATGTACGGCGGCTTCGACGCGATCCCCGACGGCGAGGTCGCCGACGTCGTCGTCGTGGGCGCGGGCCCCGCCGGCCTCGCGGCCGCCGTCTACGCCGCATCCGAGGGCCTCTCGACCATCGTGCTCGAAGGGGATGCGATCGGCGGGCAGGCGGGATCGTCGTCGATGATCCGCAACTACCTCGGCTTCCCGCGCGGCATCTCCGGCATGCGGCTCGCGCAGCGCTCGCGCATCCAGGCGTCGCGGTTCGGCGCCCGGTTCTACACGGGCCGCGAGGCGATCCGCATCGAGCGCGGGCCCGACAACGAGCCCGAGCACCACCACGTCTTCGTCGACGGCGCGCAGATGTGCGCGCGCACCGTCATCCTCGCGACGGGCGTGCAGTACCGCCGCCTCGGCGTCTCGGGCGTCGACGAGCACGTCGGCAACGGCGTCACGTACGGCTCGGCGACGACGATGGCGCGCGAGATGCAGGACCGCGACGTCTTCGTGGTCGGCGCAGGCAACTCGGCGGGGCAGGCGGCGGTGCACCTCGCGAAGTTCGCCCGCTCGGTCACGCTCGTCGCGCGCCGCGGCGACCTGTCGGAGACGATGTCCGACTACCTCATCCGCGAGATCTCGGCCACGCCGACCGTGCACGTGCGGTGCCGCACGCGCGTCGTCGACGGCGGCGGGGATGCGCACCTCGAGCGCCTGACGCTCGAGGACCTCGACACGGGCGAGCGCGAGACGCTGCCCGCCGACGGCCTGTGCTGCATGCTCGGCGCCGAGCCCGCGTGCGGCTGGCTGCCCGACGGCATCGCGTGCGACGGCCACGGCTTCGTGCTCACGGGGCGCGACGTGCCGAAGGACACGTGGGTCGACGGCCTGCCGCCCGCGAGCCTCGAGACGACGGTGCGCGGCATCTTCGCCGTCGGCGACGTGCGCGCCGGCTCGATGAAGCGCGTCGCCTCCGCCGCCGGCGAGGGCGCGTCGGCGCTGCCGCTCGTGCACGCGGAGCTCGCGCGCCTGCGGGCGCTGCAGCTGGCCGACTGAGTCCCGCTGACGTCGCAGGCTCCCCAGACCGCTCCTCGAGGGCCGGAGGATGGCGCGTCCCCGTGGAGGATGGGCGATGCCCACGGCACGCGGACGGCCCGTGGCAGGATCGGTCGCACCCGACCCCGCTGGAGGCCGAGCATGCCGTCGACCGTCGCCGACCTTCGCGCGCAGGGCCGGGCGGCCCGCGACGCGCTCGCCCGCTCCGAGCACGCCGCGCTGCCGCTCGCAGCCGACCGCGATCCCGAGCGCGTGCTCGTCGACCAGCACGCCACGCGCCTGCAGGACCTCGTGGCCGTGCGCGTCGGACGCATGCTGCAGTCGCCGTTCGCGCTCTTCCGCGGCTCGGCCGCGCAGATGGCCGCCGACCTGGCGCACGGACCGTCGACGACGCAGCACGTCGTGGCGTGCGGCGACGCGCACCTGTCGAACTTCGGCCTCTCCGCGAGCCCCGAGCGGGCGCTGCTGTTCGACCTCGACGACTTCGACGAGGGCGGCGTCGCGCCGTGGGAGTGGGACGTCAAGCGGCTCGCGGCGAGCGTGCACGTCGCCGGCCGCGACGCCGGTCTCACCGAGGAGCAGAGCCGGGAGGCCGTGCTGCGCACGACGACCGGCTACCGGGATGCGCTCGCCGAGATGGCGGAGCTGACGGCGCTCGAGCGGTACTTCCTGCGCGTCGACGCCGAGGCGGTGGAGGCGCTGGTCGACGACAAGGCGTCGCGGCGCCTCACGCGCGAGGTCGCTCGCAAGGCCAGGCGCCGCACCGCCGACCGCGTGCTCGAGCGCATCACGACGCGCGATGCCGACGGCGCCCTGCGCATCCTCGACGAGCCGCCCATCACGCGCCACATGGACCACGCGACCCTCGACGAGCTCGACGTGCTCTTCGCCGACTACCGCGCGACGCTGCGCGAGGACGCCCGCCTGCTGCTGTCGCAGTTCACGCTCGTCGACGTCGTGCTGCGCGTCGTCGGCGTCGGCAGCGTCGGCACCCGCTGCTACGTGCTGCTGCTCGTCGGCCCCGGCGGCGAGCCGCTGTTCCTGCAGGCGAAGGAGGCGGGCCGCTCGGTGCTCGTGAGCCACGGCGGCATGGCCGACGCCGACACCGCGTACCCGCAGGCGGGCGTGCGCAGCGAGGGGCATCGCGTCGTGTGCGCGCAGCGGGTGCTGCAGGCGCAGTCGGATCCGTTCCTCGGCTGGATCGAGGGATGGGCGGGCGACCTCCCTGGGCGACCTCGCGTCGACTACTACTGGCGGCAGTTCCGCGACATGAAGGGCTCCGTCGAGCTCGACGACCTGTCGCCGTCGCAGCTCGGCCAGTACGGCGCGCTCTGCGCCCGCATGCTCGCCCGCGCGCACGCGCAGTCACCCCAGGCGCATGCCGCATCCGCGTACCTCGGCCGATCCGACCGCATGCCCGAGGCGCTCGCCGACTGGGCTCGGTCGTACGCCGACGTGACGGAGGCCGACCACGCGACGCTCGAGACCGCGGTCGCGGCCGGCAGGCTGCCGGTCGAGCGCGACGTGTGACGGTCAGCGGGTCGCGAGCGCCTCGCCCATCGCGACGATCGCCTCCTCGAGGATCGGCCGCGGCGTCGCGAACACGAGCCGCACGTGGCCCTCGGCACCCGCGCCGCACAGGGCGCCGTCGGTGAGGGCGACTCCCGCGCCCTCGCGGAAGAACGTCGCCGGGTCGCCGAGACCCAGGGCGGATGCGTCGAGCCACGCCAGGTAGGTCGCCTCGGGCGAGCGGTGGGCGACGCCCGGCAGGTGCTCGGCGACGAGGTCGGCGAGCGCCAGGCGGTTCGCGTCGAGGTAGTCGATGGTGCCGTCGAGCCAGTCGCCGCCGCCCGCGTACGCGGCCGTCGCGGCGACGACGCCCAGCGTCGATGCCCCGTGCACGACCGAGAAGCCGAAGCGTCCGTACCGCTGCTCGTCGGCGGCGTTCGACGTGATGAGCTGCGCCGCCTTGAGGCCGGGCACGTTGAACGCCTTCGACGCGCTCGTGCCCGTGATCGCGTGGCTCGCCGCCGCATCCGACACCGACGCGTACGGCACGTGCAGTGCGTCGCCGAAGCGCACGTCGGCGTGGATCTCGTCGGCGAAGACGCGGCCGCCGTGGCGCTCGACGACGGCGGCGATCGCCAGCAGCTCGTCGCGCGCCAGCACGGTGCCCGTCGGGTTGTGCGGGTTGCAGAGCACGAGCGTGCCCGCGCCCTCGGCGAACGCCGCGTCGATCGCGTCGAGGTCGTGCTGCCAGCGACCGTCGACGACGACGCCCGGCACCTCCACGACCTCGCGCCCGAGCGTCGGCAGGTACGTGAGGAAGGGCATGTAGGCCGGCGTCGGCACGATGACGGCCGAGCCGGCCGGCGAGTACTCCTCGACCGCGACGCGCAGCGCCGCCATGACGTCGGACACCGGATGCACGCGCTCGGGCTCGACCGTCCAGCCGTGCCGCGCGCGCATCCACGCCGCCGTCGCCTCGCCCATGTCGGCCGCGACCGACGGCGCGAGGTAGCCGAGCACCTCGTCGGCGATCGCCCGCTGCAACGCCTCCTGCACGACGGGTGCGGTGCCGAAGTCCATCTCGGCGACCCACGCGCCGATCGTGCCCTCGTGCAGGCTCCACTTGCGGCTCGACGGCCGCGCGAGCGTCGCGCGCGTGCGCAGGTCGAACGGATGCGTCGGACAGTCGGCCACCATGCGCCCACGCTCGCACCGGCGCCGCGACGCCGCACGCGGCGACGTCACACGGCTCAACCTTCGACGGCGAGATGGATGACGGGGATGCGCCGCGACGTCCGCCGTTCGTAGACGGCGAAGTTCGGCCACACGCCCAGCAGGCGCTGCCACGCGGCGGCGCGCTCGGCCTCGTGCAGCTCGCGCGGGGCGACCACGAGGGTCGCGCCCCGCCACACGACCTCGGCGTGCGCGCCCGCGGCCTCGACGGCGCGCAGGTTCGCGACCCACGCGGGCATCGCCTCGGCGCCGAAGTACGAGCCCGCGATCAGGAAGCCGCCGTCGTGCGGCACCGCGAGCAGCGGCGTCGCGCGCACGACGCCAGAGCGTCGGCCGGCGACGCGCAGGGTGAGGTTGGGGAGGCCGGCGACGTCGAGCACGCCACGGCGGCCGCGCGTCATCCGCAGCAGCGCGCCGTCGACCCGCACGATCGCGGGAAGCAGGCGCGGCATCCACGGCAGCGCGCCGATCCGCACGGCGAGCGGGGTGAGGAGGCCCATGGGGAGACGGTACGCGTCCCCCACCAGCTGGTCGAGGAGGCCGCAGCCGAAGGCTGCAGCCGTCACGAGACCACGCGACGTGCCCGCTCGGCGCGACCATGCGCATGGCGGGGCAGGAGCGGCGGTCACGTGGTCTCGTGACGCGGGCTCGCCCAGGGGCTCGCGCGCTCCTCGACCAGCTGGTTGGGAGCGCTCGCCGAGCCGACCCCTACGACCGACGCCGCTCCACCGTCGGCTCCCACGCCTCGAGCGCCGCGATCATCGTGCGCGCGTCGTGCGGGCCGCGGTGGCGGGTGCCGTTGAGGAAGAACGTGGGCGTGCCGCGCGCGCCCGACTCGTGCGCCGACTGCGCGTGCTTCCTCACCCGCTTCGCGAGGGCCTCGTCGAGGATGTCCTCGTCGTAGCGGTCGAGGTCGAGACCGATCTGCTCGGCGTAGCGACGCAGATCCGCGGCCTCGAGCGCCGACTGGTTCGCGAACAGCACGTCGTGCATCTCCCAGAACCGGTCCTGGCGCGCCGCAGCCTCCGCCGCGATCGCCGCGCCGCGCGCGTGCGGGTGCACGTCGTCGAGCGGCAGGTGCCGCACGACGTAGCGGATGCGGCCGTCGAAGTGCTGCTTGAGGTCGGTCCACATGCCCGTGGCGCGAGCGCAGAACGGGCACTCGAAGTCGAGGTACTCGACGACCGTCAGCACGGCATCCTCTGGCCCGCGCACGTGGTCCCTGTCGGGGTCGACCTCGGGCTCGAGCGTCGACGGCAGGTCCGCCTCGGTCTCGCCGAGGCGCGTGCGGGCGACGCGGAACGTGAGCCAGCCGAGCGCCCACGACAGCACGAGCGCGATGAGCACGCCCACGGTCGCGGCGTCGGCCGTCGGCCCATCGAAGGCGAGGGAGATGATGAGCAGCGACATCGTGAACCCGATGCCCGACAGCGCGGCGCCGCCCGCGACCGAGCCAGGACCGACGCCATCCGGCAGCCTGCCGAGGCCCGCGCGCACCGCGCCCCACGCGCCGAGGCCGATGCCCAGGAACTTGCCGAGCGTGAGGCCCGCGACGACGCCCCACGTCACGGGGCTCGTGAGCGCCTCGCCCAGCACGCCGCCGCGCAGGTCGACGCCCGCGTTCGCGAGCGCGAAGATCGGCACGATCACGAGCGAGACCGGGCCGCGCAGCACCTCATGGAGGCGCTGATTCACCGAGATGGACCTGGCGAGCCCGCGCTGCACGAGGCGCGCGACGCCCGCATCCGGCGACTGCCAGTAGTCGCGGAACAGGTACTTCGCGGCGAGCACGTCGCTGCGCTCCGTCGCCGCCGCCGGCACGAGCAGGCCGGCGGCCATGCCCGCGAGCGACGGGTGGATGCCCGACAGCAGCGTCGCCGCCCACAGCACGACGATGACGGCGACGTACGGGCTCGAGCGCCACTGCCGCGCCTTGCCGAGCAGGTACAGGATGACGAGGGCCGCGAGCGCGATGCCGAGCGGCATGAGCTGCACGTCGTCGGTGTAGAAGACGCCGATGATCGCGACGGCGAGGAAGTCGTCGACGACCGTGAGCGTGAGCAGGAAGACGCGCAGCTGGCTCGACATGCGCGGGCCGACGAGCGCGAGCGCGCCGAGCAGGAACGCCGTGTCGGTGCCGATGACGACGCCCCAGCCGGCAGGCGCCTCACGGCCGGCGATCGCGAGGTAGATGATCGCCGGCAGGGCGACGCCCACGAGTCCGGCGACGAGCGGCACGAGCGCGCGGCTGCGCTGCCGCAGCGACCCGACGGCGAGCTCCTCGCGCACCTCGAGGCCGATGAGGAAGAAGAAGATCACCATGAGGCCGTCGTTGACCCAGTGGTGCAGGCTCAGGTCGATCGCGAAGTCGCCGATCGTCACCGCCGCGTGCGTGTGCCACAGGTCGACGTACGCCTGCGACCACGGCGAGTTGGCCCAGGCGAGCGCCACGAGCGACACCGCCACGAGCAGCAGCGCGCTGCCCGACTCCGTCCGCAGCCTGTCGATGACGGCCTGCGCCCATCCAGCCCCTCGCGCCATGCCCGCACCCTCTCGCCGCATCCGCCCGTGCTTGCACGGTACCCGTGCGAGTGGTCGAACGCGCGGGTCCGCTCGTCGCTTCCCGCCGAGGGTGGCCCTGCTGGACCCCGGCTACGGCTGGCGCTGCTGCAGCTGGGCGAACGCGGCCCACTCCCGCGGGTCGGGCGCGGGCATCGGGGTCCTGCGCAGGCGGCGGATGCGGTGCGCCACGACGAGCGACGCCACGATGTCGACGACGAACACGAAGTGCAGCGGCAGCAGCGTCCAGAAGAACCCGGCGCCGATGACGCGATCGCGACGCATGCGGATGAGCGCCGCGACGCCGTAGGCCGACGTCGGCACCATGATCACGTACGTGACGGTCGAGAGCACCGCGGCGCTGACGAGGGCGGCGGGGCCGAAGAACAGCAGGATCGCGCTGAAGGTGGCCGCCGACAGGAAGTTCAGCACGAAGAAGAGGATCGACGACAGCTTCACCGCGACCATGCCGGTCGCGAGGCGCGCCACGTCGCGGCGCCGTGCCGTGCGCACCGCATCGACGATCGCCGCGACCGAGATCGCCAGGTAGAGCACGAACCAGCCGAGCCAGATGAAGAAGAGCACGTCCCAGCCCACGTCGGCGCCCGGCGCGATCGGCAGCACGTTCGTCATCATGAACGCGTAGACGAGCATGCCGACCCCGCCGACCAGCAGCCACGCGGCCATCGTCCACCGGATCATGCGACCCCCTCCGTCGTCACGAGCATCGACGACGCGGCTGCAGGTGGACTGGATGCGCGGCTACGGGGAGGGCGAGGGTGCAGGGTCGGCGGGCGTCGTCTCCGTCGGCGCGGGCGACTCCGACGGCGCGGGGTCAGTCGGCGTCGTGGTCGGCTCGGGGTCGGTCGGCGGCGTGGTCGTGGGCGCCGGTTCGGCCGGCGTCGTCGTGGCGGGCGTCGACGGCTGCGGCTGGGGCGCCGTGGTCGTGGGCGTCGGCGTCGCGGACGGGGTCGCCGACGGCGACGGCGACGTGGTCGGCGAGGGTGACGGAGACGCGCTCGGCGACGGCGTGGGGCTCGGCGTCGTGCGGTCGGCCTCGTCGGCGGGAGCCGACGGCGACGCATCCTGCTGCCCGAGTCCCTGGATCGCGAGCGCCCCGGCACTGACGGCACCCGCCACGAGCACGACGCCGACCGTGGCGAGCACGGCGATGCGGCGACGGCGACGCGCGGGCAGATGCTCGGCGTCGGCGTCGGATGCCGCGCCGACGGCCACCGGTGCCGTGTCGGAGTCGAGGGCGGCCGCACCGACGGCGGGCAGCAGCGCGGTACGGGCGCCGCTGTCGGCATCCTCGACCTGGTCCGCGAGCGGCACGGCGGTCGTCGCGACGTCCGACTCCACCGGCGCCGCCAGCTGCACGGGCACGCCGTCGAGCGCGGCGAGCAGCTCGCGCACCTCGTCGGTCGTCGGACGCTCGGCGGGCTCGCGGGCCGTCATGCCGCGCAGCAGCCACGCCCACCGCTCGTCGAGCGCCGGCGGCATGACGGGATCGCGCAGCATGCGTGCCGTGAGCGCCTCGATCGCGGGACCGGCGAACTCCCGCTCGCCCGTGATGGTCTCGAGCAGCACGAGGCCCAGAGCGTAGACGTCGGCGGCTGGCCCGACGGTGCCGCCGGTCGCCTGCTCGGGGCTCAGGTAGGCGGCGGTGCCGAGCACGGCACCCGTGGCCGTGAGCTCGCCGCCGCCGTCGACGGCCGCGATGCCGAAGTCCGCGAGGCGCGCGTCGAAGTCGTGCTCGGCGAGCGGCGACGGCGCGAGCAGGATGTTCGACGGCTTCACGTCGCGGTGCACGATGCCCGCGGCGTGCACGACCGCGAGCGCCTCGGCCAGGTCGCGCGCCATGCGCAGCAGCTCGGCGTCGGCGATCGGCCCCTCGGCACGGCGCTGCGAGAGCGTCGGCCCGTCGACGAGCTCCATGACGACGACGATCGAGTCGTGGCCGTCGACGCGTGCCGACACGGCGTCGAAGACCGTGACGAGCGCGCGATGGCTCAGCCGGGCCAGCAGCTCGACCTCGGTGCGCTCGCGCTCGTGCGCGGCGGGGTCGGATGCGCCGTGCGTGACCGCCTTCAACGCGACGTCGCGGCCCAGCAGCTCGTCGCGGCCGCGGTGCACGCTCGCCGTGCCGCCCGAGCCGATGCGCTCGCCGACCCGGTAGCGGCCCGCGAGCAGGGCTCCGGGCGCGAGCGGATGCTCGGTGTCGTCCGCGTGCATGCCTTCGCTCTCCTCCGTGCCCCGCATCCGAGCCTAGGCATCCCGGCGCGCGGGTGCTGCCGGTTGCGCTGCGCGAGGGGATGCTGCATGCGGCCGGTCACTCGGGGCGCTGCTGCAGGCGCTGGAACGCCTCCCACTCCTGCCGCGGGTCCGGCTGCGGCGCGGACGGCGCGACGTGCAGCATGCGGGCGACGATGATCGACGCGACGAGGTCGGTGACGAGCACGAGGTGCATGAGCGCGAGCACCGCGGCGAGGCCGCCGCCGACGGCGCCGAGGCGGCGCAGTCGCACGACGCCCGCGATGCCGTAGAGCGACGTCGGCACCATGAGCACCGTCAGCAGGACGACGAGGCCGATGGTCACGAGGATGCCGGTGGGCGGGTGCAGATGGAACATGGTGGTCGCCACCAGCACCGAGAAGCCGGCGGCGAGGCACAGGAAGACG
This sequence comes from Agrococcus jejuensis, assembly GCF_900099705.1. NCBI lineage: Bacteria > Bacillati > Actinomycetota > Actinomycetes > Micrococcales > Microbacteriaceae > Agrococcus > Agrococcus jejuensis. The sequence continues at coordinate 1,585,381 of NZ_LT629695.1, forward strand.
ACGCCCGCGGCCTTCACGGCCACGATGGCCTGCACGAGCGTGCGCGTCGTGCCCCGCTGCATGCGTCGCACGGCGTCGACGATCACGGCGATCGAGACGACGAGGTAGGCGACGGGGAGCACCGTGAACAGCGTCGAGACGATGGGCGAGGGGTCGTCGTAGATCGCACGGAGGCCGATGAAGCCGGGCGCCATCAGCGCCGCGCCCAGCAGCAGCACGACCACCATCGCCCAGCGGATCATCGGGCCCCCGGCAGCCCGCTCGGCAACGGCACCGGCAACGACACGGGCTCGGCAGGCACCGTCGGATCGACCGGGCGCTCCGCCCGCACGAGCCTGCGGATGCGCATCGCCACGACGATCGAGCTCACGACGTCGAGCACGAAGAGCACGTGCAGCACGAGATGCGGCCAGAGGAAGCCGTGGCCGATCGCGCGATCGCGCCGGAGGCGGATGAGCGCGGCGACGCCGTAGACCGACGTCGTGAGCATGATGCAGAAGGTGCCGGCGACCATCACCGGCACGACGACGGCGACGAGCGGGCCGCCGCGCACGAGCGCCACGACCGCGATGAGCACCGCGCCCGCGAAGTTCACGAGGAAGAACGGGATGGCCGAGACCTTCGCGAGCACGGCGCCGCGAGCGAGGCTGCGCACGTCGCCGCGGATCGCGGCCTGGATCGCGTCCGCGAGCGCGAGGAGGGCCGCGGCGGCGTAGCCGAACGGCATCCCCGTGAGCAGCCACGCAGGCACCTGCACGAACAGGGCGTTCGCGTCGCCCGAGAGCGCCGACCACCACGCGGCGAGCACCACCGCACCCAGCACGAGCGTGATGGCGAACAGCACCTGCACGGCGAGCGACACCCAGCGCACGCGAACCTCCCGTGGTCGACGCGCCCAGCATGCAGGTCGACCCGCAGCGCCTCGTGCGAGGCGGCTGCGGGTCGACTGGATGCGCTGCGGCGGCGGCTAGCGGTTCGCCGACTCCTGCCAGGCCTTGAGGCCCACGTCGACGCCCTCGACGGCCGCGTCGATGCGCGCGAGCTCGTCGGCCGTGAGCGCGGGCGCGTCGAGTGCCGCGAGATTCTCGTCGATCTGCTCGGGCCGCGAGGCGCCGATGAGCGCCGACGTCACGACGTCGTCGCGCAGCACCCACTGCAGCGCGAGCTGCGCGAGCGACTGGCCGCGCTCCCGCGCGACGTCGTTCACCGCGTTGAGGATCGCGACGGTCTCGTCGGGCAGCGGCTTCGACGACAGCGAGCCGCGCTGCATGCGCCGCTCGGCCGTGCCGTCGCCGAGGTACTTGCCGGTGAGCAGGCCCTGCGCGAGCGGCGTGAACGCGATCGCGCCCATGCCCGCCGAGCGCAGCGCATCCGTGAGCCCGTCCTCGACCCAGCGGTTCAGCATCGAGTAGGCCGGCTGGTGGATGACGAGCGGCGTGCCGAGACGCTCGGCGATCGCGTGCGCCTCGGCCGTGCGCTCGGCCGAGTACGACGAGATGCCCACGTAGAGCGCCTTGCCCTGGCGCACGAGCGTGTCGAGCGCGCCGATGGTCTCCTCGAGCGGCGTCACGGGGTCGGCGCGGTGCGAGTAGAACACGTCGACGTAGTCGATGCCCATGCGGGTCAGCGACTGCTCGGCGCTCGCGAGGATGTACTTGCGCGAGCCCCACGATCCGTACGGGCCGGGCCACATGGGGTAGCCGGCCTTCGACGAGATGATGAGCTCGTCGCGGTAGCGGCCGAGGTCCTCGCGCAGCATGCGGCCGAAGTTCGTCTCGGCGGTGCCGGGAGGCGGGCCGTAGTTGTTGGCCAGGTCGAAGTGCGTGATGCCGCGGTCGAACGCGTGCCGCAGCAGCGCGCGCTGGTCGTCGAACGGGATGTTGTCGCCGAAGTTCCACCACAGGCCCAGCGAGATCGCGGGCAGGTAGAGGCCGGACGTGCCGACCTGTCGGTATCGGTCGACCGCGTAGCGGTCGGGCGCCGCCGTGTAGGGGCGGTGCAGCTCGAAGGTCTCGGGATTCCAGCGGGGGGCGTCGTCGCTCACCCTCCCCACGCTAGCGGGGGCATGCCAGGGCCTGGATGCGCTGCCAGCGGAACGGCATCGTCGACGGCATGACCGAAGCATGGGATGCCGCCGAGCTGCGCAGGATCGACGCCGTCGACGAGCTCGAGATCGCGTCGCGCCGACCCGACGGGTCGCTGAGCCCCGACGTCACGATCTGGATGGTGGCCGCCGGCGGGGCGCTGTTCGTGCGGTCGGCGTACGGCGTCGAGAACGGCTGGTACCGCCGTGCCGCGCGCCGCGGCGCGGGCCGGGTGTCGGCGGGCGGCGTGACGAGGGACGTCGCGTTCGCGCCGGCCGGCGAGTCGGACCAGGATGCGGTCGACGCCGCCTACCGAGCGAAGTACGGCGCCCGCTACCCGTCGATCGTCGGCTCGGTCGTGTCGGCGGCGTCGCAGGCGGCCACCCTCCGCGTCACCCCCCCAGAGTTGAGGTTTTCGGCCCGATGCGAGGTCACATCGGGCCGAAAACCTCAACTCGTCAGTCGCGGCGGACGTACCACTCGGTGAAGTCGCAGGCGCGGCCGAACGCATCCAGCCGCACGACCCAGAGGTTGTCGTACGTCGAGCCCTCGGCGTACGACGTGACGCCCTGGATCACCGCGACGTCGCCCTCCTCGGCCACGATGTGCCAGTCGAACGTCCACGACCCCGGCGCATCCGCCTCCTCGTGCCACATGCGCACGATCGCGTCGATGCCGATCGCCGGCTCGTCGTCGGAGGGGTAGCCGCGGTAGATCGCGTCGGGCGCGAACGCGGCGCGCACGACGTCGTCGTCCTCGGTGAGCCACGCCTCGACGTAGCGCTCCACGAAGTCCTCGGCCCGCGTCATCGCATCGACCTCCTGCAGCGAGCGTAGCGACGGGGCGCCGCCGGGCTCGCATCCACGAGCCCGACGATGCCCCGTCGGAGGGTTGAGCGTCAGTCGCCCTTCACGTTCACGAGCTGGCGCAGCGTGTGCCGCACCCGCACGAGGTCCGCCGCGTCGGCCATGACCTGGTCGATCGGCTTGTACGCCTGCGGGATCTCGTCGATGAACGCGTCGGTGTCGCGGTACTCGATGCCGACCATCGCCTCCTGCAGCTGCTCGCGAGTGAACTCGCGCCTCGCCGCCGCCCTCGACCGCGTGCGCCCGGCACCGTGCGGCGCCGAGTGCAGCGACAGCGGGTTGCCGAGGCCCTCGACGACGTACGACGCCGTGCCCATCGAGCCCGGGATGAGCCCCATCCGTCCGGCGTCCGCCTGGATGGCGCCCTTCCTCGACACCCACACGCGCTTGCCGAAGTGCTGCTCCGACTCGGTGAAGTTGTGGTGGCAGTTGATCCGCTCGAGCTCGTCGATCGGCACCCCCATCCACCGCCCGAGCTGGTCGGCGACGCGGTCCATCATCTCCTCGCGGTTGAGCAGCGCGAACCGCTGCGCCCACCGCAGCTCGCGGATGTACCTCGTGAACTCCGGCGTGCCCTCGACGAGGTACGCGAGGTCGGGCTCGGGCAGGTCGATCCACCACTGCTTCGCGAGCCGCTGGGCGACCTTGATGTGGTGCTGGGCGATCTTGTTGCCGACGCCCCTCGAGCCCGAATGCAGGAACATCCACACCCTGTCGGTCTCGTCGACCGAGACCTCGATGAAGTGGTTGCCGCTGCCGAGCGACCCGAGCTGCTCACGCCACCTGCCCGCGTACGACGCCGGGTCGAAGCCCGCCTGCTCGGCGAGCGCCTCGAGCTCCGCGATCCGCGGCTCGGCCGTGTGCCGGATCGTGCGGTTGTCGTGGCCGGCCGACAGCGGGATGCTGCGCTCGATCTGCGAACGCAGCTCCGCGAGGTCGCGACCGGCGAGGTCGTCGCGCACGAGCTGGGTGCGCACGGCGATCATGCCGCAGCCGATGTCGACGCCGACGGCCGCGGGCACGATGGCCCCGAGCGTCGGGATGACGGATCCGACCGTGGCACCCCTGCCGAGGTGCGCGTCCGGCATGAGCGCCAGGTGCGGGTAGATGAACGGCATGCTCGACGCGGTGCGGGCCTGGTCGAGGGTGTTCTCCTCGATGAGGCTCGCCCACGACAGCAGGCGGTTCGTGAGCTTCTCCATGGTTCCTTGGTTTCCTCGTGATGTGCGGCGTTCGTGCGAAGCGGTTCGGGACCGCTCGCCGCATCACGTGGATGTGCAAGGAAGCCCCGGACCTCTCGGTGCGGGGCGTGGAGCGATGGGTGCTATCGCTCGGCGTCCGGCGCCGGAGGGGTCGACTCAGGTCGACCGAAGCGCTGGTAGCGCTGGGCCGCATCCAAGGACAGCGTCCTCGTGACCATGGTCGGATCCCTCTCGGGGCGAATGCCGTGTTGCAGCTGCGCACGGTGCGCAGCCTTGCGACGCTAGCGGTGTGCTACTCGATGCGTCAAGTGCTGGGTGACACCGCCTCGTGCAGGGCGCGCAGGCGCGTCGTGAGGCTCGCGGCGTCGAGGCCGTGCTTAGCCAGCAGCTCGGCGTAGGGCCCGTAGCCGATGTGCACGTGCGGCACGGCCACGATGTCGACGCGGCCGGCGGCCTCCGCGGCCACGACCTCGGCGACGCGCGCGCCGAGCCCACCCGTCGGGTAGTGCTCCTCGATGGTCACGACGCGGCCCGTGCGGCGCACGCTCTCGAGCACCGCAGCAGCGTCGATCGGCGACACCGTGGGCATGCCGATGAGGTCGATCTCGATGCCCTCGGCACGCAGCGCATCCACCGCCGCCACGACCTCCGCGGCGATGTAGCCCGTCGTCACGACCGTCATCGCGTTCCCGCTGCGCAGCGGGTACGCACGGCCGATCTCGAAGGAGCCGCGCGGCACGAGGTCGCCGAGCGGGCTCGCGCCGATGCGCATGTAGACCGGCCCCTCGTGCTCGAGCATCGCGACCGATGCATCCACGATCTGGCCCGCGTCGAGCGGCGCGAGCACCACGACGCCCGGGATGGCGCCGATGATCGCGTAGTCCTCGAGCGAGTGGTGCGTGGGGCCGAGGTCCGAGTACGTGAAGCCGCCGTTGCGGCCCACGACCTTGACGTCCTGCCGCATGTAGCCGACGTCGTTGCGGAACGCCTCGAACGCGCGGCACGTCACGAACGCCGCGATGGCGCAGAACACGGGCTTGAGGCCCGTCGTGGCGAGGCCGGCGGCGACGCCCGTCGCGCCGTGCTCGGCGATGCCGGTCTCGACGTAGCGCTCGGGATGCCGGGCGCGGAAGTCGCCGAAGCCCGAGCTCTTGCCGCTGTCGGCCGAGAGCACGACGACGCGCTCGTCGCGCTCGGCGAGCGCGGTCACCGCGGCGCCGAACGTGGTCCTGGGGTCGTGCAGCGTGGTCATGCGAGCACCTCCGAGAGGGACGCGACGTCGGCGTCGGCATCGGCGACCGCCGCTGCGAGCTCGTCGGGCTTCGGCTTCCAGTAGTGGGCGGCGACCGTGCCCTGCACCGAGCGCACGCCGAGACCCTTGATCGTGTGGGCGACGACGGCGCGCGGCCGATCCGAGCGCGCCGCGAGCGCGGGGACGAGCTCGTCGAGGTCGTGCCCGTCGACCTCCTGCACCTCCCAGCCGAACGCGACGAGCTTGTCGACGATCGGCTCCATGTCCATGACCTCGGCCGTCGTGCCCGAGATCTGCATGCCGTTGACGTCGACGATCGCCGTGAGCCCGTCGAGCCCGTGGTGCGCCGCGATCGCCGCAGCCTCCCAGTTCGACCCCTCGGGCAGCTCGCCGTCGCCGAGCAGCGTCCACACGCGCGTCGGCAGCCCCTGCATCCGCGCGCCCATCGCGATGCCGGCCGCGATCGCGAGGCCGTGGCCCAGCGCGCCCGTGTTCGCCTCGACGCCCGTGAGCTTGTGCATGTCGGGGTGGCCGCCGAGCGGGGTGTCGAGGCGGCCGTAGGTGTCGAGGATGGATGCGTCGAAGAAGCCGCGGTCGGCGAGCACGGCGTACTGGCACATGGCCTTGTGGCCGGCGGACAGCAGGAAGCGGTCGCGCGCCGGGTCGAGCGGGTTCGCGGGATCGATGCGCAGCACGCGGCCGTAGAGCGCCGTGACGATGTCGATGGCCGACATCGCGCCGCCGAGGTGGCCGGCGGGCGTCGACTCGAACATGCGCAGCACGTTGCGGCGGGCGCGGGCCGCCGCGAGCTCGAGGTCGGGATGCGCGCTGCGCGCGGGCGTGCGGACGTCGGCTTCGGTCACTTCGGCACCTCGCTGTGCTGGACGTGGGTTGTCTAGCCCAGTATATGCAAGTGTGTGCAAGTCGTCCATGGCAGCGCGGATGGTCGGGCGGGGAAGGCCGCTGCGGCGGTCAGCGCAGCGGAGAGTCCAGGGTCGGATCGACCACGATCTTGCCGACGGCGTGGCCCGTCATCGACCGCCGGTACGCCGCCTGCACGTCGCCGAGCGCGTGGACCGAGTCGATCGGCAGCTCGAGCTCGCCTGCCGCGAGCAGCGCCGCGACCTGCGCGAGCTCCACGGCGCCTGCGGCGGCGCCGCCGACGCCGAGCACGCCGTGCGCCGCGACCGCAGGAGGGTCGGCGACGGTGTCGATGCGGTGGCGGGCGACGCCGAGCGCCAGGGCTGCGGCGACCGTGCCGTGCCCCACGGCATCCACCGCGGCCGTCGCGCCCTCGGGTGCCGCCGCGCGCACGCGCTCGACGAGGCCGTCGCCGTACGCGATCGGCTCGATGCCGAGCCGACGCAGCAGCCGGTGGTTCCTCGGGCTCGCGGTGCCGAGCACGCGGGCACCCGTGCGCCTCGCGAGCTGGGCTGCCAGCACGCCCACGCCGCCCGCCGCGCCGCTCACGAGCACGGTGTCGCCGGGCGCGACGTCGACGGCGCGCACGGCAGCGAACGCCGTGCGTCCCACGACGTTCAGCGCACCGGCCACGATGACCTCGAGCCCGTCGGGCACGCGCACGAGCCCGCCGGGAGCCGTGACGAGGTGGTCGGCCATCGCGTGGAAGCGCAGCCCGCCGAGCACGCGATCCCCCACGCGCCACGCCTGGTCGACGTCTGCGCCGACCTCCACGATCGTGCCGGCGAAGTCGTAGCCCGTGCCCGACGGCAGGTGCCGGTCGTACGGCTCGAACATCGGGCCGCCGCCGAAGATCTTCCAGTCGACCGGGTTCACGCCGGCCGCCTCGATGCGCACGAGCACCTCGTCGTGCGTGGGCACCGGCACCGGCACGACCTCGATCTCGAGCACGTCGGGGCCGCCGAAGCGGTGGTGCACGACGCGACGCGACGTCGACGCGCGCTCGGCCGCGTCGCTCACCGCGACGACGCCCGCTCGGCGAGCAGCGCCGCCGTCACGCCGTTCGACCAGCCGAAGCCGTCCTGCAGCTCGTACTCGCCGCCGCCCCCGATGCCGTCGTCGCCGTCGATCTCGTACTTCTCGATCAGCTTGTGCTCACGATCGAACACGCCCTGCATCGTCGCGAGCCACCGCTCGGCGATCTCGTCGCCCAACGGCAGGTGGTGGCGACGGAACCCCTCGATCGCGAGCCACTGCAGCGGCGCCCAGCCGTTCGGCCGGTCCCACTGGTCGCCCGTCTCGTGCTCGCTCGTGCCGATGCCTCCCGCGCGCAGCAGCCTCGCGCGCACGGCCTCCTCGGTCCGTCGCGCCTGCTCGTCGCTCGCGCAGCCTGCGAAGAGCGGCACGACGCACGCGCCCACGATCGACGGCCGCGACGCACCGGTGCGCAGGTCGTGGTCGAGGTAGGCGCCTGCCTCGTCGTCCCACAGCCAGCGGTCGATCGCTGCGCACCGATCGGCGGCCGCAGCGGCGAAGCGCTCGGCGGACTCGTGGTCGCCATCCGCCTCGCTGAGCCTCGCGACGAGCCGCTCGAGCACGACGAGCAGCGCGTTGAGGTCGACGGGCACGATCTGCGTCGTGCGGATGGTCGAGAGGTCGTCCGGCACGTCGTTCCACCGCGACGAGAAGTCCCAGCCCGACGCGGCGCCCGCGCGCAGGTCCCGGTACACCTCGTGCGCTGGGCGGTCGGACGCGGAGGCGGTCGCGACGTCCTCGCGGTACGACTCCTCGCGCGGCGAGTCGTGGTCGTCCCAGTACCGCTGCAGCACGGCGCCGTCCGGCATCGCGACCGAGGCGCGGTGCGCCTCGCCGGGCCGCAGCGCGTGGGCGCCGTCGACCCAGTACGCGTGCTCGCGTCGCAGCGCGTGGAGCATGTCCCTGCCGTCGAGCGCCCCGCACGCCTCGGCGAGCTCGACCATGCACGCGAGCATCGGCGGCTGCGAGCGGCTGAGGTAGTACGTCCGGTTGCCGTTGGGCATGTGGCCGTAGCGATCGATGAGCGACGCGATCGCCTGCACGGCGTCGCGCACCGACTCGGTCCGGCCGCTCGCAGCGAGCCCGAGCATCGAGAAGTAGGTGTCCCAGTAGTACAGCTCGCGGAAGCGTCCGCCCGGCACCGGGTACGGCGTCGGCACGTCGATGAGCGATCCCATGAGCCTCGGCGACGCGCGGTGGGTCAGCGGATCCCACAGGCGCTCGATGTGCGCCGCGAGGTCGTCGGATGCGTGCGGGTGGAAGCCGCTGTGCGCCGGCCGCGGCTCGTCGAAGTGCTCGCCGACGAAGACGGCGAGGTCGAAGCCCTCGCGGTTCCGCTCGCGACGGTAGGCGCGCAGGATCTGCTCGGGATCGTCGCGCGGCACGCAGTCGACGAAGGTCTTCGAGTCGTCGAAGACCTCGCCCTCCTGCACGGCGAGGAAGAGCTCCTGGTAGCGCTCGGCGGGCGTGAGGGTGTCGGCGGCCATCGGCTCCCCTGGATCGGCGTCACCCCAGTCAAGCAGGACGCCACACGTGCATCGGGCGCTCGACGCGCCCCACGACGAGACCCGTCAGTCGAGCAGCAGCGCCGGCTCCTCGAGGATCGACGCGACGTCTGCCACGAAGCGCGAGACGATGTCGCCGTCGATCGCACGGTGGTCGAACGAGCCGCCGACCGTCGTCACGAAGCGCGGGCGCACCTCGCCGTCGACGACCCACGGCTTCTGCTTGATCGTGCCGAGCGCGATGATGCCCGTCTCGCCCGGGTTGAGGATGGGCGTGCCCGTGTCCATGCCGAACACGCCGATGTTCGTGATCGTGATCGTGCCGCGCGCGAGGTCCGCGGGCTGTGTGCGCCCGTCGCGGGCCGTGAGCGTGAGGTGCTCGAGCGCCTTCGCGAGCTCGAGCAGGCTCATGTCCTGCGCATCCTTGATGTTCGGCACCAGCAGGCCGCGCGGCGTCGCCGCCGCGATGCCCAGGTTCACGTAGTGGTGCACGACGAGCTCGTCGCCCGTGAACGTCGAGTTCACGTTCGGGTTGCGGCGCGCAGCCCACAGCACGGCGCGCGCCATGATGAGCAGCGGCGACACCTTGACGCCCGCGAAGTCCGTCGACTGCTTGAGGCGCGCGACGAACTCCATCGTGCGCGTCGCATCGACGTCGACGAACACGCTCACGTGCGGCGCCGAGTACGCCGAGTCGACCATCGCCTGCGCGATCGCCTTGCGCACGCCCTTCACGGGGATGCGCTCCTCGCGGTCGCCCGACCACGCGGCGGGCGTCTCGAGGTTCTTGAAGACGCTCGGCTGCTCGGCGGCGCGCACGACGTCGTCGCGCGTGACCTCGCCTGCGAGGCCCGTGCCGACGACCGACACGAGGTCGACGCCGAGGTCGCGCGCGAGCTTGCGGATCGGCGGCTTCGCGATCGTCGGCACCGCGGATGCGGCGGGCACGGATGCAGGGCGCGCGGGCTCGTTGCGCACGGGAGGCTGCTCGACGGTGCGGGGCTTGCGACGGCGGGTCTGCGCGTCGCCGCGCACGCCGTAACCGACGAGCACGGCGCCGGGCTCGTCGTGCGTGATCGTCGCCTGCACGTCGGCGACGGCCTCGCTCGTCTCGACCGCCGTCGGGTCGACGGGCTCGGGCGCCGCATCCGCACCGTCGGCGATGCGGATGATGGGCGAGCCCACCTCGACGGTGTCGCCGGGCTCGGCGAGCAGCGCCTCGACGCGGCCCGCGAAGGGGCTCGGCAGCTCGACGAGCGACTTCGCGGTCTCGATCTCGAGGATCACGTCGTTGACGGCGACCTCGTCGCCCACCGCGACCTTCCACGCGACGATCTCGGCCTCGGTGAGGCCCTCGCCGGGATCCGGCAGTCGGAACTCCTGCATCATGCCTCCATCAGTAGGCCAGCACGCGGTCGACGGCGTCGAGCACGCGGTCGGCGTCCGGCAGGTACACGGCCTCGAGCGCGGCCGGCGGGAACGGGGCGTCGAAGCCCGAGACGCGCAGCACGGGCGCCTCGAGCGAGTAGAACGCGCGCTCGTGGATCGTCGCGGCGATCTCGGAGCCCACCGACACGTGGCCGGGCGCCTCCTGCGCCACGACGACGCGGCCGGTGCGCTGCGCGGACTCGACGATGGGGCCGAAGTCGATGGGCGACAGCGAGCGCAGGTCGATGACCTCGCACGACGTGCCCTCGCCCTCGGCGATCTGCGCCGCCTGCAGCAGCACGTGCACCATGGCGCCGTGGCCCACGAGCGTCACGTCGGTGCCGGGCTTCGCCACGACGGATCGGTGCAGCGGGCCGGGCGGCGTCGACAGGTCGACCTCGCCCTTCGCCCAGTACTTCGCCTTCGGCTCGAGGAAGATCACGGGATCGTTGCCCTGGATCGCCTGCTGGATCATCCAGTACGCGTCGTTCGCCGTCGACGGCGACACCACGCGCAGGCCCGACGTGTGCGCGAAGTACGCCTCGGGGCTCTCCTGGTGGTGCTCGACGGCGCCGATGTGCCCGCCGTAGGGGATGCGGATGACGACGGGGAACGAGACGGTGCCCGCGTGCCGCGACGTGAGCTTCGCGAGCTGCGACGTGATCTGGTCGAACGCCGGGTAGACGAAGCCGTCGAACTGGATCTCGCAGATCGACCGGTAGCCGCGCATGGCGAGGCCGATCGCGGAGCCGACGATGCCGGACTCGGCGAGCGGGGTGTCGAGCACGCGCCTCCGGCCGAACTCGGCCTGCAGGCCGTCGGTGACGCGGAAGACGCCGCCGAGCGGGCCGATGTCCTCACCCAGCAGCACGATCTTCTCGTCGGCCGCCATCGCGGCGCGCATGCCCGCGTTCAGAGCCTTCGCGATGGGCATCGTCACGGTGCCCGAGGGCGCGGATGCTGCCTGGGTCGCGGTGGTGGCTGCGTCGGTCATGCGTCGCCTCCGAACGATGCCTCGAACTCCGCGAGCGCGAGCTTCTGCTCGGCGAGCGGCGCGTGCGGGTCGGTGTAGACGTGGTCGAAGATCATGTCGCTCGGCGGGCTGCCGGCCGAGAGCGTGCGGCGGCGCACGTCGGCGGCGGTGTCGGCCGCCTCCGCCTCGATCGACTGCAGCAGCGCATCCTCGACGCCCTGCGAGCGCAGGTGCGCCGCGAGGCGGGCGATGGGGTCGCGGCGCTGCCACGCCGCCTCCTCGTCGCTCGAGCGGTAGCGCGTCGGGTCGTCGCTCGTCGTGTGCGCGCCCATGCGGTACGTGTCGGCGGCGATGTAGCCGGGGCCCTCGCCCGCGCGGGCGGCGTCGAGCTCGGCGCGGCCGACCGCGAAGGCGATGAGCGGGTCGTTGCCGTCGATCCAGTGCGCGCGGTGGCCGAAGCCCGCGGCGCGCAGGTGCAGCGGCGTGCGCGACTGCGTGCTCGACGGCACCGAGATCGCCCACTTGTTGTCCTGCATGTACGTGACGAGCGGGGCGTCGTACGTCTTCGAGAACACGAGGCCCTCCGACGCGTCGCCCTGGCTCGAGGCGCCGTCGCCGTAGCAGACGAGCACGGCCTCGTCGCTGGCGAGGTCGCCCGTGCCGACGTTGCCGTCCATCGTCACGCCCATGGCGTAGCCCGTCGCGTGCAGCGCCTGCGTCGCGATGACGAGCGAGTAGATGCGGCAGCCGCGGGTCTCGTCGGGGTCCCAGCCGCCGTGGCGAGCGCCGCGGAACACGTCGATGATCTGCATCCACTCGACGCCGCGCACGTGCGCGATGACGTGCTCGCGGTACGAGGGGAAGACGGTGTCCTGGTCGCGCATCGCGAAGGCCATGCCGACCTGGCCGCCCTCCTGGCCGACCGACGGCACCCACAGGCCCAGGCGACCCTGGCGCTGCAGGTTGCGCGCCTCCATGTCGACCGCGCGCGTCTCGACCATCGCGCGGTGCATGGCGATGCGGTCGTCGAGCGTCAGCTCGTCGGCCAGCGCGTGCCAGCGCTCGGTCGCGGCGCTCAGCACGAGCGCACCCTCGGCGTCGAGCAGCCGCAGCGGCTCGTCGAGCTCGGTGACGGCCACCGTCATGCGAGCTCCCGGATGCGACGCACGGCATCGACGATGCCGTCGTGCGCCTCGCGCTCGGCGACCGTGATGCGCACGCCGTCGGGGAACTGGCGCGCGACGATCGCGACGTCGTCGAGGATGCCGGCGATCGCCTCGACCTGGTCGGGGCGGGCGGCGACCCAGAGGAAGTTGCCGTGCGCCTCGGGCACGGGGGTGCCGGCGTCGGCGAGGCGCTGCTGCAGCGCGTCGCGGTCGGCGGCGAGCTCCTCGACGCGGGCGAAGAGCTCGCCCTCCGCCTCGATGCTCGCGAGCGCCGCCTGCGTGGCGAGGCCCGTGACCGACAGCGGGATGCCCGAGATCGTCGCGGCGCCGATGATCGTCGGGTCGGCGATGGCGTAGCCGACGCGCAGGCCCGCGAGCCCGTACGCCTTCGAGAAGGTGCGCAGGATCACGACGTTGTCGTGGTTCGCCTGGGCGGCGAGGCCGTCGACCGTCGGCACCTGCACGAACTCGATGTAGGCCTCGTCGAGCATCACGAGCACGTCGGAGGGCACCTTCGCGATGAAGGCGTCCCACTGCTCCTGGCTGATGATCGGGCCCGTGGGGTTGTTGGGGCTGCATACGAACACGGCGCGCGTGCGCTCGGTGATCGCGGCGGCCATGGCGTCGAGGTCGTGCTCGGCGGTGGCCGTGAGCGGCACCATGATCGGCGTCGCGCCTGCGACCTGCACGAGCAGCGGGTACGCCTCGAACGAGCGCCACGCGAAGACGACCTCGTCGCCGGGGCCGGCGACGGCCGTGACGAGCTGCATGATGCCCGAGACGGAGCCGTCGGAGACCATGATGCGCTCGGGCGCGACGCCGTGCTTCGCCGCGAGCGCGGCGACGAGCGAGGGCGCGCCGGCGGCCGGATACCGGTTCACCGTGGCGGCCTGCTCGACGATGGCGTCGACCACCGAGGGCAGCGGGGGGAAGGGGTTCTCGTTGCTCGAGAGCTTGAATCCGCCCTCGGGAGCTGGCCTCCCCTGCTTGTAGGCGGGGATGGCCCGGATCGCGTCACGCAGTCGTACTGGCACGCACCCAGGCTATGGCGAAGGTCCGTCTGCCGGGGCATGGATGCATCCAACGGGCCACATCCGCCGCCCCGATGCAGGGAGTGGATGGGATGATGTCGACATGCGCTTCCTGCTGCGAATCGCGGGCACGGCCCTGTCGATCTGGATCGTCACGCTCATCGTGCCCGGCATCCACATCGTGCCGTTCGCCGAGGGCGTGTGGCCCGAGGTCGGCACGCTGCTGCTCGTCGCCGTCGTGTTCGGCGTCATCAACGCCACGATCGGCAACGTCATCCGCATCGTCGCGTTCCCCATCTACCTGCTGACGCTCGGCATCGCGGCGCTGTTCGTGAACGCGCTGCTGCTCATGTGCGTGCACTGGATCTCGGAGGCGGTGGGCTTCGGTCTGCGACTCGACGGGTTCTGGTGGGGCTTCCTCAGCGCGATCCTCATCTCGTTCGGCACGTGGCTCGTGACCGTCATCACGCGGCCGCTGTGGCGCAAGGAGCGTGCTCGCGACCGCGAGTGACCCGCGCCCGCTGAGGGCAAGGGCTGGAATGCACGCCCGCTCGCACCGTTGGATCGAGGCATGAGCGAGCAGACGATGCAGGCGGTCGTGTACGACGAGTTCGGCGGGCCCGAGCAGCTCGTGCTGCGCGAGGTCGCGGCGCCGACGCCCGGGCCGGGCGAGGTGCGCATCCGCGTCAAGCGCGCCGGCGTGAACCCCGTCGACTGGAAGGTGCTGGGGGGCGGGCTGCGCGGCCTCATCCCCCACGTGCTGCCGATCGTGCCGGGCTGGGACGTCGCTGGCGTCGTCGACGCGCTCGGCCCCGACGTACCCGAGCTCGCCGTGGGCGACGAGGTGCTCTCGTACGCGCGCAAGGACTGGGTGCAGCAGGGCACGTTCGCCGAGCTCGTGACCGTGCGCGTCGTCGACGTGGCCCGCAAGCCAGAAGGGCTGTCGTGGGATGCGGCGGGCGCGCTGCCGCTCGCGGGCCTCACGGCCGAGCGCGTGCTCGACGCCGCGGGCGTGAGCCTGGGCAGCACGGTGCTCGTGCACGGCGCCTCGGGAGGCGTCGGCACGCTGGCGGTGCAGCTCGCGCGGCTGCGCGGCGCTCGTGTGATCGGCACGGCGTCCCTGTCGGGCCACGACCGGCTGCGCGCGCTGGGCGCGGAGCCCGTCGCGTACGGCGACGGCCTGGTGGATGCGGTGCGCGCGCTCGCGCCGGAGGGCGTCGACGCCGTCGTCGACCTGGTGGGCGGCGTCATGCAGCAGACCCTCGCGGTGCTCGCCGAGGGCGGCCGCCACGCGTCGATCGCCGACCACGCCGCGGGCGAGCACGGTGGCCGCTGGGTGTGGGTGCGGCCCGATGGCCCGCGGCTCGAGACGCTCGCGCAGCGCGTCGCCGACGGCGAGCTCGACGTCGAGATCGCGGGCTCGTTCCCGCTCGCCGACGTCGCGGGCGCCTTCGCGCAGAGCATGTCGGGCACGACGCGCGGCAAGCTCGTCATCCACGTCGCCGACTGACCGGCGCCGCTCACCGCTGCACGTCCCAGCCGGCCGACTCGACCTCGATCGGCCCGAGCTGCGCGGTCTCGACGGGTGCCCACACGGCGTCGACGACGTCGTCGTCGAGGGCGTCGAGCTGCTGCGCGGTGTCCCAGTACGCCTCGGGGTAGTGGCCGCCGACCCACAGGTCGGAGAGTGGCTGCCCCGCGTCGTCGTAGCGCCGCGTCGTGATCTCGTCGAGGTTCGGCGACCCCTCGAGCACGAGGCGGTCGTCGACGTGGGGTCCGGCCAGCGCCGAGACGACGTCGGAGTCGTTCTGCACCGCGACGGCCATCGTGCCCTCCGGCACCGCGACCCGACCCACGGGCCCGGCGAACGTGACGACCGAGTGCACGCTCACGCCCGCGCCGAGCGCGGCACCGGCGACGGCGGCACCGCCCTGCGAGTAGCCGAACATCTGCACGACGTCGCCCTCGCCGATGCCCGCCTCCTCCATCGCCTGCAGCACGGCGTCGGCGCTGCCGAAGGTCTCGCCGCCCTCGACGTTCATGGCGTTCTCGGTGTTCGACGTCATGTCGTAGGCGGTGTCGGGGTGGTCGAAGGCGAACTCCTGCGTACCGCCCGCGAACACCTGATAGACGACGGTGCCGTCGGCGAGCTCGTAGCGATCGATCTCGACGTTCGACTCCATCGACTGGATGCGCGCGAACGCATCCGTGTACGACGCGGCGGGCGCCTGCCCCTGCACGGCACCCGTCGCACCGCGCTCGATCGTGACGGGAGTGGATCCCGGCAGTCGGGGCGCGTGACCGGTCACCACGAGCCCGAGCAGCGTCGCGACCATGGCGCCGGCGCCGAGCGCATGGTCGTCGCGCCATGGCGACCCGGGCAGCAGCGCGAACCCCGCGCCGACGTCGTCGAGCTGCGCCATGGCGAGCCGCAGCGCGTCGACGAACACGGGATGGTTCACGAGGTCGGGGCCGTGCTGCTGCACGAGCGACTGCAGCCCCTGCAGCAGCGGCGCGGCGAGCCGACTCGCGGCGTCGATCGCGCCGCCGGCGAGCGACAGCACGTGCGGGTTGCGCGCCGCGAGCGCGACGAGCGGCATGAGCAGCACGCCCGCGCCGACCACCGCGATGCCGAGCCCACCGACCGCGGCGGTGACGAACGCGCGCGTCGCGACGCCGAGCCCGACCGAGAGCCGATCGGCCGCCCAGTCGACGGCGCCCCGCACGACGGCGTCGGTCGTCTGGTAGCTCCAACCCGCGAGGTCGACGGCGACGCCGAGCCGGTCGAGGTCGCCGATCGCGAGCCCGCACGCCGCCTCCGCATCGTCGGCGAGCGCCTGCACGCCCGCGACGACCGCAGCGTCGTCGATCGACAGTGCCGCTGCACTCGGCCACGTGCGCGTGCGCAGGCGCGACTGCGCCCGCTCGAGCTCGTCGCGCACCTCCGCGAGCCGGGCGCGCACGACCGCGGCACCGTCGGGACTCCAGCCGACGACGGTCACGAGATGATCCGATCGAGCAGCGGCACGGCCTGGTCGAGGTCGGCGTGGATGCCCTCGAGCGACATGCCCATGCGTCCCAGAGCGTCCCGCAGCGACTGCGAGGCTGGACCGAACCAGTCGAGCGTCGTCGACGGCACGTCGGCGATCGCCGAGGTCATGGCGCTGCGCGCGGCGACGAGGTCGTCGCGCAGGTCGCGCAGCGACGCCCGCGCGGCAGCGCGCACGATCGCGATGGTGGGGTCGTCGTCTGGCGTGAGCGGGATCTGCATGGCAGGCACCCTGCACCCGGCCCCCGTCGCGACGACCCCGCCTGCACGCCGCCTGTGGATGGATGCCCCGCACTCCCGCCTGTGGAGGATCCTTGCCATGATGAGCACCGTGACCATGGACCGCGCGTTCCTCGACGCATCCCGGTTCCGCATCTGCTTCGTGTGCACCGGCAACATCTGCCGATCGCCCATGGCGTCCGCGGTGCTGCGACGCCTCGCCGAGGAGCACGGCGTCGCGGATCGCGTGCTCGTGACGAGCGCCGGCGTGAGCGACTACCACGTGGGCGAGACGGCCGACGAGCGCACGATCGACGCGCTCGAGCGCTCCGGATACCCCGCATCCGACCACCGCGCGAAGCACTTCACGCGCAAGTGGTTCGACCGCTTCGACCTCGTGATCGCGCTCGATCGCGGCCAGGAGCGCGTGCTGAAGCAGCTCGCGCGCGACGACGAGGCGCGGTCGAAGGTGCGACTGCTCATGGCGTTCGAGCCCGATCCGCCGACGCTCGACGTGCCCGATCCGTACTACTCGGAGCCCGAGACGTTCGACGCGGTGCTCGCGCAGATCGAGTCGGCGTGCCGACGACTGTTCCGCCAGATCCACCCGGTGCTCGCGGCGTCGCGCCGCGCCTGACGCCCGTCAGCCCGCGCGCCCGCGCGCCCGGTGCCTGCGCACGCCGTCGCGGTTCGCGCACCGCACGGAGCAGTAGCGCTGGCGACCGTTGCGCGTGACGTCGACGACGACGTTCGCGCAGTCGTCGCCCGGCGCGAGCCCCGCGGCGCAGCGGGCGAGGCGGTGCATGCCCCTCGTCGTGACGTGCAGCGCGGTGCCGACGGCGATGACGGCCCGCAGCACCTGCGGCAGCCGCTGGTCGTCGTCGCGGTAGTGGAGGTGCCAGTCGCCGTCGTGGTCGGTGAGGCGCGGGTAGGCGGTCGCCGCCGCCATCTGCGCGTTGAGCAGCGCTGCGCGCGCGTCGGGCGTGGGTGCGTCGACGACGGCGAGCCAGGCGTCGACGACGTCGCGGGTGCGCGCGTGGTCGGTCGGCGAGGCGGGCGCGTAGACCGCGGTCATGCCGTGCTCGTACGTGCGAGCGACGATGCCATCGCGGTCGGCGGGCCAGTCGTTCGCGAGCGATGCGGCGAGCTGCACCGCGTACTCGCCGTAAGGGTTGAGTTGCACAACGGCATTACAGCACGCTCGTGCACATGGCATCCACCGCGCTCGAGCAGCATCCGCAGACCCGTCCGATCGCCGTGCACGAGCACGGCTGGGCGACGGAGTCGCAGCACGCGACGAGCGAGGGCGTCGTGCGGTACGTGCGCTGCGCCGGATGCGGCAGCCGCCGCGTCGACGTCGAGCCCGCCGGCGCCGCGCCGCCGATGGCGGCGAGCGCGGTCGTCGGCCCCTGACCGCCAGCATCGCGACGGCGATGCCACGGATGGGATGATGGAGCACGTCCACGCGCGCACCGCGCCCAGGCCGACCCCGAGGACGTCATGACGCTTCCCCCGCAGCCCGTCTCCCCGCTCGACGGCCGCTACCGCACCCAGGTCGGCGCGATCGGCGAGCACCTGTCGGAGGCCGCGCTCAACCGGGCCCGCGTGCACGTCGAGGTCGAGTGGCTCATCTTCTGCGCCGAGCGCGGCCTGTTCTCGACGCCGTCGATCAGCGAGGCGGATGCCGCGAGCCTGCGCGAGTGGGCCGCGGGCTTCGGCCAGGCCGAGATCGACTGGCTCGCCGGCAAGGAGGCCGTGACGCGCCACGACGTGAAGGCCGTCGAGTACCTCGTGCGCGACCGCCTCGCCACCCAGGGCCTCGACGCCCTCGCGGAGGCGACGCACATCGCCTGCACGAGCGAGGACGTCAACAACCTCTCGTACGCGCTCACGATCCGCGACGCCGTGCACGAGGTGTGGATGCCGGCGCTGCGCGAGGTGATCGGCCGCCTGTCGGGCCTCGCCGTCGAGCACCGCGACCTGCCCATGCTCGCCCACACGCACGGCCAGCCGGCGACGCCGACGACGCTCGGCAAGGAGATGGCCGTGTTCGCGTGGCGTCTCGAGCGCGTCGCGGGCCAGATCGAGGACGTCGAGGTGCTGGGCAAGTTCGCCGGCGCCACGGGCACGTTCTCGGCGCACGTCGTCGCCGACCCGCAGGCCGACTGGCCGAACCTCGCCAAGGAGTTCGTCGCGGGCCTCGGCCTGACGTGGAACCCGCTGACGACGCAGATCGAGAGCCACGACTGGCAGGCGGAGCTGTTCCAGCGCGTCAGCCACGCGGGCCGCATCCTGCACAACCTCGCCACCGACGTGTGGACTTACATCATGATGGGCTACTTCACGCAGATCCCCGTCGAGGGTGCGACCGGCTCGTCGACGATGCCGCACAAGATCAACCCCATCCGCTTCGAGAACGCGGAGTCGAACCTCGAGATTGCGAGCGCGCTGCTCGAGTCGCTCGCGGCGACGCTCGTCACGAGCCGCCTGCAGCGCGACCTCACCGACTCGTCGACGCAGCGCAACGTGGGCGTCGCCATCGGCCACTCGCTGCTCGCGCTCGACAACCTGCGCAAGGGCCTCGGCGAGATCGCCGTGTCCGAGACGCGGCTCGCAGCCGACCTCGACGGCAACTGGGAGGTGCTCGCCGAGGCGATCCAGACCGTCATCCGCGCCGAGGTGCTCGCAGGCACGTCGTCGATCGAGGACCCCTACGCGCAGCTCAAGGGCCTCACGCGCGGTCACCGCGTCGGCCAGGCCGAGCTCGCGGCGTTCGTCGACGGCCTCGACATCTCGGATGCGGCGAAGGAGCGCCTGAAGGCCCTCACGCCGCACTCGTACATCGGCCTCGCGCCGGAGCTCACCGACCTCGCCCCGTAGGCCCCGCGTGGTGACGCGTCGCGAGCGGGCGGAGCGCCTGCGCATCGTCGGCGAGCGCTGCGTGCTGCGCGACTGGGCGCTCGGCGACGCCGAGCCGCTGCGGGCGCTGCTCGACCCGCGTGCGTCGTGGCACGACACGAACGGCCCCTACCTCGGGCGGCCGACGCCCGAGGACATGACGCGCGTGCGCGACGGCTACCTCGCCCTGGCGGCGATGCCCGCCGACCAGGTGCCCATGCCCCGCGCGTCGCTCGCGATCGCGGATCCGCAGACGGATGCCGTGCTCGGCTGCGTCTCGTGGTCGTGGGAGAGCCGCGAGACCGACTGGCGTCGCATCGGCATCGTGCTGTACGACGAGCGCAAGCGCGGCCGCGGCATCGGCCGCGAGGCGCTCGCGCTGTGGACCGACCACCTCTTCGCCGTCACCGACGCGCTGCGCCTCGACCTCGCGACGTACTCGGGCAACGTGGGCATGCAGCGCGCCGCCGAGGCGGCGGGCTTCACGCTCGAGGCGCGGATGCGGCAGGCCCGCCGCTGGTCGGGCGGCGTGCACGACGCGCTCGTCTACGGCGTGCTGCGCTCGGAGCGCTGACGCTCGTTCCACACGTCGAGCGCGCCGTCGGCGACGCCGTCGAGCGCGAGGTCGATCGTCGTCGACGTCTCGGCGATGCCGACGATCGCGGCCTCGACGTGGACCGTCAGCGCACCGGAGGGCGGCGTCGGCCACAGCCAGGCGCTGTGCCGGTGCACGACGCTGCTGCCGTCGCCGCTGCCGCCATGGCTCCGCAGCATCAGGTGCGGCGACTCGGGCGGCTCATCGCCGAGGGTCATGTGCCAGTCGCCGCCGCCCGCCGCGATGGACGACGTGCCGTCGGCGAGCGTGACGCCGAACCGGAAGGGCTGCACGAGCCGCCCGAGCCGATGCAGGACGTCGTCGTCGCCTCGCACGTCGAGCCGCATCGCGAACGCGAGGCCCTCGCGGTGCACGTCGACGCGCACGAGGTGGATCGCCGCGTGCTCCGACCGGCCGAGCAGACGCAGGACCGGCAGCGCGACGGGCAGCTCCTCGCGAGGCGGCTCGAGCCAGACGGGCGTCGCGCGGTGCGTGGGGCGCGTCTGCGGCGGCGCCGGCGGCAGTGGAGGGAAGAAGGGGGCCACGTCACTCCATGCGGTCGATCGTGATGGTCGCGGTCGACCACCACGGCGGCGCGATCGGGGTGCCGACGTCCCACTCCATCCCGAATCCACGGATCCAGAGGATCGTCGCGGCGATCGCGAGCAGGGGCACGACGATCGCGGCGACCTCGCACGCGGGAGCGAGCCACGCGAGCCGTCCGCGCACCTCGCGCGTCGCCCACGCGAGGGCGAGCAGCGCGAGCACGACGAGCGCGACGAGGGGCGATGGGCCGAGCTCGATCGCGTAGGTGAGCGGTGCCTCGGTCGTCGGCTGCCCCTGCCCGTCGATCCACGATCCGTCGCCTGCGATGCCGCCGACGCCTCCGCCGATCGAGCCGCGCGCGATCCACGAGTAGCCCAGCAGCATGACGACTCCGGTGATGACGAGCCGCCGCGTCGGAAGCCTCCGCGTCGCCGTCGGTGCCTGCTGCGTGTCGGTGCTCATGCTGCGCCTCTCGTCCCCTCCACCGTCGCATGCGCGACATCGGGGCACAAAGACTCAGCGCGGGAGCGCCACCGAGAGCTGCGTACCCGGCACCGGCTCGAGCGCGTAGCCGTCGAGCACGTCGGCGCGCAGGCGGCGCTGCACGAGCACGCCGGGATCGGTGGATGCCGCGACCCGACCCTCGCTCGTGACGACGAGCGCGCCCGCACCGGCGGCGCGCAGCGCGTCGCCGATGGCGCGCTCGAACTCGGGCACCGTGACGTCGGCGCCGACGACGCCCGCGAACGCGCCGTCGACGACGAGCGGCGCCGTGAACGTGAGCGTCGCCTGGTCGGTGCAGAGCAGGTCGACGTAGGGGCCGGTCATGTGGGGCGCGGCTGTGTCGGCGGGCACGCGGTACCACTCGAGGTCCTCGTACGACCGCACGTAGCCGCCGTCGGTGGCGCCAGCATCGAGTCTGCGCACGTCGCGCGCAGCGCCGAGCGCCTGCCACCACGCCATGAGCGGCTGGCCGACGCGGCGCGGGTCGACGACGAAGCCGCCGCCGAAGACGACCGACCGCGCCGCGAGCTCCGCGCCCATCACGCGCTCGACGACCGTGAGGGCGGCCGCGGGGTCGAGCGCCACCGCGCCGTCGCCCAGCGAGCCCTGCAGCCTGGCGATGACCGCCTCGGCCTCGCCCACGACCTGCTGCACCGCATCCACCGCGCTCATGCGAGCCTCCGCTTCGCCTCGAGCAGCCATCGCACCGCGCGATCGCATGCCGCCTCGACCTCGTCGCGCGCCCGGTCGCCGTCGCCGTCGCGGAGCGCGGCGACGAGCCGCTCGCCGTCGGCGTGCGCCGCCTCGCGCTCGCCGTGCTCGTGCAGCGACGCCCACAGCAGCGGGCCGTCGGCGTGCTGGAATCGCACCTGCTCGCGCACGAGGCGCACGGATCGGCTGAGCGCGACGACCTGCAGGTGGAAGCCGCCGATGCCGCGACGGGCCGTGAGCTCGTCGTCGAAGTCGATGCCGGCGAGGTCGCGCGCGAGGGCATCGGCCTCGAACGCCGATGCCTCCTCGGCCGCGAGCGCAGCGGCGGTGCCTGCGATGGCGACGGCGTGCACGCCGAGGTCGGCGAGCTCGGCGCTCGACAGGCCGCGGATGCGCCGCTCGACGGCCTCGACGCGGTCGGCGTCGTCCATCGTCACGAACGAGCCGCCGCGGCGCCCGCGCTGCGTCGTCACGAGGTGGCGGTCGCGCAGGTCGGCGAGCGCCTCGCGCACGGTCGCGGGGGCGACGCCGAAGCGCTCGGCGAGGCGCGACTCCGCGGGCAGGCGCTCGCCGGGGTGCAGCATGCCGAGCACGATCGCCTCCTCGAGGCGGGCCGTGACGGCCTCGGTGCGACCGACCTCGTCGATGGGCGCGAAGACGGCGGAGCGCGCGAGCGTCGCAGGTTGCTCCAACCGGGTCCCCCGTCTCGGATTCGTGACGCAACCGTAACACCGCCGACTTCCAAACCTTCGGAAACAGAGGTTTTATGGTGCGCACGTCACAGCATCCGCACAGCCAAGGGAGCACGCGTGGCAGCAGCGCACGACCCGGCCATCCGCCTCAGCGGACTCCGCCGCGAGTTCGGACCCGTCATCGCCGTCGACGGCATCGACCTCGACATCGCCGAGGGCGAGTTCTTCTCGATGCTCGGGCCCTCCGGCTCTGGCAAGACGACGGTGCTGCGACTCATCGCCGGCTTCGAGACCCCCACGGCGGGCGCCGTCGAGCTCTTCGGCAAGGACGTCTCGGCCGACGCTCCCTACGACCGGCCCGTCAACACGGTCTTCCAGGACTACGCGCTCTTCCCGCACATGAGCGTGCTCGACAACGTCGCGTACGGCCTGCGCGTGCGCGGCATCGGCAGGGCCGAGCGCACCCGCCGCGCGACCGAGGCGCTCGAGCGCATGCGCCTGGGCGACTTCGCGCGGCGGCGCCCGAGCCAGCTCTCCGGCGGCCAGCGCCAGCGCGTCGCCCTCGCCCGCGCCATCGTCGTCGAGCCGCGAGCGCTGCTGCTCGACGAGCCGCTCGGCGCCCTCGACCTCAAGCTGCGCGAGCAGATGCAGGTCGAGCTCAAGCAGCTGCAGCGCGACCTCGGCATCACGTTCGTCTTCGTGACGCACGACCAGGACGAGGCGCTCACGCTCTCCGACCGCATCGCCGTGTTCGACGCCGGGCGCATCCAGCAGGTCGGCGCGGCCGCCGAGGTCTACGAGCGCCCCGCGACGCCGTTCGTCGCGACGTTCGTCGGCACCTCCAACCTCTTCGACGACGCGCAGTCGCGCGCGCTGCTCGGCCACGGCGGCATCCACGCCATCCGCCCCGAGAAGCTGCAGATCCACCGCGGCGAGACCGGCGACGGCCTGGCGGGCACCGTCGCCGAGGTCATCTACGCCGGTGCGATCGTGCGCTGCGTCGTCGACACGGATGCGGGCATGCGCATGACGGTGCTCGAGCAGTCGTCGTCGGGCCACGCGAGCGTCGGCCGCGGCGACCGCGTGCGCCTCGCCTGGGCCGACGCCGACGTGCGCGACCTCGTCGAGCCGGAGCCCGCGGCGCCCACGACCACCGACGACCAGTCCCCCTCCCCGGCGACGGCATCCGCCTGAGCCCCCACCCACAGCAAGGAGTCATCATGCAGGCACCCACCATGCGCAGACGGCGCACCGCAGCGATCGGCGCCGGGCTCGGCGTCGCCGCCCTCGCGCTCAGCGCCTGCGGCACCTCCGGTGGCGGCAGCGCGGCGACCGGCCCCGCGACCGAGCTCGGCGACACCGACGGCGGCTCGGTCTCGATCCTCGCGTGGCCCGGCTACGTCGAGGACGGCACGAACGACCCCGCCGTCGACTGGGTCACGCCGTTCGAGGAGGCCACGGGCTGCTCGGTGACGTCGCAGACGTACGGCACGAGCGACGAGGCGTTCAACCTCATGGGCGACGGCGGCTTCGACGTCGTCGCCGCCTCGGGCGACCTCACGCTGCGCCTCATCGCGTCGGAGACGGTGCAGGAGCTCAACACCGACCTGCTCGAGTCGTACGACGCCATCTTCGACTTCCTCAAGGAGCAGGAGTGGAACTCGGTCGACGGGGCCGTCTACGGCATCCCGCACGGCTACGGCGCCAACCTGCTCGCCTACAACACCGACGTCTTCCCCGAGGCGCCCACCTCGTGGTCGGTCGTGTTCGAGGATGCGGCGGCCAACACGGGCGGCATCACCGCCTACGACTCGCCCATCTACATCGCCGACGCCGCGATGTACCTCATGGCGACCGAGCCCGACCTCGGCATCGAGAACCCGTACTCGCTCGACGAGGAGCAGCTCGCTGCCGCCGTCGACCTGCTCACGGTGCAGCGCGAGCACATCGGCGAGTACTGGAGCGACTACCTCATCGAGGTGCAGGGCCTCGAGGCCGGCTCGATGGTGGCGGGCACGACGTGGCAGGTCATCATCAACTCGCTGTCGGAGGGCACGCCCGTCGCGGCGACGCTGCCCGAGGAGGGCGTGACCGGCTGGTCGGACTCGTGGATGATCTCGTCGGCCACCGAGCAGACGGCGTGCGCGTACGCGTGGCTCGACTGGATCGCGAGCCCCGAGGGCAACGCGATGGCGACGGAGTACTTCGGCGAGGCCCCGAACAACATCGAGGCGTGCGACTTCGCGAGCGAGGGTCACTGCGAGGCGTACCACGCGGGCGACGAGGAGTACGCGTCGCAGATCTGGTACTGGACGACGCCGATCGCCGAGTGCCTCGACGGCCGCACCGACGTGGAGTGCACCGACTACGCGGCCTGGACCGAGGCGTGGCAGCAGATCCAGGGCTGACGCCCACGGATCCGCGCACCGCAGTCGCATGACCGCATCCGCTCAGACGCTCGCCGCACCCCCCGAGACGGGGGTGCGGCGGGCGTCGCGCGCGCTCGACCGGCATCCGCGGGTCGGGCTCGCCTCGCTGCTGGGCCTGCCGCTGGGCTGGCTCGTCGTCGTCTACGTCGTGAGCCTGGGGTTCCTGCTCGTCACGGCCCTGTGGCAGACGGACTCGTTCACGAACGAGGTCCGCACGGAGTGGACGCTCGACAACCTCGCGCGCATCGTGACGCAGGACCTGTACCGAGCCGTGACGTTCCGCACGCTCGGGGCGGCGCTGCTCGTGACGCTCATCGACGTCGCGATCGCCCTGCCGGTCGGCTACGCCATGGCGAAGGTCTTCGGGCCGCGAGCTCGCGCGGCGCTCGTGATCGCGTTCCTCATGCCGCTGTGGGCGTCGTACCTCGTGAAGGCGTACGCGTGGCGCTCGATCTTCATCGAGGGCGGCCTGCTCTCGTCGATCGGCATCTCCCCCGGCTTCGGCGAGGCGGCGACGATCATCACGCTCGCCTACATCTGGCTGCCGTACGTCGTCATGCCGATCTACGCCGGCTTCGAGCGCGTGCCCGACTCGCTCGTCGAGGCGTCGAGCGACCTCGGCGCCCGCAACCTGCGCACCTTCTCGGCCGTCGTGCTGCCGCTCATGTACCCGGCGATCATCGCGGGCGCGATCTTCTCGTTCTCGCTCACGCTCGGCGACTACATCGCCGTGCGCATCGTCGGCGGGTCGACGCAGTTCCTCGGCACCCTCATCTA
The DNA here is from genome assembly GCF_900099705.1 of Agrococcus jejuensis. Classification (NCBI taxonomy): domain Bacteria; kingdom Bacillati; phylum Actinomycetota; class Actinomycetes; order Micrococcales; family Microbacteriaceae; genus Agrococcus; species Agrococcus jejuensis. Next base: position 1,611,264 of record NZ_LT629695.1, read on the forward strand.
CGACAACGTCGGCGTCGCCGGCAACGTGCCGATGGCCGCGGCCGTCGCGCTCGTGCCGATCGCCGTCATCCTGCTCTTCCTGCTCGCCGTGCGCCGCACGGGCGCGCTGCGGAACCTCTAGGAGCCTCCATGCGCATCTCGAAGCCCGTGCGCGCGACGTTCGTCGCGATCGTCGCGCTCGCGCTCGCGTTCGTCTACGTGCCGCTCGGCGTCGTGCTCGTGAACGCGTTCTCGACGAGCCAGGCGCTCGCGTGGCCGCCGCGCTCGTTCACGTTGGAGTGGTGGGGTCGCGCCGCCGCGAACGCCGGGGCGTGGGAGGCGGTGGGCACGTCGGTGCTCGTCGCCGCATGCGCGACGGCGATCGCGCTCGTGCTCGGCACGGTGTGCGCGCTCGCGCTCGACCGGTTCGAGTTCTTCGGCAAGGAGGCGGTGAACCTGCTCATCGTGCTGCCGATCGCCCTGCCGGGCATCGTGACGGGCATCGTGCTGAACAACCTCTTCCGCACGGGCCTCGGGCTCACGCTGGGCCTCGGCACGCTCATCGTCAGCCACGCGACGTTCTGCATCGTCACGGTCTACAACAACGCGTTCGCGCGCCTGCGGCGGCTCAACGGCAACCTCGTCGATGCGTCCGCCGACCTCGGCGCCGACCGCTTCACGACCTTCCGGCTCGTGACGCTTCCGCAGCTGCGCTCGGCCCTGTTCGCAGGGGCGCTGCTCGCGTTCGGCCTGTCGTTCGACGAGATCATCGTCACGCAGTTCACCGCCGGGCCCGGCGTCACGACCCTGCCGATCTGGATCTTCCAGAACATGTTCCGGCCGGGCCAGGCGCCCATCGTCAACGTCGTCGCCGTCGTGCTCGTCGTCGTGTCGATCGTGCCGATCGCGCTCGCGCAGCGGCTGGAGGCGCGGGCCGACCGCGCCTGACGCGGGTCGTCGCGCTCAGCGCAGCGCGAGCATGCCGTCGATCCAGCGCTCGAGCCGCGCGTACGCATCCGCCCGCGCCTCGCGCCGCGACAGGAAGACGTCGTGCAGCGCGCCGTCGATGCGCTCGATCGTCACCGACGAGCCGAGGTGCAGCGCGGCGCGGGCGACCTGATCGACGGTGAGGACGGTGTCGACGCGCGTGAGGTCGTCCGACCATCGGGTCGGCAGGATCGATCGCGTCGACAGCATGACGAGCACCGGCACGTCGATGCGCAGGCCCGCCGCGACCTGCGCGTGCCCGGCGAGGATCGCGCGGATCCAGCCGGCGTGCGCCGTCATCGCGATCTCGGGCCGCCACGCATGGTCGACCTCGTACGGGTCGTCGTCGTCGAACGTCTCGCGCTGCGCCCGCGCGTAGAAGCCGAGGTCGATCTGCGGCGCCGGCGCGAGCGGCGAGATGCGCGCGCGCAGGTCGGCGACGGGCATGAGCGCCGCGCGCGAGCGGGCGCCGAACTGCAGCTCGAGCCACGGGGCGTTGAGGATGAGCGCGCTCGCCTCCCCCGGATGCCGATGCGCCCACAGGGTGAGCGTGAGGCCGCCCGTCGAATGGCCGGCGAGCACGAGCCTGCGCCCCTCGCCAGCGCCGCCCTCGCGCATCGCCGCGAGCGCCGCGTCGATGTCCTCGTCGTACGTCGCGAGGTCGGCGACGAAGCCGAGCGTCTGGCTGGGGCGGATGCTGCGGCCGTACTTGCGCAGGTCGAGCGCGAAGAAGCGCGCACCCCGGTCGGTGAAGACGCGGGCGAGGCGCCGTTGGAAGAAGTAGTCGGACCAGCCGTGCACGTAGAGCACGTCGACGTCCTCGAGGTCGCGCTCCGCCTGCCAGAAGCGGCGGCGCGTGGGCAGCGCCCGCACGAGGGTCGCGACGACGTCGCCCTCGTCGTCGGGCGTCAGCGGGAGGGTGCGCTGGTGGAACCCGTCGCCCAGCACGTCCTCGCGCCAAGCGCCATCCATGCGCCCACGATATCTCCGCCGGCTGGAGGCTCTCCTGCAGCCGGGCGGGGCCGACGGATCCCTCCCAGCACCGGACTTGGGCAGTTCTCCCCATGGCGCCGTCCAGCGGGCCGTCCTACGTTCGTGGATGACCGAGGAGGCTGACAGTGGCGATCAATCTTCCCCACGAGCTCGCGTGGGTGCTGCAGATGCTCGACTTCGAGTGGCCCGAGATCGACGAGGACGAGGTCCAGCGTGGTGCGGCGATGCTGCGCCAGTACGGCGAGGACATCTCCGCCGCCGTCGAGCGCGCCGACCAGATCGTGCACTCCCAGATCGCCCCCGCGTACAAGGCCCAGGGTGGCGACGCCTTCGTCAAGAGCTGGGACGAGACGCGCTCGTCGAACATCCAGGGCTTCGTGCAGCTGATCGACCCCGCTGCGACAGGCATGGACGTGTTCGCCGACGTCGTCGTCGGACTCAAGCTGAAGGTCATCGCCGAGCTGGTGCTCACGGCAGCGCAGATCGCGACCGCCATCGCCGCCGCGGCCTTCACGTTCGGCGCCAGCCTCGCCGCGCAGACCGCGATCTTCCTGGCGCGCAAGCAGGCGCTGAAGTTCGCGACGAACGTGATCATCGAGCAGGCCATGATCCAGATCTTCGAGATGATCGAGGAGCCGCTCATGGGGGCCGGTACGCAGCTGATCAGCATGATCGCCGAGGCGGAGGTCGTGCAGGGCGTGGTCTCCGAGGTCGAGGGCGTCAAGATCGATCTCGCTGCCCTCGAGACGGCCTCCGGCGACCTGCAGACGAACGCGCACGAGCAGCAGACGATCACCGGAGACTTCATCGCCCAGTTCCAGTCCCTGCAGATGTCGACCGCGGAGTAGACCATGGCAACCATCGGACAGCTCGTTCGCCGCATCAAGGATCCCATCGCACGGCAGATGGCCGAGGCGGGAGAGGCGCTGAGCGACATCTTCGCCCGCATGGGCATCAAGTCCGCCGATGACATCGCCCTGCTCCGGCGCATCGACCGGCAGAACGGCGGCACGGGCAATGCGAGGCCCGACATCGGCCCCACGGGCAACCAGTACTCGGTCGCGCACCAGATGCAGCTGCCCCGCGGCGAGTGGGGCACGAGCCGTCCGCGGCACTTCCAGCTGGCGAACGAGAGCCTCTACAACGACATGCTCGCGGACCCCGACTACATGGACGCGATCGAGTCGATGCAGCCGGGCACGTTCGGGAACGTGTCACCCGGGGCGCAGGGCGCCTTCCCGCGGACCTCGCCCGACGGTTGGACGTGGCAGCACGCCCTGACCTCGCAGGCCGACGGGGAGGGTGGCGTGATGCAGCTCGTACCCCGATGGCAGCACGAGCCGGGCAGCATCTTCCAGGACGTGCTGCACCCGCGGATCGGCCCGAACGGCGGCCCCATGGGCGGGTACGCCGAGTGGGCGGTGCCGAACGGTGCGCGCCGGTAGGGTGCGACCATGCATGTGACGCACCTCGACGGATCGTCCGACCCCGCCGGCATCGAGGATCTCCCCGCACTGCTCGCCGAGCTCGACGACGCGAACGACGAGGAGCTCGAGGTCGCCGCGGGCGACCCGTACGGGTGGAGCGCATCGGCGTACGCCTCGGGCACGGTCGTGCTCGACCACGCAGCACAGCCGCACGAACCGCAGCATGTCCTCTACGGAGTGTCGCGCGACGAGATGCTCACGATCCTCACCGAAGTCATGTCCGGCGACGTCGAGACCGCGCTCGCGCGGCCCTGGACCCTGGAATGAGCGAGATCCCCGCCGAGATCGCGCACATCGAGGCACGTCTGCTCGACGCCTACTTCCTGCATCTCATCGGTCTCCTCGATCCCGAGTCCGCGCGCCAGGCCGAGAGCCACACCGGACGGCTGCAGCTCGCGTTCGACGCCGATCGCGGAACGTGGGATCAACTCATCGAGCGACGGCTCGCCCTCACCACGCTCGACGTCACGACGATCCGGCGGGCCTACGAGGAGCAGCTGGCGCTCGACGATGAGCTCGGGCAGCCGCACGATCCCCACGCCTGGGCGCGGGGCATGACGGATGCGTTCCGCGGAGCGCCGCCGCAGGACGAGCCGACCGACGACCAGGGGAGCGCATGACCATGACCGATCGCTACGAGGGCAAGCCCTTCCTCAGGCTGGTGGACGCCTACGTCCTCGACCTCATCGGCGCCCTCGACCCCGCGACGGCGCAGGGCATGGCCGCGCTCGAGCCGCGACTCCGCGGTACCTTCTCGGCGCCCGAGGACGCGTCGTGGCAGGAGATCGTGCGGGGACAGCTGCAGCTCGACGATCCGCAGGTGCACTCGATCCGGGAGGCGTGGTCGCGTCAGCTGCTCGAGGACGACGGCTTCGGCAAGCCCCATGACCCGGTCGCCTGGGCGTACGCCGTCTCGGATCAGATGACCTCCTGAGCGTCGGCGACGCCACGACCACCGTCGATCGTCGACGTCGCGAGCTCGACCCGCGACGACGTGCGCGCCGGCCCGCGACGTCGACGAGCGCTGACGCAGGACGCGCGTCAGTCGCCGACGGCGACCGGGCGGCCCGACTCGGGGCGGCCCCACTCCGACCACGAGCCGTCGTAGACGCGCACGTCGTCGCGGCCCGCGAGCGTCGCCGCGAGCGCGACGATGCAGGCGGTGACGCCCGAGCCGCACGTCGTGATGATGGGCGCGTCGCCCGCGGCCTCGTCGATGCGGTCGGCGAGGCTGCCGACCTCCTGCAGGCGGCCGTCGCACTCGAGCGCCTCGTACGGCAGCGACACCGAGCCGGGGATGTGCCCGCCGCGCAGACCCTTGCGAGGCTCGCGTGCGATGCCCGCGAAGCGCTCGAACGAGCGCGCGTCGAGCACGACGGCCTCGTCGGAGGCGATCGCACGAGCCACGACGTCGGCACCGACGAACGCGTCGTCGCGCCACCGCACCGTCACGTCGCCCGGCACGTCGGCGCGCTCGCGCGTCGCCTGCGTCTCGCCGCCGGCGTCCACCCATCCTGGCAGCCCGCCGTCGAGCACCGCAGCCTCGACGCCTGCGGCCTCGAGCATCCACCACGCTCGCGCGCTCGAGAAGATGCCCTGCGCGTCGTAGGCGACGACGCGGTCGCCGTCGCGGACGCCGAGGTCGCGCAGCCGCTGCTCGAACTCGACCGGGTCGAGCATGTCGTGCACGCCATCGGTGTCGTGGCGCGACATGACGCCGTCGAGGTCGAAGCGCAGCGCGCCCGGGATGCCGTCGGCGCCACGGAACGCGCCCACCGACGCGTCGACCACCACGAGCCGCTCGTCGTCGAGGTGGTGCTGGAGCCAGGTCGCGGAGACCAGGTCGGGAAGGGTCAAGGATCCACCTCATCGGGGAAGGACGTGATGATGCTGCTCGACGAGAGACCGTAGCCCACCGTGACGATCCATGCACGTTCGACGTCGCCCGTGTCGCCCACGAGCTCGACGCGCACGTCGTAGTTCACGATGTCGTCGCGGTACTCCTCGACGCTCGTCGGCGCCTCGAGCGCCTGGTCGATCGCGAACCACGCGACGTCCTCCCACGACGAGCCGACCTCGTCGGCGAGCTCGCCGAAGTCGCCCGTGTGGCCGTCGGCGATGTGGCGCCAGCCCGCGCCGTTCGCATTGCCGCACGTGAGCGTCGCCTCACCCGCCGCGACGTCGAGCTCGGGCCACGCGACGCGGTCGAAGACCTCGAGCGCCTCGCGGCCGGCGACGCCGTCGCACGCCTCGGTGCCCGCGACGTCGTCGGCGACGGGGTCGAAGATCGCGTCGGCGGTCTGCAGGTACGGGCCGTCGGGTGCGGTCCCCGTGGCCGGGTCGGCGACGCCGACGGACTGGCAGCCCGCGAGGAGGGCCGTGCCGGCCAGCGCGCATGCGGCGAGCAGCCGCATCCGCCCGCCCGCCATCGTCATGGCGTCAGTGCCCGCGGGGCTCGTCGTGGTCGTCGCGCTCCTCGGGCGTCGGAGGATTCGCGACGAGCGTGAGCGTGGCGATGACGACGAGCGACACGATGAACGCGACGCCGCCGATGATGAGCGCGTGGATGGGCTCGCGGATGACGAGCAGCACCACGAGCGCCGAGAAGATGCCGATGCCGCCCGCGAAGGCGAGGTACTCGACCGGCTTGAGGCGGTCGCGACGCGAGGGCTTCATGCCGTCGCCTCCCGTGCATCCTTCGCCGCGGCGCGCGCCGAGTAGGCGGCGATGCCGTGGAAGACGCCGACGATGACCGCGTACGCGCCCACGAGGCCCACGAGCACGACGTCGTGGCTCGGCATGCAGGCGAAGACGATGGCGGCGACGAGCGTGAACGCGGCGACGAAGCGCCAGTCGGCGGCGATGCGGCGCGCCTTCGGGTCGGTCGTGGCGCGCAGGCGGAACCAGGCCCAGCCCTCGACGGCCGCAGCGACGATCGCCCAGGCGGCGACGACGACCTTGAGCGCGAGGCCGCTCGGCGCGGCGATCGCGAGCGCGATGGCGACGACGCCCGCGACGAGGCCTGCGATGCCGGCGACGCGCGGGAAGCGCGCGACCTCGGCGTAGACGGCGCCGCGCAGCGCGAGCAGCGCAGCGCCGGTGCCGAGCGCGACGACCGCGAAGGCGACGAGACCGACGAGCGCGTCGTGCGACTGCAGGAACGTCACGGCCACGCCCACGGCGACCGCCGGCACGGCACGCGCCGCGGGCAGCTGCCAGACGGGTCGCTCGCTCGGCGTCGGCGACGTGTGGTCGCCCTGCTGCTCGATCGTGCTCACCGCATCCCAGGGTATCGCGGTTGCGTCCGGCGCCGAGCCGCCCTCAGCCCACGCGCGCGAGCAACCGCCGGTGCACGCGGTCGTCGCCGACGAGCTCCGGGTGGAACGAGACGCCCAGCAGCGCGCCCTGCTCGACGGCCACGATGCGGCCCTCGTGCTCGCCGAGCACCGTCACGTCGTCGCCGACCTGCTCGACGACGGGCGCGCGGATGAACGACGCCGCGACCGGCACGTCGCCGATCGCCGGCATCGCCACCGACGACTCGAACGAGTCGACCTGGCTGCCGTACGCGTTGCGGCGCACCGTCACGTCGAGGCCGCCGAGCGTCTGCTGCCCGGGCGCGGCGTCGAGGATGCGGTCGGCGAGCAGGATGAGCCCCGCGCACGTGCCGAGCACGGGCATCCCGTCGGCGATCCGCTGCCGCAGCGGCTCGCGCAGCCCGAGGATGCGGGTGAGCCGGTCGATGACCGACGACTCCCCGCCGGGGATGACGAGCGCATCCACGCCCTCGAGCTGCGCGGCCGAGCGGATGGGGGCGGCGTCGGCGCCGAGCCCGTGCAGCACGGCGAGGTGCTCGCGCACGTCGCCCTGCAGCGCGAGCACGCCGACGCGCGTCACCAGCCGCGCTCGGAGAGGCGATGCGGTGCGGGGAGGTCGGCGACGTTGATGCCGACCATGGCCTCGCCGAGGCCGCGCGACGCCTCGGCGATCGCGAGCGCGTCGTCGAACTGCGCCGTCGCCTTCACGATGGCGGCGGCGCGCTCGACGGGGTTGCCCGACTTGAAGATGCCCGAGCCCACGAAGACGCCGTCGGCGCCGAGCTGCATCATCATCGCCGCATCCGCGGGCGTGGCGACGCCGCCGGCGACGAAGAGCACGACGGGCAGTCGGCCCTCGCGGGCGACCTCCTCGACGAGCGCGTACGGCGCCTGCAGGTCCTTCGCCGCGACGTACAGCTCGTCCTTCGAGAGCGACGCGAGCGCGCGGATCTCCTTGTTGATCGTGCGGATGTGCTTCGTCGCCTCCGAGACGTCGCCCGTGCCGGCCTCGCCCTTCGAGCGGATCATCGCCGCACCCTCGGTGATGCGGCGCAGCGCCTCGCCCAGGTTCGTCGCCCCGCACACGAACGGCACGTCGAAGCCCCACTTGTCGATGTGGTTGACGTAGTCGGCGGGGCTCAGCACCTCGGACTCGTCGACGTAGTCGACCTCGAGCGCCTGCAGCACCTGCGCCTCGACGAAGTGGCCGATGCGCGCCTTCGCCATGACGGGGATCGAGACCTCGGCCTTGATGGCGTCGATGAGGTCGGGGTCGGACATGCGGGCGACCCCGCCCTGCGCGCGGATGTCGGCGGGCACGCGCTCGAGCGCCATGACGGCGACGGCGCCGGCGTCCTCGGCGATGCGCGCCTGCTCGGGGGTGACGACGTCCATGATGACGCCGCCCTTCAGCATCTCTGCGAGGCCGCGCTTCACGCCGTCCGTCGCGCGTGCGGGAACCTGAACTTCACTCATGGGGCTGGACGCTACGCGGGTCGCTCCAGGCCACTCGGCGCGGAGTGGTCCTGGGTGGCCTGCGCATCCCAGTCCACTCGAGGAATTGAGGTCTTCGGCCGCTTTTGACATCAAAAGTGGCCGAGAACCTCAATTCCTTGGGTCGAGAGGCGAGACGAGGAGGGACTGGGCGATGCGGCCGACGGGGCCGTGCTCGTCGTGCACGACCGCCTGGCTCAGGCCGACGCCCGCCGAGCCGATCGACGACTCCGCCTCGATGCCCGTCCACTCGCCCGTCGGACGCTCGAACAGGTGGATGGCGAGCTCCGTGTTGATGAAGGTCCACGACCGCGTGTCCAGGCGCGCGCCGACGCCGTTCGCCGCATCGATCGGCAGGATCGCCCGCAGCGACGCGCTCGGCTCCTCGCCCGCGACGAACGGCATCCGCAGCCGCGCCCACGCGACCGTCGGCGCGCCGCGCTCGCCGAACGTCGACGCGAAGCGCCAGTCGAGCGAGCCCACGAAGCCCTCGAGCCACAGCGGCGGCACCGGGGCGTCGTGCAGCGTGGGCGCGCCCTCGGGCGGCAGCGCGAACCGCTGCCCGGCGCGGTAGGCGACGGATGCGGTGTCGGCCGTGCGCATCCGCCAGCCGCGCGCACGTGCCGCGGGTCGCCACGCGCCGCCGGGACCGCGCTGCAGCACCTCCGCCTCGACGAGGTCGGCCGAGCGGCCCGAGCGCACGACCTCGGCGCGCACCGCGACCTCGTCGAGCGTCACGGGACCGAGCAGCTCGACCGCGAGCCGCGTGAGCATCCACCCCTCGGCGCCCGGCGCCTGCTCGCACGCCCGCCACAGCAGCCCCGCGACGGGGCCGCCGTGCTGGATGCCCGCGCTCCACGGGCTACCGGTGTGCGCCGTGGGCTGCAGCACCTCCGCGCCGTCGTGGGTGCCCGCGGGCAGGAAGTAGGCGTCGTCGCTCATCGGCTCCATCCTGGCGGGGCGTCGCTCGCGGTGCACCCTTCGAGGCTCGCTTCGCTCGCACCTCAGGGAGCGGGACGCGGGTGGCGGCCCAGCCGGGGCGGGGCTACCGTCGCCGACATGGACCTCCGCCTCGTCAACGTCGGCATCGCCGTGCGCGACCTCGACGCCACCATCGCCTTCTTCACCGACCTCGGCATGACGCTGCAGGGCCGCGACGAGGTCAGCGGCGACTGGGCCGACACCGCCGTGGGCCTCGACGGCAACCACGCGCGCATCGCGGTGCTGCAGACGCCCGACGGGCAGGGCGCGCTCGAGCTGTTCGAGCCCATCCACCCCGCCGGCATCGAGGTCGAGCCGGCGCAGGCGAACACGATCGGCATGCATCGCGTCGCCTTCCAGGTCGACGACCTCGACGCCGCCCTCGCCATCGCGGCGCGGCACGACGCGCATCCGCTGCGCGGCGTCGCCAACTACGAGGACGTGTACCTGCTGACCTACCTGCGCGGGCCGAGCGGCATCCTCGTGATGCTCGCGCAGGACCTGCAGCGCAACCCGCTCGCGACGACCTAGCCGACGCGGCCGAGGTGCACGGCGACGTGCAGCATCGCCGCCATCGTCTCGGCGTCGCTGATCTCGCCGCGGCCGACCATCGCGAGCACCTCCCCGAACGGCACGCGGCGCACCCCGGCGATGCCCTCCTCGGCCTGCGTCGCGGCCGTCGCCTCGACGTCGGCGGCGACGGGATGCAGACCGCGCGCGAGGAAGACGTGCTCGGGGGCGTCGCAGATGCCGTTGAGCGACGACATCGCGCCGACCTCGACCCACTCGTCGGCGGCGAGGCCCGTCTCCTCGGCGAGCTCGCGGCGGGCGGCGACCAGCGCATCCTCGCCGTCGGTCGACCCCGCGGGCACCTCGGTCGACCAGCGACCCGTCGTGTAGCGGTAGAGGTCGACGAGCACGACCTCGTCGGCGTCGGTCATCGCGACGACGAACACCGCCGGGTTCGCGACCTCGACGACGCCGTAGATGCCCGTGCCGCCGTCGGGCCGCACGACCTCGTCCTCGCGCAGGCGCAGCCACCGGTTCGCGTACACCTCGCGGGTCGCGGTGGTCGTCCAGCCGGTCGGTCGCTCGTCGCTCACGCGACCATCCTGCCCCCGCACCCCCTGGACGGCAGGCTCCGGCGGGCCTACCGTCGTCGCATGACGAGCCTCGTCGTGCGCGCGGGCGACGTCGAGCTCGCCGTCGAGACGTTCGGCGATCCGGCCGACCCGACGATCCTGCTCATCCATGGCGCGAGTGCCTCGATGCTGTGGTGGGAGGCGGCGCTGTGCGCCCGGATCGCCGCCGCGGGTCGCCACGTCGTGCGCTGCGACCAGCGCGACACGGGGCTGTCGACGACCTTCCCGCTCGGCGACCCCGGCTACGCCATGAGCGACCTCGCACGCGACGCCGTCGCGATCCTCGACGCGCTCGGCGTCGAGCGCGCGCACGTCGTGGGCCGGTCGATGTCGGGTGGCGTGGCGCTCATGCTCGCCGTCGACCACGCGTCTCGCGTGGCCACGGTCACGTTCGTGTCGACGACGACGGGCGACGACGACCTGCCGCCGCCGACGGACGCCTTCCGTGCCGCGTCGCCGCAGGGCGAGATGGATCCCGCCGACCCCGAGGGTGCCGTCGACCTGCTGGTCGCGAGCATCCGCGCGTACGTCGGCGACGATCCGGGCTTCGACGAGCAGGCGACGCGCACGCTCGCCGCCGCCGACGTCGCCCGCACGCGCGACCTGCGCGCCGCGACGACGAACCACTTCGCCATGACGTTCGACGCGCCGGTCGGCGGCGGGTTCGCGGAGGTGCGCATGCCGGCGCTCGTCGTGCACGGAGAACGCGACCCGGTCTTCCCGCTCGCGCACGGGCGTGCGCTGCAGGCGGCGATGCCGGGATCGACGCTCGTCGTGCTGCCGGGCAGCGGTCACGAGGTGCTCGAGCGCAGCTGGCCGGCGTTCGTCGACGCGCTCGTGGCGCACACCGCCCGCTGAGGCGGAGCGCAGGTCAGGCGGCGTCGGCCGCCGCGACGCTCGCGAGGCTGCGCCGCATGGTCTCGGCCACGAGGGCGTCGAGCGTGCGCTGGTCGACGTCGTCGGGGCTGCGCAGCATGGCGTCGGCGACCATGGCGGCGCGCACGCACGAGCGCCGGGCGCGCGACTCGCTCACGCCGAGCGCGCCGAGCGCGGTCGCGGCGGGGGCGGTGGCCTCGATCCAGGCAGCGTCCACGCCATCGGCACCGAGCGGGTCGACGCGCTCGCCGATGCCGAGCGCGAGGTACGAGGGCTCGGCGTCGCGGGAGGCGCGGATGGCCCAGACGAGGGCGCGGGCGACGGTCTCCTCGCCGGGTGGGGCGATGGCGAGCACCTCGACGAGGTGACGCTGCACGCGGTTGCGCGCGCGGGCGCCGAGGCCCTCGAGCAGCGCCGTGCGGTCGGGGAAGTAGCGGTAGACCGTGCCGATCGACACCTCCGCGCGCGCGGCGACCTCCGCGGTCGTCAGCGCCTCGCGACCGCGCTCGGCGACCTCCGTGGCTGCGGCGTCCAGCAGCGCGTCGATGCGACGTCCTGCCCGCGCCGACGGTGCGTCGATCCGCACGTCGACGCCGGGTGCGAGCTCGTGCTGGACCGCAGATGTGGTGCTGCTGGCCATGATGCGATTCCCTCCGAAGGTGATGGATGCTCACCTATCACCAGTTATCATAACGCACGGTTAAAACTGGCGGAAGAGTGGGGGACGCCGTACGCATGCGGCAGCTCGCCGCACCCCATCGAGGGCGGGCGCGACGACGTGGAGGCGCCGGCTCAGGCGGGCTCGGGCCCCAGCAGGTGCGTCATGAGCGCCTCGACGGCGAGCTCGGTGGCGGCGACCGCCGCATCCCGGTCGTCGGTGAGCACGAACCCGAACTGCGTGCCGAAGAACGCGTCGGTGAGCGCGCGCGACCCGACGGCCGCACGCTCGGGCGCGAGCCCCTGCGCCTCGAACCAGCGTCGGAACTGATCCGTCCACGCCGCATGGCTGTCGGCGATCCGCTGCCCCATGTCGGGGTCGATGCGCTCGAGCGCGCCGGCCTCGAACTGCATCCGCACACCCGCCGCGTAGGGCTCCTCGAGCGTGAGCGGGTATCCGTCGCGCAGGAACGTGCGCATCTCGGCGCGCGACAGCGTCGAGAGGTCCTGGTCGCCGAGCAGCTCGGCGCGTGCGCGGATCGTGCCCTCGAGGATGGCGTCGATGAGCTCGGCGCGCGAGCCGAAGTGGTAGCTGAGCGAGTAGGTCGACAGCCCGAGCTCGCCCGCGAGGCCGCGGAAGGTCACCGAGCTCAGCGTCGAGCCCTGCATCGCCTCCTGGATCTCGCCCAGCAGTCGCGGTCGGATCGTCGGATCCTGCGGTCGCCCCATCGTTTCCTCCTCACTCGTTATGGTAACGGGCTCGGGATGCGGCTCCGCTACCTCAGGAGCCTCGAGAGCACGCGGTCGGAGAGCGGCTTGCCGCCGGTCTGGCACGTCGGGCAGTACTGGAAGGTCGAGTCGGCGTACTCGACCTGGCGGATCGTGTCGCCGCACACAGGGCATGCCTCGCCCGTGCGACCGTGCACGCGCATGTCGGAGCGCTTCTCGGACTTGAGGCTCGACGCCGGCACGCCCGCGCGCGCCGCCACGGCATCCCGCAGCGTCTCGCGCAGCGCGACGTAGAGGCGATGCCGGTCGTCGGCACCCATCGACGCCGGGTGGAACGGCGACATGCGCGCGACGTGCAGGATCTCGTCGGAGTACGCGTTGCCGATGCCCGCGATGCGGCGCTGGCTGCGCAGCACGCCCTTGATCTGCGCGCGACCCGCGTCGTCGAGCACCGCACCGAACACATCCTCTGTGAAGTCGTCGCCCAACGGATCGGGCCCGAGCGTCGCGATGTCGTGCACGTCGCTCGGCGCGCGCACGACGTGGATCGCGAGGCCCTTCTTCGTGCCCGCCTCGGTGAGGTCGAAGCCCGCGTCGTCGTCGAGCATGAGCTGCGCGGCGAGCGGTCCCTTGCCCATGCGCGGCCGCGTCTTGGGCGCCTCGTCGCGCCACCGCAGCCAGCCGGCGCGGGCGAGGTGGATGCAGACGTGCAGCTCGGCCGGCGCGTCGCCGACGGTCGCGACGGCGAGGTCGAGCCACTTGCCGTGCCGTTCGACGCCCGTGATCTCGCCGCCGTCGAGCGCGCGCGGTGGCGGGTCGAAGGTCTTGAGGGCCGAGATGGCGTACGTGTCGAGCCTGCGCACGCGACGGCCCACGAGGCGGCCGCGCAGATCGTCGGCGAGCGCCTGCACCTCGGGCAGCTCGGGCATGCGTGCAGTCTGCACGCCGCCGCCGACATGCGCCATCCCCTCGCGGCCGTGCGCTGCGGTGGCTTCGCGCGCCGGCCCTGCCGCGGCGTCGCGCGCCGGCCGGCTCGCGCTGCGCACGCCGCATCCCGCCCCGGCACCGCATCCGCCCCGCCGTAGGCTCGCAGCATGATCGCCCTGCACCTGCGCTACACCGACGCCCCCGGCCGCCTCGAGCTGCGCCCCCGCCACCGCGAGCTGCTCGACGAGCTCGTCACCGAGGGCGTGCTGCTGGCCGCCGGCCCGTACGAGCACGGCGAGGGCGCCCTGCTGCTGTTCTCGGCCGACCGCGAGCGCGTGCAGCAGGCGATCGACGCCGACCCGTACATGACGCACCCCGGCGTCGTCATCACGGCGATCGAGGAGTGGAACCCCGCGATCGGCGGCGTCCGCCCCCTCTGACCGGGAGCGTTGAGGTTTTCGGCCCGATGTGAGGTCACATCGGGCCGAAAACCTCGACTGTGTAGGTTCGGAGCATGCGCGTGCTCGACGACCTGGCCTCCGTCCGCCCGTTCACCGAGGAGCTGTACAAGCACCTCCACGCGCACCCCGAGCTCTCGGACCGCGAGCACGAGACCGCGAAGCGCATGGCCGCCGAGCTGCGCGCCACCGGCATCGACGAGGTGCACGAGGGCGTCGGCGCCTCGACGGGCGTCGTCGGCATCGTGCGCAACGGCGACGGCCCGACGATCCTCGTGCGCGCCGACATGGATGGCCTGCCCGTCGTCGAGGACGACGTCGTCGAGTACCGCTCGACGCAGACCGCCGAGGTCGACGGCGGCATCGTCGGCGTCATGCACGCGTGCGGCCACGACGTGCACATGGCCACGCTGCAGGGCTCCGTGCGCCTGCTGGTCCAGCACCGCGACGCGTGGAGCGGCACCCTCGTCGTCGTGTTCCAGCCCGCAGAGGAGACCGTCGCCGGCGCCCGCGCGATGACGGATGCGCTGCGCGCGCTCGTGCCGTCGATCGACGCCGCGCTCGGCCAGCACGTCGCGCCCTACCCAGCATCCCAGGTGCGCCTGTCGGCCGGACCGATCATGGCCGCCGTCGACGAGCTCATCGTCACGGTGCACGGCCGCGGCGGCCACGGCTCGCAGCCCGAGACGACGATCGACCCCGTCGTGATCGCCGCGTCGATCGTGCTGCGCCTGCAGACGATCGTGAGCCGCGAGGTGCCGTCGTCGCAGCAGGCGGTCGTGACGGTCGGCACGATCCACGCGGGCACGAAGTCGAACATCATCGCCGAGACCGCGCGGCTCGGGCTCAGCATCCGCACGTACGACGAGACGGTGCGCGCGCAGATCCACGCCGCCATCGAGCGCATCGTGCAGGCCGAGTGCCAGGCCGCCGGAGCGACGCAGCCGGCGACGATCGAGCACACGCTGTGGGCGCCCGTCACCGACAACGACCCCGGCGTCGTCGGCACGCTGCAGCCCGCGTTCGACGCGGAGTTCGGCGGCGACGTCGTGCCGATGGAGCGCCTGTCGGGCTCGGAGGACTTCTCGGAGCTCGCCGCCGCGTACGGCGCGCCCTACTGCTTCTGGTTCACGGGAGGCATCGACGACGCGCGCCACGCGGCCGCGGTCGAGGCCGGCACGGTGCTCACCGACATCCCCACGAACCACTCCCCCGCGTTCGTGCCCGTGCTGCAGCCCACGCTCGACACCGCGGTGCGCGCCATGACGACCGCGGTGCTCGCGCACCTCGGCCGCTGACGCGCCCGCGGGCGACGCGGGTCAGGATGCGTCGGGCTGCTCGACCGGCGTGAGGCGGAAGATCGGGAAGACGCGGCCCTCGGCGGTCGCCTCGTAGCCGGCGAACGACGGCCCGGCCTGCTTGAACGTCTCCCAGACGCGGTCGCGCTCGGCGCCCTCGAGCTCGGTGACCGCCACGCGCACGACGCGGATGGGCTCGCCCAGGTCGCCGGCGACCTCGAGGTCGATCGCGGACGCGCGGCGCAGACCGAAGGTCCACGCCGGGTGCTTCGGCGAACCCGCGGCGCTGGCGACGACGTGCCACGAGCCGTCTTCCTCGAGCGCCATGAGCGGCGTCAGCGCGATGGTGCCGTCCTTCTTGGGGATGTGCAGGAGGCCGAGCGAGCGGCCGAAGTCCACCGGCTCGTGCACCTCGCCCTCGCCCGTGCGGAACGCGTCGATGATCATGTCGTTGAAGGCCATGCTGGGGGCAACGCGGGTTGCGGCTCGTGTGTTCCTGCGCACCTCGCTCCCCTCGGATTCGGAGGATGCGCCAAGGACCGATCCTTGAGGTGCGAGCCCGAAGGGCGAGCCTCGAGAGGATCCCCACCGGAGTCTTCGGCAAGGAACCCTTCGAGGCTCGCCCTTCGGGCTCGCACCTCAGGGAGCGGGTGGGACCTACGCCGTCGCCACGTGCGCCGTCGCCACGCGGCGCAGCAGTGGCCGCGTCGCGAGCAGGCCGACGCCCACGAGCACGACGCCCAGCACCACGACGCCGCCCGTGATCATGACGGTGAGCGGCTGCGTCAGCAGCGCCATGCCGAGCAGCGGCACCACGAGCACGCCCGCGGCGATCGCCGAGACGGCAACCACGAGCAGCAGCGGCGACAGCACCGCCCAGCGGCGCGCCGCATCCATCGTGCCCACGTCCATGCCGCCGTGGTGCAGCGCCCGCGAGAGCGCGCGACCGTCGAGGATCGACGCCGCCTGCTGCAAGCCGACGGTGCAGGCGACGGTGATGAACGAGCCGACGACCGTGATGATGAGGCCCGTGCGGATGTCGTCGGCGAGGAAGAAGTCGCCGCCGGCGCTGCCGAGCAGCGCCGATCCCACGCCGGCGATGACGCCGACGAAGGTCACGAGCGCGACGCCGCCCACCTGCCGCCACGCGGCCTTCGGCGACTCGAGCACGGTGCGAGCCGCGATGAGGCGCGCGGGTGACGACGCGTTCCGCACCTGGATGCGCGCCTGCACGCCCACGATCCACGGGCCGAGCAGGTTGAGCACGAGCATCGCGATGCCGAAGCCAGCGCCGAGGATCGCGATGAGCACGGCGATGCCGAGCGCCTCGCCCAGCGTCGAGAAGCTCGAGAACACCGCGTAGACCACGCCCATGAGGGCGACGGCGACCAGGACGACGGCCCAGTGCACGCGCGCCGGGGCGTCGCGACGGGCGACGCCGAGCGGCGTGACCATGACGCGGCGCATCGACAGCAGCGCGCTCGCCGCGGCGAGCAGCGTGACGGCGACGACGAGGCCGACCGACCAGAGCGGCGGCAGCATCGCGGATGAGCCGAGCGGCTCGCCCGCGAACGGGATGAGCCCGATGAGCGGCGCGGTCGCGAACGCCGCCGAGGCGCCGACGATCGCGCCGACGAGCGCGAGGATCGTCGCCTCGCCGACCGCGAGCGCCAGCACGGTGCCGCTCGTGGCGCCGAGGAGGCGCAGGGCGGCGAGGCGGTCATCGCGGCGGCGTGCGGAGAGGCGCGCGGCCGAGCCGCCGAGCGTCGCGAGCGGCACGGCGAGCAGCGCCAACGCCACGACGGCGAGCATCTGGTAGGTCGCGGCGTCGGAGCCCGACCACGTGAAGAAGGCGCGGGCGCCGCCGAGCACGATGCCGAGCAGCCACGTCGTGACGCCGAACGCGACGACGGGCAGCGCGAGCACGGCCGCGCCCTGCGTCGACGGCCGCAGCAGCATGGGGGCGAGGCGCAGCGAGCTCATGCGCGCACCTGCCACTGCTGCTCGGTCGTGAGCGGCACGCGCGGCTGCTCGACCGTGCCGTACGCGGGATGCGGCGGCGGCACGGCCGTGCCGGGCACGGGCGGCGGGAGGGTGCCGGAAGGCTGGGGCGCTGCGGGTGCGGGCGCGGCGGCGGGCGCATCTGCGGCCCCGACACCCGCATCCACGAGCAGTCCGTCGCGCATCCGCACGACCCGCGAGCAGCGCGCGGCGACCTGCTCGTCGTGCGTCACGAGCACGAGCGTGCGGCCGCGGCCCACGGTCGCCGAGAGCAGCGCCGACATGACCTCGGCGCTCGTGACCGAGTCGAGGGCGCCGGTCGGCTCGTCGGCGAAGACGATGGATGCGCCGGTCACCTGGGCGCGGGCGATGGCGACGCGCTGCGCCTGGCCGCCCGAGAGCTGGCCGATGCGGCGGTCCTCCATGCCGGCGAGGCCGAGCGAGCCGAGCCACATCGCGGCCTCCTGGATCGCCGACGCTCGCGGGGCGCCGACGAGCATGAGCGCGAGCGCCACGTTCTCGACGGCCGTGAGCTCGGGCACGAGCATGCCCTCCTGGAACACGAAGCCGAAGCGCTCGCGCCGCAGCCTCGTGCGCTCCGCATCCGACAGTCGTGCCACGTCGACGACGCCCATGGGCGTCGCGAGGTGCACGGCGCCGACGTCGGGCGTCACGATGCCCGCGAGGGCGTGGAGGAGCGTCGTCTTGCCGGAGCCCGACGCGCCCATGATCGCGACGGCCTCGCCGGGCGCGATGTCGATGTCGACGCCCGCGAGGGCTGTCGTCGGTCCGTAGGTCTTGCGGAGTCCCCGCGCACTGATCGCCTGCATGCTGCAAGCCTCGCCGCGCGGGTGCTGGCGCCGCGTCGGGCGAGCGGACGATCCGAGCGGGCGCCCCTCATCCGCGCGGATGAGGGGCGTGGGCCCGCGGGACTAGTCCTTCGCCGTGAGGCGGATGAGGCGCGCCTGCCCCTCCTCGCGCATCTGCGCGAGCTCCGTGTGCGCCGTGACGAAGTCGGTGAACGAGCGGTACCCGAGGGTCTTCTCGTTGAACGACGGGTCCATGCGCTTCATCTGCGCCTTCACGACGTTGGCGTGCAGCCACTCGTCGTCGTCCTTCGCGTGGCTCACGCGCATGGCACGCTCGAGCAGCGCGGCGGCCGCCTCCTCGGCGTCGCCGATCGGGTCGGCGCCGTCCTCGTCGTCGTCCTCGTCGATGTCGACGATCTCGCGCTCGGCGGGCTTGGATGCGGGCGGAGCCTTCGTCTCGGTCGCGGGTGCCTCGGTGGCGGGCGACTCGGCCGTCGACTCCTCGGCCTTCGGCCGACGGCGCCGGCCGTTCGACTTCGGCTGCTCGCTCGCGGCCCCCGTCTCGCTGGCGCTCTCCGCGGGCGTCGCGGCAGCCTGCGCCGCCTTCGCCTGCTCGGCGAGCTCGGCCTTCGTGGGGATCTCCGGGCGCTCGACGCCCGGCAGCGCGTCGTAGTCGGCGAACTCGTCGCACGCGGCCGCCAGCGACTTCGACGTCGACCCGGCCACGCCGATGCCCACGACGAAGCGGCCGAGGCGCTTGGCCTTCTGCGCCAGCGCGATGTAGTCGGAGTCGCCCGCCACGATCACGACGTGCGTGATGTCGGGCAGGCGGAAGAGGTCCTCCATGACGTCGACCGCGAGGCGGATGTCGGCGCCGTTCTTGATGCCGCGCGTCGTGGGGAACAGCTGCACGAGGTCGACGGCGCGAGCCAGCAGCTGCTGCCGGTAGCCCGCGTTCACCGCGACCGACCAGTCGGCGTACGCCTTCGAGATCACGGGCGTGCCGAACGACGCCGCGTAGTCGAGGATCGCGCCCACGTCGACCGTCGCCTGCTCGACGCGCGTCGCGACCGCATCCGTCGATCCGCGCTGCACCGACTTCACGCGCTGCTGGTGGAACGTGCCCCTGCCGTGCAGCTGGTCGTACCGCGAGATGACGATGTTGTCGAAGTCGATGTAGACGGCGACGCGAGAGTCGGCCGGATCGATCATGGTGCCCCTTTCGGCGGCCCCCAGTCTGGCACCCGTCCCCCTCGCACCGTCGCCGAGTCGCCGTGCGTCGCCGCACCCGCCTGCCTTCAGGCGTGCGGGAGTAGCATCCCGGTCGGGCCGCCGCGCACCCGGTGGCCGTCTCGACGTCGCCGCGTGGCGACGAGCGCATGAGGAGACTCGACGTGAGCAGCACGACCCCCGCAGGCTGGTACCCCGACCCCGAGCGCGAGGGCGCGACCCGCTGGTGGGACGGCACGCAGTGGGCGCCGTCGCAGGAGCCCGCCGCGAGCGACGACCGCTTCAAGCCGAAGGACGAGTCGGATGCGGGTGCCGCAGCCGGCGAGGCCGGCGCCGAGCCGTCGTGGTCGCCCGAGCCCTACGCGGGCCCCGGCACCGCGTGGGACGGCGGATCCACCGCGGGCACGTCGGACGCGTCGTGGAACCCCTCGCCCGCAGCGGGCTCCGCCGAGCCCTCGTGGAACCCGACGCCCGCCTCGACGCCCGAGCCCACGGCATCCGCGCCGTCGTGGCAGCAGCAGGAGACCCCGTCGTGGCAGGCGCAGTCGTCGACGCCGTCGTACGGCGCGCCGCAGGACTTCAGCCAGACCGGCGCGCAGCAGTGGAACTCCTACGCCACCCCGCCGAAGAAGAGCCGCACCGGCCTGTTCGTCGGCATCGGCGCCGGCGTGCTCGTGCTGCTGCTCCTGCTCGTCGGCGGCGGCATCTGGGCCGTGTCGAGCCTCATCGGCGGCGCGACCCAGGTGCAGACCCAGGGCGGCGGCTCCGGTGGCGGCGGCACCGGTGGTGGCGGCGGTGGCGGCACGCAGGGCGTCGGCACGTTCACGGTCACGATCTCGGCGAACGGCCAGTCGTACACCGACATCGAGATCCCGACGTCGGGCCGCTACGTCATCGACGTCATCCCGACGAACGGCGAGGACCCGCGCATCGAGCTGACCGGCAACGGCCAGTCGTACGAGGACGACGACGGCGGCGACGTCACGTGGGCGTCGCGCCTCGACGAGAACCTCTCGGCGGGCACGTACACGCTCATGGTCGAGGAGTACAGCGGCGATCCGCTCGTCGCCGAGGTCACCATCACGCAGTACTGATCCACCGCCACGCGACCCCTGCGCGGCCTCGAGCGACACGCCCGAGGTCGGCCCGCAGGGGTTGCGTCGTCTTGCGATCCTCGGCATCGTGGCCTGCTCGCGATCCGAGAGGAGCACCATGCTCACCCTGACCGAGACCGCCCAGACCGTCATCACCGGCATCGTCGGCCAGTCCGACGCCGCCGAGACCGGAGGCCTCCGCATCAGCGGCGCCGAGGGAGACCAGCTGAACGTGGGCGTCGCTCCTGCGCCCGCCGAGGGCGACCAGGTGCTCGACGCATCCGGCGCCCGCGTCTTCCTCGACGACACGGCCACGACCGCCCTCGCCGACAAGGTGCTCGACGCAGCACCCGACGACCAGGGCCGCGTGACGTTCACGATCGCGCAGCAGGCCTGACGCACGGCTTCGCCACGGGGCGCCGACCATCTGGTCGGCGCCCCGTTCGCATGCGGCGGATGCGCACCCCCTGTCGCGCGGCCGCCGCGCGCGACAGCATGGAGGCATGCTGACGATCCCCACCGTGCCCCTCGCCGACGGCACCGCCTTCCCCGAGCTCGGCTTCGGCACCTACAAGCTCGACGGCGACGAGGGCGTCGCGGCCATCCGCTCGGCGATCGACATCGGCTACCGCCTGCTCGACACGGCTGTGAACTACGGCAACGAGGAGGAGGTCGGCCGCGCGGTGCGCGAGAGCGACGTTCCGCGTGACGAGCTGCTCGTGACGTCGAAGGTGCCGGGCCGCGACCACGGCTTCGACGAGACGCGGCGCAGCGTCGACGGCTCGCTCGAGCGGCTCGGCCTCGACCGCATCGACCTGCACCTCATCCACTGGCCGAACCCGTCGGTCGATCGCTACGTCGACACGTTCCGCGCGCTCGTGTCGCTGCGCGACGAGGGCGTGCTCGGCTCGGTGGGCGTCTCGAACTTCACCGAGGAGATGCTGCTGCGCGTCGCCGACGCCACCGGCGTCATGCCGGCGGTGAACCAGGTCGAGCTGCACCCGTACTTCCCGCAGGCGAACCTGCGCGCGTTCCACGCCGAGCACGGCATCCGCACGGAGTCGTGGAGCCCGCTCGCGCGCCGCAGCGAGCTGCTCACCGAGCGGGTGATCGCCGACGTCGCCGGCACGCACGACGTGACGCCGACGCAGGCGGTGCTGCGCTGGCACACGCAGCTGGGCTCGACGCCCATCCCGAAGTCGTCGAGCGCCGAGCGGCAGCGCGAGAACGCCGACGTGTTCGACTTCACGCTCGACGAGACCGAGCTGCGCGCGATCTCGTCGCTCGCGCGCGGTCGGCTGTGGGATGGCGACCCCGAGCGCCACGAGGAGATGTGACGCCAGCCCGCGGCGGTGAGCCGAGCGCTCGCCGATGCGGGCATCTCGTGCAACGTGATCGCCGGGCTGCGCCACGATCACCTGCTGGTGCCTGCGGGCGCGGCGGCCGCCGCGATGGAGGCGCTGGATCGACTGTCGCGAGGCTGACGCGGGTTCCTCCACCTGTGCCCGGCCACGTGCGCGGTCGCGTCGGACGGGCACGTCACGTGGTCTCGTGACGGCTCCTCGCCTGCGGCTCGGGGCCTCCTCGACCAGCTGTGGGGAGGCGATGACCCGTCGCTTGCGGGCCTGACCGGCCAGCGGCTTCCAGCAGCTGGTCGAGGAGCGCGCGAGCGCAGCGAGCACGCGTCACGAGACCACGCGACTGCCGCTCCCGCCCGGCCCCGTGCGTGGTCGCGTCGGGCGGGCACGTCGCGTGGTCTCGTGACGGCTCCTCGCCTGCGGCTCGGGGCCTCCTCGACCAGCTGCCGGGGGCTAGAAGCCTCCGCCGGCTCCACCCGGCGCGCCGCCGATGCCGGCGGGTGCGCCGGCCGGGGCATCCCGGGCGGGCCGCCGCCGAACGACGACGTGTCCTGCGCCATGTCGACGAAGCGCGACAGGTGTCCCTGGAACGACACGGCGATCGTCGCCGTCGGGCCACCACGGTGCTTGCCGACGATGATGTCGGCCTCGCCGGGGCGGATGTCGGGGGCGTACGCATCCTCGCGGTGCAGCAGGATGACCATGTCGGCGTCCTGCTCGAGCGAGCCGGACTCGCGGAGGTCGGAGACGGCGGGCTTCTTGTCGGCGCGCTGCTCGGGGCCACGGTTCAGCTGCGACAGGGCGATGACCGGCACCTGCAGCTCCTTCGCGAGCAGCTTGAGCGATCGCGAGAACTCCGAGACCTCCTGCTGACGCGACTCGACCTTCTTGCCGCTCGTCATGAGCTGCAGGTAGTCGACCACGACCATGCCGAGGCCGATCTGCTGCTTGAGGCGACGGCACTTCGCGCGGATCTCGACGAGCGTCAGGTTGGGGCTGTCGTCGATGTAGAGCGGCGCGTCGTTGATGCGGCCGCGCACCTGCGCGAGCGTCGTCCAGTCGCGCGACTCGATCGTGCCCTTGCGCATCTTGTGGTGGTGGATGCTCGACTCGGCCGAGAGCAGCTTCATCGCGATCTCGGACTTCGACATCTCGAGCGAGAAGAAGCACGTGGGCACGTCGCCCTTGATCGCGGCGGCGCGCGAGAAGTCGAGCGCGATCGTCGACTTTCCGAAGCCGGGTCGGGCGGCGACGATGATGAGCTGGCCGGGGTGGAAGCCGTTCGTGAGCTCGTCGAGCTGGCGGAACCCCGTGGGCACGCCCGTCATCTGCCCGTCGAGGCCCTTGGCGGCCTCGATCTCCTCGATCGCCGAGACCATGGCGACCGAGAGCGGCACGTAGTCCTCGGACTGCTGGCCGCCGTTGACGGCGTAGACCTCGGCCTGCGCGTTGTTCACGAGGTCGACGACCTCGCCCTCGGCGTTGTAGCCCATCTGCACGATGCGCGTGCCGGCCTCGACGAGGCGGCGCAGCACGGCCTTCTCGGCCACGATCGTCGCGTAGTAGCCGGCGTTCGCGGCGGTCGGCACGACCGACGTGAGGGAGTAGAGGTACTCGATGCCGCCGACGCGCGACAGGTGGCCAGCCTTCTGCAGCTCGTCGGAGACGGCGATGACGTCGGCGGGCTCGCCGTGGGAGTAGAGCGAGAGGATCGCCTCGTACACGTGCTCGTGCTTCGGCATGTAGAAGTCGGGGCCGCGCACGACCTCGATGCAGTCGGCGATGGCGTCCTTCGACAGCATCATGCCGCCCAGCGCGGACTGCTCGGCGAGCACGTCGTGCGGCGGGGTGCGATCGCGTCGATACTCCTCGGTGCCGAGCTCTGCGACGTTCGTCACTGCGCCTCCCGTTGCCCCACGATCCACACGAACCTCGTCACCATAGGAGCACCGCGCGCGCGTCGCCAAGCCCGGCCTGTTGACGACACGCGGTGCGCCTGTGGATGACGTGTGGACAACTGTGGACGGAACCACCCACAGCACATCCCAGCCTGTGGAGAAACCTGTGGTGACTTTCCGGCGGAAGCGCGACTATCGGCCTCTGACCGGCGATTTCCGTTTCCACACCTTGTGTGGGGAAATCCACCTCCAGTCCACGTGGAGACTTGGCGTCCCTACGGGTGGACGGGGATGAGCGAGGTCGAGAGCAGCGTCCAGATCCACGCTGCGGCCTGCGTCGGCGCGGGCCTGGGGCGCATGTGCAGCCATTGCCCGACCGCTGCGATCGCCGCGCCAGACACCGCCGCGACCTCGAGGTCGACGGGCACGTCGTTGGCAGGCACTGCGCCCGACTCGCGGGCGTGCTCGATGCCCTCGCGCACGATGCCGTCGATGCGGTCGCGCATGCGCGCCGTCGCGAGCGCCGAGCCGTGCGGCCCGAGCACGCGGCGGAAGAGGGATGCGTTGGCGCTCGCGTGCTCGAGGAACACCTCGAGCGTGCGCAGGATCTGCTGCTCGTCGGGGGCGACGGCGCCGCTCGCGAGGCCCGTGGCGAGCGAGCGCTCCGCCGCCTCGTCGACCGTCGCATCGATCGCGTCGGCGAGCAGCGTCTCCTTGTCGGCGTAGTGCTGGTAGAAGCTCGAGCGGTGCACGCCGGCGCGGGCGGCGATGTCGGCGACCGAGATCGCGTCGAGCGACTCCTCGCGCGCGAGGGCGAGCAGTGCCTGCTGCAGGCTCTGGCGCGTGCGCGCGATCCGCGGATCCATGCCATGAGTCTGCCATGTCGAATCCGACACGTGTCGCTTTTCCGACAGGTGTCGGTTACGCTCGACTCGGCCCGACGTCGTGCCCCTCGCATCCGCCTCGCCGTCGAAAGGCATCCATGGCACTCCTCCTCGCCCGCCTGGGGCGCTTCGCAGCCCGCCGCGCCTGGGTCGTGATCGTCGCGTGGGTCGTGCTGCTCGGCGGCGGCATCGCCGCGTTCCTCGCCTTCGGCGGCACCCTCGCGACCAACGTCACGATCCCCGGCACGCAGACGCAGGTCGTGGGCGACGAGATCGCCGACGAGCTCGGCGGCCAGAGCACCGGCACCGCCAACGTCGTCTTCTCGACCGACGACGGCTCGGCGTTCACCGACGAGCAGCGCACCGGCATCGCCGACCTGCTCGCCGAGATCGGCGACGTCGACACCGTCGAGACGACCGTCGACCCCTTCGACACGCAGCAGCAGCGCGCCGACCAGGCCGCGCAGCTCGACGCATCCGCTGCCGAGGCCGAGGCGGGCCAGCAGCAGCTGGATGCCGGGCAGGCGCAGCTCGACGCCGGCCAGGCCGAGCTCGACGCGAGCCGCGAGCAGCTCGAGGCAGCGCTCGCGCAGGCGGCAGGCACGCCGGCCGAGGCGCAGCTGCAGCAGCAGGCGGCGCTGCTCGACGCCGGCCAGCAGCAGCTCGACGACCAGCAGGCGCAGCTCGACCAGGGTCAGGCCGACCTCGACGCGGGCGCCGCACAGCTCGAGGCGGGCCGGACCCTGCTCGATGCCGCCGACGCGCTGCAGTTCGTCGCGGCCGACGACAGCGCCGCCATCGGCATCATCCAGTTCTCGACCAGCGCCTACGAGGTGCCGGCGGAGGACAAGGCCGCCATCGTCGAGACCATCGAGGGCGCCGACATCGACGGCGTCACCGTCGACGCCTCCGCCGAGCTCACGACCAACGTCTCCGACCTCGTCGGCCCCGCCGAGATCATCGGCGTCGTCGTCGCCGCGATCGTGCTGCTCGTCATGCTGCGCGCCCTGCTGCCCGCGATGCTGCCGATCGTCGCGTCGCTCATCGGCATCGGCGTCGGCGTCACCACCGCGCTCGCCCTCTCCGGCGTCGTCGAGATGACCTCGATCACGCCCGTGCTCGGCGTCATGCTGGGCCTCGCGGTGGGCATCGACTACACGCTGTTCATCGTCAACAGGCACCGTACGCAGCTGCGGCGCGGCCTCGACGTGCGCGAATCGATCGCGCTGGCCAACGGCACCTCCGGCACCGCCGTCGTGTTCGCGGGCTCGACCGTCGTCATCGCGCTGCTCGCGCTCAACGTCACGGGCATCGGCTTCCTCGGCGTCATGGGATCCGTCGGCGCATGGTGCGTCGCCGTGGCCGTGCTCATCGCCGTGTCCCTCACGCCGGCGGCGCTGTCCCTCATCGGCATGAAGGTGCTCACGCGCAAGGAGCGCGCCGCAGCGCAGGCCGCCCAGTCGGCGCCCGTCGCGGCCGAGCATCCGAAGCCCATGCGCTCGGGCCTCGCCGTGCTGCGCGTCGCCCTCGCGATCGCGGCGCTCGCCGTCATCGCCATCCCGGCGCTGTCGATGCGCCTCGGCCTGCCCGACGGCTCGGCCGAGCCGCAGGACTCGACGCAGTACGCCGCCTACCAGACGACCGCCGAGGAGTTCGGCGAGGGCCTCAACGGTCCGCTCGTCGTGTCGGCGCGCCTGGATGCGCCCATGGCCGACGACGAGGTCGTGGTCTGGCAGGCCGACGTCGCCGAGCAGCTGCTCGGCGTGGCCGACGTCGAGGCCGTCGCGCCCGTGGGCGTCGGCGAGGACGACGACTTCCTCGTCTTCCAGCTCATGCCCGCCGAGGGTCCCGCGAGCGTCTCGACCGAGCAGCTCGTGCACGCGCTGCGCGACCTCACGCCCATCGACGGCGTCGAGTCCTACGGCGTCGCGGGCACGGCGAGCGGCAACATCGACCTGTCCGAGACGATCGGCGACGCGCTGCCCACGTACGTGGCCATCGTCATCGGCCTGTCGTTCCTCATCCTGCTCGTCGTGTTCCGCTCGATCCTCGTGCCGCTCGTCGCGACCGCAGGGTTCGCGCTCTCGCTCTTCGCGGCGCTGGGCGCCGTGACGGCCGTCTACCAGTGGGGCTGGCTCGGCGACCTGTTCGGCGTGCACGACCCCGGCCCCGTGCTGAGCTTCGCGCCCGTCGTCATCACGGGCGTGCTGTTCGGCCTCGCGATGGACTACCAGCTGTTCCTCGTGTCGGGCATGCGCGAGGCGTTCGTGCACGGATCGCGGGCGAAGGAGGCGGTCGTGGCGGGCCTGCGGAACGGCGCACCCGTCGTCACGGCGGCGGCGATCATCATGATCTCCGTCTTCGGCGGCTTCGTGTTCTCGCACATGTCGATGGTGCGACCCTTCGGCTTCGGCCTCGCGATCGGCGTGCTCTTCGACGCGTTCGTCGTGCGCATGGTGCTCATCCCCGCGGCGATGCACCTGCTGGGTCGGTCGGCGTGGTGGATCCCCCGCTGGCTCGACCGCATCCTGCCGAACGTCGACGTGGAGGGCTCGAGCCTCGAGCGCGACGCCGGCCGGCGGGCGCACCCGACGACCGCGGAGCTCGCGGCGGCGGAGGTGCGCTCGGCACCCGCGAAGGACTGACGGATGCGCGAAGGGCCCCGACCTGTGAGGTCGGGGCCCTTCGTCGCGTCCGGGGCTCGCTTCGTGTTGCGTTTTGCAGGCGATCCGGGGTGGCGGAGGGAAGATACCCCTCTGACCCCCCTGATCGCCTGCAAAACGCAACCGACAGAGGTCTGCGCGTCAGCGCGCGAGCAGCCGCTCGATCGCGTCGACGACGCCGTGCTCGCGGTTCGAACGGGCCGTGTGGCGGGCGCGGGCGCGCACCGTCGGGTGCGCGTTCGCCATCGCGAACGAGTGCTCGGCCGCATCCATCATCTGCAGGTCGTTGAGGTAGTCGCCGAACACCGCCGTCTGCGCGGGCGTGATGCCGAGGCGCTCCTGCAGCGCGCGCACCGCGACGCCCTTGTCGATCGAGCGGGACATGATGTCGACCCAGCGCTCGCTCGACACGACGATCTGGTGGGTCGCCGAGAACGCGGCGAGGCCCGCGGCGACGGCGACGGGGTCGTGGAAGTCGATGACGGCGAGCTTGAGGATGTCGTCGTCGTGCTCGAGCAGGTCGTCGACGACCTCGATGGCCGCGAAGTACTGGCCGGCAGCCTCGAGGAATCGCTCGTCGGCGCGCTCCACGACGGCGCCGCGCTTGCCGCACAGCACGATGCCGAGGTCGGCGCCGTCGGCGGCGAGCTGGCGCAGCGTGCGCACGATCGCGGCCGCGCCATCCCGCTCGATCGTCACCGACGACAGCTCCTCGCCGTCCTGCATCACGATCGAGCCGTTCTCGGCGATGACGCACATGCCGTCGATCGCCTGCTCGAACAGGCTGTGCAGCGACGCGTACTGGCGTCCGCTCGCCGGGGCGAAGACGATGCCGCGCTCGCGCAGCCGCTCGAGCTGGCCCCAGAGCCGGTCGGGCACGGTGCCGTGCTCGTCGAGCAGCGTGCCGTCCATGTCGCTCACGATGAGCCGGATGTCGGCGTCGTCGAACGGGTGGGCGACGGTCGGGATGGACTCGGTGGTCGTCATGCGCAGGTGCTCCTGGATGCGGTCGATGGGCGCGAGGCCCGCGGATGCGCATGCACCGTTGCAGCGGCGAGGTCTGCATCCATGGTCCCATGTCGCGCGTGACCGCGGGCTGCGAGGCCATCGCCCCGCAGCCCGAGCGCGTCAGGCGAACGCGGCGAGCAGCTGCGCGTAGCGCGCGGTGGGCTCGAGCGCGAGGCTCGCCTTCGCGACCTTGGCGGGCTCGTCGGCGAGCACCTCGGCGTCGCCGCGCTCGAGGCCGTCGAGGGCCGCGGTCACGACCTGCGAGACCGGGATGCGGTCGCCGGGGAGGCTCCTCGACATGTCGGTGTCCACGAGGCCCATGTGCAGCGCGACGACCTGGGTGCCCTGCTCGGCGAGCTCGTTGCGGAGCCCGTCGGTGAGGCTCCATGCGGCCGCCTTCGAGACGCCGTAGGTGGTGCCGCCGGGGAACGCGACCCACGACGATGCCGACAGCACGTTGAGGATCGCGCCGCCGCCTGCCGCGGCGAGCGTCGGCGCGAACGCGCGCGCCATGTGCAGCGGGCCGAACGCGTTGGTCTCGAGCTGGCTGCGGATGTCGGCGAGGTCGCCGGTGACGAGCGGCACGGGCGCTGCGATGCCGGCGTTGTTGACGACGAGGGTCGCGTCGGTCGCGAGCGCGGCGACGGCGGCGACCTGGTCGGGATCGGTGACGTCGAGCGTCACGGGCACGACGCGCGGGTCGTCGACGGCGATGGCGGATGCGTCGCGAGCGCCGGCGTAGACCGTGGTGGCGCCGCGCTCGAGCAGCTGGCGGACGAACTCTGCGCCGATGCCCCGGTTGGCTCCGGTGACGACGGCGACGGACTCTCGGATCTGCACGATGGACCTTTCTGTAGCGTTCGTTATGGAACGGACGTCGGCGACGCTAGCACATTGCGTAGCGAGCGTTATAGAATGGGCGCATGGCAGGCAGGCCCAGAGGATTCGATCGCGACGACGCGCTCGACGTCGCCGTGCGCGGCTTCTGGCGCGACGGCTACGACGAGACCACCGTCGCCACGCTCACGAAGGCCATGGGCATCTCGGCGCCGAGCCTCTACGCCGCGTTCGGCGACAAGGACCGCCTGTTCGCCGAGGCCGCCGCGTGCTACGCCGACTCGGCGACCGCCGAGCTCGAGCGGCAGCTGTCGCACGAGTCCACGAGCGACGCGATCGCGAGCATCCTGCGCGGCTGCATGACCGCGTACACCGATCCCGACACCCCGCAGGGCTGCTTCGTGCTCACCGAGCCGCGCCTCGCCGATCGCCGACGCGACATGGCGAGCCGCATCGCCGCGCGCATCGAGCGCGGCATCGCCGAGGGCGACGTGCCGGCAAGCACCGACGCGCACGGCACCGCCGACCTCGTACTCGCAGTGCTCGGCGGCATGTCGACTCGAGCGCGCGACGGCGGCTCCGCCGGCGAGGTCGCGGCGATCGGCGAGCTCGCGCTCGCCACCCTCCCCCTGCGCGCCTGAGCGACGCCCGGCGTCACGCGCCATCCGCATCCGCAGGGTCGGGTGGGATGCTGGATGCCATGGCACGGGACAGCGGGGCGACGGCGCTCGAGGGCGTGCGCGCCCTCGCGCAGGGGCTCGCGCCCGGCGAGCTGCTGCCGGCCGAGCGCGCGCTCGCCTCGCAGCTGGGCGTCGCACGCATGACGGTGCGCGCCGCGATCGACGTGCTCGAGCGCGAGGGCCTCGTGCGCACGCGACGCGGCGTCGGCACCGAGCGGCTCGCGCCGCCCGTGTCGCTGCAGGTGCGGCTGCGGTCGTTCGCGAGCGCCGTGCGCGAGCACGGCATGCGGCCCGAGACGCGCGTGCTGTCGTACGTGCGCAGCACCGAGCGGCCGGCGGAGGTGTCGGCGCACCTGCAGCTCGACGACGACGCCGAGACCGTGCACCTGCGCAGGCTGCGCCTCGGCGACGACCGCCCGCTCGCGCTCGAGGATGCGTGGCTGCCGGTGTCGCTCGTGCCGCAGCTCGATCGCGAGGCCGCCGAGGGCAGCCTCTACGAGCTGCTCGAGCGCCTCGACCTGCTGCCGACGGAGGGGGTGGAGGTCGTCACGGCGGCGCTGCCGAGCCCCGAGGAGATCGCGGTGCTCGAGATCGCGCCGACGTATCCGGTGCTGCGACTGTCGCGCACGGCGGTGTCCGATGGCGTGCCCGTGGAGTTCTCGCGCGTGACGTTCCCTGCCGATCGGTACGAGCTCACCTTCCCGCTCGCCGAGCGCCTGTCGCTGCCGCTCGGCTGACGCAGGCGCCGCGCGAGCGTCAGTCCACGCGATGCGCGACGCGATCGCAGAGCGTGATCCACTCGCCCTCCGGCCGGAACTCCCAGTGGTGCGTCTGCGTGCGGCCGTCGTCGGCGAACGTGATCGTCGCGCGCTCCTGCTCGCCCGTGAGCGTCCACTCGTCGCCGTCCACCGTCACGAGGTACTCGCGATTGAAGCCGTGGTTCTCGACGCTCCATGAGAAGTACGTCTCGCGCTCTTGATCCCAGCCGAGGAACGAGAGGGTGTCGAACGGTCCGTTCGCGCGCTCGTCCTGCACGACGAACCGGTCGCCGGAGTGCCATCGTGCAGAGTGGACGCTGCGCCAGGGCGCACCGTCGCCATCAGCGCCGTACGCCGTGCCCTCCGCCGACCAGTCGCCGATGAATGCCTGCAGTCGCTCGTGCTCGTTCGCCATGCCGCCACCATCCGCCGAGTCCGGCGAGGAGACAAGGCCTGGACGACCACCGACCACGGTGGTCTAGACCAGATGAGCGATGAGGGGTAGAGTCCCCCCAATCCCTCTCCCGTCCCCCATGGAGTCGCACCATGAAGTTCTTCCAGAGGCTGGGCAAGTCGCTCATGCTGCCCATCGCGGTCCTGCCGGTCGCAGCCATCCTGTCCGGCATCGGCTACTGGATCACCACCGCCGCAGGCGAGAACGTCGCCTCCGCATTCTTCGCCGCCGCAGGTGGCGCGCTGCTCGACAACCTGCCGCTGCTCTTCGCCATCGGCGTCGCGTTCGGCATGGCGTCGAAGTCCGACGGCACCGCCGCCCTCGCTGGCCTCGTCTCCTACCTCGTCATCACGCGCCTGCTGTCGCCCGACACCGTCGCCGGGCTGACCGGCGTCGACGTCGAGGCCACGAACCCCGCGTTCGGCAACATCGAGAACGCGTTCATCGGCATCCTCGCCGGCCTCATCGGCGCAGTGTGCTTCGACCGCTTCAAGGACGTGCAGCTGCCGACGGCCCTGTCGTTCTTCTCGGGCAAGCGCTCCGTCGCCATCGTCACGGCCGGCGCCTCGCTCGTCGTGGCACTCGTGCTGTTCTTCGTCTGGCCGATCGTGTTCGGCGGCCTCGTCGGCTTCGGCGAGCTGCTGCTGGGCCTCGGCCCGGTCGGCGCCGGCATCTACGGCTTCTTCAACCGCCTGCTCATCCCCACGGGTCTGCACCACGCGCTGAACTCGGTGTTCTGGTTCGACGTCGCCGGCATCAACGACCTCGGCAACTTCCTCAACAACACCGGCACCTACGGCGTCACCGGCCAGTACATGTCGGGCTTCTTCCCGATCATGATGTTCGGCCTGCCGGGCGCCGCCCTCGCGATGTACCTCACGGCCAAGACCACGCGCCGCAAGGTGACCGCCGGCATCCTCATCTCGGCCGCGTTCGCGTCGTTCTTCGTGGGCGTCACCGAGCCGCTCGAGTTCGCGTTCATGTTCCTCGCGCCGCCGCTGTACGTGCTGCACGCCCTGTTCACGGGCATCTCGATGGCCATCGCCGCCGCGCTGCCGGTGCGCATGGGCTTCGGCTTCTCGGGCGGCTTCATCGACCTCGTGCTCAACTGGGTCAACCCGATGGCGCAGAACCCGTGGATCCTGCTGCTCATGGGCGTCGCGTGGTTCCTCATCTACTTCGTCGCGTTCTACTTCATCATCAAGCGCTTCGACCTCAAGACCCCCGGCCGCGAGGACGAGGAGATCGGCGTCGAGGGCGCCGTCGGCCAGTCGAAGTTCCTCGCGCAGGCGTCGGCCATCCTCGACGGCCTCGGCGGCAAGGGCAACGTGCTCGACCTCGACAACTGCGCCACGCGCCTCCGCATGGAGATCGCCGACGTGTCGAAGGTCGACGACGCAGCCATCCGCCGCGCGGGTGCCGCGGGCGTCATGAAGCCCGGTGGCAGGTCGGTGCAGGTCATCTACGGCCTCGAGGTGCAGTTCGTGAAGGATGCGATGGAGGACCTCATCGCCGGCCGCGTCGCCCCGCCGTCGGATGCGGAGGTCGAGGCCGTCGTCGAGACCGCCGCACCCGCCGCGGGTGGCGTCGCGACCGCGACCGTCGTGACGGTGCGCCAGCCCGTCGAGGGCCGCATCGTGCCGCTGACCGAGGTGCCGGATGCGACCTTCGCCGAGGGCATCATGGGCCCCGGCGTCGCGATCGAGCCGACCGGTGGCGTCGTCGTGGCGCCCGCCGACGGCACCGTCGCGCACGTGTTCCCCACGGGCCACGCGGTCGCGATGGTGCTGAGCGACGGCACCGAGCTGCTCGTGCACGTCGGCATCGACACCGTGCAGATGCAGGGCGACGGCTTCACGACGCTCGTCGCCGTCGGCGACGAGGTCACCGAGGGCACCCCGCTGCTCGAGTTCGACGCCGCCAAGATCCGCGCCGCCGGCCACCCGACCGTGACGCCCGTGATCCTGCTGAACGGCGGCGACGCGGAGCTGCGACTGCGGTAGCCGACATGCGTGGAGGCCCCGCCCACCCGACCCGAAGAGGAAGAGAGACGAGCATGCGCTCGACCATCACCCGAATCGATCGAAGGAGGCGGGGCCTTCGCGCATCCGTCGCCGTGCCCATCGTCTTGGCGACCGCCATCGCGCTCGTCGGCTGCACCGATCCCGCCAGCAGCGAGCCCGCCGCCGGCGACGAGCCCACCGTCGAGGAGCTGTTCGACGCCGTCGACAACGCCTCGCCCACCTCGGAGCGCGTGGACGCGCTCACCGACATCGCCATGCACTACTACTGGAACGGCGGCGACCTCTCGGAGACCGAGGAGGAGTTCTTCCAGGGCGTCACGCTGCACGGCGACTACGACGTCGTCGCCGAGGCCATGCGCCAGGCGGTCGAGATCGATCCGCACGACCTCGACCTGCGGTACGGGCTCGCCTCTGCGCAGCTGCTGCAGGATGACGTCGAGGCGTCGCTCGAGACGCTCGACGGCATCCTCGCGATCGACCCGGATGCGTACGACGCGCACCTGCGCGCCGCCGCCTACAGCAGCGCGTCGGGCGACGACGCCGGCGCCGCCGAGCACGTCGCCGAGATGCAGCGCATCGACGCCGAGCGGGCTGCCGACGACGTCGCCGCCCTCGACTCGGCGGCGGCCGCATCCTCGCTCACCCTGAACGAGGACGTGCCCGCCGACCTGCCGGAGCAGGGCCACGCATTCGTGGTGCTCGGCTATGCGCTCGCCGACGACGGCACGATGGAGCAGACGCTCATCGATCGGCTCGAGGTCGCGCTCGACGCTGCCGAGGAGTACCCGGAGTCGACGCTCATCGTGACGGGCGGCGTGCCGCAGGAGGGCGTGACCGAGGCGACCGCCATGACCGAGTGGCTCGTCGAGCAGGGCGTCGACGAGGACCGCATCGTGCCGGAGGCCCTCGCGACCGACACCGTCGAGAACGCGCTGTTCTCGCTGCAGCTCGCTGCCGACCACGACGTCGACACCGTCACCGTGATCTCGAGCGCATCGCACATGCGTCGCGCGATCACGATCTTCGACGAGGTCGCCGACTCCCTCGGCCCGGCCATGGGGCTCGACGTCACGGGCGACGACCTCACGAACGTCGTCGCGATGGACTACGACTCGGCCGACGAGGCCGCCGAGGTCACGCCGCAGGAGCAGCTCGTGATCTACCGCGACCTGCTGCGCGCGTCGGGGGTGTGGGCGTTCCCGGGGTTGCAGCGGTGAGGTGAGCCTTCGGGCGGCATCCTTCGAGGCTCACTGCGTTCGCACCTCGAGGAGCGGTCTTCGGGAGGCCCCTGGCCCAGCTGGTCGGGGGTGCTCCCTTCCGCTCCCTGAGGTGCGAGCGAAGCGAGCCTCGAAGGGTCCCACCGTCGCCGGTTGGCACCTTTCGAGGCTCACTGCGTTCGCACCTCAAGGAGCGGTCTCTTGGGGCTACGGCGCGCTCGGCACGCCACCCATGCCGCCCGTCGCCGCCTGCTGCTCGACGCTGTTCGCGTAGTCGTTCGTCGGGTCGCGGTAGATGGTGTGCACGTGGCCCCAGCCCGAGGTCGTGACGCCGTCGACGTCGGCGCCCGCGGAGCCCTGCTGCGCCTGGAACGCCACGTACACGTTCGGCCCCGAGATCGAGAACGAGATGCCGTCGCCCTGCGTCATGTCGTACGTCGTCTCGCCCGACCACGCGATCACCGTGTCGTCGAGCGTCGCCTCGATCGCGGCGAGCGCATCCGCCGTCGTCTGCTCGTCGGCCATGCCGACCCAGTTCGCGAGCAGGTCGAGCAGCAGCGTGCGCTGCTCGTCGGTGAGGTCGGCGCCCGTGAGGCCCGAGCCGGTCTCGAAGTCGCACTCGTCGCCCGGCGCGCACATCGTGACGTCGCCCGACGTCAGCGTCGCCTGCTGCTCGGCGGTGAGGCTGTCGAAGAACGCGAACGCGTCGGTGTAGATGCCGTCGAACGGCTGCACCTCGGTGCCGTCGGCCGCCGTGTAGACGGCGGGCTGCACGCCCAGGTGCGTCGGCGCGAACGTGATGGCGTCGGCGGATGCGTCGAGCGTCGCGTTGATGCCAAGGTGGTGGCCGCCGAACTGCACCTCGTACGCCGTGCCGCTCGTCGCGTCGCCGAAGATCGCCAGGTAGTACTGCCCGAGCGAGGTCTCGGTGCTGGAGCTGTGCTCGAGCAGGTACTCGTCGCCGCCCATGATGCCCGTGACCGTCGCGTACGCCTCGTCGCTCAGCAGCGCCTCGAGCACCGCCATCGCGGCCGCCTGCTGCTCGTCGGTGAGGTCGTCGAGGTCGAGCCCGGCGCGCTGCACGAACGTGACGGGGAAGTTCGACCACGAGGTCGTCTTCGTCTCGTCGTCGTAGTCGTACAGCACGGTCTCGCGCTGCTCGGCCGTGAGCGTCGCGAGGAACGCCTCCACCGCCGCCGACGTGTCGGCGATCGTCTCGGCCGTCGTCGTCGCATCCGTCGTGCTCGCGTCGGTCGTCGTCGTGGTCGTCGTCTCGCTCGAGCCCGTCGAGCTCGTGCTCGTGGTCGCGGCGACCTGCGCCGTCGAGCATCCGGCGAGCACGAGGCCCGCCACGAGCATCGAGGAGGCCACCCAGGCCGTTCGTCGAATCGTCTTCAGCATGTCCGCATCTCCCTGCGTCGTCCGGCTGCGTCGTCTGCGACCAGTGCAACGGCGCCACATTCACGCACGCCAAGAGCCCGATTCGGAGTCCATTCGGAAGCGCCCGATCGCATGGTGCGCACGCGCGCGGCGCGTCAGACTGACGTCGTGACCGATCCCACGACGCCCCCGCAGCGCCTCACCCGCGCCGACGGATCCCCCATCCGCGCCCTCGTCGTCGACGACGAGCCGAACCTCGCCGACCTGCTGCGCATGGCGCTGGGCACCGAGGGATGGGATGCGCGCGTGGCGTCGAACGGGCAGGAGGCGCTCAACCTCGTGCGCGAGATCGAGCCCGACGTCGTCGTGCTCGACTGGATGATGCCGGGCCTCGACGGCATGGAGGTGCTGCGGCGCCTGCGCGACGGCGGCAACGACGTGCCCGTGCTGTTCCTCACGGCCAAGGACGGCGTCGACGACCGCATCGCCGGCATCACCGCCGGCGGCGACGACTACGTGACGAAGCCGTTCGACCTGCGCGAGGTCGTCGCCCGCCTGCGCGGCATGGTCAAGCGGCGCGTGGGCGAGCCCGAGCACGACTCGGTGCTGCGCGTCGGCGACCTCACGCTCGACGAGGAGACGTACGAGGTCGCGCGGGCCGGCGAGACGATCCGCCTCACGGCGAAGGAGTTCGAGCTGCTGCGCTACCTCATGCGCAACCAGCGTCGCGTGCTCACGCGCGCGCAGATCCTCGAGAACGTGTGGTCGTACGACTTCGGCGGCCGGTCGGGCGTCGTCGAGATCTACATCTCGTACCTGCGCAAGAAGCTCGACGCGCTAGGCGCGCCGCTCATCCACACCGTGCGCTCGGTGGGCTACACGATCAAGCCGGCGTGAGGCGCGGCATGCTGCGTTCGTGGACGCTGCGGCGCCGCCTCGTCGTGGGCGTGGCGCTGCTCGCGCTCGTCGCGTTCCTCGTGGCGGGCGTCGGCACGGTGCTCGCGCTGCGGGCGTCGCTGCTCGACCGGCTCGACGAGGACGTGCGGATGGGCGTCATGCTCGCGGGCGGACCGGGCGGCGGGCCCTCGCAGGGACCTGGTCAGGGGCCAGAGCAGCGGCTCGGCACGTTGCAGCTCGTCGTCGACGCGAGCGGCACGCCGACCACTGCGTCGTACGTCGCCGACGACGGCACGACGTCGTCGCTCACCGCGACGCAGATCGAGCGGCTGCTCGAGGTGACGGCGGATGCGGATCCCGTGACGGTCGACCTGGGCGGCACGCTCGGCACCATGCGCGTCGCGGCGGCCGAGCAGGACGGCGCGACGATCGTCGCCGGCCAGTCGATGGATGACCTCGACGCCACGAGCGGCGCGCTCGTGGGCATCCTCGTGGCCGTGATGGGCGGCACGCTCGTGCTGCTCGCCCTCGCGATCGGCTGGCTCGTGCGGCGGTCGCTGCAGCCGCTCGAGCGGGTCGCCGCCACGGCCGAGCGCGTCGCGGCGAGGCCGCTGTCGGAGGGCGCCGTGTCGGTGCCCGAGCGCGCCGCCGTCGACGAGGATCCGCGCACCGAGGTCGGTCGCGTCGGCGCCTCGCTCGACCGGCTGCTCGACCACGTCGAGACGTCGCTCACGGCGCGGCAGGCGAGCGAGGAGCGTCTGCGGCGGTTCGTGGCGGATGCGAGCCACGAGCTGCGCACGCCGCTCGCGTCGGTGCGCGGCTACGCGCAGCTCGCACGCGCCGAGGATGCGCCGCGCACCGCCACGCAGGAGCGCGCGCTCGACCGCATCGAGTCGGAGGCGTCGCGCATGGGCGTGCTCGTGGACGACCTGCTGCTGCTCGCGCGGCTCGACGCCGGCCAGTCGCTGCGCGACGAGCCCGTCGACCTGCCGCTGCTCGTCGTCGACGCCGTCGGCGACGCCCACGCCGTCGATCCGTCGCACGGGTGGCTCGTCGACGTCGGCGACCCCGTGCAGGTGCGCGGCGACGAGGCGAGGCTGCGGCAGGTGCTCGCGAACCTGCTCGCGAACGCCCGCATCCACACGCCCGCCGGCACGACGGTGCAGACGTCGATCGCCGTCGAGGGGGCGGATGCGGTCGTGACGGTCGTCGACGACGGCCCGGGCATCGCGCCCGAGCTGCTGCCGCGGCTGTTCGACCGCTTCGCGCGCGGCGACGACGCTCGCACGCGCACCGAGGGGTCGACCGGCCTCGGCCTCTCGATCTCGCGGGCGATCGTCGAGGCGCACGGCGGCACGCTCACGGTCGAGAGCGCCCCGGGACGCACGGCGTTCGCGCTGCGCCTGCCGATCGCCGACTGACCCGACCCTGGACCGCGCGGCGGACGCGTGCCACGCTCTGTCCATGAGCGCAGCCGACGTCGACGCGTACATCGCGGGCTTCCCACCCGAGATCGCCGAACGCCTCACGCTCGTGCGCGAGGCGCTGCTGCGCGCGGTGCCGGGCGCCGACGAGGTCATCCGGTACGACATCGCCGCCGTGATGCTCGGCGGCAGGTACGCCATCCACTACGCCGGCTGGCGGCAGCACGTGGGCCTCTACCCCGTGCCCGTGCTCGACCACGAGCTCGAGGAGGAGGTCGCGCCGCTGCGCTCGGGCAAGGACTCGGTCGTGCTGAAGCACCGCCAGCCGCTGCCCGTCGACCTCGTGGAGCGAGTGGCGCAGGCGATCGTGGCGATGCGGGCGGCGGAGGGGTAGGGGCTTCCACCCACCAGCTGGTCGAGGAGCGCGCGAGCCCCTGGGCGAGCCCGCGTCACGAGACCACGCGACCGCCGCTCCCGCTCAGCCACGCGCATGGTCGCGCCGAGCGGGCACGTCGCGTGGTCTCGTGACGGCTCCTCGCTGCGCTCGGGGCCTCCTCGACCAGCTGGGTGGAGGCGGCCCCGAGCGAGGGACCCCCTACGCGTCCACCAGCTCCCGCTTCGACGCCCTCCGCGCCACGACCTTGCTGCGCACCGTGATCGCGAGCACGATCGCGAGGATCGCGTAGAGCACGATCGGGATGGGGCCGGCGACGAGCGTCGAGAAGTCGCCGTCGGCGCTCAGCGCCGCGTCGCGCAGGCTCGTCTCGGCGAGCGGGCCGAGCACCATGCCGATGATGAGCGGCGCGAGCGGCACGTCGAGCGCGCGCATGAGGAATCCGACGATGCCGATGCCGAGCAGCATGAGCAGGTCGAACACCGAGCCCGACGTCGCGTAGATGCCGAGGCCGCAGAACACCGCGATGCCCGCGTAGAGGTACGCGCGCGGGATGCGCAGCAGCTTCGCCCACACCATCGCGAACGGCAGGTTGATGATGAGCAGCACCACCATGGCGATGAAGAACGATGCGAGCAGCGCCCACACGAGGTCGGGTGCGCGGTCGAACAGCAGCGGGCCCGGCTGCAGGCCGTACTGACGGAACGCGGCGAGCATGATCGCGGCGGTCGCCGAGATCGGCAGGCCGAGCGACAGCAGCGCGCCCATCGCCATGCCCGTCGTCGAGTTGCCGGCCGCCTCCGGTGCGGCGAGGCCGCGGATGGCGCCCTTGCCGAACTGCGGATCCTTGCGCCGCGCATCCAGCCGCTTCTCGAGGCCGTAGGCGAGGAACGTGGGGATCTCGGAGCCGCCGGCCGGCACGACGCCGAACGGCAGGCCGATCGCGGTGCCGCGCAGCCATGCGGGCGCCGCCTCGCGCAGCTCCCTCTTGGACAGCCACGGGCGGCCCTTCGGCTGCACGATCTTGCCGTCCTTGAGGTGACGGGCGAGGCACGCGACGTAGATGACCTCGCCGAGCGCGAGGATCGCGACCGTCACCGTGACGAGCGAGATGCCGTCGAACAGCTCGGGCACGCCCATCGTGAAGCGCGGGGCGCCCGAGATGCCGTCGACGCCGATCACGGCGATGCCGAGGCCGAGGCACAGCGATCCGAGGCCCTTGAGCGCGTCATCGGTCACGACCGACGACGTCGTCACGAACGCGAACAGCGCGAGCGCGAAGAACTCGGCGGGGCCGAAGCTCGACGAGAACGCCGCGAGCGCCGGGGCGAGGAACACGACGAGGATCGACGCGATCATGCCGCCGACGAACGCGCCGATCGCGGCCGTCGCGAGCGCCTGCGCCGCCCGCCCGTTGAGCGCCATCTTGTGGCCCTCGAACGTCGACGCGATCGCCGACGCCTGGCCGGGCGTGTTCATGAGGATGCCCATGGTCGAGTCGCCGAACAGGCCGCCGAAGTAGACGCCGGCGAACATGATGAACGCCGCCGTCGGGTCGAGCGAGAACGTCACGGGCAGCAGCAGCGCCACCGCCATCGACGAGCCGAGGCCGGGCAGCACGCCGACGGCGGTGCCGAGGAGGCAGCCGACGACGACCCAGAGCAGGTTGGCGGGCGTGAGGGCGCCGGCGAAGCCGTCGCCGAGCAGTGCGAGCACGTCCATGTCAGAACTCCCATCCGACGATGCCCGAGGGCAGCGACAGCTCGAGCAGCATGTCGAAGGCGATGTAGCTGAGCGACGCCAGCGTGAGCCCGATCACGAGCGGGCGCAGCCAGCCGACGGCGCCGAGTCCCTTCGCGACGCCGAGGAACAGCAGTCCGGCGCCGACGATCCAGCCGAGCACGTTCAGCAGCAGCGCGAAGCCCGCGAACGACAGCACGACCCACGCCATCGAGCGCCAGTCGACGCGCACCGCCCGCTCGGGCATCGGCACGTCGACCTGGTCGACCTCGGCGCCGGTGACGTCGAGCACGGCGACGGATGCGGTCGTCGGCTCCGCCTCGGAGGCGTGAGCATCCGTGCCCGCGCGCTGC
This sequence comes from Agrococcus jejuensis, assembly GCF_900099705.1. Lineage (NCBI taxonomy): Bacteria > Bacillati > Actinomycetota > Actinomycetes > Micrococcales > Microbacteriaceae > Agrococcus > Agrococcus jejuensis. The sequence goes on from NZ_LT629695.1 coordinate 1,651,692, forward strand.
TGGCGCACGAACCGCACGACGAGCAGGCCGGAGAGCAGCAGCAGCGCCGCGGCGATGAGGCCGGGGAAGAACTCCGGCCCGGGGAACGACGTGCCCTCCGGCACCTCCATCGTCACGATGCCGACGATGAGGTAGACCGCGAACGCTGCGAGCAGCACCGGCACGGTGAGCTCCTTCGCGACCTCGGCGATGCGACCGGTGTCGGCGCGGATCGACAGCCGCTGGCCGACGACGGCCGACGACGACGTGGGGTTGCTCGGATGCATCATCGGCCCAGCTCCTCGTAGAGCGCCTCGATGCGCTCGCGTTCGTCGGCGACGAACGCATCGAGCTCGTCGCCCGTGATGATGCGCTCGGTCCAGTGGTACCGCTCCATCGCCTCCGCCCACTCGGGCGTCTCGAGGGTCTCGAGCACGATGTCGCTGAGCTGCGTCGTCTGCGCGTCGTCGAGCCCGCCGGGCGCGGCGACCATGCGCCAGTTCGTGAGCGTGACGTCGTAGCCCTGCTCGACGGCGGTGGGGATGTCGATGCCCTCGACGGGCTCGGATGCGACGAGCGCGAGCGCGCGCAGGCGGCCCGACTCGATCTGGTCGATGTTGTCGGGGTAGCCGCCCGCCGCGGCGGCGGCCGTGCCGTTGAGCAGGGCCTGGATGGCCTCGCCGCCGCCGTCGGAGGGGATGTAGCTCGTGTCGGTCGGCTCGATGCCGGCCGAGACGGCGAGGTCGGTGACGACGAGCTGGTCGAACGAGCCGCCGCCGGTCCACGGCACCGAGCCGGGGCTCTCGCCCCATGCGGCGACGAGGTCGTCGAGCGTCTCGTACGGGGAGTCGGCGGGCACGACGATGACGTCGTACTCCTCGACCGTGACGGCGAGCGGCGTGATGTCGTCGTGCGTCACGGCGGAGCCGTACTGGATCTCGGCGGCGAGCAGACCCGTGCCGCCGATGAGCAGCGTGTCCGTCTGCCCCTCGAGGCGTGCGACGTTGCCGAGGGCGATCGTGCCGCCCGCGCCAGGCATGTTCACGACCTGCACCGAGTTGACGATGCCGTTCGCTCGGGCTGCCTGCTGCATCGCGCGAGCCGCGCCATCCCAGCCGCCACCGGCCGCGGCGGGCGCGACGATCGTGACGGAGGTCGTGGGGTCGCCGCCGGCTGCGGCCGAGGTGACGGAGCCGTAGGCGGCGACGCCGATGGACGCCACGGCGACGGCGGCGCCGACGACGCGGGCGATGGGGCGACGACCGCGCGGCTGCGCGCCCGGTTCCGTCGCTGGCTGGTCTGACATTGCTCGCTCCCTCCTGCGCACGTCGTCGTGGCGCAGGTCGAGAAGTACGATGGCAGGCACCGCGTCGGCCCCCGGGCCGTTCGCGGCTTTGTGCTCATTGACGCTCACGGCGTCGTCGACTCGAGAGGTGCGCCACGGTGACGAGGCCGCGAGCCGCCCGCCTGGGTCGCATCGCCGTGCTCGCGCTGCCGAGCGTCATCGTGCTCGCCGCGACCGGCATCACGACCGTGGTCGCCGCCGCGGTGCAGGAGCAGAGCATCCGCGCCGGCGTCGCCGAGCAGGTGCACGGCGTCGCGTCGAGCCTCGCCGGCCTGCCCGAGGTGCTGGCCGCCGTCGGGTCGGTCGTCGACGCCGGCACCGACGACGACCTCGCCGACGCGGCCGACCTCGCCGATGCGACGGCGGCGCTGCAGCCCATCGCGTCGCTCGTCGAGGGGGCTGCGGGCGTCTCGTACGTCGTCGTCACCGACGACGAGGGCGTGCGCATCACGCATCCCGACCCCGACGAGCGCGGCGAGCTCGTGGAGACCACGACGACGCAGGTGCTGGAGGGCGAGGAGTTCGTCGGCACCGAGACGGGCCCGTCGGGGCCGACGCTGCGCGCGAAGGTGCCGATCGTGGATGCCGACGGCGACGTGATCGGCATGGTCGCGGTGGGCGTGCTCGAGTCGACGATCGCCGCCGATCGCGAGCGAGCGCTCGGCGGTCTGCTGCCGTGGAGCATCGGCGCGCTGGGCGTGGCGACGCTCGCGAGCGTCGCCCTGTCGGTCACGATCGCCCGCAGGCTGCGCCGTGCGGATGCCGTCGATGCCGAGAGCACGCAGATGCGGCGGCAGGCGGATGCGCTGCGCGAGCAGGCGCACGAGTTCGGCACGCGCCTCCATGTCGTGCGGGGGCTCGTGGCGCAGGACCAGGGCGACGACGCCGTCGCCTACATCGACGCGGTCGCGCCCGGGCTCGGCCGAGCGCCGGGGGCGCCGCCGCGGCGCGGCGTCGTCGCGATGGCGACGATCGAGGCCGTGCGCGGCGAGCTCGACGGGCACGGCGCATCGCTCGAGCTGCACATCGACGAGGACGTCGCCCTCGACGACGACGTGCTGCTCGTGCTCGCCAACCTCTGCCGCAACGCTGCCGAGGCGGGGGCGACGCTCGTGCGCTGCACGCTCGCGCTGCGGGATGGCGTCGTGACGATCGCGGTCGAGGACGACGGGCCGGGCATCGACCCTGGCGACGCGCACCGCATCTTCGCGCGCGGCTGGTCGACGCGCGACGACGCGTCGGGCGTGGGCCGCGGCGTGGGGCTCGACGTCGTGCGCCGCACGGTCGCCGACCGCGGCGGCTCCGTCGTCGTGGGTCGCTCGGCCCTCGGCGGGGCGCGCTTCGACGCCGACCTGGCGGTGCCGTCGTGACCGCCGACATCCGCGTGCTCGTCGTCGACGACGACGCGGGGGCCCGCGCGCTGCACGCCCGATGGGTGTCGGCGACCGAGGGGTTCACGGTGATCGGATCCGCGGCGTCGGGTCGCGCGGCGCTCGGGTTCGTCGAGCACGGCGTCGACCTCGTGCTGCTCGACATGCGTCTGCCCGACATCAGCGGCATCGAGGTGCTGCACCGCATCCGCATCGCCGGCGCCATCGACACCGACGTGCTCGTGGTCAGCTCGTCGCGCGACCAGGTCACCGTGCGCCAGGCGCTCGCCGCCCAGGTCGTCGGCTACCTCATCAAGCCGTTCGAGCGCGAGGTGCTGCGGGATCGGCTCCTGGCGTACGCGGCGGAGCGGCAGCAGCGCGACGCGTCGGATCGCGACGTGCCGCTCGCGCAGGGCGAGGTGGATCGGCTGCTCACGACGGGATCGGTGCGCACCGTCGCGCCCGCATCCGCCGTGCCCGCGGAGCTGCCGAAGGGGCTCAGCCGGGTCACGTTGGATCGCGTGCTCACGGCCCTCGGTCCGGTGACGCCCGTGTCGGTCGACGACGTCGCGGCGTCGGCCGGGGTCTCGCGGGCGACGGCCAGGCGCTACCTCGACCACCTCGTCGCGATCGGCGCCATCGACCTCGCGCACCGCTACGGCCGCCGCGGCCGCCCGCAGGTGCTCTACCGCCTGGCGCCGGCGCACTGATCCGTTGGGGCCGCTCCCCAACCAGCTGGTCGAGGAGCGCGCGAGCCCCTGGGCGAGCACGCGTCACGAGACCACGCGACCGTCGCTCCCACTCGGTCACCCGCATGGTCGCGCCGAGCGCGCACGTCACGTGGTCTCGTGACGGCTCCTCGCCTGCGGCTCGGGGCCTCCTCGACCAGCTGGTGGGTGAGCCGACCCCCAAGACCGCTCCTCGAGGTGCGAGCGCAGCGAGCCTCGAAGGGTGCCCCCAGAAGACCCCCACGAACGACGAGGGCCGCACCCCCAGCTGGGAGTGCGGCCCTCGTTCGTGGGTCGCTGCCTACTTGGCTGCGACGACCTCGATGGTGATGTTCGCGATGAGCTCGTCACGCAGGCGCGCGGTGGCCTGGTGCTTGCCCGTCGACTTGATCGCCGTCGGGATCGTGATGACGCGCTTGTCGAGCGAGCCGAGGCCCTGCGACGAGACGGCGTCCGCGATGTCCTGCGTCTGCACCGAGCCGAAGAGACGACCCTCCTTGCCAGCCTTGACGGCGACACGGAGCGGGTTGGCCTCGAGCTTCAGCTTGAGGTCCTGCGCCTCCTCGATCGTGGCGTGCTCGCGCGCGGCGCGGGCGGCCTTGATCTGCTCGACCTGCTTCTCGCCACCGCGGGTCCACGGCGTCGCGAAGCCCTGCGGCACGAGGTAGTTGCGGGCGTACCCGTTCTTCACCTCGACGACGTCGCCGGCGATGCCGAGGCCCGAGACCTCGTTCGTGAGAATGACCTTCGCCATGTCAGATCCTTCCTCAGCGCCCGGCGCCGGAGTACGGCAGGAGCGCCATCTCGCGGGCGTTCTTGATCGCCTTCGCGATGAGACGCTGCTCCTGCACCGATGCACCGGTGATGCGACGGGCACGGATCTTGCCGCGCTCCGAGATGAACTTCTTCAGCGTCGCGACGTCCTTCCAGTCGATGACGCCGACGGTGATTGCCTTCGCCGGCGCGACCGGCTTCCCGCCCTTGGGTCCACGACCCCGGCGGCCCTGCGGCTTTCCAGCCATAGTGCTTTCCTTGCTCTCTTGTCTTGCAGACAGCCGTTAGAACGGCGTCTCGTCGTTGTAGGAGGTGCCCGGTGCGCCCCAGACGTCGCCGCCCTGGTTGCCGCCCGACTGCTGGCCTGCGGGCTGACCCCACGGCTCGTCGGCGACTGCGCCTTGGCTCTGCTGACCGCCGCCGAACTGGCCGCGGCCACCGCCTCCGCCGCCGCCACCCTGCGAACGGGTGACCTGCGCGGTCGCGTAGCGAAGGCTGGGGCCGATCTCGTCGACCTCCAGCTCGATGACCGTGCGCTTCTCGCCCTGCTGCGTCTCGAACGAGCGCTGCTTGAGGCGGCCCTGCGCGATGACGCGGCTGCCCTTCGTCAGGCTCTGCGAGACGTGCTCGGCGAACTCACGCCACACCGACGCGCGGAGGAACAGCGCCTCGCCGTCCTTCCACTCGTTCGCCTGACGGTCGAACGTGCGGGGCGTGGATGCGATCGTGAAGTTCGCGACTGCGAGACCGTTCTGCGTGTAGCGCAGCTCGGGGTCGGCGGTGAGATTGCCGACGACCGTGATGATCGTCTCGCCGGCCATCAGGCTGCCTCGGTCGCCTTCGCTGCTGCGCGTGCGGCCTTGGCCTCGTCCTTCGCGGCCTTGACGGCGCGCTGGGCGATGACCTCGTCACGACGGAGCACCTTGGTGCGGATGACGGCCTCGGACAGGTTCAGCTGTCGGTCGAGCTCGTTCGTGGCCTCGGGGGTCGCGATGAAGTCCACGACGGCGTAGATGCCCTCCGTCTTCTTGTCGATCTCGTATGCGAAACGACGGCGGCCCCAGATGTCCACGTTCTCGATCTCGCCCTCTGCGGTGCGGATGACACCGAGGAACTTCTCAAGCGACGGGGCGACGGTGCGCTCGTCGAGGGCCGGGTCGAGGATGACCATCAGCTCGTAGGGATGCATGCTTCACCCACCTCCTTCGGACTCGAACGGCTGCAGACGATCTGCAGCAGGAGGGTATGCATGGTGCCCGGCAAGGCCGGACAACCTGTACAGGCTAGCGCATCCCCGTCATCCCGCGCCAGATGGGTCGTCGACGTCGCGTCGGCGGCGTGCATCGACGACGAGCCAACGGATGCTCCACACGGCGATGCCGGCGAACGCGACGGCGGGCACGAGGTACCAGGCGTTCGGCTCGGGGCGCAGGGGGATGACGCCGACGGCCACGCCGAGGTTGCCGACGGCGAGCAGCGGCGCGAGCACGGCGGCGAGCCAACGCCGTCGGCGCCGGTCGCGGTCGCGCCAGTCGGCGCCGAGCTCCTCGGCGGCGATCTGCCGCATCTCGCCGCCGAACGTCGTGCCGAGCTCCGCATGCGCAGCCTCGCGGAACGAGGAGGCGATCGTGCGCAGCGTCCCCCGGTGCGGCGTGAGGCGCGCCCCGGGCAGCGAGTCGGGGTGGACTCGATCGTGCAGCACGTCGGCCACCACGGCCGGCAGCCCGAGGACGGCGACCACGCGATCGACGGTGTCCTCGGCGAGCGGCGACTCGATGACGGTCGCGAGTTCGTCGATGGCACTGGCGAGCCCGAGCTCGGCGAGCGCACGCTCGACGACCACCCGACCCTCGTCGGTCACCTGCGGTCGATGCCGTTCGACGACCGCGTCCTCGAGATCCCTGGCGATCGTCGGCAGCGCATCGCCGCCGATCCTGTCGGGCTCCTGGATCCAGGCGAGCACGAGGTCGGGGTCGAGCATCGCCTGCTCGCGCGCGATGGGCGACTGCCGCATCCGCACGGCGTCGGCCGTCCAGATGGCGACCGTCGCGGCGGTCGCCGAGCGCTGCATCGCGACGACCGGTCGAGTCGCGGGGCTCCAGGGCACTCCATGCACCGCACGCCCCATGACGAGCTGCCTGCCCTCCACGACGACATCGACGACGTCGACTCCGAACGCCAACGCGAGCTCGCTGGCCGTCGTCCCCGTCGGGAGCGTGGGTGCGATGGCGGCGACGGTCGTCGGCACCGGGATGGCGGCCCACGACTGCTCGGCACGTTCGAGCGCCGCGGGCAGCACCGACTCGGCGACGACGTCGTGGTCGCCGTAGCAGGCGACGCTCGCGGCGCACCGCATCCGCAGCGACTCGACGACCTCGTGCGGCGACCTCGGCACCACCGCGTCGTCGCGCACCACCAGGGGCTCGGCCCCCCGGGCCGCGACGATGACCTCGACCGTGCCGGCATCGCCGGCGGGCAGCACGACGCCGAGCAGCCCGAGGTCGCGTGCCGCAGCGAGTACACGCGCCCTGGCGTCCATGGGCTCGAACGGCACGACCTCGATCGTGAGGGTCTCGTCGTGCACGATCGCGGCCATGGACGGAGCATAAGGGTGAGCGATGCTCACCCTTATGAGCGGCGCGGGCTAACCCTCGGTCGGGTCGAACCAGCTCACCGTCACGGCGGGCTCCTCGTCCGCAGCGTCGGCGGCCGACCACGACGCCTGCACCGGGAAGTCGACCGACGCGGTCGCGGCGCCGCTCGGGTAGGTCGCGCGCACGACCGCGCTCACCTCGACCGCCCACGCGTCGTCCGCCGGCTGCTCCGTCGACGACGACTCGACCGTCCACACGACGCCCTCGTACGCCTCGGCGTCGGAGCCAGTGCGGATGCCGAGGGTCTGCACGATCTCGGAGTCGAGGCCGAGCAGCAGCGTGCCGCATCGGAGGTTCACCGAGACCTCCCCGGCGACGCAGTCGGCGAGCGCGGTCAGCGCCTCCTCCTCGACGAGCGTCGCGAGCGCATCCGTCGGCGTCACCGGCACCTCGACTGCGACGTCGCGGTCGACGACGACCACCTCGACGCCCTCCGCCGACGTCACGCTGCCGGCCGTGGGCTCGAGCGCGTAGACCCCGGGATAGAGGTGCAGCTCGCCCGTGCGGAACGGGCTCAGGCCGAGCGTCTCGCCTGCGACGACGGCATCGACGCTCACGAGCACGTCGCCGCCGGTCTCGGCGAGCGCCACGTCGACCCGGCGCTCGAGCGAGTCGTCGAGCGACCATCGCGGCTCCGAGCCGCCGACCTGGGTCACCGTCAGCTCGGTCTCGACCGTCTCGCCGGCGACGACGTACGACACGGCAAAGGTCTCTCGCCGCGGTGCCTCCTCCTCGCTGCGGACGCTCTCGGTCGACACCGTCACGTCGGTGATGCGCTCGGCGTCGTCGAGCGAGCCGACGGGAGCGTCGTATCCCGACGTCAGCGCGTTCGCGGCCGCGACGTCGCCGTCGCGGATCGCCTCGACGTACTCCACGACGACGGCCCGCGGGTCGGGGCCCGTGGTCCGGAAGGCGACCGCGCCCGCGGCGATGAGCCCGACGAGCGCGACGCCGCCGACGACCGTGAGCACGAGACGCCGCGTCGACGGGCGACGAGACGGGGTCTCGGAGGCTGCGGGATCGGTCACGTCGGGCTCCTCGATGGCACGGTGGCCGAGGGGCTGGCACCGCTCGGTGCCCTCAGTGTCGCCGTCGGATGCGCCGCGCGCACTCGGGCGACGTCCAGGAGGGCAGAACTGCCCATGCGGCCGGTGGTTCAGTGACGGACGGCTCCGGGGAGTCCCGCGACGTCGACCTCGCCGCGCAGGGCGAGCAGCAGCGCGTCGGGCACGCCGAGCAGCGCGAGCGCGCGTTCGCCCGTGTTCGCCTCGAGCCGCTCGTCGAGAAGTGCGAGCAGCGCGTCGGCGTGCTCGCCGCGACCGAGCGCCGCCATCGCGCCCCGGACGTCGGCCTCGGGAGGCCGACGGTGCGGACCTGCGCCCATGTGCTCGACGATCTCGGCCTGCGCGTGCAGCACCGAAGCGGTGGGGTGCTCCACCAACGGCAGCGGCCGTCGCCACCAGACGAGCGGAAGGCCGGGGACTCCCGCGCTCGCACGCACGTGGAGCACGAGCTCTGTCGAGTCCTCGGAGGCACCGATCGCAGGCAGCGCCTCCCGCGGCCATGCCGGGAAGGTCGTCACGGTGCCGACCGCGAGGCACCGGTCGCCGATCGCGAGCTCGACGGATCCGCTGCCGAGTGCACGACGGACGGCCTCGAAGCCGCGCACGCCGCGCGGGGCGATCCACCACGCCCACCGCTCCGGCGCGGGCATCCACTCGCGGCGCTCCGCGACCTCGACCGTCGTCGCCTCCTCGTCGCCGTCCTCGTACAGCGTCACCGATCCGCCGGTGCTGGCCGCGAGATCTGCGACCACGGCAGCCCGCTCCGCCACCAGGAGCTCGCCGCCGACGCACAGCAGCGGGCGGCCATCGTCGTCGCACGCCACGAACGCCATCGTCGCGTCGGGCGGCCGATCCTCGGTGTCGCCGAGGACGGCGCCGACGAGACCGACCTCGCGCATGGCGCGCACCGCATCGGCGAAGCCGTCGTCGTCGCGGTCGACGCGCACGAGCAGCACCAGGTATCGGAGCGACGGCTGCATGGCGCGAGCCTAGGTCGTGGGTGCTGACGGCCTGCTGCGACGTCAGTCGGCGGCGCGCGCCGCCCACCACTCGCGCAGCAGCCGCTCTGCGTGCTCGCGCTCGAGCGGTCCGTGCTCGATGCGCGCGTCGAGCAGCATCCGATACGCCTCGCCGACCGCGCGCGACGGGCCGATGCCGAGGATCGCCATGATCTGCTCGCCGTCGAGGTCGGGGCGCATGGCGTCGAGCTCCTCCTGCTCCGCGAGCTCGGCGATGCGGTGCTCGAGGTCGTCGTACGCGAAGTCGAGGCGCTCGGCCTTGCGGCGATTGCGCGTCGTCACGTCGGAGCGCGTGAGGATGTGCAGCCGCTCGAGCAGCGGCCCCGCGTCGCGCACGTAGCGGCGCACGGCGGCATCCGTCCACGACGCATCCATGTAGCCGTAGAAGCGCAGGTGCAGCTCGACGAGGCGCGCGACCGCCTTCACGGTGTCGTTGTCGAACCGCAGCGCCTTCAGCCGCTTCGCCGCGAGGCGCGAGCCGATGACGTCGTGGTTGTAGAAGGTGACGGCGTTGCCCTCGACGCGACGCGTCGCGGGCTTGCCGATGTCGTGCAGCAGGCCCGCGAGCCGCGAGACGACGTCGGGCGCGGCACCCGGGTTGCGCGAGCCCTCGAGCGCGATGCCCTGCAGCAGCACCGTGAGCGAGTGCTCGTACACGTCCTTGTGGTGCGCGTGCTCGTCGACCTCGAGGCGCAGCGCCGGCACCTCGGGCAGCACGTGGTCGAGGATGCCCGAGTCGGTCAGCAGGCGCAGGCCCCCCGTGGGGTCGGGCGTCGACAGCAGCTTCACGAGCTCGTCGCGCACGCGCTCCGCCGAGATGTTCTGGATGGTGGCTGCGGCATCCGCCATCGCGTCGCGCACGCGGTCGGCCACGTGGAACCCCAGCTGCGCCTCGAAGCGCGCGGCGCGCAGCATGCGCAGCGGGTCGTCGCGGAACGACACCTCCGGTGCCTGCGGGGTGTCGATGGTGCTGGCGAGCAGGTGCTCGAGGCCGCCGCCCACGTCGACGAGGCGCGGCGCGATGCGCTCGACGCCGCCATCCGTGCGCGCCACGAGCTGCAGCGCCATCGCGTTCACCGTGAAGTCGCGGCGCACGAGGTCGTCGGCCAGGTCGTCGCCGAACGTCACCTCGGGCTTGCGCGTGACGCCGTCGTACACGTCGGCCCGGTACGTCGTCACCTCGACGGTCTCGCCGTCGATGCGGCACGCGATCGTGCCGAACTCGCGCCCCACGTCCCACTGCGCATCCGACAGCGGACGCACGATCGCCAGGATGTCGTCGGCGCGCGCATCGGTCGTGTAGTCGAGGTCGCTCGTGGCACGGCCCAGCAGCGCGTCGCGCACGGGGCCGCCGACGAGCGACAGCTCGAACCCGGCCGTCGCGAACGCGTCGGCGAGCACCGCCGTCGGTCCGGTTGCCGCCACCTGCTGCAGGCGTGCGGTCGCCTCGGCCATGCTCGTCACGGTCAGCAATCCTGCCAGGGCTCGCGGGCTGCGCGTCACGGGCGCGCAGCCGGGCGCTCGTAGACTGTCGGTCATGCTCGCGGCGGGTGGGCGCGTGCGGCGCGCACTGGCGATCACGATCGCCTCGCTCGGCGCGCTCGGCGGCCTGGCCATCGCGCCGACCGCCGCGACCGCAGCCGACGATCCCGATCCGGCCATCGCAGCGGTCGATCCCGTGCTCACCGCGGGTCAGGATCTCGTCGTGCGCGTGAGCGTGGGCACGAACGCCACCGAGGATCTCGGCGTCGACCTGCTCGTCGGATCGCGCGCCGTCGCGACCCGCTCGGCGCTCACGCAGTGGATCGACGGCGAGGGCTCGCCTCGGCTCACGCCCGTCGCGACCGCCACGATCCCCGCCGGATCGTCGAGCGTCGACGTCACGGTGCCCGCGGCCGAGCTGCCGTGGTCGTCGGCTACGAGCGGCGCGATGCTGCTCGGCGCCGACGTCGACGGCGTCGACGACCGCATCCGCTCGCTCGTGACGCTCGACCTGCCCGGCGGCGGCCCCACGAGCATCGCCCTCACGATGCAGACGACGACGCCCGAGACCGACACGGGGCTGCTGACGGCCGACGAGCTCGAGGCCGCCGTGAGCGACGGCGGCACGCTCGCGCAGCAGCTCGCCGTCGGCCAGGCGGGCGCAGCGCTCGGCATCGACCCGATCGTGCCCGCGAGCATCGCCGCGCTCGGCGACGACGCCCCCGACGACGCCGTCGCCTGGCTCCAAGCCGCCACGGCGTTGCCGCAGACGTTCGCGCTGCCCTACGGCGGCGCCGACCCCATCGCCATCGCGCGCGCAGGCGTCGCCGTGCCCGGCCTCGAGGGCATCCCCGGCCCCGACGGCGCCGTGCTGCCCGCGACGCTCGCCGAGGTTCCCACGTCGATCGCCCCCGTCGTCGACGCCACGCAGTCGTCGCTCGACGCCGCCCTGCTCGGGCAGCTCGGTGCCGCGTCCACCGTCGTCGTCGACACCGACGACCTCGACGAGACGCTCGACAGCCGCACGCCCGACGCGCACGCCGTCGTCGGCGGCGTCTCGGTGCTCGCCGCCGACGCCGAGCTGCAGCGCCTCGTGCGCGAGGCGGTCACGGCGGGCGGCGTCGCGTCGTCCTCCGGCATCGCGAGCACGCTCGCGCTGCTCGCGACCATCACGCGCGAGGCGCCGTCGCTGCAGCGCGCGCTCGTCGCCGCCCTGCCCGTCGACGCCGACCCCGTGGCCGCGCTCGCGCTGCAGGAGGCGATCGGATCCGTCGCCTGGCTCGAGCAGACCGGCGTCGCCTCCGCCCTCGCGCAGCCCGCCCGCACCGCCGAGCTCGTCGCATCCGAGACGACGGAGCGCGAGGCAGACGCCGCCGCACGCATCACGTCGCTCGTCGGCACCGCGACCGCCGCCGAGTCCATCGCCACGACGCTCGAGGACCCCGCGGCGCTCGTCGCGCCCGTGCGCCTCCAGCTGAGCGCCGCCATCGCCGCGACCTCGCGCGCCGACGACGCCGACGCCGTCACCCGCTTCGCCGAGCTCGTCGCCCCGCTGCGCTCCCCCGTCACGATCGTCGAGGGCGGCGAGACGGCCCTGCTGGGCAGCCCCGCCGAGCTGCAGGTCACCCTCGACAACGCGCTCGACGTCGACGTCACCGTGCAGCTCACGGCGCGCACCGGCACGAACGCGGTCTCGCTGCCCGACGAGCCCATCGAGATCGTCGTGCCCGCCGCGGGCCGCGTGCGCGTGCCCATGCCGGTCGACGTCGTCGCAGCAGGCAGCGGCATCATCCGCCTCGACGTGTCGACGCCCGCCGGCGTCTCGCTCGACACCGCCGTGCTGCGCGTCAACGCCCAGCCGGCGTTCGAGACGATCCTGCTCGTCGTCGTCTGCCTCGCCGCCGCGCTGCTGCTCGGCTTCGGCATCCTGCGCTCCGTGCGCAATCGCCGCGCGGGCACGGCACGCGGCGACATCGACCCGCGCACCGAGCAGATCGCCGTCGCCGACGCCCGCGACGCCGCCGCTGCCAAGCGCGCGAGCACGCACCGACCCCCCGACGACCCAGGAGCACGTTGATGACCGACGGCACGCCCCAGGGGCCCACGAACGATCCGCAGGAGGCAGGCGCGCAGGCCGTGACCCCGCCCGCTGCGACATCCGCAGCCCCTGAGCAGCCGAAGGCCGCGAGCGTGCAGCGCTCGAGCGCCATCCTCGCCGCAGGCACGATGGTGTCGCGCGTGCTGGGCTTCGTGAAGACGGTGCTGCTCGCGGTCGTCATCGGTCAGACCGGCTCGCAGGCGGCTGCGGCGTTCGGACTCGCCAACCAGCTGCCGAACAACGTGTACATCCTCGTCGCCGGTGGCGTCATGTCCGCGGTGCTCGTGCCGGCCATCGTCAAGGCGAGCCTCGGTGCGGACAACGGGCAGGCCTTCGTCTCGAAGGTGCTGACCCTTGGCGGCACGATCTTCCTCCTGCTGACCATCGTCGCCACCGTGGCCGCACCACTGCTCGTGCAGCTCTACGCCACGACGAGCGACGACGGCAATGGCTTCACGTCCCAGCAGATGGCCCTGGCGATCGCCCTCGCCTACTGGTGCCTGCCGCAGATCCTCTTCTACGCGCTCTACACGCTGATCGGTGAGATCTTCAACGCGCGCGGCCAGTTCGGCCCGTACACGTGGGCCCCCGTGGTCAACAACCTGATCTCACTGGCCGGCCTCGCGGCGTTCCTCGTGTGGTTCGGCGACCCGCTCGTCAACGAGAACCCGTCGCCCGAGGTGTGGACGCCCGACCGCGTCGCCTTCCTCGGCATCGCCACCACGGCGGGCGTCGTCGCGCAGGCGCTGGTGCTCGTGCTGCTCTTCCGCAGGACGGGCCTCAAGTTCCGTCTCGACTTCGGATGGCGCGGCGTTGGCCTGCGCGCGACCGGGATGCGCGCCGGCTGGATCTTCGGCGTCGTCATCATCGGACAGATCAAGGGTCTGCTGCAGTCGCGCGTGGTCACGATGGGCGACCCCGATGGCGCCAACGTGCTGACGATGCAGACCGCCTGGTACGTGTTCTCGCTGCCGCACTCCGTCATCGCGGTGTCCATCGCGATCGCCTTCTTCACCCGCATGTCACATCACGCGTCGCGGAACGACCTCACCGGCATCCGTAACGACGTCGCGGGTGCGTTGCGCGGCGTGGGCATGCTCACGACGATCAGCGCCTTCGTGCTCGCCGTCGTCGCCGTGCCATTCATGCGCCTCTTCGATCGCAACTTCGAGCGCGCGTTCCAATCGTCGATCGTGCTGTGGGCGATGCTCATCTGCCTCGTCGCGTTCAGCGCCGAGTACGTCCTGCAGCGCGTCTTCTTCGCGCTCGAGGACACCCGCACCCCCTTCCTCTACTCGGTCTTCGGACTCGTCGTCACGTCGCTGCTGCTCTGGGCCTGCACAGCGGTCCCCTCGCTGTGGATCGTCGCCGCCGCCTCGCTCGCTGTGTCGATCGCGAACCTGATCTCCTGCTCCGTCTGGGTCTGGCTCGTGCGGCGCAAGATCGGACCCTTCGGGTTCGGACTCATCGCGCGACGCCACGTGCAGTACCTCGTGTACGCCGTCGCGGCAGCCGTCCCGGGCGCGGCCATCGTGTGGGCGATGGGCGGGTTCGTCGATGGTGGGTTCGCCACGACGGGCATGGCGCCCGGCCTCGTCACGTCGACCCTCGCGGGGGCGGCGATGGCCCTCGTCTACTTCGGGCTCCTGTTCGTCACCCGCAATCCCGACTTCCGTTCCACGATCGACCTGGTGGCCGGCCGCATCCCCGCGCTGGCGCGCTTCACAGGGCGCGGTCGTAGCGTGGGAGCGTCCGACAAGGGCTGAAGGCCCCCGACCGACCCGCAGGAGCCGCCATGCCGCATCCGCTCGCCAGGTTCGTCGCCCCCGTGATCGTGGGCGTCGCGGCAGGCATCGGCGCGGTCGTCGCGCAGGCCGTGCTCGTGCGGCGCGCCCCCGCCCAGCCGTCGCTCGGCGCTCCCGAGCGTCCCCTGCCCTTCCAGGGCTGGTGGTCGTCCGACGCGTCCTCCCCCATGGCCTACGCGCATCCCGCCGTGCTGTTCGTCGACGGTGCGACGCGCACCGTCGTCGACTCGTGGGATCGCCGCACGCGAACGCGCGTGCCCAACCCTCGCGTCGTCGGCTCCGAACCCCTGGTGATCGATGCCATCTCGGTGCTCGACGCCTCGACGGGCGACGTGCTGCAGACGCTGCCCGTCGAGGGAATGGCCCGCGGCTAGCATCGGTTGATGAGCAGGGGAGGCCACCGTGGCCTCCAGCGAAAGGCACCCGTGCACGACGTCATCATCATCGGATCCGGCCCCGCCGGATACACCGCGGCGATCTACGCCGCTCGCGCGAACCTGGCACCCATCGTGCTCGCGTCGAGCGTCGAGGCCGGCGGCGACCTCATGACGACGACCGAGGTCGACAACTTCCCCGGCTTCCCCGAGGGCGTCATGGGCCCCGACCTCATGTTCAACATGCAGCAGCAGGCCGAGCGCTTCGGCGCCGACGTGCGACTGGAGGACGTGACGGAGCTCGAGCTCGACGGCCCCGTGAAGAAGGTGCACGTGGGCGCCGAGGTGCTCGAGGCCCGCACGGTGATCTTCGCCACGGGTTCCGCCTACCGCCGCCTGGGCCTGCCCGGCGAGGACCGCCTCTCTGGCCACGGCGTCTCGTGGTGCGCCACGTGCGACGGCTTCTTCTTCAAGGAGAAGCACCTCGTCGTCATCGGCGGCGGCGACTCGGCGATGGAGGAGGCGACCTTCCTCACGAAGTTCGCCGCGACCGTCACGATCGTGCACCGCTCCGAGACGTTCCGCGCGAGCCCCGCCATGCTCGACCGCGCGCAGGCCGACCCGAAGATCTCGTTCGTCACGAACGCGATCGTCGAGGACATCCTGGGCGAGTCGGCCGTCGAGGGCGTGCGCCTGCGCGACGCCGTCACGGGCGAGACCCGCGAGCTGCCGGTCGACGGCGTGTTCGTCGCCATCGGCTCCGACCCGCGCACCCACCTGGTGCACGGCAAGCTCGACATCACGGCCGACGGCACCATCGCCGTTGCAGGCCGTTCGTCGCTGACGAGCGTTCCCGGCGTCTTCGCTGCCGGCGACGTCATCGACCCCACCTACCGACAGGCCATCACGGCCGCCGGCTCGGGCACCGTCGCGGCGCTCGATGCCCAGCACTACCTGGCCGAGCTGCCCGCAGCGGCAGTCTCCGCCTGACAGGAGGAATCATCATGAAGAACGTCACCACCGACTCGTTCCAGGCCGACGTGCTCGACGCCGAGAAGGCCGTGCTCGTGGACTTCTGGGCCGAGTGGTGCGGCCCGTGCCGCGCCGTGGGCCCCATCCTCGAGCAGATCGACGGAGAGACCGAGAAGCTCGACGTCGTGAAGGTCAACGTCGACGAGAACCCCGACCTCGCCATGCGCTACGGCATCACCTCCATCCCCGCGATGAAGGTGTTCGTGGGCGGCGAAGTCAAGAAGGAGCTCATCGGCGCCAAGCCGAAGGCCGCTCTCGAGGCGGACCTCGCAGCCTTCCTCTGATCCACCACGCACCCACGGGTGCACGAAGGGCCCCGGCATCGAGCCGGGGCCCTTCGTCGTGGTCGGGCTACTCCGAGAGGCTCACGGCGTCGCCGAAGGGCGACTCCCCGAGCTCGGTGAGGATGCGGTTGAGGTCGGCGACCGTCGCGAAGTCGACGACGATCTGCCCCTTCGTGCGGCCGAGGCTCACGCGCACGCGCGTGTCGAGACGGTCGGTGAGTCGCTCGGCGACCTCGTCGAGGCCGCGCTGCACGCCACCGCGCTGCGGGGTGCGCCTGGGCGAGGTCACTTGGGCGACGCTCGCTGCGTGCTCGGCTGCACGAACCGACAATTCCTCATTGACGATGCGATCTGCGAGGCGCAGCATGGCGTCCTCCGCTTCCACCGAGAGGATCGCTCGCGCGTGACCTGCGCTCAGCACGCCGGATGCGACGCGTGTCTGGATCGGCTCGGGCAGGCGCAGGAGCCGGATGGTGTTCGAGATCTGCGGACGACTGCGGCCGATGCGCTTCGAGAGCTCATCCTGCGTGATCGAGAAGTCGGCCATGAGCTGCTGGTAGGCCGACGCCTCCTCGAGCGGGTTGAGGTCGGCGCGGTGGAGGTTCTCGAGCAGCGCGTCGCGCAGCATCGCGTCGTCGGGGGTGTCCTTGATGAGGGCGGGGACGGAGTCCTTGCCGGCACGGCGCGAGGCGCGCCACCGGCGCTCGCCCATGATGAGCTCGAACTTCTCGGTCTCGCCCGGGATGGGGCGCACGACGATGGGCTGCAGCACGCCGAATTCGCGGATGGAGTGCTCGAGCTCCGTCAGGTCGTCCTCGTCGAACACATCGCGGGGCTGCACGTGGTTCGGCGCGATCGCGTCCAGCGGCAGCTGGGCGAGACGAGCGCCGGGCACGCTGGCGAGCTCGGCGCCGTCCGTGGCCTTCGCGGCGGGGAAGAAGACGTCGACGGGTCGATCCTTCGGGGGCGTCGTCGCGCTCGTCGCGTCGGTCTCGGCGGGTGCCGTGGGGATGAGGGCGCCGATGCCTCGGCCGAGCCCGGTCCGCTTGCTCATGCGGCTCCTCGCTGTGCGATCTCCGCGGCCGCCTCGCGATAGGCGAGCGCGCCGGGAGAGTTGGGGTCGTACGCCAGCACGGTCTGCCCGAAGCCAGGCGCCTCGGAGATCCTGACCGTCCTGGGGATGATCGTCTGCAACGCGACGTCACCGAAGTGCGCGCGGACCTCGTCGACGACCTGCTTCGACAGCAGCGTGCGGCCGTCGTACATCGTGAGGAGCACCGTCGACAGCGACAGTGCGGGGTTCAGGTGCTGCGTGATGCGCTGGATGGTGTCGAGCAGCTGCGTCACGCCCTCGAGCGCGTAGTACTCGCACTGGATGGGCAGCAGCACCTCGGTCGCGGCCGTGAACGCGTTGATCGTGAGCAGGCCGAGCGACGGAGGGCAGTCGATGAAGACGTAGTGCACGGGCTCGTCCTGCGCGGCGAGGTACTGCTCGAGCGCGGCGCGGAGGCGGAACTCGCGGCGCTCGAGCGGTGCGAGCTCCAGGTCGGCGCCGGCGAGGTGGATCGTCGACGGCACGCCCGAGAGCGCCTCGGAGTCCTGGCTGGGCTGCACGGCCTCCGCGAGAGGCGTCTCGTCGACCAGCACGTCGTAGGTGCTCACGACGTCCGCGTGATGCGGGATGCCGAGCGCCGTGGAGGCGTTGCCCTGGGGGTCGAGGTCGATCACCATGGCCCGCGCGCCCGCGCGCACGAGGGAGGCCGCGAGGTTCACCGCGGACGTGGTCTTGCCGACGCCGCCCTTCTGGTTCACGACCGCGATGACTCGCGTGGTCGTGGGCAGCGGATGCGGTGCGTTCGCGAGTGCAGTCCGTCGCTTCGCGAGATCAGCCATCTCTCGCGCGATCGGCGTGGTGTCGAATCGACCCGTCGTCTGCACTGGAACCCCGTCCTCTCCCGGTCGTGTTTCACGTGAAACATCACGCGTTCGTCCGTTGTCCCCCTGCCATCTTGCGGCATGGATGAGCGTTGCGCCAACTCCATCGGCGAGTCTGTGCACAGGGTGCCCCTGTGGAGACCTGTGGACAACTGGCGACGTGCACCAGGAGGCGTTGTGTGATCGCCCGACGTACGTTCGAGGGGCATTCTGCCGCGCCAACACTGGGAAGTCGGCGTACGCGGCTCGTCTCAGACGCCGCATCGCGACCGCCTGGTCACCTCAGTTGTCCACAGCTCTCCACAGGTGAGACGTGGACGACCAGCGCCCACTCTCCACAGATCGATGCACACGTGGGCAGGCGCCGCCGCCGTCGCTTGCGTGCGCGGGAGCATGATCGACCCAGCAATCCTTGCCCGGCGCTGGCGCTTGTCGGTGGCGCAATGCTCGCGGGGATCGCGCGATGTTCCACGTGAAACATCGGTGCCCGACACGACCGTCTCGGTTACCGGGAACCGACGACCGGGACACGCTCAGCGCCGTCAGCGAGGTGATGCCCTCGCGGGACTCGCCCGCAGGGAGCCCAGCCCGTCGAGCATGCTGACGCGCTCCGATGTGCAGGTTTCGCACCAGCTTCTCGCTCACCGTGCAGTGGTACAGCTGGAGCATCAGGCCTGGTCCGATCGAGCAAGCTCGAGCGTCCTCCCGTCTCATGTGCCCGGCGCCGCACATCTCGCTCGCGATTCACGTGAAACATCGAATGCCTGGCCATGGACAGTACGCACCCCTGTCTCACTCTCGCCAGGAGCCGAACGCGAAGGACCCCTACGCGGCCGTAGACAGCAACGACGCTCACGCAGGTCTGAGGTCGTGAGCATCTCGCCCAGCGTGCGACGCGGATGGTCCTCGACCAAACACGACGTGACCAGGCATAGCGCGACGAGGGCTGCAGTGCATCGCCATCGATCGTCCCAGGATCGAGGGCTGCCATGTTTCACGTGGAACATCGACTGCGCAAGCGCGAGGCCGCGGTGGCGTCGCGGCCCGCAGGAGGTCACGCCGGGCCTGTCAGGCCGACCTCGTCGCGGTCTCCCATCACGCCACCCGTCTTCGACGCAGGCTGAAGCCAGACCCCGCGACGTCGTCCACGACCAGCCTCAAGCGCCACTGATCCCGTGCATGCCACACGCGTTGCGCGTTTCACGTGAAACATCGGAGCGTCCCGAATGAGAGACGCAGCCGACCCGGCCGGAGAGATCCGTCCTGCGCACTCGCCGACCGCGTCCCACTCGATCGTCGCGACAGAGGTCCTCGAGGCACGGGCCGCTTGGATGGCTCTCCGTCATCGAGTCGCGCGCGCCTCGCATGCTCGGCGCACGCGAGAGCACCGACGAACGCAAGGAGCTCGACGCCGGTCACCAGCATCGGGCGCGACGACCGCGTCACTTCGACACGATGCACTGCGCGAAGACGCCTGGATCGGGCCGAAAGCGGCCGGATCTGCACCGACCGGCCCACGCGAGATCGGCCGTACGATCGGTCCTGACGCACGTAGCCACGTCACCGGACGACGATCCACGGTGCCCACGACACCGAAGATCGGGATCGTAGTCGCGAGGAACGGCATCGCCGACGTCCACGCGTCGAGCGAGGTGACGACCACGAGCCACGTCACCGCCTCGCGTGACCGAGGCGTGGCGGTCACCCGCGCCCGAACGCGACGGTCGCGACGCGAGCGGGTCTGGGTCAGCCGCGCACGACGGCGCGGAAGACGCGCGTCACGTCGCCGTCGCCGGCGTCGAGCTCGAGCACCTCGGGGGTGCCGACCTTGTGCTTGCGCAGCGCCTTCTCGGCGGCGGCGATCTCGTCGTGCACGCGTGCGCCCTTCAGCAGCACGAGCTCGCCACCATCCGCCACGAGCGGTGCGGTCCAGGGCACGAGCGTGCGCAGCGCCGAGACCGCACGAGCCGTCACCTGGTGGAAGGCGCGGGTGCCGTGCACCTCCTCGGCGCGAGCGCGCACGACCTCGACGTTCGTCAGACCCATCCGCTCGGTCTCCGACCGCAGCCAGTCGCAGCGGCGCTCCATGGGCTCGATGAGCGCCATCGACACGTCGGGCCGTGCGATCGCGAGCACGAGGCCCGGCAGGCCGGCGCCCGAGCCGACGTCGGCCACGAGTGCATCGGACTGCAGCAGGGGAGCCATCACCGCAGAGTTGAGGATGTGTCGACTCCACAACTGATCGAGCTCACGAGGACCGATGAGCCCCAGCGTCTCGCCATGCTCGGCGAGCGACGCCGTGTACGAGCGAGCGAGCTCGATGCGGTCGCCGAACATCGCCGCGGCAGCAGCGGGCTCGGCCTCGTAGGTCGTCACGGCTCAGCGAGTCGAGGTCACTTGGGCACGACGACCGCGTGGCGGTCGCGACCCTCGCCCTCGGACTCCGAGTGGTAGCCGGCCTCGGCCACCAGGTCGTGCACGAGCTTGCGCTCGTACGACGACATCGACGGCAGCGAGACGCGGTCCGAGCCGCCCTCGATGCGCGAGACGGCGTCGTCGACCAGCGCACGCAGCTCGACGGTGCGCGCATCCTGCGAGCCTGCGACGTCGAGCACGACGCGCGAGAACTCGCCCGTCTGCGACTGCACCGCGAGGCGCGTCAGGTCCTGCAGCGCTGCGACGACCTCGGGGGCCGCGAGCATCGACAGCGACGCGTCGCCGGACTCGCCGACCTTGAGCGTCGTGCGCGTGCCGGTCTCCTCGATCTCGATGTCGCCGTCGACGTCGGCGATGTCGAGGAGCGCCTCGAGGTAGTCGGCCGCGATCTCGCCCTCGTCGAGGTCCTGCGTCTGCTGCTCGTCGGTCACTTGGGGCCTCCATCGCGCTGCGCCTTCGTGCCCTTGCGCTTCGGCTGCTGCCGCTGCGTGTTCACGATGACGGGGGTCTCCTCGACCTCGGTCGTCGTGGTCGACTCCGAGCCCTCGGCCGGCAGTCCCTGGCGCTGGCGCTTGCGCGCCATGCGGGCCTCGCGTGCCAGCGCGGCATCGGAGCCCGGGTTCGGCAGCTTCGAGATGATGATGAGCTGCTGGATGAGCGTGTAGATGTTCGAGACCAGCCAGTAGAACATCGTGGCGATGGGGAAGGCCCACGCCGAGATGAGCAGGAACACCGGGATGACGTACAGGATGATGCGCTGCTGCTTGTACATCGGCGATTCCTTCATCGCCGGCGTCTGGTTCTTCGACATGATCTGCAGCTGCGTGTAGAACTGCGTCGCGACCATGATGAGCGTCATCACGATCGACGTCGCGATCACGGCGACGTTGCCCTGCTCGAAGCCGTGCTGCATCGTCATGTTCAGCGGCACCGCGTCGAAGAGCGACGCCTGCTGGAACTGCTCGGCCAGCGAGACGCCCATGAAGCCGACGCCCGCCTCGCCGCGGTTCGCGGTCTGCAGCACCGTGACGAGACCGAAGAAGATCGGCATCTGCACGAGCAGCGGCAGGCACGACGCGAAGGGGTTGGTGCCCGCCTTGCGGTACGCCTCCATCGTCTCGCGCTGCATCGCCTCGCGAGAGAACTGGTCCTTCTTGCCGCGGTACTTGTCCTGGATCTTCTTGATCTCGGGCGCGACCTCGAGGGCCTTGCGCGACGACAGGATCTGCCGCACGGTGAGCGGGATCATCGCCGTGCGCACCACGAGGGTGAGCGACGCGATCGAGAGCACCCAGACGAGACCCGAGAACGGATCCATGCCGAGCGCCTCGAGTCCGAAGTGGGCGCCGGCCAGGATCGCCTCGAGGACCCACTTGATGGGCCACATCAGCAGTCCGAGGATGTCGGGCATCAGCTGTTCCTCTTCTTCATGGTTCTCAGGCGGCTCCGGTGACGAAGCCGAATCTCGTGAGCGTCATCGCTCGTCGCGGCACGGGGATGTCGTCGACGCCGCCGGCTGCCCAGGGGTGGCAGCGCACGATGCGCCGAGCCCCCATCCAGATCCCGCGCACGGCGCCGTGCTGCTGGATCGCCTGCAGCGTGTACGACGAGCAGCTCGGGTAGTACCGGCACACGTCGCCGTACAGCGGCGAGACGATGGCGCGGTACGCGACGAGGATCGCGATGCACACGTTGCGGGGGATCAGCATGAGCGCGCTCATCGTGACCTCAGCAATGGTTCGAATGCAGCGGTCAGCGTACCGCAGTCGGCTGTGGCGGCTGCAGGCATCGCCCGTACGACGACGTCGACCGGATGGTCGAGCGGCAGCAGGTGCTGCCGCACGTGCTCGGACATGCGGCGTCGCACGCGATTGCGCACGACGGCGTTGCCCACCTTCTTGGACACGACGAAGCCGAAGCGGCTCGTTGCCGCTTCGGCTTCGGTGACGTGGAGCACCGCGATGGGGGAGGAGATCCTGCGCCCCGCGCGGACGATGCGCCGGAAGTCGGCCGCGTGCACGACGCGGTTCGGCTTCGGCAGCACCGCAGCTCAGGCGGAGAGCTCGACGCGCCCCTTGCGGCGACGAGCCGCGAGGATGGCGCGACCCGCACGCGTACGCATGCGGAGGCGGAAGCCGTGCTTCTTGGCGCGGCGGCGGTTGTTCGGCTGGAACGTGCGCTTGCTCATGAGAATGTCTCCTGGGTGTCGGCCGATGCGGCCGGAAGTCGTAGCGCCTCGCGAGAGGCAACCTGGCGATCATACGCGATGCCGGCACCGATGTTCAACCGCTGGTCGAACCGTGTCGCACGCCACGCCGCTGCCATTCTGCAGCGACTTGCACGGAGTGCGCTATGCGTGCAGACTCAGTGAATCCTCCCGGCGGAACCGTCAGCACCACGGCCCCAGCGGAGACCCTGCACCTCCTCCCTCCACTGTGGAGAAGGCTGTGGAGAGACCCACGCACCCCACGGGACGGAGCCTGCGCATGAGCGATGGTGGCGACGCCCACCAGCTCTGGGCCTCCGTGATGGCGACCCTTGCAGGCGACCTGCGCATACCGCCCTCTGTCCGGGGATTCCTCGATCTCGTGGAGCCTCAGGGCGCCATGGGATCCGTGCTCTACCTCGACGTCCCGAACGACCTCACGCGCGACATGATCGAGCAGCGGCTCCGCATCCCGGTGACCGAGGCGATTGTGGACAACGCTGTGGACATCACGTCGTTCAAGATCGTCGTGAACCCCGAGCTCGAGCTCGGCGCGGCGCTCGACGAGACCCCCGAGGTCGCGACGCCGTACGTGCAGCACGAGGTCATCTCGGCGCCGACCGATGCCATGCGACCCGTCGCGGGTCAGCGTGTCGAGTCGCGGCTCAACCCGAAGTACGTCTTCGACAACTTCGTCATCGGCGGCTCGAACCGCTTCGCGCACGCCGCCGCCCTCGCCGTGGCCGAGGCGCCGGCGAAGGCGTACAACCCGCTCTTCATCTACGGCGACTCCGGTCTCGGCAAGACCCACCTGCTCCACGCCATCGGCCACTACGCCGAGAACATGTACCCGGGCATCCGCGTCCGCTACGTGTCGAGCGAGGAGTTCACGAACGACTTCATCAACTCGATCGCGAACAACCAGGGCCAGGCGTTCCAGGCCCGGTACCGCGAGGTCGACGTGCTGCTGATCGACGACATCCAGTTCCTGCAGGGCAAGGAGTCGACGCAGGAAGCGTTCTTCCACACCTTCAACACGCTCCACGACCACGACAAGCAGGTCGTGATCACGTCGGACGTGGCGCCGAAGCACCTCACGGGCTTCGAGGCGCGCATGGTGTCGCGGTTCGAGTGGGGTCTCATCACCGACGTCACGGCGCCCGAGCTCGAGACGCGCATCGCGATCCTGCGCAAGAAGGCGCAGGCGGAGCGCATGGATGCGCCCGACGACATCCTCGAGCAGATCGCCGAGCGCGTGACGACGAACATCCGCGAGCTCGAGGGCACGCTCATCCGCGTCACCGCGTTCGCGAGCCTCAACCGCCTGCCGGTCACGATGGACCTCGCGCAGACGGTGCTCAAGGATCTGTTCGCGCAGTCGAGCGAGGTCGTGATCGGGCCGAGCGACATCATCACGCACACGGCCGGCTACTTCCAGCTGACCGAGGAGGACCTGTACGGGTCGTCGCGGTCGCAGACCGTGGCGCTCGCGAGGCAGATCGCGATGTACCTGTGCCGTGAGATGACGAGCCTGTCGCTGCCGAAGATCGGCCAGCTGTTCGGCAACCGCGACCACACCACGGTCATGTACGCGAACAAGAAGATCGAGAAGCTCATGAAGGAGAAGCGCTCGGTCTACACGCAGGTGACGGAGCTCACCGCGCGCATCAAGCAGGCGCCGGCGCGCTGACGCCGGGCTGCGTCCTCTCCTCTCCTCTGCTCGCGCATCTCGCCGGTCCCAGCGACCGGCCGTCGAGGTGCGGTCATCGCACGACGCCCACGCCAGCTGGTCGAGGAGCGCGCGAGCCCCTCGGCGAGCCCGCGTCACGAGACCACGCGAGCGCCGCTCCTGCGCCATCACGCACATGGTCGCGCCGAGCGCGCACGTCGCGTGGTCTCGTGACGGCTGCAGCCTTCGGCTGCGGCCTCCTCGACCAGCTGCTGGGCTCGAACGACATGAATCCGGGGGTGTGGAGTTCGTGTTGGCAACCATGTGCGGCTCGCCGGACCCGGTGTGGACAACCCGACGGGTGCCTGTGGAATGACATTCCTGTCATTCGAGCCGCTCCGCACAGATCGGACCGATCCACGCACAGGCGCTCCACATCTCACAAGGATGTAGTTCCCTTGGGATGACAGGAATCCTGTCATTCGTCCACACCATCCACACCCGTTATTCCCATTCCTGAGAGAGATGTCATTCCACCGCCCGATGACCGTCGCCGGCCGGCTCGGCGGCGCCACGGGGACGCCCTCTCGCTATGACACAATGACCGGGCTGGATCGAAGGAGTGCGCCGTGAGGTTCGTCATCCACAGGGATGTCTTCGCAGAGGCCGTGTCGTTCGCGGTGAAGCTGCTGCCGCAGCGCTCGACGCTGCCCATCCTCACGGGTGTGCGCATCGAGGCCGCCGCTGGCAAGGTCACGCTGTCGACGTTCGACTACGAGGTCTCGGCCACGACGTCGGTCGATGCCGACGTCGACGTCGAAGGCACCGTGCTCGTCTCGGGTCGACTGCTGAGCGACATCGCCGGCCGCCTCCCGCAGCGCGAGATCGTGGTCGAGGAGACCGACGGCATCGTCAAGGTGCAGTGCGGCTCGGCGAAGTTCACGCTGCTGAAGATGCCGATCGAGGAGTACCCGACGCTCCCCGAGGTCGCCGGCCGCACGGGCGTCGTCCCCGGCTCCGACTTCGCAGAGGCCGTCGCCCAGGTCGCCGTCGCCGCGTCGCGCGAGGACGTCACGCCCGTCATCACCGGCGTGCAGCTCGAGGCATCCGACACGCGCCTGTCGCTCATCGCCACCGACCGCTACCGCGTCTCGGTGCGCAGCATCCCGTGGGATGCGGGCAGCGACACCGACGCGCTCACGGCCCTCGTGCCGGCGCGCACGATCTCGGAGGTCGGCCGCACGTTCGGCTCGGCCGCGCAGATCTCCATCACGATGTCCGAGCCGGGCGAGCGCCAGCAGATCGCGTTCTCGGCAGGCGACAAGACGGTGACGAGCCTGCTCATCAAGGGCAACTACCCGCCCGTGCGCCGCCTCTTCCCGACCGAGACCCCGCACCACGCCGTGCTCAACACGGCCGAGCTCGTCGAGGCCACGCGTCGCGTGCAGCTCGTGCTCGAGCGCGAGGCCGCGCTGCGCTGCACGTTCGAGGACGGCCAGGTCACCCTCGAGGCGATCGGCTCCGAGCAGGCGCAGGCGCAGGAGTCGGTGGATGCCGTGCTCTCGGGCGAGGACATCGTGCTGTCGATCAAGCCGCAGTTCCTGCTCGATGGCCTGGGCGCGACGCACGCGGAGTTCGTGCGCGTCGCCTTCACCCGCTCGGAGACGACGAACAAGCCGGGCCCCATGCTCATCACGGGCCAGACGTCGCGCGACGACGCCGAGGCCACGAGCTTCCAGTACCTGCTGCAGCCCAACCTGCTGCTGCGCTGACCCTCGAGGAGCCTGTCGTGACGCAGCTCGGACTCATCGGCCTCGGCAAGATGGGCGGCAACATGCGCGATCGCGTGCGTGCCGCAGGCATCGAGGTCGTCGGCTACGACCGCAACCCCGAGGTCACCGACGTCGAGAGCGTCGAGCAGCTCGTCGCCTCCCTCGCCGCGCCGCGCACGGTGTGGGTCATGGTGCCCGCCGGCGAGATCACGGCCTCGGTCGTGGCCGACCTCGCCGAGCGCCTCGAGCCCGGCGACCTCGTGATCGACGGCGGCAACTCCCGCTTCACCGAGGATGCGACGCACGCGGCGCTGCTCGCCGAGCGCGGCATCCGCTTCCTCGACGTGGGCGTCTCGGGCGGCGTCTGGGGCCTCGAGAACGGCTACGGCCTCATGGTCGGCGGCGAGACGACCGACGTCGAGCGCACCATGCCGATCTTCGACGCGCTGCGGCCAGAGGGTCCGCGCGAGGAGGGCTTCGTGCACGCGGGCGGCGTCGGCGCCGGGCACTACGTGAAGATGGTGCACAACGGCATCGAGTACGGCCTCATGCAGGCGTACGCCGAGGGCTTCGAGCTGCTCGAGAAGTCGCCGATCGTCTCCGACGTCGCCGGCTCGTTCAAGGCGTGGCAGCGCGGCACCGTCATCCGCTCGTGGCTGCTCGACCTCATGGTGCGCGCGCTCGACGCCGACGACGACCTGTCGGACATCGAGGGCTACGTCGAGGACTCGGGCGAGGGTCGCTGGACCGTCGAGGAGGCGATCGCCAACGCGGTGCCGCTGCCGGTGATCTCGGCCGCGCTCTTCGCGCGCTTCGAGTCGCGGCAGGACGACAGCCCCGCGATGAAGGCCGTCGCGGCGCTGCGCAACCAGTTCGGCGGCCACGCGGTCAAGTCGGCGGAGTGATCGTGGCGGCGCCATGCACGTGAGCCGCCTCGAGCTGAAGGACTTCCGCAACTACGAGCGCGCCGTCGTCGAGCTCGAGCCCGGCGTCACGCTGCTCATCGGCCGCAACGGCCAGGGCAAGACGAACCTCGTCGAGGCGCTCGTCGTCGTCGCGACCGGTTCGAGCCATCGCGTGAGCCACGACGCGGCGCTCGTGCGCGCCGGCGTCGAACAGGCGTTCGTGCGCACGAGCCTCACGAACGGCGAGCGCACCATCGGCGTCGACCTGCAGATCCAGGCGAAGGGGTCGAACAAGGCGCAGGCATCCGGCCACCCCGTGCGCATGAGCGAGCTGCCGCGCTACCTGCGCACCGTGCTCTTCTCCCCCGAGGACCTCGCGCTCGTGCGCGGCGATCCTGGCGGACGGCGCAAGATGCTCGACCAGCTCATCGTGCAGCGCAGCCCGCGCATGGGCTCGGTGATGAGCGACCTCGAGCGCGTGCTGCGGCAGCGGTCGAGCCTGCTGAAGTCGGCGCGCGCGACGCGCATGAGGCCCGACGACCTCACGACCCTCGACGTGTGGGACGAGCGTCTCGTGGCGCTGGGGCTCGAGGTCGAGCGGGCGCGCGCCTCGCTCGTCGCCGAGCTGCAGCCGCACGTCGCCGAGGCGTACCGCACGGTCGCGGGCGACGAGCACGTCACCGAGATCCGCCTCGTGAGCGAGGTGCCCGACGACGAGGTCGCGTACGCGGAGGCGCTGCGCGCCAAGCGGCGCGAGGAGCTCGACCGCGGCGTGAGCCTGCTCGGCCCGCACCGCGACGACCTCGACCTCGACCTCGGCGGGCTGCTCGCCCGGCACTACGCGAGCCACGGGGAGTCGTGGTCGTACGCGCTCGCGCTGCGCCTCGCGGCCGCCGAGCTCATCCGCCACGACGCTGCCGGCGACCCCGTCGTGATCCTCGACGACGTGTTCGCCGAGCTCGACGCCGGCCGCCGCGAGCGGCTCGCCACGGCGGTGTCGTCGTTCGAGCAGGTGCTCATCACCGCCGCCGTCGACGACGACGTGCCCGACGTGCTCGCTGGGCGCCGCATCCGCATCGCCGCCGGCGTCGTCGTGGAGGACAGCGGATCGACGACGGCGGCCGTCGTGCCCGCCGCCGCGGAGCCCGCGAGCGAGGAGGCATCGTGAAGGACCTCGACGCCGAGCGCGACGAGCCCGAGCGCGTGTGGATGCGCATCCGCGCCCGCTTCGGCGACCCCGCGATCACGACGAAGGACGGTCGCAGGCGCACGCGCCGCGCCGCGGCATCCGAGCCGTTCACCGCCGGCCGCGACCCGCTGGGCCTCGGCGGCGTGCTCGACGGCCTCGTCTCGGACGCCGGCTGGCAGGGCGAGATGGCGCAGGGCGGCGTGCTCGCCGAGTGGCCGCGCATCGTCGGCCCCGAGATCGCCGACAAGACCGCGCCGGAGGGCATCGCCGAGGGCCTGCTCGTCGTGCGCTGCGTGTCGACGGCGTGGGAGCAGCAGATGCGACTCATGCGCGCCGACATCACGACGCGCATCATCGCCGAGTTCCCGCAGGCGGGCATCGTGGGCATCCGCTTCGTGGGCCCGCAGCAGCACTCGTTCCTCAAGGGCCCGCGCACCGTGCGCGGTCGCGGCCCGCGCGACACCTGGGGATGACCGAGCGGGCACCGGCGCGTCCGTAGGCTTGGACGGGCCCGCTCGGGCCTCCACCATCCCCTCCCAAGGAGTTCCGCGTGCACGTCGACGAGCTGCTGGCCGGCGCCCCCGCGCCCCTGACGATCCCCGCATCCGAGGTCGCGGCGGCGCTCGATCCCTCGCTCGTGCAGATTGTGCTCGACGACGACCCCACCGGCACGCAGTCGGTCGCCGACCTGCCCGTGCTCACGCGCTGGGAGGCCGAGGACCTCGACTGGGCCCTCGCGACCGGCGCCCCCGCCGTGTACGTGCTCACGAACACGCGCTCGCTCGACGAGGCGGATGCCGCGGCTCGCAACCGCGAGGTCGTGGCGGTGGCGCTCGCCGCCGCCGAGCGGGCCGGGCGTCGCGCATCGTTCGTGAGCCGCGGCGACTCGACGCTGCGCGGCCACTTCCCGCTCGAGACCGACGTGCTGCGCGACGCGATCATCGAGGCCGGCGGCGCGGCGCCGCACCTCACGGTGCTCGTGCCCGCCTTCCCCGACGCCGGCCGCATCACCGTGGACGGCGTGCACCACTGGGTCGTCGACGGCGAGGCGACGCCCGTGGGCGAGACGGCGTTCGCCGAGGATCCGACGTTCGGGTTCCGCTCGTCGGACCTGCGCGACTGGGTGGCCGAGAAGACCGGCGGCCGCATCGCGGCGGGCGACGTCTTCGCGCTCACGCTCGAGGTCATCCGCGCCGGCACGGACGCCGTCGTCGAGGCGCTGCGCGCGCTGCCGGCGGGCACGGTCGTCGCAGTGGACGTCGTCGACGAGGGCGACATGCGCCAGGTGGCGCTCGCGCTGCACGCGCTCGAGCGCGAGGGGCTCGGCGCGCTGCTGCGCGTCGGTCCGCCCTACCCGCGCGCCCACATCGGCCAGGAGATCGCCGAGCCCGTGCGGGCGGAGGACGTCGTCTTCGCGAACGACCGCGGCGGCCTCGTGGTCGTGGGCAGCCACGTGCCGCTCACGACGCAGCAGCTCGCCGCGCTGCGCGCGGCCCGTCCCGACACCGCGACGATCGAGCTCGACGTGCGCGCCCTCATCGGCGACGACCGCGACGCGCACCTCGCCGAGCGCACCGCGACGGTCGCCGACGCCATCGCGCACGGCACCGTCATCGTGCACACGACCCGCGAGCGCATCGACGGCGCAGATGGCGACGCGAGCCTCGAGATCGCGCGCCGAGTCTCGTCGGGCGTCGTCGAGCTCGTGCAGCGCGTGCTCGAGGCCGCCCCGCCGCGCTTCGTGATCGCGAAGGGCGGCATCACCTCGAGCGACGTCGCGTCGGAGGCCCTGCGCATCCGCCGCGCCCGCGTCGTGGGGCCCATGCTGCCCGGGATCGTCTCGCTCTGGCAGCCCGACGGCGGCCCGGCCGACGGCATCCCCTACGTCGTCTTCGCCGGCAACGTCGGCGACGCCGACTCGCTCGCGACAGTCGTCGCGACGCTCGCCGACTGACCCCTCGGCGAGGCTCGTCCGACGCGCGACGCCTCGGACGCCTGCCGTGAGCATCCGTCACGGAATCGCGAGGATTGCGCCGTGCGCGAGATCGTCGGACGAACGGCCTGCCGACCGCAGCAGCGCCATAGATACAAGGTAGAATCGGGGAGTTGCGCGCGCGTGCGCGCGCGAGGAGATCCGAGGGAGCTGCACGACGCATGGCGGACGAGACGCAGAACGAGTACGGGGCCGATCAGATCCAGATCCTGGAGGGCCTCGAGGCCGTCAGGAAGCGTCCAGGCATGTACATCGGATCGACGGGTCCGCGGGGCCTCCACCACCTGGTGTACGAGATCGTCGACAACTCCGTCGACGAGGCGCTCGCAGGCTACTGCGACCTGATCAAGATCCGCATGCTCGCCGACGGCGGCATCGAGGTCGTCGACAACGGCCGCGGCATCCCCGTCGACCCGCACTCCTCCGACCCCACGAAGTCGACCCTCGAGGTCGTGCTCACCGTGCTGCACGCCGGCGGCAAGTTCGGCGGCGGCGGCTACGCCGTCTCGGGCGGCCTGCACGGCGTCGGCTCGTCGGTCGTCAACGCGCTCTCGTCGCGTCTCGAGGTCGAGATCCGCCGCCAGGGCAACCTGTGGACGCAGTCGTTCGCGGTCGGCGACCCGCAGGGCCCGCTCGTCAAGGGCGAGGCGACCGAGCAGACCGGCACGACCATTCGCTTCTGGCCAGACGGCGACATCTTCGAGACGACCGAGTTCGACTACGACACGCTTGCGAAGCGCTTCCAGCAGACGGCCTTCCTCAACAAGGGCCTGCGCATCCACGTCACCGACGAGCGCCCCGACCACGGCGAGGTCGCCGAGGACGGCTCGGTCTCGCCGCGGTTCGAGGAGTTCTACTACGAGAACGGCCTGCGCGACTACGTCGAGCAGCTCAACCGCACGAAGAAGGTCGAGCTCGTGCACGACGAGATCATCGACTTCGAGTCGGAGGACGTCGAGCGCCGCATGTCGGTCGAGATCGCGATGCAGTGGACGACGGGCTACCAGGAGGCCGTCTACACGTACGCGAACGTCATCAACACGCACGAGGGCGGCACGCACGAGGAGGGCTTCCGCGCTGCGCTGACGAGCCTCGTGAACCGCTACGCGCGGAACACGAACCAGCTGCGCGAGAAGGACGAGAACCTCTCGGGCGACGACGTGCGCGAGGGCCTCACCGCCATCATCTCCGTGAAGCTCGGCGAGCCGCAGTTCGAGGGCCAGACGAAGACGAAGCTCGGCAACACCGAGGCGAAGTCGTTCGTGCAGAAGGTCGTCAACGACCAGCTGGGCGACTGGTTCGAGCGCAACCCCGCGTCGGCGAAGGAGATCGTGCGCAAGGCCATCCAGGCCGCCACCGCACGCATCGCCGCCCGCAAGGCGCGCGAGCAGACGCGCCGCAAGGGCCTGCTCGAGTCGGGCGGCATGCCCGGCAAGCTCAAGGACTGCCAGTCGCGGAACCCCGCGGAGTGCGAGATCTTCCTCGTCGAGGGCAACTCGGCAGGCGGCTCGGCCGTGCAGGGTCGCGACCCGCGCACGCAGGCGATCCTGCCGCTGCGCGGCAAGGTGCTCAACGTCGAGAAGGCGCGCCTCGACCGTGCGTTGCAGAACGTCGAGATCCAGTCGATGATCACGGCCTTCGGTGCGGGCCTCGGCGAGGACTTCGACCCCGACAAGGTGCGGTACCACAAGATCGTGCTCATGGCCGATGCCGACGTCGACGGCCAGCACATCACGACGCTGCTGCTCACGCTGCTGTTCCGCTACATGCGCCCGCTGATCGACCAGGGCTGGGTCTACCTCGCCGCGCCGCCGCTCTACAAGATCAAGTGGACGCAGGGCGACCCCGACTACGCGTTCTCCGACCGGGAGCGCGACGAGCTCATCCGCATCGGCCGCGACGCCGGCCGCAAGCTGCCGAAGGCGAACGACGGCGGACTGCAGCGCTACAAGGGTCTCGGCGAGATGAACTTCTCGGAGCTGTGGGAGACCACGATGGACCCCGAGACGCGCGTGCTGAAGCAGGTGACCCTCGAGGACGCCGCCGTCGCCGACACCGTCTTCTCGACCCTC
The DNA here is from genome assembly GCF_900099705.1 of Agrococcus jejuensis. Classification (NCBI taxonomy): domain Bacteria; kingdom Bacillati; phylum Actinomycetota; class Actinomycetes; order Micrococcales; family Microbacteriaceae; genus Agrococcus; species Agrococcus jejuensis. Next base: position 1,683,877 of record NZ_LT629695.1, read on the forward strand.
ATGGGCGAGGACGTGGAGTCGCGCCGCACGTTCATCCAGCGCAACGCCAAGGACGTGAGGTTCCTGGACATCTAGGCCCAGCCTGATCCCTCGAACCCGACGCCACGAACCCAGGACGCGAGCATGACCGACACCACCACCAACGAGCCGAACCACGGCCGCATCGAGCAGGTCGACCTGCAGCTCGAGATGCAGCGGTCGTACCTCGACTACGCGATGAGCGTCATCATCGGGCGCGCGCTGCCCGAGGTGCGCGACGGGCTCAAGCCCGTGCACCGCCGCGTGATCTACGCGATGTACGACGGCGGCTTCCGCCCCGACAAGGCGTTCTCGAAGTGCGCCCGCGTCGTCGGCGACGTCATGGGTCAGTACCACCCGCACGGCGACTCGCCCATCTACGACACCCTCGTGCGCCTCGTGCAGCCGTGGTCGATGCGCCACCCGCTGGCGCTCGGCCAGGGCAACTTCGGCTCCGCCGGCAACGACGAGGCCGCAGCCCCTCGGTACACCGAGACGAAGATGTCGCCCATCTCGATGGAGATGGTGCGCGACATCGACGAGGAGACCGTCGACTTCCAGGACAACTACGACGGCTCCACGCAGGAGCCCGTCGTGCTGCCCGCGCGGTTCCCGAACCTGCTCGTCAACGGCTCCGTCGGCATCGCCGTGGGCATGGCGACGAACATCCCGCCGCACAACCTGCGCGAGGTCGCCGAGGGCGCCATCTGGCATCTCGAGCACCCGGAGGCGACGCAGGAGGAGCTGCAGGATGCGCTCATCGCGCGCATCAAGGGTCCCGACTTCCCCACGGGTGCGCAGATCCTCGGCACCCGCGGCATCCAGGAGGCGTACCGCACCGGCCGCGGCTCGATCCGCATGCGCGCCGACGTCGCGGTCGAGGAGATCCACGGCCGCACGTCGCTCGTCGTGACCTCGCTGCCGTACCAGGTGAACCCCGACAACCTCGCGATCAAGATCGCGGACCTCGTGAAGGACGGCAAGCTCTCGGGCATCGCCGACCTCAAGGACGAGACCTCGGGCCGCACCGGCCAGCGCCTCGTGATCACGCTCAAGCGCGACGCCGTCGCGAAGGTCGTGCTCAACAACCTGTACAAGCACACGCAGCTGCAGGACAACTTCTCGGCGAACATGCTCGCGATCGTCGACGGCGTGCCGCGCACGCTGCCGATCGACGGCTTCATCACCCACTGGGCGGCGCACCAGGTCGAGGTCATCGTGCGCCGCACGCAGTACCGCCTGCGCAAGGCCGAGGAGCGCATGCACATCCTGCGCGGCTACCTCGCCGCGCTCGACGCCCTCGACGAGGTCATCGCGCTCATCCGCCGCTCGCCGAACGCCGACGAGGCGCGCACCGGCCTCATGGAGCTGCTCTCGATCGACGATGTGCAGGCGACCGCGATCCTCGAGCTGCAGCTGCGGCGCCTCGCGGCGCTCGAGCGCCAGCGCATCCACGACGAGGCCGAGGAGCTCGGCAAGCGCATCGCCGACTACGAGGACATCCTCGGCGACGAGGAGCGCCAGCGCTCGATCATCGTGACCGAGCTCACCGAGATCGTCGACAAGCACGGCGACGACCGCCGCACGCACATCGTGCCCGGCGGCGACGGCGACGTGTCGATGGAAGACCTCATCCCCGAGGAGCAGATGGTCGTCTCGCTCACGCGCGGCGGCTACGTGAAGCGCACCCGCATCGACAACTACCGGGCGCAGCACCGCGGCGGCAAGGGCGTGCGCGGTGCGCAGCTGCGCGGCGAGGACCTCGTGCAGCACTTCGAGGTCACGTCGACGCACCACTGGCTGCTGTTCTTCACGAACCTGGGCCGCGTGTACCGGGCGAAGGCGTACGAGATCGTCGAGGCCGGCCGCGACGCCAAGGGCCTGCACGTGGCGAACCTGCTGGCGATGCAGCCCGACGAGTCGGTGCAGCAGGTGCTCGCGGTGCGCGACTACCAGGCGGCCGAGTTCCTCGTGCTCGCCACCCGCAACGGCCAGGTGAAGAAGACGCGCCTCGAGCTCTACGACACGAACCGCACCGGCGGCATCATCGCCGTCGACCTGCGCGACGGCGACGAGCTGGTGTCGGCGATGCTCGTGAACGAGGCCGACGACATCCTCGTCGTCTCGCGCGACGGCAAGGCGGCGCGCTTCTCGGCGGCGAACGACACGCTGCGCCCCATGGGTCGCTCGACGGCGGGCGTGAAGGGCATCAACCTGCTCGACGACGACACGGTGCTCAACGCCATGGTCGTCGGCGACGAGGGCTACGTGTTCGTCGCGACCGACAAGGGCTACGCGAAGAAGACGCACGTCTCGCAGTACCCGTCGAAGGGTCGCGGCACGCAGGGCGTCATGACGTACAAGCGCGGCGAGCACGACCGCGGCGCGCTCGCCGGCGCGATCATCGTGTCGGAGACCGACGAGGTGCTCATGATCCGCGCGAGCGGCAAGGTCATCCGCTCGGCAGCGAGCGAGGTCACGCCCTCCGGTCGTGGCGCGATGGGCGTGCAGTTCGCGTCGATCAGCGACGCCGACCCCATCCTCTCGATCGCTCGCAACCAGGAGGAGCAGATCGAGGAGGTCGTCGAGGGTGCAGCGCCCGCCGATGCGGCATCCATCGACGATGCCACTATCGTGGACGGGTCCGAGACCACGGATGCACCCGACGAGGGTGACACGGAGGAAGCATGAGCATCGCGGAGCGACTGCAGGGCAAGGGCCCGCGCCGGTCGGGCGGCAAGCAGGTGCGCCTGCGGCTCGTCTGGATCGACTTCTGGTCGGCCCTGAAGCTGTCGGCGATCGTCGGCGTCATCGCGGGCGTCGTGCTCGTGGTCGTGACGTTCGTGCTGTGGACGCTGCTGAACCTGCTCGGCCTGTTCGGTCGCATCGACGACACGCTCTCCGACATCCTCGGCGACTCGTTCACCGTCATGAGCTTCCTGTCGCTGCCGCAGGTGCTGGTGTTCGCGCTGATCGTGGCGCTGCTGAACTTCGTCGTGATCACGGTGCTCGGCGCCGTGTTCGCGACGCTGTACAACCTGTCGGTGCGGTTCACGGGCGGCCTGCTCGTGGGCTTCTCGAACCAGTAGGTTCGGGTCGCGCACCGGCGGTGTCCGTGTGCACGTCCGACGCATGGTAATGTTGTCGATCGTGCGCGCGGGGCTATAGCTCAGGCGGTTAGAGCGCTTCGCTGATAACGAAGAGGTCCATGGTTCGAGTCCATGTAGCCCCACCACGCGCCACACTGGGGCCTTAGCTCAGTTGGTAGAGCGCCTGCTTTGCAAGCAGGATGTCGGGAGTTCGATTCTCCCAGGCTCCACCCCCGAACCCCGTCCGATGAGGACGGGGTTCTTCGCGTCTGTGGGTGCTCGCCCGTTCCTGATTGCGCGGATGCGGCGCGAGCGGCCAGGATCGGAACGTCGGCGTCGCCTCTGCCTCCGGCACGAGGGGATCGCATGGCCGAGCACGACGCGCACGACCCGTACCTGCCGCCCATCGCGCATCCGCTGCGGGCCATCGGCACGCACACGTTCGACTTCGACCGGCAGGTCGCCGTCATGGCGATCGTCAACCGCACGCCCGACTCGTTCTACGACCAGGGCCGCACGTTCGGGCTCGACGCCGCGGTGAGGGCGTCGATCGACGCCGTCGCCGCAGGCGCCGACTGGGTCGACATCGGCGGGGTGCCGTTCGCGCCCGGGGAGGCGCTGCCCGTCGCCGACGAGATCGACCGGATCGTGCCCGTCGTGCGCGAGCTGCGCGCCGCATCCGACGTCGTCATCTCGGTCGACACGTTCCACGCGGCCGTCGCAGCAGCGGCGATCGAGGCCGGCGCCGACGTCGTGAACGACACGACCGCGCTGCACGACCCCGACATGGCGCGAGTCGTCGCCGACTCCGACGCGACGCTCGTCATCACGCACTCGCTCGCCGCATCCGGCGACGGACCCCGCACGCAGTTCGCGCAGCCCACCTACCTCGACGTCGAGGTCGACGTCGCGGTGCTGCTGCGCGATCGCGTCTCGGTCGCACGCGAGCGGGGCGTGCGCGAGGACCGCATCGTGCTCGACCCCGGCTTCGACCTCAACAAGAACACCGCCGACTCGCTGCGCCTCGCCCGCCGCCTGCCGGTCGTCTGCGACCTCGGCTTCCCCGTGCTCGCGGCCATGTCGAACAAGGACTTCATCGGCGAGGTGCTCGAGGCGCCGAAGCCCGAGCGCGTCGACGGCTCGCTCGCCGCCGCCGTCTTCGCCATCACGCGCGGCGCCCGCATCGTGCGCGTGCACGAGACCGCCCGCACCCGCGACGCCGTGCGCATGGCCGAGGCGCTCATGGGATGGCGGCAGCCGGCCGACCCCGTCCACAACATGTCGGCGTTCAACGTCTGAGTCCGCGCGAAGTGCTTCTGAGAAGGGAGGCACGTGCGCATTGCACATGCCTCGCCGCTCAGCGACACCTCGCGCGGAGGTCGCGAAGCCGAGAGGGTGGAGGCATGACGGGCATCGACCGCATCCTCCCGACCGTCGCGAGCGACCTCGACGACGACGCGCTCGCCGACGACCTCGCCGACGTGCCCGACCGATGGACGCGGATCACGATGATCGCCTCGCTCGACGGGGCGACGGCGCACGACGGTCGATCGGGCGGGCTCGGCGACGACTCGGACGTGCGCGTGCTCGCCGCCGCGCGTCGCGTGGCAGACGTCGTGCTCGTCGGCGCGGGCACGGCGCGGTCGGAGGGCTACGAGCAGCTCGAGCTCGACGCGGCGTCGGTCGCGTGGCGGCTCGAGCGGGAGCTGCCCGCGCATCCTGTGCTCGCTCTCGTCTCGGGCAGCCTCGATCTCGACCCGGCGCATCCGATGCTGCGGGATGCGCCGCGGCGACCGCTGGTGCTGACGACGGATGCGGCGGCGCTCGGTGCCGATGCTGCGCTGACCGCCGTCGCCGACGTCGTCGGCGCAGGGGAGGAGCACGTCGAGCCGCACCGCGCGCGCATCGTGCTGCACGACCGCGATCTGCTGCGCATCCAGTGCGAGGGCGGGCCGTCGTGGGCGACGGCGATGCTCGCCGCCGACCTCGTCGACGAGACGTGCCTCACGCTCGCGTCGCGCATCGAGGGCGGGCCGAGCCACCGCATCGGGGCGTCGGATGCGACGATCGCGCACCCGATGCGGCTGCACGCGTTGCTGCGCGCGGGCGACACGCTCATGGTGCGGTCGGTGCGGGAGCGGTAGGGGTCTGCGTCTTCCGGGGGCACCTTTCGAGGCTCACTTCGTTCGCACCGCAAGGAGCGGTCCTGGGGACGCGAACGTCCTCCTTCCAGCTGGTCGAGGAGGCCCCGAGCGTCAGCGAGGTGCCGTCACGAGACCACGTGACGTGTCCGCTCGGCGCGACCATGCACGTGACTGGGCGGGAGCGGCGGTCGCGTGGTCTCGTGACGCGTGCTCGCCCTTCGGGCTCGCGCGCTCCTCGACCAGCTGGGGAGGGTCGGGGCTTGCCGTGCGGGACCGGGCAGGCCATCCGGGACCAAAACCGGCCTCGAACGCGTTGTCCACCGTGTGACGCGAGCGACGAGCCCGCGTAGCATCGCCCACGACCGCGAAGGAGACCGACATGACCGACACCGGCACCGTCACCCAGATCCCCGGCACCGAGACCGCCGTGCTCGCAGGCGGCTGCTTCTGGGGCATGCAGGACCTCATCCGCAAGCGCCCCGGCGTGCTGCAGACCCGCGTCGGGTACACCGGCGGCGACAACGCGAACGCGACGTACCGCAACCACCCCGGCCACGCCGAGGCGATCGAGATCGTCTTCGACCCGACGAAGACCTCGTTCCGCGAGCAGCTCGAGCTGTTCTTCCAGATCCACGACCCCACCACGATCAACCGGCAGGGCAACGACATCGGCACGAGCTACCGCTCGGCGATCTTCCCCACGAGCCCCGAGCAGGAGCGCGAGGCCCGCGACACCATCGCCGACGTCGACGCCTCCGGCCACTGGCCCGGCAAGGTCGTCACGACGCTCGAGCCGCTCGGCGCCTTCTGGGAGGCCGAGCCCGAGCATCAGGACTACCTCGAGCGCATCCCCAACGGCTACACGTGCCACTTCGCACGACCCGACTGGGTGCTGCCGCGCCGCGGGGCGGATGCGACGGCGTAGTCGACGTTGACATGGCGAAGGGCCGCACCCGAGGGGGTGCGGCCCTTCGCCTCTCTCGTGGGCACCTTTCGAGGCTCGCTGCGCTCGCACCTCAAGGAGCGGGCATTGGGAGGAGCGGACCAGGGGAGGAGCGGGCGTTGGGGAGCGATCCCTGAAGACGGAGAGACCTACTCGGCCGGCGCGTCCTCGCCCGGCACCTTCGGGCGCGGCGCCAGCACCGGCGCGTGCCCCGTGACGCCCTCGCGGGCCTGGGCGGCGGCGAGGATGCGCGGCTTCGCGGCGAACCATCCCACGATGAGCAACGGGATGAGCACGACGAGCGACAGCAGCACCCAGCGGCCCGTGTCCGAGAAGCCCATCGTCACGAGCACGAACAGCAGGAACGCGAGCGTCAGGTAGCCCGTGTACGGCGCACCCCACAGGCGGAAGTGCGGCCGCTGCACCTTGCCAGCCTTCGCCCAACGCACGAACTGGATGTGGCAGAGCATGATCGTGGCCCAGCCGCCGATGATGCCGAGCGCCGACACCTCGAGCACGATCTCGAACGCCTCCGACGGGAACAGCGCGTTGAGGCCGACGCCGAGCAGCGTGATGACGGCGGTGAGCATGATGCCGCCGTAGGGCACGCCGTGCGACGACATGCGCCCCGTGAACGCGGGCGCGGATCCGTTGACCGCCATCGAGCGCAGGATGCGGCCGGTGGAGTACAGGCCGGCGTTGAGGCTCGACAGCGCGGCGGTGAGCACGACGAAGTTCATGATCGCGGCGCTCGTCTGCCCGAGCTGCGGGTCGCCGATGTGCGAGAAGAACGTCACGAAGGGGCTCACGCCCGCCTCGTACGACGTGAACGGCAGCAGCAGCGACAGCAGCAGCACCGAGCCGACGTAGAAGATCGCGATGCGGAAGATCACCGTGTTCACCGCGCGCGGCATGACCTTGTGCGGCTCCTTCGTCTCGCCGGCCGCGGTGCCGACGAGCTCGATCGCGGCGTACGCGAACACGACGCCCGCGATGGCGAGCACGGGGGCGACGACGCCGCTGGGGAACATGCCGCCGTTGTCGCCGATGACCGAGAAGCCCGTGACGCCCACGTCGGTGCGGCCGCCGAAGACGATGAAGCCGATGCCGATGATGAGGAACAGCACGAGCGCCGCGACCTTGATGAGCGCGAACCAGAACTCCATCTCGCCGAACACCTTCACCGAGACGAGGTTGAGGGCGAGCACGACGACGAGGGCGATGAGCGCGGGGATCCACTGCGGCGCATCCTCGAGCCACTGCACGCCGAACAGGGTGCCGAAGGTCTTGATGTAGAGCGCGGCGGCCGTGACGTCGACGATCGACGTGAACGCCCAGTTGAGGAAGTACATCCACCCGGCGCCGTACGCCATGCGCTCGCCGTAGAACTCGCGCGCGTACGACACGAACGAGCCCGACGACGGCCGGTGCAGCACGAGCTCGCCGAGGGCGCGGAGGATGAGGAAGGCGAAGACGCCGCACACGAGGTAGACGAGCATGAGGCTCGGACCCGACGAGGCGAGCCGCCCGCCCGCGCCCATGAAGAGGCCCGTGCCGATCGCGCCGCCGATGGCGATCATCTGGATCTGCCGCGGCTTGAGGGTCTTGTGATACCCCGCCTGCTCCGCGTCGTACTCCTGCGCCGCCGACATCTCGTCGCCGACGCGCTCGAGGTAGGTCTCGGCATCCTGCGGCGTGGGCCGCTCATCTCGCTGGGTCATGGTTCCTCCAACCCTGTGCACACGGGAGCGGACCCGACCCAGGTCGGGCGGTCCACCATGTGGATCACGGACGGTGCACCGCGTCGTGCCGGGGGATGAGCGTACGCCGGTCAGCGCATCCATAGGTAGTTCCGAGGATCCGTCACGGATTCGTGCGCCGCGGCGACGGGATGCGGAGCGTGATCAGTCGTCGTCGCGCGCATCCGTCGCGCGCGCGATGAGCACGGGCTCCTCGTCGAGGCACAGGTCGATGACCGAGCGCAGCAGGCCACCGGTCGTCGTCGCCTGCAGCAGGCGGAACTGGTCGTAGGCGCCCAGCGGAGCCATGGCGGCGAGCTGCCAGCACGACTCGAGGGGGTCGTCGGAGACCTCGCCGTTCGGATCCCACCGCGACTCCCCGAGCGTCGACGCGAGCGTCGCGACGCGCCGCACCACGCGCTCCGCCTCCCTGCGCATCGGCTCGAGCGCGTCGTCCCACTCGAGCGCGGGGATCGGCGTCACGTCGGCGATCGGATGCGGATCGTCGTCGAGCCAGCGCTCGACCGTCACGCGCTCGCCGCCCAGCGCGAGCACGTGCAGGTCGTCGCCGCCCACCTCGATCCGCACGATGCGGGCGAGCGTGCCGAACGAGGAGCGCTGGTCGCCACCGCCCGCCTCGTGCCCGCGCTCGATGAGCACGACGCCGAACACGGCCTCCTCGGCGTCGAGCAGGCGGCCCATCATCGTGAGGTAGCGCGGCTCGAAGATCCGCAGTGCGAGTGGCGTGTGCGGGAACAGCGGGCTGCCGAGCGGGAACATGCCGACGGCGTCCATGCAACCAGTCAATCAGCGCCTCGAGCCCGCGGCTAGGCTGTGCGGATGCGCATCCGAGCCGCGGCGTACTGCGTCATCACGAGAGGCGCAGGGGCCGACGAGGAGCTGCTGCTGTCGCACTGGCGCGACGGCAGCCGCCACGGATGGACCCTGCCCGGCGGCGGCATCGACCCCGGCGAGCATCCCGAGCACGCGGCCGTGCGCGAGGTCTTCGAGGAGACCGGCTACCACGCGCGACTCACGGGCCTGCTCGGCGTCGACTCCATCGTCATCCCCGCGAAGGAGCGCCTGCGCGGCGAGGGCGAGCCGCTGCATGGCCTGCGCGTCGTCTACTCGGCCGAGATCACGGGCGGCGAGCTCACGATCGAGGTCGACGGCTCGTCGGACGACGCCGGCTGGCACCGCCTCGCCGACGTGCCCGACCTGCGCCGCGTGAGCCTCGTCGACGTCGCCCTCGGCATGCGCGACGGATGGGCGCCGACGACCGCATGATCGAGCGTCGCCGCGGCATCGTCGACCGCATCCTCGGGGTCGTGCGCGCCGACCCCGAGCTGCCGCACACCGAGATGCTCATGGTCGTCGACCGCGAGATGGCGCTGCGCGTGCTCGACCTCGCCGTGCGGGTCGCGGAGGCGATGCTCACGACGGGCGCATCGGCGAACGACGTGACGCTCGCGTGCACCCGCATCGCCGCCGCGTACGGCGTGCGCCCGCTGCACGTCGACGTGACGTACAACTCGATCACGATCTCGTGGCAGCGCACCGTCGACCGCGAGCCCACCACGCTGCTGCGCGTCGTGCGCGCGCCCGCGCCCGACCACGCGAAGCTGCAGCGTCTGCAGGCGCTGCTCGTCGACATCGAGGCGGGCATGTCGCTCGCCGACGCGACCGCGGCGTTCGACCGCATCCGCCGCACCGCCTTCACCTACCGACCCGCGGTCGTGGTCGCGGCGCAGGGATTCGTGACGGTCGGCGTGTGCATCTTCATGGGCGCGAGCCCGCTGCTGTCGGCCATCGCGTTCGTCGCCGCCGTGCTCGCCGCCGTCACGCAGCGCACGATGTGGCGCATGCGCATCCCGTACTTCTTCGCGCAGGTCGTGGGCGCCCTCGTCATCACGGCGGCCGCGGCGGGCACGGCGGCGCTCGGCGACATGGGCGTCGACCCGTTCGTCGACATGCGCCCGTCGCTCATCGTCGCCGCCGCGATCGTGCTCATGCTCTCGGGCATGTCGGTCGTGGCCGCGGCGCAGGATGCGATCGACGGGTTCACGCTCACAGCCCAGGGACGCGTGATGGAGATCGTGCTCATGACGGTCGGCGCCGCCGCCGGCGTGCTCGGCGGCCTGCACCTCGCGCAGCTCGCGGGCATCGCGATCCCCGTCGCCACCGCGTTCCCGCTCGGCTCCGTGCCCGAGCAGCTCGGCGGCTCCGTCGTCATCGCCGTCGCCGTCGCCGCGCTCTTCGGATCGACGGCGCGCACGATCGCGCTCAGCGCCGCGCTCGGCGCGCTCGCCTGGTTCGGATGGTCGATCGGCTTCTCGAGCGGGCTCGGCGGACCCGTGTCGAGCGCGATCGGCGCGCTCGTGACGTCGTTCGCCGGCATCCTCGTCGCCCACCGCCTGCACGTGCCGTCGATCGCCGTCACGACCGCAGCGATCGTGCCGCTCGTGCCCGGCTACGCCGTCTTCTCGGGCCTGCTCGCGCTCGTCGACGCCGAGTCGACCGCCGGCCTCGTCGCCGGCGTCGTGCAGCTCGCCGGCGCGGCCGCCGTCGGCCTCGCGCTCGCCGCCGGCGCATCCCTCGGCCTGCTGCTCGGCGCCCCCGTGCGCGACACGGTCGAGTCGGTCGTGCGCGCCCGGGCACGTCCCCGCTGAGGAGTCGAGGGACCCCTCGACTTCGCCCCCGCACGGCGATGGTTGCTACCGTGGGAAGGTTGGCCGCGCGCGGCCAGCATCCGGAGCACGACACGCAACCGACTTGGATACGCAACCGAACATGACAGCAGACACGCACTCCGACGCGCCCGGCGCGTCGACGACCGCGGCGCACGGCGCCGCATCCGACGGCTCGGCCGTCGCGAAGGCCGAGGCCGCAGTGCCCGAGCCCATCACGCAGCACCCGGCCCTCGAGCCGGTCCCCGGCAAGAACCCCAACGCGCGGAGGTCGCCGCTCGACCTCGTGGTCTTCTGGATCGCCGCAGCAGTCGCCATCGGCTTCGTGCTGTGGGGCACCCTCGCGACCGGATCCCTCACGTCGGCAGCGCAGGCCGGCTTCGACTGGGTCATCCACGGCACCGGCTGGCTCTTCGCCCTCGCGGGCACGGCCTTCGTGGTGTTCGTCATCTGCATCGCCGCGGGCCGCTACGGCAACATCACGCTCGGCGACGACGACACGAAGCCCGAGTTCTCGACGATGTCGTGGATCGCCATGATGTTCTCGGCCGGCATGGGCATCGGCCTCGTCTTCTACGGCGTCACCGAGCCCGTCAGCCACCTCGTCACGCCCCCGCCGGGTACCGAGGGCGGCGACCAGGCAGAGGCCGTGCGCACCGCCATGGCCACGACGATGTTCCACTGGACCCTGCACCCGTGGGCCATCTACGCCGTCGTCGGCCTCGCGCTCGCCTACGGCGTCTTCCGCAAGCGCCGCTCGCTGCTCATCTCGTCGGCGTTCACGTCGCTGCTGGGCAAGAAGCGCGTCGAGGGCCCCATCGGCAAGGCGATCGACATCTTCGCGATCTTCGCGACCCTGTTCGGCTCGGCCACGTCGCTCGGCCTCGGCGCCCTGCAGATCTCGACGGGCCTCGAGCTCGTCGCCGGCGTCGGCCCGCTCGGAAACGCCGCGTTGGTCGGCATCATCGCCGTGCTCACGCTCCTGTTCGTGCTCTCGGCCGTCTCGGGCGTCGCCCGCGGCATCAAGTGGCTGTCGAACATCAACATGGTGCTCGCCGGCGTGCTCGCGCTGTTCGTGTTCGTCGTCGGCCCGACGGTGTTCATCCTCAACCTGCTGCCCACGACCATCGCGGGCTACGCCGAGCAGCTCGCCATGATGGCGGGTCGCACGGAGGCCGCTGGCGGCGCCGCGTTCGCCGACTGGCTCGGCGGCTGGACGATCTTCTACTGGGCGTGGTGGGTCAGCTGGACCCCCTTCGTCGGCATGTTCATCGCGCGCATCTCGCGCGGTCGGACCATCCGTCAGTTCGTCGTCGGCGTGCTCGTCGCGCCGTCGCTCGTGTCGATGGTGTGGTTCGCGATCTTCGGCGGCCTCGGCATCCAGCAGACGCTCGACGGCATCGACGTGCTCGGCGCCGGCGGCCAGGAGGCGACGCTGTTCTCAGCGCTCGGCGAGCTGCCGTTCGGGCAGATCACGTCGATCCTCGTCATGGTGCTCGTCGCGATCTTCTTCGTGTCGGGTGCCGACGCCGCATCGATCGTCATGGGCACGCTCTCGCACCGCGGGTCGCTGACCCCGTCGAAGTGGACCGTGATCTTCTGGGGCGTCGCCACCGGCGCCGTCGCGGCGGTCATGCTGTCGCTCGGCGGCGAGGATGCGCTCAGCGGGCTGCAGCAGATCACGATCATCGCGGCGCTGCCGTTCATCGTGATCATGATCGGCCTGTGCGTCGCGCTCACGCGCGACCTCAGCCAGGACCCGGTCGTCGTGCGGCGCCAGTACGCGATCGCTGCCGTCGAGCACGCGGTCGTCGCGGGCGTCACCTCGCACGGCGACGACTTCCAGCTGGCGGTCGAGCAGACCGAGCCCGGCGAGGGCGTCGGCGAGCTCGTCGACACCCCCGAGCCCGACCTCGACCCGGCCGACGACACGTCGCTCGAGATCGAGGAGCGGCGGGCACTGGATGCGCAGCAGCGCCTCGAGCGCGAGGAGGCGGCACGCGCCGCCGAGTCGTCGGAGGAGCAGGAGTCGGAGTCGGTCACCCGCTGACCGGCTCCGGCCCGCGCCGGATCCAGAGACACGAAGGCCCCCACCTCGCGGTGGGGGCCTTCGTCGCGCTGAGGGCGCGTCAGCTGGGGTCGACCTCGTCGGAGTCGGGGATCCACAGGTCGTCGTCGGCGCGCAGCGTCTGCCATGCGGCGTACGCGGCACCCGCGATCGCCACGGTGCCGACGCCGATGAGCACCCACTGCAGGGCGGAGGGGCCGCTCTTCTTCGCCGGGGCGACCTCGGGCAGGCGCAGGCGCTGCACGTTCGAGATCGCGTCCTTGACGCGCTGGTCCTTGGCGATCTGCGCGTACGCGGCGAACGAGCCGAGGCCCGTCGCGACGGCCGGCAGCACCTTGTCGTTCCAGCCGTGCGTCACGCCCGAGACCGCGTCGCGGCCCTTCGAGACGCCACGCTGGGCGTAGCGGCGAGCCTCGGGCACGAGCGTCTCGTTGCCGTAGGCCTTCGCCTGGTCGGCGGCCTGGTGCGCGAGGAGGCCGGCGCGCTCGCCGACGTCGCGCTGCACCGACCACAGCTTCTCTGCCTGCTTGCGCAGCTTCTTGATCTCCTTCTCGCGCTTGCGAGTGAGCGTCAGCGACATGATTGCCTCCCGGGTCGTGTCTGCTCAGCATCCTGGCATGGACTCCTGACGGGCGCATGGGGGGATCCCATGGGTTTCGCTGACGTCGAACGGGTGCTAGTCGCGAGCCGTCGCATGGGAGGATCGGGGACATGGCGCTCCACACCGCAGTCGCGACGATCACCACCTCGCTCGGCGACATCAAGGTCAACCTGCTCGGCAACCACGCACCGAAGACGGTCGCGAACTTCGAGGGGCTCGCGACGGGCTCCAAGGAGTGGAAGCACCCCGGCACGGGCGCGACCTCGACGTCGCCGCTCTACGACGGCACGATCTTCCACCGCATCATCCCCGACTTCATGATCCAGGGCGGCGACCCGCTCGGTCAGGGCATCGGCGGCCCCGGCTACCAGTTCGACGACGAGATCCACCCCGAGCTCACGTTCGACGCCCCCTACGTGCTCGCGATGGCGAACGCCGGCATCCAGATGGGTCGCGGCACGAACGGCTCGCAGTTCTTCATCACGACGGTGCCCACGCCGTGGCTGCGCGGCAAGCACTCGATCTTCGGCCTCGTCGAGGATGCCGACAGCCGCGCCGTCGTCGACGCCATCCAGGCGGTCGCGACCGACGGCCGCGACAAGCCGCTCGAGGACGTCGTCATCACGGGCGTCACGGTCACGCCCGTCTGACGGTGATCCACCAGCCTCGCCTCGACGCCGGGAGCCTCGCATGAGCGCTCCCGGCGTCGAGGCGTGCTACCGGCACCCGAGCCGCGAGAGCTGGACGCTGTGCCAGCGCTGCGGCCGCACCATCTGCGGGCAGTGCCAGATCCAGGCGCCCGTGGGCGTGCAGTGCCCCGAGTGCGTGCGCGAGGCGAAGGTGACGTCGATGGCGTCGCACCGCGAGCAGCGCCGCCTCTCGTACGGCGGACCGGTCAAGCGCGGCGTGCGCCGCTGGCTCGCCATGCCGTCGCCCGTCACGACGGCGATCATGGCCCTCACGACCGTCACGGGCCTCGCGCAGGTGCTCTTCGGCCAGGCCGTCACGTACGCGCTCGGCTTCTACGCGCCGCTCGCGCTCTCGGAGCCGTGGCGCTTCGTGACCGCGGTGCTCGTGCACGGCGGCATCCTGCACTTCGTCTTCAACATGCTCGTGCTCTTCATGATGGGCCCGAACATCGAGCGGCGCATCGGCGCGCTGCCCTACCTCGCGTCGTACCTCGTGATGGCGGCCGGCGGCAGCGTCGCGGTATCGCTCCTGTCGCCCGGCACCCTCGTCATCGGCGCGAGCGGCGCGATCTTCGGACTCTTCGGCATCTACATCGGCCTGCAGCGCATGCTCGGCGGCCGCTTCGACCCGCAGATCCTCATCATCGTCGGCATCAACCTGCTCATCGGCTTCGTGCTGTCGGGCGTCTCGTGGCAGGCCCACGTCGGCGGCCTGCTCGCCGGCCTCGCCCTCGGGTTCTGGATGGGCGCGAACCTGCGCGGCGCCGAGACGAAGCGAGCGATCTGGATGCCCATCGGCGTCGTCGGCGGCGCCGTCGTGGTGCTGTGCGTCGCGGTGGGGTTCCTGGTCTGATCCCTCGCTGAGGCGCGACGCGGCCCAGCAGCTGGTCGAGGAGCGCGCGAGCGCAGCGAGCACGCGTCACGAGACCACGCGACCGGCGCTCCCGCCCGACCAAGCGCATGGTCGCGTCGAGCGCGCACGTCACGTGGTCTCGTGACGGCTCCTCGCTGCGCTCGGGGCCTCCTCGACCAGCTGATGGGTGGGCATCCTCGATGCGGGAGAGGACCCATCCGAGACGCCTCGCGCGACGAACACCCTCGACGGGATCGACGCGAACGAGAGTTCTCCACAGAGTTCTCCACACCTGTGCACAACTGACAGGCGTGTGATTCGACTCGTTCGAACGTTCGCTATGCGTGCGCGACCGCGTGAGGGACGCGGACGACGAAGGCCCGCACCGAGACGGTGCGGGCCTTCGATCCGAAGCGGGGAGCCTGGACGGCTAGCGCCACTTCGTGGTCATGATGAAGCCGACGAACATGATGCCGAAGCCGATGGCGATGTTCCACGCGCCGATCGACCCGATGGGCAGCGTCGAGCCCGAGATGTAGAAGACGACGACCCACAGCAGGCCGACGACGATGAAGCCGAGCATCACCGGCACGTACCACGACGGATTGCGCGACTCCTCGTGGTCGCGGGACTCGCGCGACTTGGCGATGCTGTTCCTGGCCATAGACCGCGAGTCTACCTCAGCCTCCCCCGTAGACTGCTCGGGTGCCGTCGACTCCTCGCCCTCGTCGTCGCACGACCGTCGGCGGCGTGCTCGGAGAGCTGCTCGTCACCGTCGGCGTGCTCGTGCTGGGCTTCGTCGGCTGGCAGGTGTGGCTGAGCGACGACATCATGGGCGGCCAGCAGCAGCAGGCGGCGCAGACGTACGCGCAGTCGCTCACGACCACCCCTGGCGCCGAGCCCGCGGCCGAGCTGCGCACCGACGCCCCGCCCGTCGCTGCGGCGCCCGGCGACCGCGAGTCGTTCGCCGTCGTCTACATCCCGCGCTTCGGGCCGGACTTCGTGCGCACCGTCGGCCAGGGCACCAGCAGGTTCGTGCTCGACTCGCTCGACCTCGGCCTCGCGCACTACGACACGTCGGCGATGCCCGGCGACGTCGGCAACTTCGCGATCGCGGGTCACCGCAACGGCCAGGGCGGCCCGTTCACGCGCCTCGACGAGCTCGTGGTCGGCGACCGCATCTACGTGCAGATGCAGGACGTCTGGTACGTCTACGAGTACCGCGACAGCGAGTACGTGCTGCCGACGGCCGTCGACGTCGTCGCCCCCGTGCCGAACCAGCCGGGCGTCGCCCCCACCGACCGCATCATGACGATGACGACGTGCCACCCCGAGTGGTCGGCCGCGTCGCGACTCATCACCTACTCCGTGTTCGTCGGCTGGTCCGAGACCATGCCCGCCGAGCTCGCAGCCATCCAGGAAGGTGCCTGATGTACGGCGCGCTGTGGCGGATCATCCCGGGCCCGTGGCCCGTGAAGGCCCTCGTGATGCTGGCGCTCGTCGCCGGCATCGCCTACGCGCTCATCTGGCACGTGTACCCGTGGGTCATGCAGACGTTCTTCCCGACGCCGGATGCGACCGTCGAATGACCCGCATCCTCGTCGTCGACAACTTCGACAGCTTCGTCTACACGCTCGCCGGCTACCTCTCGGAGCTCGGCGCCGACGTGCACGTCGTGCGCAACGACGTCGTCGACCCGGCGACGATCGTCGACTGGGATGCCGTGCTGCTGTCGCCCGGCCCCGGCACCCCCGCCGATGCGGGCGCATCCATCGACTTCGTGCACGCGGCCATCGAGCACGGCGTGCCGCTGCTGGGCGTCTGCCTCGGCCACCAGGCGATCGCCGAGGCGCTCGGCGGCGTCGTGACGCACGCGGAGCAGCTCATGCACGGCAAGACGTCGCAGGTCGTGCACGACGACGCCTCCGTGTTCGTGGGCGTGCCCTCGCCGTTCACGGCGACGCGCTACCACTCGCTCGCCGTCGTCGACGGCACGGTGCCCGACGACCTCGTCGTCACGGCCCGCACCGAGCAGGCCGACGGCCGCGGCGTCATCATGGCGCTCGAGCACCGCGAGCAGCCGGTGTGGGGCGTGCAGTTCCACCCGGAGTCGGTGCTCACCGAGGGCGGCTACCGCATGCTGGGGAACTGGCTCGAGCGCGCGGGCCTCGCCGGCGCTGCCGAGCGTGCTGCGTCGAAGGCGCCGCTCGTCACGTTCGGCGACTGACCGCCCGATCACGCGTCGTGATCGGCGACGTCGGCACGGTCGAAGTCGCCGATCGGTGGCGGAGGATGGATGCGGTCGCGTGCGCTGCGGCATGCGGGCGCGCGGTGCGGCGGGGATCAGCCGTTGCCGTCGCCGCCGTCGCCACCCTCGGGCGGCGTGCTCTCGCTCGGCGGCGTCGAGGGCGGCGGCTGGCCGTTGCAGTACGTGAGCGTGATCGTGCCGCCCTGCGGCTGCGAGCCGGGCGTCAGGCTCTGCTGCACGACGGTGCCGCCCATGCAGCTCGTCACGAACATCTGCCGCACCTGGTAGCCGACCTCGGGCGCCTGCATCGCCGCGATCGCCTGCGCGATCGGCTGGCCCACGACGTCGGGGATCTCGACCTGACCGCTCGACACGATGAGCTGGATCGAGTCGCCCTGCGACACGTTCGTGCCGGCAGCGGGCTCGGTGCCGAGCACCGTCCCTTCGGGCAGCGTCGCATTGTCGCGCGTCACGATCGACTCGGCGACGACGAGGCCGTCGCCCTCGAGCGTCTGCGTGGCCTGGATGACCGTGTTGCCCTGCACGTTCACGAGCGCGAACGGCGGAGGACCGCTCGAGATGAACAGCGTCACGGGCGAGTTCGGGGAGACGGTCGTGCCCTCGGGCGGATCGGTGCGCAGCGCGTCGCCGGCGTTCGACTCCTCGTCGACGACCGTGCGCACGCTCGCCGTGAGCCCCGCCTCCTCGATCGCGGCCGAGGCCTCCTCCTGCGTCATGCCCGCGACCGACGGCACGGTCGCCGACAGGCCGGCGATCGGCAGGTTCGGGCCCTGGCTCGCAGCCCAGAAGACGATGGCGATCACGAGCACGCCGATGAGGGCGATGCCGCCCCACAGCCATGCGACCGGCGGGCGCGACTGCGGCGCGGGCCGGTAGTCGTCGACGTCGAGCACCTGGAACATCGTCGTGGCGGCGCCGCCCTGCACGCCCGTCGTGAAGATGGCGGCCTCGTCGTCGTCGACGTCGACGACCTCGCCCGTGAGCGCGGCCTCGAGCGCGTCGCGGAACTCCTCGGCCGACTGGAACCGCTCCTCCTTGCGCTTCGTGAGCGCCTTGAGCACGACGGAGTCCATCGCCGGCGAGATGCCCTCGCGCAGCGTCGACGGCGCGACGGGCTGCTCGGACACGTGCTGGTACGCGACGGCCACGGCGGTGTCGCCGCGGAACGGCGGACGGCCCGTGAGCATCTCGAAGAGCATGACGCCCGTGGAGTACAGGTCGGTGCGTGCATCGACGACCTCGCCGCGCGCCTGCTCGGGCGAGAAGTACTGCGCGGTGCCGAGGATCATGCCCGTCTGGGCCACCGACGTCGACGTCTCGCTCACGGCTCGGGCGATGCCGAAGTCCATGACCTTGATCTGGCCGCCGGGCGTCACCATGACGTTGCCGGGCTTCATGTCGCGGTGCACGACGCCCGCGCGGTGCGAGTAGTCGAGGGCCGTCAGGATGCCCTTCGTGATGCGCACCGCCTCGGACTCCGTCAGCGGCGCCTCGGCGATGATGTCCTTCACCATGCGGCCGTCGACGTACTCCATGACGATGTACGGCACGGAGTGCGAGCGCCCGTGGGCGTCCTTCGTGACCTGCTCGCCGGCGTCGAAGACGCGCACGACCGTCGGATGCGACATGCGCGCGGCCGACTGCGCCTCCTGTCGGAAGCGCACGCGGAAGTCCTCGTCGTCGCCGAGCTCGGGCTTCAGCAGCTTGATGGCGACGAGGCGGTCGAGGCGCCGGTCGCGGCCCCGGTGCACCTCGGCCATGCCGCCGCGGCCGATGAGCTCGCCGATCTCGTAGCGGTCTCCGAGGACGTCGAGGGAGGCGATGACGTCGGTCATGCGCACCCCCTTCCGGACCGCACGAGTCTAGCGGTCGGAAGGGGGTGCGAACCTGTGTCGACGGTGACGTGCGTCAGGGCGTCGGCACCGGGATCGACGGAGTGGGGTCGGTCGGCGGCTCGGTCGACGGCGGCGTGGTCTCCTCGGGCGCCGTCACGGTGAACGTGACCGGCTGCGACGCCGGGCTCGTGAGCGTCTCGCGACCGTCGGACGAGCAGACGACGACGTACGACACCGACGTCTGGCCCTCGGCGAGCGGGTCGACCGTCGCCTGCGCGTTCTGCGTCGCGAGCTGCAGCGGCGCGCCGTTCGGTCCCGTGATCGTCGCGGTGTAGCTCGCAGAGTAGCCGGCGGGGCACGATGCGACCGTCCAGGTCACCGTCGCGGATCCGCCGGGCTCGAGGTCGCCCTCCGCGCCCTGCAGCGTCGGCGTCGCCGGCGCACCGAGCGTCGGCAGCGGTGCGTAGATCGTGCCGGTGATCGTCGTGCCCTCCACGACCTCGCCCGTCGGGTTCACCTGGTAGACCGTGCCGGCGTCGTCCTCGGTCGGGGCCGCCTCGCCCACCTGCACGTCGGCGACCAGGCCCTGGCCCTCGATCGCGTCACGGAACTCCTCCTCGGTCATGCCGACGTAGTCGGCCTCCGAGATCGCGATGGGCTCGGCCGTCTCCGACGGCGTGGCCGACGGAGGCGTCGACTCCTCGGGCTCGTCGCCCCCCATGCCGAGCATCGCCCACACGAGCGCCACGAGACCCGCGACGAGCAGGATCGCACCGATCACGATGACGGGGATGAGCCACGGGCGGCGCTTCCGCTCCGCATCCTGGCGCGTGTCGTCGTCGACGGCCACGGGGAACGCCGCCGTCGCCGGCGCGGACTGCGTGCCGATGACGCGCGTCGTCGCCTGCGTGGGCGCATCGATCGTCGCGAACGAGTCGGTGGATGCGATGCCCGGCACGATCGCCGCGGCGCCCGCGATGTCGCCGCGGCGCAGCATCGTGGCCGCACGCGACAGGTGCGCGGCCGACGTCGGACGGTCGGCCGGCTTCTTCGCGATGCACGACAGCACGAGGTTGCGCACGGGCTCCGGCACGGTGCCGGGCAGCTCGGGCGGCGCGTCGTTGATGTGCGCCATCGCGATCGCCACCTGCGACTCGCCCGTGAACGGACGACGACCCGCGAGGGCCTCGTACGCGACGATGCCGAGCGAGTAGATGTCGGTCGCGGGCGCAGCGGGCTGGCCGCTCGCCTGCTCGGGCGACAGGTACTGCACCGTGCCCATCACCTGACCCGTGGCCGTGAGCGGCACCTGGTCGGCGATGCGAGCGATGCCGAAGTCGGTGATCTTCACGCGCCCCTCGGGCGTGATGAGCAGGTTGCCCGGCTTGATGTCGCGGTGCACGAGGCCGGCCTGGTGGGCGGCGTGCAGCGCCGCCGACGTCTGCGCGACGATGTCGAGCACCTTGTCGGCGGGCAGCGTGCGATCGCGGTCGAGGATGGCGCTCAGCGGCTCGCCGGGGACGAGCTCCATCACGAGGAAGGCGCTGCCCTCCTCCTCGCCGTAGTCGAACACGTTCGCGATGCCCTCGTGGTTCACGAGCGCCGCGTGCCGTGCCTCCGCGCGGAATCGCTCGAGGAACCCGGGGTCCCCCATGTACTCGTCCTTGAGGATCTTCAACGCCACCGTGCGGCCGATGACGAGGTCGCTGGCCTGCCAGACCTCGCCCATGCCGCCGATGGCGATCCTCGACGTGAGCTGGTATCGCCCACCGAAGGTGAGTCCGCTCGTTGGTCTCATGAGTTCAGCACCGCCTCGATGATCGCTCTGCCGATGGGTGCGGCCACCTCGTTCGAGGTGTCTGCCGCGATGTTCTGCTCAGGGACGACGACGACGGCGACGGCGACCTGCTGGCCGTCCGCCCCCTCCGCGAAGCCCGTGAACCAGAGGTTGAAGGGTCGATCGCCCGACTCGTCGTTCTCGGCCGTGCCGGTCTTGCCACCGACCGTCACGCCCGGGATCGCCGCGTTCGAGGCGAGTCCCTGCTCGACGCCCTGCACCATCAGATCCTGCATGGTCTGGGCCGTGGACTCGCTGACCGCTTGCCCCATCGACTGGGGGGCGGGCTCGGCGATGACGTCGAGCGACTCGGTGTCGATGACCTCGTCGACGAGCTGCGGCTGCATGAGCTCCCCGTCGTTCGCGATCGCCGCGGTCGTCATCGCCACCTGCAGCGGCGTCACGCGCACGTCGTACTGGCCGAACGACGACAGCTGCAGCTCGGACGGCTCCATGTCCTCCGGGTACGTCGACGCCGTGACCGACTGCGGGATCTGCAGCGCCTGGCCGTATCCGAAGGCGGCCGCCTGCTCGGCGATCGCATCCTCGCCCAGCTGCTCGCCGAGCTCGGCGAACGGGATGTTGCACGAGTAGATGAGCGCGTTCGTGAGCGACACCTGGTCGCCCTCGCCGCCGCGGCACTCCTGGCGGGTCGAGTTGTAGATGGGCGTCGAGGTGCCCGTGAGGTTCAGCTCGGCAGGGTTGCCGAACGTCGAGTCGGGCGTGTAGTCGCCGGACTCGATCGCCGCCGCCGTCACGACGAGCTTGAAGACGGAGCCGGGGAAGTAGAGATCGCCGCCGATCGCGCGGTTCTGCAACGGCTGCGTCGGGTCGGCGATCATCTGCTGGTACGCAGCGATGACCGATTGCGTGTCGTGGCTCGCGAAGACGTTCGGGTCGTACGTGGGGGTCGTGGTGAGCGCGAGGATGTCGCCCGTCGCCGGGTCGATCGCGACCGCGGCGCCCGTCGCGCCGCTCACGCCCGCGAGCGCATCCGTCGCGGCCTGCTGCGCCACGGGGTCGATCGTGAGCTCCACCGACGAGCCCGACGGGTCCTGGCCCGTGATGAGCTGCTCGACCTGCTGGAAGAACTGGCTCGACGCCTGTCCCGTCAGCTCGTCGTTCATCGCGCCCTCGATGCCGCTGTTGCCCTGGTCGAGCGAGTAGTAGCCCGTGACAGGAGCGTAGAGCGCCCCCTGCGGATACTGCCGCTGCCACTCGTACTGGTCGCCCGACTCGACGCTCTGCGCGACCGGCACGCCATCGACGAGGATCGCGCCGCGCTCGGCGGCGAAGGACGCGAGGATCGTGCGCGAGTTGCGCGGGTCGTCGCGCAGCGCATCCGCCTGCGCCCACTGGATGATCGACGAGGAGCCGAACAGCGCCACGAACATGCACACGAGCAGCAGGCTCACTCTCGAGAGCTCGCGGTTCACGAGGTCACCACCCTTCGTTGCAGTCGTACGGTGTCGGACAGTCGCAGCAGCAGCGCCACGATGATCCAGTTCGCGACGAGCGACGAGCCGCCCGCCGCCATGAACGGCGTCGTGAGTCCCGTGAGCGGGATGACGCGGGTCACGCCGCCGACGACGATGAAGACCTGCAGCGCGATCACGAACGCGAGGCCCACGGCCAGCAGCTTCGTGAAGTCGTCGGAGCCGAGGTAGCCGATGCGGATGCCGCGCGAGACGAGCACCAGGAACAGGGCGAGGACGGCGAACATGCCGACCATGCCGAGCTCCTCGCCGATCGACGCCATGATGAAGTCCGACTCGGCGTGCGGCACGAGGTCGGGGCGGCCGAGGCCGAGGCCCGTGCCGATGAGCCCGCCGGCCGCCATGCCGAAGATGCCGGTCACGAGCTGGTACGAGCTGCCGGAGGGGCGCGCGAAGACGTCCTGGTCGAACGCGCGCAGCCAGCCCTCGACGCGCGACTCGACGCGGCCGATGCCGAGGCCCTCGAGCGACGCGGGGTCGAGGCGCAGCAGCACGAACGCCACGACGATGCCGACGCCTGCGGCGAGGATGCTCGACACGAGCCAGCCCAGCCCGCCATCGGCGCGCCAGCGCTGCACCGCCATGGCGGCGAACGCGCCGAGGATGCCGAGCACCGACAGCACGATCACGCCGATGCCGACGCGCTGCATCCACTCGGCCTCGCCGCGCGTGAGCAGCCACAGCAGGCCGCCGGCGAGCACGACGAGCAGGAGGCCGATGACGATCCACGAGCGTCGCCCCGTCGCGACGTAGAGCATGACGGTGAAGAGGCCGAAGTAGAGCAGGCCCGTGCCGAGGTCGCCCTGCACGACGAGCACCATCATGCACATCGCCCAGACGACGGCGATGGGGCCGAGGTCGCGCAGGCGCGGCAGCTGCAGGCCCAGCACCTTGCGGCCCGCGATCGAGAGCGAGTCGCGCGCCGTCACGAGGTAGCCGGCGAAGAACACCGCCAGCGCGATCTTCGCGATCTCGCCGGGCTGGAACGAGAAGCCGCCCACCGAGATCCACACCTGCGCGCCATTGATGGTGGCGCCGATGCCGGGGAGCATCGGCAGCAGCAGCAGCACGAACGCGATCGCCATGGCCGTGAAGCGGTAGCGCAGCAGCACGCGGTGGTTGCGGATGACGAGCAGCACGACGATCGCCGCCGTCATCGCGATGGCCGCCCACACGATCTGGCGGATGCCCGCGGCCTCCCAGCCGAGGTCGCCGCGCGCGATGTCGATGCGGTAGATCATCGCGATGCCGATGCCGTTGAGCGCCGTCGCGATGGGCAGCAGGAACGGGTCGGCGTCGCGCGCCACGAACCGCAGCACGACGTGCAGCACGAGCGTCATCGCCGCGAGCCCGCCGAACAGGTACAGCAGCGTGAGGTCGACGGCCTCGAGCGCGCCGATCTGCACGAGCACCATCGCGGCGCCCGCGATCGCCCACGCGATGACGAGCAGGAACAGCTCGAGCGCCCGCATCTTCTGCGGGTTGCGGATGCGCACGCGGATCGCCTCGGTGGCGTCGCGGATCTGGATCATGCCGGTCTGGAGCGCGTTCGTCATGGCGACGACACCTCCAGTCGATCCACGATCTGGTTCGCGGCGTCGAGGCTGTCGGCGTTGATCGTCTGCTCGATGCGCTGCTGCTCGAACTCCGTCAGCTCCGACAGCTCGATGTCGGTGACCTGCACCTCCGACGACAGCACGATGGGCCCGACGTCGCTCTGCACGCCCTGGTAGATCGTGACGTAGCCCGCGTCGTTCGCGCCGACGAAGTAGTGCGTCTGCGTCCACGCGTAGAAGCCGAGCGCGCCCGCGACGACGGCGATGACCGCGAGGGCGACGCCCACCGTCCACGTGATGCGGCGGCGCAGCTTCCACCTGCGGTGCTCGGCGAGCAGCTCGGCGAGGTACTCCTCGCTCTCGGGCTCGAAGTGCTCGTACGCCGGCTGCTGCCTCGCCTGCACGGGATGCAGCAGCAGCTGCGTGAGGCTCATCGGCGTGGCCTCGGGCTCGGCGGCGTCGTAGTCGATCTCGCTCGCGGCGCTGCCGACCGTCTGCGGCTCGACGCTCGAGTCGGGCGACTCGTCGACGTCGACGATCACGACGGTCACGTTGTCGGGGGCGCCGTGGCTCAGCGCCTCCTGCACGAGGCGGTCGGCCGTGGCACCCGCATCCCGCCGCTGCCCCAGCAGCTGCGCGAGGCGCGACTCGCCCACGACGCCCGAGAGGCCGTCGGAGCACACGAGCCAGCGGTCGCCGGGCAGGGCGTCCTCGATGAGGCCGTCGACCTCGGGGTGCGTCTCGATGTTGCCGAGCACGCGCATGACGACGTTGCGCCGCGGATGCGTCTCGGCCTCCTCGCGCGTGATGCGGCCCGCCTCGACGAGCTTCTGCACGAACGTGTGGTCGGTCGTGATCTGCGTGAGCGCACCGACGCGGTAGCGGTAGATGCGCGAGTCGCCGATGTGCGCGATCGCCATGCGGTCGCCGACGCGCACGATGCCCGACACCGTCGTGCCCATGCCGACGAGCTCGGGGTGCTCGCGCATGGTCGACTGCAGCTTCTCGCCGGCCGACTGGATCATGCCCTTGAGGTCGTCGAGCGCCTCCTCGGGGCTCGCGTGCTCGTGGTCGGCGTCGCGGAGCCTGCGGATCGTCAGCGCCGACGCGACGTCGCCGCCCGCGTGGCCGCCCATGCCGTCGGCGACGACGAACAGGTGCGCGCCCGCGTAGCCGGAGTCCTGGTTGTCGCTCCGGACCCTGCCGACGTGGCTGCGTGCTGCCGCGAGGGCCACGTCACCGCCTCAGCTCGAACGTGGTGGTGCCGATGCGCAGCTCCACGCCCGAGGCTGCGACCGCGGATCCCTGCACGCGACGCCCGGCGACGAACGTGCCGTTCGTCGAGCCGAGGTCCTCGATGCGCCACTCGTCGCCGCGCAGCACGAGGCGGGCGTGGTTCGACGACGTGTAGTCGTCCTTGACCTGCAGGCCCGAGCCGCTCGAGCGGCCGATCGTGAGGCCCGTGGCGGGGAGGTCCATCTCGAGCCCGGCGCGAGGGCCGCCCGTGACGACGAGGCGGCTGGCCGGTCGGGCTGCGGCGGTCGGGGCGCTCGCGCTGCGCGAGCCGCGGCCCATGTTCGTGACCGTCGTCGCGGCGTCGGGCGAGGCGACGGGCGCGGATGCGCGCGCGGGCGTCGTGGGTGCGGGGCTCGGGCTCGGCGTCGGTGCCGGCGTGCCCTGCTGCAGTCGCGTGATGCGCGACCCGAACAGGTCGCTGCGCAGCGAGTACACGACGATGAAGATGAAGACCCACAGCAGCACGAGGAAGGCCACGCGCAGCAGCAGCAGCGTCAGTGCGGTCATCGGTCGCCCCTCGACTCGGCGAGCACGCGGTACACGAGCCTCGTCGATCCGATGTCGATGATCGAGTCGGGCTCGAGCAGCGACTTCTTCAGCGTGCGCCCGTTCAGCAGCGTGCCGTTCGTGGAGCCGAGATCCGAGATCTGCGCCCGCGAGCCGTCCCACACGATCTCGGCGTGCGCGCGCGAGGCGCCCGCATCGTCGACCGTGATGTCGGCATCCGAGCCGCGCCCGATGATCGTGCGGCCCTTGCGCAGCGAGACGCGATTGCCCTTGATGTCGACGACCGCGCGCCACGCGACCTCGCCCTTCGCGAGCTCCGCATCCACGGCGAGGATGCCCGTCGACAGCGCGTCGTCGCGCTCGAGCGTCAGGTCGATGCCGCCGGCGAACGAGTACTGGTTCTCGGCCGCGTGCTTCTGGATCGCCGAGGTCAGCTCGTCGGTGAGCGACTCGCCCAGGCGCTGCATGCGCGCGTGGTCCTCGGGCGACAGGCGCACGGTGAGGCGATTGGGCACGAGGATGCGGTCGCGCGAGACGACGGACGCGTTGGTGTCGAGCTCGCGCTTGAGCGCAGCCGCGATCTCCAACGGCTCGACGCCGCTGCGGAACGTCTTGGCGAACGCGCCGTTGACGACCCGCTCGAGCCCACGCTCGAAGCTGTCGAGGAATCCCACCGTCTTGTCGTGCCTCTCGTCTCGTGCGCCCCTCAGGGTACGGGATGAACGTAGCGACCGCGTCGCAGGGCCCGTTGGACCTGATAGAGTCGCGTGGTTGGTCTGCAGCGATGCGGCCACACGCGCGAGTGGCGGAATTGGCAGACGCGCTGGCTTCAGGTGCCAGTGCCCGCAAGGGCGTGGGGGTTCAAGTCCCCCCTCGCGCACGGTGCTCCTCGGAGCAGGACGAAGGCCCCGGATCCCATGGATTCGGGGCCTTCGTCGTGCGTGGGGGACGGGTTCGGCTCGCGCTACGGCTCGCGGCGGCGGTCGAGCAGCGCGCTCACGATGAGCAGCACGACGCCGATGCCCGCGACCGGCAGGCCCAGCACGACGAGCGCGCCGGCGCCGATGTTGGCGTCGGGCGTGGGAGCGACGAGGTTCCAGAGCCAGCCGACGATGGCGGCGAGCGCGCCGGTGGCGGCGACGATGGTGGCGATGCTGCGGAGCACGGTCTTGCCTCTCTCTTGCTGTGCCCATCCGACACCGTGCCGCCCGGGCATGGTCAAGGGCCACGGCTCGGGGCTTGACTCGGCCCCGAGGGCACGGTGCCTGATGGATGCATCGGGTCGGGGCTCGCTCGGCCGGGAGGGACATCCATGGACGACGACCTGCTGCTCGTCGAGGACCTGCTGCTCGTGCTGCTCGACGACGACGGCGGCCACATCCACGGCGAGGGGATGCTGTACGCGATCCTCGGCGGCGCCGTGATCGTCGAGCTCGCCCAGCGCGGGCTCGTGCGCACCGACTCCGGGCAGACCGTCGAGGTCGTCGCCGGCGCGACGCCGCCCGCCGACCCGCTGCTGCGCGCG
Source organism: Agrococcus jejuensis (assembly GCF_900099705.1). Taxonomy (NCBI): domain Bacteria; kingdom Bacillati; phylum Actinomycetota; class Actinomycetes; order Micrococcales; family Microbacteriaceae; genus Agrococcus; species Agrococcus jejuensis. The sequence continues at coordinate 1,711,029 of NZ_LT629695.1, forward strand.
GCGTTCGACACCATCGCGACCAAGCGGCGCCTCGTGCTCACCCGCATCGCCGAGATCGGGCCCTCGCTGCGCGAGGACGTGCTCGATCGGCTCGAGGCGCGCGGCCTCGTCGAGCGCTCGCGCGAGCGGGTGCTGGGGTTCATCCCGGTGACGCGACTGCGCACGCTCGACACGACGCATGAGGATGCGGTCGTCGCACGGCTGCGCGCCGTGCTCGTGGACGGCGAGCAGCCCGATGCGCGCACCGCGGCGCTCGCGGCGCTGCTGTGGGCGAGCGACCAGCTGCCCGCGCTGCACGCGCGCATCCCGTGGACGAACGACGTCGCCTCGCGTGCGCTCGCGCTGCAGCAGGGCGACTGGGGTGCGTCGGCCGTCGACGTGTACGTCGCGAGCGTGCTCGCGGCGACCGTCGCGGTGTCGACGGCGGTCGCGACCGCGGCGGCGACGGGGAAGGCGCCTTCGTAGGTCGGTCGCCTCGCGAGGGACATCGGGGATCGGCGCACTCGCGGTGACTCCGGTCTCGTGACGCGGGCTCGCTGCGCTCGCGCGCTCCTCGACCAGCTGGTGGGGAGCCGTCGCATCGTGCCGCGTGCGAGGCTCGTGGCGTGACGATCGCGCTGCGACCCATGGACCCGCACGACTGGGGCGCGGTCGAGCGCATCTACGCCGACGGCATCGCCTCGGGGCTCGCGACGTTCGAGGCGACGACCCCCGAGCGCGACGTGTTCTTCGCGTCGCGCGTCGACGGGCTCAGCAGCGTCGCCGTCGACGCGTCGGGGTCGATCGTGGGCTGGGTCGCTGCCTCGCAGGTGTCCGCCCGCGCCGTCTACCGCGGCGTCGTCGAGCACTCCGTCTACGTCGCGCACGGCCAGCACGGCCGAGGCATCGGCGGGATGCTGCTGCGGCGGCTGATCGCCGACGCCGACGCGCTCGGCATCTGGACGATCCAGTCGGCCATCTTCCCCGAGAACGTCGGCAGCATCCGCCTGCACGAGCGCGAGGGGTTCCGCGTCGTCGGCACGCGCGAGCGCATCGCGCGGATGCCCGACGGGGCGTGGCGGGACACGGTGCTGCTGGAGCGGCGGGGCGAGCTGGGCTGAGGCTTCGGAGGGCTCCCTTCGAGGCTCGCTTCGCTCGCACCTCACGGAGCGGGCTTCGGGGCGGACACCCCACCCAGCTGGTCGAGGAGCGCGCGAGCGCAGCGAGCACGCGTCACGAGACCACGCGACCCGCGCGCCCGACGCAACCGTGCGCGTGGCTGGGCAGGAGCGGCGGTCGCGTGGTCTCGTGACGCGGGCTCGCCCAGGGGCTCGCGCGCTCCTCGACCAGCTGGTGCGGGAGGGTCGAGCGCTCGCGGCGCGAGGGAGGCCCTCCCGGTACCCGTCTCGGGCCGCACTCCCGCATCCGCACCCGCTGGCGTGGGATGGACGCATCCATCGAACGAGGGAGCACACGATGCACCAGAGGACACTCGGACACGGCGTCACCGGCGACGGCCTCACGGTCGGCGCCATCGGATTCGGCGCCATGGGCATGTCGATGAGCTACGGCCCGAACCCCGGCGACCGCGACGACATGATCGGCGTCATCCGCCACGCGGTCGACCGCGGCGTCACCCTCATCGACACCGCAGAGGTCTACGGACCGTACGACAACGAGCGGCTCGTCGGCGAGGCGATCGCGCCCATCCGCGACCGCGTCACCGTGGCGACGAAGTTCGGCTGGCAGATCGTCGATGGCCGCATGGTGTCGACGAACTCGCGCCCGCGGCAGATCAAGCAGGTCGCCGAGCAGTCGCTGCAGCGCCTCGGCATCGACGTGATCGACCTCTTCTACCAGCACCGCGTCGACCCCGGCGTGCCCATCGAGGACGTCGCCGGCACCGTCGCCGAGCTCGTCGCCGAGGGCAAGGTGCGCCACTTCGGCATGTCGGAGGCCGGCGCCGCCACGATCCGCCGCGCGCACGCCGTGTTCCCCGTGACGGCGCTGCAGAGCGAGTACTCGCTGTGGACGCGCGACCCCGAGGCCGAGATCCTGCCGACGCTCGCGGAGCTCGGCATCGGCTTCGTGCCGTTCAGCCCGCTCGGCAAGGGATTCCTGACCGGCACCATCGGCGCCGATGCCACGTTCACGCACGGCGAGTTCCGCGCGACGACGCCGCGCTTCACGCCCGAGAGCCTCGCCGCCAACCAGGCGCTCGTCGACCACGTGCGCACGCTCGCCGCCGCCCGCGGCGCGACGCCCGGCCAGGTCGCCCTCGCGTGGCTGCTCGCGCAGCAGCCGTGGATCGTGCCGATCCCCGGCACGCGCCGCCGCGAGCGGGTCGACGAGAACGTGGATGCCGCATCCATCGCCCTCTCGGCCGCCGACGTCGCCGACCTCGACGCGCTCGTCGAGCGCATCCCCGTGACCGGCGCCCGCTACGACGAGGCCGGCCTCAAGCGGGTGGGCCTGTGAGCACCGAGCGCGTGCCGCAGCGGCCGACGGCGACGGGTGCGCCCGAGATGTTCGTCGGGCACGTGCAGGTCGACATGCTCTCCAGCGGCGAGGAGCCCTCGCGTGCGCGCCTCGCATCGGTGCGGTTCGCACCCGGTGCGCACACCGCCTGGCACTGCCACGCGGTGGGGCAGACGCTGCACGTGACCTCGGGCGTCGGCTACGTGCAGTCGCGCGGCGGCGAGCTGATCGAGCTGCGCGCGGGCGACACCGTGCGCACGCCGCCCGGCGAATGGCATTGGCACGGCGCGACCGCCGACCACGCCATGACGCACCTCACCCTCACCGAGGCGCCCGACCCTGCGAGCGACGAGCCCGAGGCGACGTGGGGCGAGCACCTCGCCCACGGCGAGTACCCGGGCTGACGCGGGGATGCAGCAGCGGGGCGAGCCTTCGGGCTCGCCCCGCCTCGTCGTGCGTGGGGATGGTCGGCCGCGGCCGACCGCATCCACCTCAGCCCTGCGCGACCGCGAGGGCCGGCTCGGCGTCGTGCGTCGCGACCCACGACGCGAGCACCTGCAGCGCATCTGCCGACGGCGTGCCCGCCGGCGCCGTGTAGACGTTGAGCGCGAGGCCCGGCTCGCTCGGCAGCTCCATCGACTCGTAGTCGAGGTCGAGGTCGCCGACGATCGGGTGGTGCAGGCGCTTGCGGCCCGAGCGGTGCAGGTGCACGTCGCGCGACGCCCACCGCTCGCGGAACGTCTCGCTGCACGTCGACAGCTCGCCCACGAGGCGGATGAGGTCGGGATCGTGCGGCGTGCGCCCCGCCTCCATGCGCAGCATCGCCGCGGCGTTGTTCGCCATGAGGTCGTAGTCGCGCCAGAACTCGCGCGCCGCCGGGTTCAGGTAGATGAACCGCGTCGTGTTCACGGGGCGGTGCGGATCGTCGAACACGGGCGCGTAGAGCGCGCGGCCCATGGCGTTCGCGGCGATGATGTCGTGCCTGCCGTTGCGCACCCACGCGGGGCCGGCGATGGCGTCGAGCACCTGCAGCACCGCGGGTCGCACGGTCGTCGCGACCGGCGCGGGCGCCTTCCGCGACGGGGCGACGGACCTGGCGAGGTCGTGCAGGTAGAGGCGCTCGGCCTCGTCGAGGCGCAGCGTGCGCGACAGGGCGTCGAGCACCGACTCGGATGCTCCGCCGAGGCTGCCGCGTTCGAGCCGCACGTAGTAGTCGACCGAGACGCCCGTGAGCATCGCGACCTCCTCGCGACGCAGCCCCGCGACGCGGCGATTGCCGCCGTACGCCGGCAGGCCGGCCTGCTCGGGGGTGATGCGTGCGCGCCGGGTCGTGAGGAACTCCCGGATCTCCTTGCGCATGTCTCCCATGGAGGTCACGGTACGCCCGGCGCGGGTCGCGAGGGAGGGCCTGCCGGTACCCGCCGCCGTTGACGCGACGTGACGCTGAGCGGGACGCCGAGGGAGCATTCCCCTCGGTGACCCGCTCAGCGTCACATCCGAACGGGGTCAGTCGACGATCGCCTCGACCTCGAGCTCGATGCGCACGTCGGGCTGGAAGAGGATGTCGACGCCGATGAGCGACGCCGGCGGCATCGGGCTCGGCAGGCCCAGCTCGTCGGCGACGTCGGCGACGCCCGCGAGGAACGCATCCATGTGCTCGGGCTGCCAGCGGGCGGCGAAGAAGCGCAGGCGCACGACGTCGTCGAACGTCGCGCCGGCGCCGGCGAGGCCGCGGTGGGCATTGCGCAGCACCTCGGCGACCTGGCCGCGCAGGTCGCCGCCCGAGCGGGCGCGACCCTCGCCGTCGCGGTCGATCTGGCCGGCGACGTGCACGTGCCGGGATCCGGTGCCGATCGCGACGTGGTGGTACGGGACGGGCTGGAATAGGCCCTCGGGGCTCAGCAGCTCGACGCTCATGGGATGCCTTCCTGTCTTCGGTCGGGTGAGGTATCCCATCGAACCTTGGTACCCCACAGGCACCGCAACGAGACTAGGTGTCGTGCACGACACCACGACCGAGCCCACGACCATCACCGGCGCGCACCGCGAGCTGCTCGACCAGCTGCTCGACCGCTGGTCGCTCGAGGTGCTCGATCGGCTCTGCGAGCACGGCGCCCTGCGCTTCAACGGGCTGCGCCGCGAGATCCCGGCCATCACGCAGAAGTCGCTCACGGCGACGCTGCGCAGGCTCGAGCGCAACGGCATGGTCGAGCGCGTCGTGGTGAGCGACCGACCCGTCGCCGTCGAGTACCGCATCGCGCCCGTCGGGCAGGGGCTGCAGGACCTCATCGACGCGCTGCTGCAGTGGTCGACGCGGCACATGGCCGACGTCGAGGCCGCACGCGAGCGCTACGACGACGCGGAGGCCGCGCGCGAGTAGCGCGGGGCGCCCCTGGCGCGTGCTCGCTGCGCTCGCGCGCTCCTCGACCAGCTGGTCGGGAACGTCAGTGCGTGAGCACCGGTGCGTCGGCCTCGACCTCGTCCGTCGCCGCGCCGCCGCGCACGAACGCGGCGAGCACGACGGCGGCGAGCGACAGGCACGCGCCCACGAGGAAGGCGGTGTGCACGCCCGCGCTCGTCGCGGCGGCCGCATGCGCCACGCCCTCCGCTGCGGCGGCCGAGGCGCCGACGGCCATGAGCGTCACGAACAGCGCCGTGCCGGCCGCGCCCGCGACCTGCTGCAGCGTCGACATGATCGCCGAGCCGTGCGAGTACAGGCGGCGCGGCAGCGAGCCGAGCGCCGAGGTGAGCAGCGGCGTGAACATGAACGCGAGGCCCGCGTTGAGCACGAGGTGCATCGCGATGATCGTCGGCACCGTCGAGTCGGCGTCGAGCGTCGTCATCCACCACAGCGCGGCGCTCGTCACGATCGCGGCGGGCAGCACGAGCGGACGCGGACCGAAGCGATCGAACAGGTTGCCGACGATGGGCGCGAGCACGCCCATGAGCACGCCGCCGGGCAGCAGCATGAGGCCCGTCGCGAGCGTGTCGAGGCCGAGCACGTTCTGCAGGTAGAGCGGCAGCAGGATGAGCGTGCCGAGCAGCACCGCGAAGACGACGACGACGAGCAGCACGGCGAGCGTGAACGAGCGGGTGCGGAACACCGAGAGGTTCAGCAGCACGCGGTCGGTGCCGCCGAGGGCCAGCTGGCGCCACACGAAGGCGGCGAGGGCGGCGACGCCGATGCCGATGGGCACCCACAGCGGCACGCCCGAGTGTCCCTCGGCCGACTCGCCGATCGATGCGAGGCCGTAGACGAGGCCGCCGAAGCCGACCGCTGCGAGCGGAATGGACACGACGTCGAGGTGGCTGGGCTGCGTCTCGGTGAGGTTCTTGACGAACACGGAGCCGAGGATGAGCGACAGCACCGCGATGGGCAGCACGAAGATGAAGAGCCAGCGCCACTCGAACGTCGACAGGATGAGGCCCGACACCGTGGGGCCGACCGCGGGCGCGACGGCGATGACCACCGAGACGACGCCCATGAAGCGGCCGCGGCGCTCGGGCGGGATGACCGACAGCACGGTCGTGAACAGCAGCGGCATCATGATCGCCGTGCCCGCGGCCTGCACGACGCGGCCGACGAGCAGCATCCCGAATCCGGGCGCGAGCGCCGCGACGAGCGTGCCGGCCGTGAAGAGCCCCATCGCCACGAAGAAGAGGGAGCGCAGCGGGAAGCGCTGCAGCAGGAAGCCGGTCGTGGGGATGACGACGGCCATCGTGAGCAGGAAGCCGGTCGTGAGCCACTGCGCCGTGCTGGTCGTGATGCCGAGGTCGACGGTGAGCTGCGGGATCGCGACGCCCATGATCGTCTCGTTGAGGATGACGACGAAGGCGCTCGCGACCAGCAGGGCGAGCACGGGGCCGGGGCGCGGCGGCACCCGCTCGATGGTGGGGGTGGATGCGGTGGCGGTGGTCATCTCGTCCTCGTCTGCGCTGCGTCTCGTCTGGTGGTGCACCGAGCTCCGTCGATCTGCGCATCCGCGCCATGCTGGCAGTGACTGCCACATTGGCGCGCACTACCGTAGCATGGCCGCATGACCAGCGAGCAGCCAGCGGGCGTCGGCCTGCGCGAACGGCGCCGGTCGCAGACGCGCGCCGAGATCGCCGAGGCCGCGATCGACCTCTTCGAGCGGCAGGGCGTCGCCGCGACGACCGTCGAGGACATCGCCGCCGCCGCCGGCATCTCGCCGCGCACCTTCTACCGCCTCTGCGGCACGAAGGAGCAGGCGGTGCTCGACGACGAGGAGATCGCCGGCGCCATGTCCGACGCGGTCGCGATGCTCGACGCGTCCGCGCCGCTGCGCCCGCAGCTCGTCGCCTTCTGGCGCGAGCAGATGGCCGACCTCGAGGCTGACGTCGACGGCCACCGGCGCCACCTGCGCATCCGCCGCCTCATCGGCGACGAGCCGACGCTGCTCGCCGCCGCGCTGCGCCAGGAGCACGAGCGCGACGAGCGCTTCGTCGCGTCGCTCGTGGATGCGACGGGCCGCGCCGAGCTGCACGTGCGCGCGCTCGTCGAGTGGCAGTCGGTGCTCATCCGCCTCGCGATCGAGGAGTGGGTGCGCGCCTCGGCCGACGGCGCCGACGTGCGCCTGCAGTCGGTCTACGACCGCGCGCTCGCGGCGCTCGTGGGGTGCGAGTCGGTCTGACGGCCGCTGCTCAGAGCGGGTCGAGCACTGCGGGTGCCGTCATGCCCGCGACGACGTGGAACTCCCACTCGCGGAGCAGCTCCAGCTGGTCGCCGCCGTCGTACGCGGCCTGCAGGGCTCGCAGCAGGCGCGTGTGGTTCTGCACGATCCGCTCGTCGCGTCCCCAGATCTCGATCTCGCCAGCGAGCAGCACGAGACGAATCTGGTCGACGATCGTCTCGTAGCGCTCGACGAGTCGGGGGAGGCCGGCGAGACGCACGACGGCTCGGTGGAAGCCGATGTCCGCCGCGGCCGCCTTCGTGATGTCGCCGGCCGATCCGCGGAGCTCCTCGATCGCCGCGTCGAGGCTGTCGAGCGGCGGTCGCTCCCGCAGGATCGTGCGCACGGCGAGGATCTCGTCGGCGGCTCGGAGCGCGGCGAGCTCGCGGATGTCCTCGGGCGCGAAGGTCGGGATGCGATACGAGCGGTTCGCCGTCTTCTCCACCAGGCCAGACTGCTCGAGCAGTCGGAGCGCCTCGCGCACGGGGGAGCGGCTGATGCCCATCTGCTCGGCGAGGACGGAGTCCTTCAGCCGTTCGCCGGGTCGGAGGTGTCCCGCGAGGATCGAGCGCCGGATCTGCCGTCGCGCCTCCTCGACGAGCGACCCCACCTGGATGCGCTCGAGGGGCGGCGCCGTGGTCGTGGACTCGCTCATGCCGTGATGCTACTTGATCAGGATTCTGCATTCTGTCGACAGAACGCACTTCTTGCGCTAGCGTCGCCGACAGCGCCGACGGACGCACCACCCGACGTCGCAGACTGCTAGCGAGCAAAGGAGCTCACAGTGACCACCACGGCATCCGACGCGTCATCGACGCCCGATCCCACGACCGCGCCGCCGACCACGACCGAGACCGTCCAACCGACGCGTCGCACCGCGACGCGCGCCGCCGTCGCCGCCGGCATCGGCACCGCGATCGAGTGGTACGAGTACGGCCTGTACGGCATCGTCGCCGGACTCGTCATCGCCCCGCTGTTCTTCCCCGAGGCCGAGGGCGCCGTGGGGATCCTCGCGACCTTCGCGACCTTCGCGGTCGGCTTCGTCGCCCGTCCGTTCGGCGGCATCATCCTGGGCGCCGCGAGCGACCGCTTCGGTCGCCGACCCGTGCTCGTCTTCTCGCTGCTGCTCGTCGGCATCGCGACGACGGGCATCGGACTGCTGCCTCCCTACGCGGCGATCGGCATCTGGGCGCCGCTGCTGCTCGTGCTGCTGCGCCTCGCGCAGGGATTCGGCGCCGGCGCCGAGCTCGCGGGGGCCATCACGATCATCAACGAGTCCGCCACGCGCAAGCACAAGGCGTCGTACTCGGCGCTCGCGATGGCCGGCGGCGGCATCGGCGGCATCACCGCCTCGCTGCTCTTCACGCTCATCAGCGCGACCGTGACCGGTGACGCCTTCGTGGAGTGGGGCTGGCGCATCCCGTTCCTGCTCGCCGCGGTCTTCACCGTCGTCGGGCTCGTGCTGCGCTCGAAGATGCACGAGTCGCCGGAGTTCGAGAAGGTCCAGGCCGAGCGCGAGGTCGGCGAGGTGTCGCAGGCGCGTCGCAACCCGTTCGCCGCGATGGCCGAGGCCTTCCGGGCCAGCCCGCGCAACTGGCTCGCCGGCTTCCTCGTGCCGTCGAGCCTCAACACCACCGGGTTCGTCGTCACGGCGTTCGGCGTCAGCTACCTCGCCGGGCAGCTCGGCCTCGAGCGCAGCCAGACGCTCGTCGTCTCGCTGTCCGTCACGGTCTGCATGGTCATCGCGCTCGTCTTCTTCGGACGCCTCGGCGACCGCATCGGCTCGAAGCGCGTCATGTGGATCGGCATCGTCGGCGGCACGCTGTTCGCCTTCCCCTACGTCGCCGTGCTCACGACGGCGCAGATCGTGCCCATCGGCATCGCGAGCGTCATCATGGTCTGCCTCGGCTGGAGCGCCGCATCCGCAGCGCACACCGTCGTCATGCCCGCCCTGTTCAAGGCGGAGTACCGATCGTCGGGGCTCTTCTCGTCCCGCGAGCTGCAGGGCGCGCTCGTCGCAGGTCCGGCGCCGCTCATCGCCTCCGCGCTCGTCGCCGCATCCGGCGGGTCGCCGTGGCTCGTCGGCGTGCTGCTCGTCGTCACCCACGTCATGACGCTCGTCGGACTCGTGCTCGCACGACCCTTCCTCACCAAGGACGAGCTCGACACCACGCCCGCGCTGCAGGGCTTCCAGCCGCGCGACTGACCCCCGAACCCTAGGAGCATCACCATGCCATTCCACGGACTCCGCGACCGCGTGCGCGACGACGTCGTCGTCGCCACGTGCGCCATGATCCCCTCGCCCACCGTCATCGAGGCGCTCAGCGGCACCGGCTTCCACGCCGTGCTCATCGACGCCGAGCACTCGCCCATCGCCATCGACACCCTCGAGCACCTCGTGCGCGCCGCCGACGTCGCTCCGATCCCCGCGATCGTGCGCGTGCCGGAGGTCGGCTCGTACATCGCCCGAGCCCTCGACCTCGGCGCGGCCGGCCTCATCGTGCCGCGCATCGAGACGGTCGAGGAGGCGCGCGAGGTCGTCGATCGCGCTCGCTACGCCCCGGAGGGTCGCCGTGGCACCGGACCTGGTCGCGGCTCGGCCTACGGTGCCGCGATGGTCGACCACGTCGCCCGCGCGAACGGCGAGATCCTCGTCGGCATCCAGATCGAGACGGCCCTCGGCCTCGCGAACGCCGACGACATCCTCGCCGTGCCCGGCATCGACGTCGTCGTCATCGGGCCCTTCGACCTCGCGACCTCGCTCGGCGTCGCGATGGGGTCGCCCGAGCACCAGGCGGCGATCGGCACCATCCGCGACACCGCGAAGCGCCACGGCGTGGCCTACGGTGCCTTCACGATCGCCGACGCCGAGGTCGCCCCGTACCTCGCCGACGGCGCCACCCTGCTCATGGTCGGCGCCGACATCATGTCGGTCGTCGCCGGAGCCCGTGCATCGTGGGCGGGCGTCGAGCAGCAGCTCGCGACCCGCGGCGCTCGCGAGGAGGTGGCTGCACGATGAAGATCGTCGCCACCAACACGATGATCCCGCTGCGCGACGAGGTGCTCGCCGCATTCGGCCCCGACGTCGAGTTCGTCGAGATCGACGGCACGACCGAGGAGGGACTGCTCGCCGGCACGGCGGACGCGGACGCCTTGCTCGTGCTCGGCGAGCACATCACGCGCCCGGTCATCGAGCGGCTGACGCGCTGTCGCTCGATCGTGCGCTTCGGCATCGGGTACGACACGCTCGACGTCGAGGCCGCGACCGAGCACGGCATCTGGGTGTCGAACGTGCCCGACGCGAACTACCGCGAGGTCGCCGTGCACGCGATCGCGCTCGCCCTGGCGGTGCAGCGGCGATTGCCCGCGCTCGACGCCGGCATGCGCGCCGACGGATGGGCATCGTCGTTCGCACCCGGCGTGCACCGACCCGACGATCAGGTCTTCGGCCTCTGGGGCATCGGGCGCATCGGTCGTCGCGTCGCCGCCATGGCGAAGGCCATCGGGTACCGCGTCATCGCGCACGACCCCGTGCTCACGCCCGAGGTCGCCGACGAGCTGGGCGTCGAGCTCGTCGACCGCGACGCCCTGCTCGCCCGGTCGAACATCCTGTCGCTGCACGTGCCGCTGCTCGACTCGACGCGCAACATGCTCGACCGCGACGCCATCGCGGCGCTCCAGCTGGGCTCGATCGTCGTGAACGTGTCGCGCGGCGGGCTCATCGACGAGCACGCGCTCGCCGAGGCGCTCCAGTCGGGGCACCTCTTCGGCGCCGGCATCGACGCGTTCCTGCACGAGCCCACCGAGGCGGGCAACCCGCTGCTGGCCTGCGAGAACGCCATCCTCACGCCGCACGCAGCGCACTGGAGCGAGGAGTCGCTCGCCGAGACGAAGCGGAAGGTGGTCGAGGAGGCGGCCCGCATCCTGCGCGGCGAGCAGCCCCGCAGCGCCGTCAACCGCATCGAGCAGGACCGCGCGGCCTAGCCGCGCCCCGTGTCTGCGGCGCCGGGCCGACGCTCCCGGCGCCGCAGCGCATCCGCATCCACCGATCGCGTCGATGGCGACGCAGACGGAGCAGCCATGCCTCACCCTCGACTCGCTCGGCGCGTGCCGCGGCCCGCCGACCTCGCGCCGTTCCTGCGGATGCGGTCGGCCTCCGGCTCCCTCGCCGAGCGTCGCGTCGCGACCGCGCACACCATCGCCGACCTTCGGCGACTCGCACGCGTGCGCACGCCCGCCGGCCCCTTCCACTACGTCGACGGTGGCGCCGAGGAGGAGGTGAGCATGCGCCGCGCGCGGCAGGCGTTCGCCGACATCGTCTTCCATCCGGGCATCCTTCGCGACGTGCACGACGTCGACACGACGACGTCGGTGCTCGGCGGCACGAGCGCCCTGCCCTTCGGCTTCGGTCCCACGGGCGGCACACGCATGATGCACGCCGCCGGCGAGCAGGCCGTGGCCCGCGTCGCCGCGCGGACGGGCATCCCGTACGCGCTCTCCACGGTCGGCACGACCACGATCGCCGACTTCGCAGCAGCGTCCGGCTCGGGACGGCGCTGGTTCCAGATGTATCTGCTCGCCGACCGCGACCGGTCGCTCCACATGCTCGCCGAGGCCGAGCGGCGCGGCTTCGACGCGCTGATCGTCACGGTCGACGTGCCGACGGGCGGCAACCGACTCCGCGACCTGCGGTACGGCATGTCCTACCCGCCGCAGCTCACGCCGCGCACCTTCCTCGATGCGTCGTGGCGCGTCGGCTGGTGGTTCGACCTGCTCACGACCGAGCCCTACCGCTTCACCTACGAGGAGCAGGCCGATGCGGGCTCGGGCATCACGACGCTGACGGGGTTCTATGACGACCGCGTGACCTTCGACGACCTCGCCTGGATGCGCGAGGCGTGGTCGGGGCCGATCGTCATCAAGGGCATCCAGACCTTCGACGATGCCTCCCGTGCCGCCGACGCGGGCGCCGACGGCATCGTGCTCTCGAACCACGGCGGTCGTCAGCTCGATCGCACGGCGCCGCCGCTGCACCTGCTGCCCACGGTCGCAGCGCGGCACGGAGCGTCGATGGAGGTCATGCTCGACACCGGCGTGCGCACGGGTGCCGACGTCGTGGCCGCGATCGCAGCCGGCGCGTCCTTCGTGCTCGTGGGACGCGCCTACCTCTATGGGCTCATGGCCGGCGGCGAGGCGGGCGTCGAGCGAGCCGCTCACATCCTGCGCACCGAGGTCGAGCGCACGATGCGACTGCTCGGCGTGCGCTCGATCGCGGAGCTCGGTCCTGAGCACGTGACGCTGCTCACGCGCACGCAGCCCGTGGCCGTCGAGATCGTCGCGGAGTGACGCTGAGCGGATCGCCGAGGGAGGATCGCCCTCGGCGATCCGCTCAGCGTCACCTCGGGTCAGCCCACCGGGCGGTCGCGCAGCGTCCCCTCCTCCACGGTCCAGCGGCGCGTGACGCCGACGTCGGCGAGGAAGCGCTCGTCGTGGCTCACCACCACGAGCGCGCCCTCGAAGCCGGCGAGCGCCTCGACGAGGTGGCCGATGGCGTCGACGTCGAGGTCGTTCGTCGGCTCGTCGAGCAGCAGCAGTCGCGGTGCGGGATCCGCGAGCAGCAGCCGGGCGAGCGCCAGGCGCAGGCGCTCGCCGCCCGAGAGCCCCGCCGCGAGGCGGGCGCCGTCGTCGCCGCGGAACAGGAACCGGGCCAGCATCGCCCGCGCGGCGTGCGGCGTCGCATCCGGATTCGCCTGCCGCAGCACCTCGACGAGCGTCGCGGACGCGTCGACGTCGGTGCGCTGCGCGAGCACGCCGACCTCGGGGATGCGGTGCAGCACGGGCGCGACGGGCGCGCGATCGGGCGACGCCGGCCACGCCTGGATGGCGCGCAGCAGCGTCGTCTTGCCCGAGCCGTTGCGCCCCGCGAGCGCGATGCGCTCGGGGCCGCGCACGACGATGCGCCCGTCGGCGCCGCCGAGCTCGAGCACCGTCGTGCCATTCGGCACGCGCGTCTCGGGCATCGGCACGCGGATCGAGCGGTCGTCGCGCACCGACTCCTCGGCCGAGGCGATCGCGGCGAGCGCGGTCGCCTCGCGACTCTGATGCAGTCGCCTGCTGGCCGCGGTCGACGCCTCCGACTGGTTCTTCAGCGCGTTGACCATGATGCGCGGGATGCCGCCCGCCGCCTGCTTGCGGCGACCGGCCGCCTCCGCCTGCTGTCGCCGCTCGTGCGCCTCGATGCGGTCGGCGCGCTCGCGGCGGTGGTGCGCCTCCGCATCCTGCAGGCGCCTGCGGGCGGCGACTTGCTCGGCGGCGATCGCCTGCTCGTACGTCGACCACGGGCCGTCGAACGTGCGCAGCTCGCGCCCGTGGACCTCGGCGATGCGGTCGACGTGCTCGAGCAGCGCACGGTCGTGGCTCGCGACGACGAGCGTGCCCGGCCAGTCGCGGATCGCCGCGACGAGGTCGGCGCGCGCGTCGGCGTCGAGGTTGTTCGACGGCTCGTCGAGCAGCGCGATCGGCGCTCCCGACAGGCGGATGCCGGCGAGGCCGACGCGGATCGCCTCGCCGCCCGACAGGCTGCGCATCGGGCGGTCGAGCAGCGACTCGTCACCCTCGACGCCGGCCGCGGCGAGCGCGGCGAGCGCCTCGGCATCCACGCCCCAGCGGTCGCCGACGGCGTCGAAGCGAGCGGGGTCGACGTCGCCGCGCTCGATCGCGGCGATGGCCGCGCGCACGGTGGCGATGCCGAGCGCATCCGCGACGGAGCCGGGATGCGACGGCAGCGACTGCGGCAGCGTTGCCGCCGCGCCGGAGCGGGTGATGGTGCCGATCGTGGGATCGAGGTCGCCGGCGATGAGCCGGAGCAGCGTCGTCTTGCCGGTGCCGTTGCGGCCGACGAGGCCGGTGGCGCCTGGGCCGAACGTGCCGGAGACGTCGTCGAGCGCGACGGTGCCGTCAGGCCAGACGACGGAGACGTGGGTGAGCTGGATGGTCGAAGACACGGTGTCCTCCTGGGCGCGGGATGGCGCGCTGAGGACCGATGCGGTGCGTGGGCCGCTCTCAGCGCGCGATGGTCGCGGCGCGGAGGATCTCCGTCATGCTCTCGTCTTCGTCTCGTGCTGCGTCCGCGCTCTCACCGCGGACCGATCGGGTGGCGACGATACCCGTTGGGCGCGGTCGGCGCCAGGGTGCGGGCGCGCCGACTGGTCACGTTCGGCAGATGACTGGTCGCAGTTGCACCACGCTGGTCGCAATCTCGGTGCAATGGTGACCAGTCCCCGTGCATCTCTGACCAGTCGGGGTGCAACTGTGACCAGTCACCGCCATGAGTGACCAGTCGGGTGCAGGCGGATGCGCGCGACGGGCGCGCCGGTCAGGTGAGCAGCGACATGCCCGTGCGGGCGGGGGCGACGTCCTCGAAGCCGTGCGCCTCGTAGAGGCGGCGGCCGGGAGGGTCGGCCGTGAGCGTCACGTAGGCGCCGGGCTCGGCGCGCTCGCGGATCTCGGCGAGCAGCGACCGCAGCACGGCCTTGCCGATGCCGCGTCCCTGGTGCTCGGGCAGCGTCGCCATGTCGGCGACGAGGAAGTACCAGCCGCCGTCGCCGATCACACGGCCCATCGCCACGGCCTCGCCTGCGCCGCCATCCGCATCCGCGTCGAGTCGGATCGTGCGCCACGTCCACGTGCCCGCGATCGCACCTTCGGCCTGGCCCTCGCTCTTCGGCGACAGCCCCGACACGGCGCGGAGCCGCCGGTACTCGTCGACGGTGGGCGGCTCGAGCAGCATGCGGTAGCCGGGGGCGAGGGATGCGTCGGTCACGCCGCCACGGTAGCGGCGACCGCTGACGGCCCGCCCGCCGGGCGTGCGTCACGTCGACGCGGCGAGGCACCCCTGCGACACTCGGTGCATGCGACCGTACGACGAGCTCGTCGCCGAGGCGCTCGCCGCCGACGTCGACGGCTGGGGCTTCGGCTTCCTCGACGGCCGGGCGACCGAGGAGCGACCGCCGTGGGGCTACGCGCGCCTGCTCGCCGACGAGCTCGGCCGCGTCGACTCGGCGCTCGACCTCGACACCGGCGGGGGCGAGGTCGTCGACGAGGCGGCAGTGCTGCCGCGCCGCATGTCGGCGACCGAGGGATGGGCTCCCAACCTCGCACGCGCTCGCGACCGGCTCGGGCCGCGCGGCGTCGAGGTGGTGCACGCCGAGCCCGGCCGCCCCCTGCCGTTCGCCGACGCATCCTTCGCGCTCGTCTCGTCGCGGCATCCCGTCGCACCCGACTGGGCCGAGATCCGCCGCGTGCTCGAGCCGGGTGGCACCTACCTCGGCCAGCACGTCGGTCGCGAGTCCGCGTTCGAGCTCATCGAGCGCTTCGTCACGCCCACGCCCGCGCAGCGTGCAGGCCGTGATCCGCATCGCGAGGCCGACGATGCTCGTGCCGCAGGCCTCGAGGTCGGCGACCTGCTCACCGCTCGGCTGCGCATGACGTTCACCGACGTCGGCGCCGTCGTGTGGATCCTGCGGAAGTGCGTCTGGTGGGTGCCCGGCTTCGACGTCGTGCGCGACGGCGCGGCGCTGCGCGCCATCGACGCCGACCTGCGCTCCGGCCGCACGCTCGTCGCGCACTCGACCCGGCATCTCGTGCGCGCGACCCGGCCTGCCTGACCGCCTACCGCATCCCGCCGCATCCGCGCCAGCGCCGCGATCCTGCGCCGCGGCCACAGGCGCCACGGCTAGCGTGGACGCATTCCACGAGGGGGATGCGATGGGTCTGTTCAGCCGAGCACCGCAGGGTCCGGTCGAGGTCGTGCCGCGCGCCGCGCGTGCGCCGTGGTCGCTCTGGGGCGACTCGTTCGGCCGACTCGCGACGCGGGCGCTGCAGCTCATCCTCGTGGTGATCGTCGTCGCCGGTCTCGTGTTCGCGATGACGCAGCTGACGCTCGTGATCATCCCGGTGATCCTCGCGCTCATCCTCGCGTCGGCGTTCGCGCCCGCGATGGGCTGGCTGCGGCGCAAGGGCGTGCCGTCGATCGTCGCGACCATCCTCGCCCTGCTCGCGATCGTCGTCGTGCTCGGCGGCGTCGTCACGCTGATCGTCAACGCGGTGCGCAACCAGTTCGGCGAGCTGCGCGACCAGGCCGTCGCCGGCTTCGACCAGGTCGTCGACTGGGTCTCGACGCTGCCGTTCGCGCCGACCGAGGAGCAGATCACCGAGTTCCGCGACACCGTCATCGACTTCGTCACGAGCGCCCAGTTCGGCTCGGGCGCGCTCGCGGGCGTGAGCGCCGCCGCGAACTTCCTCACGGGCCTCGTGCTCATGATCGTCGTGCTGTTCTTCTTCCTGAAGGACGGCCCGCGCATCTGGGAGTTCCTGCTGCGCCCCTTCGAGGGTCAGTCGTACGCGCGTGCGCAGCGCATCGGCGACAAGACGGTCGGCACGCTCGGCGGCTACGTGCGCGGCACGGCGACCGTGGCCGCGGTCGACGCCATCGGCATCGGCCTCGCGCTCGCGATCCTGCAGGTGCCGCTCGCGCTGCCGCTCGCGGTGCTCGTGTTCCTGCTCGCGTTCATCCCGCTCGTCGGCGCGACGCTCGCGGGCGCGCTCGCCACGCTCGTCGCGCTCGTCGCCAACGACCTCGTCACGGCGCTCATCGTGCTCGGTGCCGTCATCCTCGTGAACCAGCTCGAGGGCAACTTCCTGCAGCCGGTCGTCATGGGTCGCTCGCTGAAGCTGCATGCGCTCGTCATCCTCATCGCCCTCACCGTGGGCACGGTGCTCGGCGGCATCGTCGGCGCGGTGCTCTCGGTGCCGATCGCCGCCGTCGCGTGGGGCATCATCCAGGTCTGGGACGGCCCGGACACCCCGGCGCGCATGTTCCGGCAGAAGCGGCCAGAGGTCGCCTGAGGCGTCGTACGCGGTGGCGCTCGCAGCCGCCCGGATGCTTCCCCACAGGTGGCGCAGAGGCAGACGGCGGGCATCCAGATGGTTCGGTCCGCGAACCATCCGGCGCGCGACCGCATGATGCATGCGCACCGGCACGTGTCAACGGCTGGTGCCTGTCGGTGGCTCGCGATTGGCTATGGATCGGCGCCAGCGCTGCACTCGTCGACACCGTCCGAGCCGCGGTCGCCGGTCGCCGGCACGACGCATCGCATCGGTCCGATGCGCGTGCGAGAGGGAGGGGATGCGAGATGACGATGACGGCTCCTGAGCGAGGTCCGATCCATCGCGCCGACCCCGACGCCGCCCTTCTGCTCCAGCAGGTTCGACTCTCGACCCATCGACTGCTCGGCGCGACGATGCGACTGGGCGACGTGGAGCTGCTGCACCCCGCCGCGAGCGGCCTCGGCACCCGTCGTCACGTCATCGCGCGCCTCGTGCGGCACGCGCGCCGCATCATGGCCGCACCCGACGACCCGACGCGCGGCCTCGCGAGCGACTCGCTGCTCAAGGCTCCCGCGGCCGAGCTCATCGATGCGCTCTCGACGACGCTCGCCATGGTCGTGCGCCGGCTCGACGACCAGCCGAGCGCGCGCATCCCCGCCGACGACGGCGACGAGCTGTGCGCCCGCGACCACCTCGCGTGGCTCGAGCTCACGCACGTCGACCTCGGCGTCGGCTTCGAGATGCACGACATCCCCGAGGCGGCGCTGCCCGCGATCGCAGCGCACCTCGAGCGGTGGACGACGCCGGACGCGACCGCGACGGTCGCCGGCAACAGCCCGTTCGCCCTGCTCTTCGCACGCGACGTGCAGCCCCCGCGCCGCTGACGCTCGTCGACCGCCGCCTGCCCCGAGGTGGCTGTCGACGTGTCGCGCCGTGGGATGATCGGAGCATGGCGAGACGGCAGGCACGCGCGCTGCGCGGCGTCGTCGTCGCATCCCTCGCCACCTTCGCCGCGCTGCTCTCGCACGTGAGCGCGGGCGGCGCGATGCCCGGCCCCGTCGGCATCGTCGTGCCGCTGACGCTCGCGATCTTCGCGAGCGTGCTGCTGTCGGGCGCCGTCCACTCGCTGTGGCGGCTCGTGCCGTCGGTCGCCGCGAGCCAGCTGCTGTTCCACGCGCTGTTCGTGCTCGGCACGCCCACGGCATCTCTCGGCGTCTCCGGCCACGCGCACCACGCGAGCGACGCCGACCTGTCGGCTGCGCTCGCCGCCTCGTCGGGCGGCGCCGCCATGACGCACGCGATGCACGCCGACGCCACGATGTGGCTGCACCACGCGATCGCCGCCGCCGCGACCATCGCGCTCATCGCCCGCGGCGAGCGCGCCCTCGCACGCCTCGCGGCGTTCGCGTTCTTCGTGCTGCGACGCCTCGTCGTGGTCCTCGTGCCCGTGCGGCCCACCGCGCCCGTCGCCCTCGCGGCCACGTGGGCGGCGCCGCGCGCCTGGTCGCTCTCGCGCCGGCAGGCGCCCTCCCTCCTCCGCGGACCTCCGGCGGCGCTCGCCTCGTAGCGCTGCAGGGTCGACCACGCGTCGACCCCGGAGCCGACCGCGTTCGCGGCCGGCCCGCCCTCGCTGCGTCGTGCCGCCACGCGGTCGACGCTCCGTGTCCCACAGGAGGAGACACCACCATGCGTGCACGCACGCGCGACGCTCGACGTCGCACCATCCACCCCGCCCTCGCGGCCGCCATCGGCGCCGCGCTCGCGATCGCCGCACCCCTCGCGGGCGCGACGACCGCATCCGCCCACTCCGCGCTCGTCTCGAGCGACCCCGCCCCCGGTGCGGCGCTCGAGGCGCCACCGACGCAGGTCACGCTCACGTTCAACGAGGACGTGCTCGAGATGGGTGCCGCCGTGTTCATCGTGGATGCGGCGGGCGTCGACCACGCGGGCGAGCCCGTGGTCGCCGGCCCCGTCGTGACCGTGCCGATCGAGGGCACGCTGCCCGGCGGTGCCATCGAGGCGCGCTGGCGCGTCGTCTCGGCCGACGGCCACCCGATCAGCGACGTGCTGCCGTTCACGGTCGCGGGGGAGGCGCCGGCGTCCGCCGCGCCGACCGAGAGCGCCGTGCCGGTCGCGGAGCCGGAGGCGACGTCCGACGCGGATGCGGATGCCGAGGCCGAGGCTGCCGCAGAGGCCGAGCTCGCCGAGCAGGGCGTGCCCCGCACGCTGCTCGTCGGCGTCGCCGGCGCGGCCGCGGCGCTCGTCGTCGCGGCGATCGTGCTCGGCGTGCGGCGGTCGCGGCGCGCGGCGTCCGCGGCGCCCGCGGCGTCCGACCAGGGCTGACGCACTCCCCGGCCCCCCCGGGCCCACCGCCGCCGCGCGCTCGCGCCACGGCCATCCACGCATCCCGCGGTCGATCGACCGCGCACGCAGAGAAGGAACCACCATGCGAACCATCGCACCGCGCCGCGCAGGCGCCCTGTCCATCGCCCTCGCCGCCGCCCTCGCGCTCGTGGGCTGCAGCGCATCCGAGCCCGCCGCATCCGAGGCGCCCGCCACCATGGCCGAGTCGGTCGTCGCCAGCGACGTCTGGATCAAGGCCGCCGACGACGGCATGACCGCCGCGTTCGGCACGCTGACGAACGAGGGCGACACCGCCGTGCGCGTCGTCGCCGTGTCGTCGGAGGCCGCCACCGCCATGGAGCTGCACGAGACCGTCGAGGACGACTCGGGTCAGATGATCATGCGCGAGGTCGACGGCTTCGACGTCGAGCCCGGCGGATCCCTCGCGCTCGAGCCCGGCGGCAACCACCTCATGGTCATGGGCCTCACCGGCCCGATCGTCGCGGGCGACGACGTGGTCGTGACCCTCACCTTCGACGACGGCTCGACGCTCGACCTCACGGCGACCGCGCGCGACTACTCGGGCGCGAACGAGTCGTACGAGGGCGACGACATGGGCGACATGGACCACGGCGACGGCGACATGTCGGGCATGGAGCACTGATGCGGCGCCGCGATCGGGCCGGGGCCGACGCCCCGGCCGACGACGCGCGGCGCGGCCTGAGCCGGCGACAGCTCCTCCTCGGAGGGGCCGTCGCCGGCGCGGGCGCCGCCGCCGCGATCGGGGCGGATGCGGTGGCGCGCGTCGCGACCGCCGCTCCGGCCGCGCCCGCCGAGCTGCTGCACGGCGACGCCGTCGTGCCGTTCCACGGCGCGCACCAGGCTGCGTTCACGATCCCGCCGCAGGCGCACGCGACGATGGTCGCGCTCGACCTGCTGCCCGAGACCGACGCCGAGGGGCTGCGGCGGCTGCTGCGCATCCTCTCCGACGACGCGTCACGGCTCACGCAGGGCGAGGCGGCGCTCGCCGACTCCGAGCCCGAGCTCGCGCTCGTGCCCGCGCGGCTCACGGCGACGATCGGGCTCGGGCCTGCGGCCGTCGCGCTCGCGGGCGCCGCGGTGCCGACGTGGCTCGCGCCGCTGCCGGCGTTCGCGATCGACGCGCTCGAGGATGCGTGGTCGGGCGGCGACCTGCTGCTGGAGGTCGCGGGCGACGACCCGCTCACGGTCGCGCACGCGCAGCGGATGCTGCTCAAGGGCACGCGGTCGTTCGCGCGCATCCGCTGGGTGCAGTCGGGCTTCCGCCGCAGTCACGGCGCCGAGGCGCAGGGCACGACGATGCGCAACCTGTTCGGGCAGGTCGACGGCACCGTGAACCCGCAGCCGGGCGACGCGGACTTCGATGGCCTCGTGTTCATCCGCGACGGATGGCTCGCGGGCGGCACGTCGCTCGTGGTGCGACGCATCCGCATGGACCTCGACACGTGGGATCGGCTCGACCGGCCGGGCCGCGAGCAGTCGGTCGGTCGCACGCTCGCCAACGGGGCTCCGCTCACCGGCACGCGCGAGCACGACGAGCCCGACTTCGCCGCGCTCACCCCCATCGGGTTCCCCGTCATCCCCGAGTTCTCGCACATGCGGCGGGCGCGCAGCGACGACCCGTCGCAGCGCTTCCACCGCCGCGCGTTCAACTACGACGAGCGGCCCGCCGGGGCGAGCGTGTCGGAGTCGGGAATGCTGTTCACCGCCGCGCAGGCCGACCCGCTCGCGCAGTTCGTGCCCATCCAGCAGCGCCTGTCGGACCTCGACCTGCTCAACGAGTGGACGACGCCCATCGGGTCGGCGGTCTTCGCGATCCCGCCCGGTTGCGAGGAGGGCGGCTTCGTGGGGGAGACGCTGTTCGGGTAGGCCCACCCGCTCCCCATCAGCTGGTCGAGGAGCGCGCGAGCCGCCAGGCGAGCCCGCGTCACGAGACCACGCGACCGCGGCTCCTGCTCGGCCACGCGCGTGGTCGCGCCGAGCGGGCACGTCACGTGGTCTCGTGACGGCTCCTCGCCTGCGGCTCGGGGCCTCCTCGACCAGCTGGTGAGGGTTGTCTCGGCTAGCCGCGGAAGGCGGCCTGCCCCGTCAGCGCCTGCCCGATCACCAGCGTGTGCACCTCATCCGTGCCCTCGTACGTGCGCACGCTCTCGAGGTTCGCCGCGTGGCGCATGGGCGAGAGGTCGAGCGTGATGCCGTTGCCGCCGAGGATCGCGCGCGCCTCGCGGGCGATGCGGATGGCGGCGCGGCACGACGCGAGCTTGCCCATCGAGATCTGGTGCGGCTCGAGCGTGCCCGCATCCTTGCGGCGCCCGAGGTGCAGGGCGAGCAGCTGGCACTGCTGCAGCTCGAGGGCCATCTCGGCGAGGCGGGCCTGCGTCAGCTGCATGCCCGACAGCGGGCGGCCGAAGACCTGCCGCTCGCCCGCGTAGGCGAGCGCGACCTCGAGCGAGTCGCGCGCGGCGCCGAGCGCACCCCACGCGATGCCGAAGCGCGCCTCGTTCAGGCACTCGAACGGTGCGCGGAGCCCGCGGGCGTTCGGCAGGCGCATCCGCTCGGGCACGCGCACGCCGTCGAGGGCGATGTCGCACTGGATGCTGGCGCGCATCGACAGCTTCTGCGCGATGGGCGTCGCGGTGAAGCCGGCGCTCGCGGTGTCGACGAGGAAGCCGCGGATGCCGTCGTCGGTCTGCGCCCAGATCACGGCGACGTCGGCGATCGATGCGAGGCCGATCCAGCGCTTGGCGCCGTCGAGGATCCAGTCGTCGCCGTCGCGGCGCGCGAACGTCTGCATGGCGCCGGGGTCGCTGCCCGCGTTCGGCTCGGTGAGGCCGAAGCAGCCGATCGCCTCGCCGCGCGCCATGCGCGGCAGCCACTCGGCCTGCTGCTCGGCGCTGCCGTGCTTCGCGATCGCGCTCATCGCGAGCGAGCCCTGCACCGACACGAACGTGCGGATGCCGCTGTCGCCCGCCTCGAGCTCCTGCATGGCGATGCCGTACTCGACGGCCGAGCGGCCCGCGCATCCGTGCCCGTGCAGGTGCATGCCGAGCAGCCCCTCGGCGGCGAGCGCCGGCACGATCTCGGTGGGAAAGCGCGCGGCGTCGAACCAGTCGGCGATGTGCGGGCGGATCTCGCGGTCGACGAGTGCGCGCACGCGAGCGCGCGTGGCGCGCTCCTCGTCGCTGAGCAGGGCCTCGATGTCGAGCAGGTCGGTGGTCACGGTGCTCCAGTCGTCGGATCGTGTGGAGGATTTCGGCCACTCTTGATGTGAGAAGTGGCCGAGAACCTCAATTGCTTGAGAGCCAGGCGCGCAGCTCGGCGTCGTGCTGGCCGAGCAGGGGTGGCGGGATGGGGGAGGTGCGGGCGTCGCCGTCGATGCGGATGGGCGACGCGAGCGTCGTGCCGCGGCCGGCGGCGCCGTGCAGCTCGCGCGTGGGGTCGAGGCCGACCTCGCGGGCGAGCGCGAGCCCCTCGGAGACGGTGCGCACGCGCCCGGCGACGAGGCCGGCGGCGAGCATCCGCTGCTCCCACTCGGCGCCCGGCGCGGCGGCGAGCGCCCGCTCGAGCAGCGGCACGAGCTCGGCACGGTGCGCGACGCGCTCGGTGTTCGTCGCGAAGCGCGCTTCCGTCGCGAGGTCGGGCACGCCGAGCACGGCGCTCAGCCTCGCGAACTGCGCGTCGTTGACCGCCGCGACCGCGAGCGGCCCATCGGCGGCCTCGAGCAGCTGGTACGGCGCGATCGACGGATGCCCGCTGCCTGCCCGCATGGGCTCGGCAACGGGTGCGGTGGGGGTCGACTCGTGCGTCGGCGCCCCGAGCACCGCCTGCAGCTGGTTCACGAGCGCGGCCTGCGCGCTCGACAGCAGCGCCACCTCGACGACGCCGCCGACGCCCGTGCGCTCGCGCCGCAGGAGCGCGGCGAGGATGCCGGCGACCGCATCCTTCGCGGTGAGCACGTCGACGAGCGCGACGCCGGCCTTCGTGGGCGGCCCGTCGGCCTCGCCGGTGATGTGCATGAGCCCGCTCATCGCCTGCATGACGAAGTCGTAGCCGGGCCGCTCGGCGCCGCCCGGCGCGGTGCCGTAGCCGCTGATCGAGCACCACACGAGGCGCGGATGCGCGGCGAGCAGCGCGTCGCGGTCGAGGCCGAGCCGCGCGGTCGTGCCGGGCTTGAAGTTCTCGACCACGACGTCGGCACGGGCGACGAGCTCGGCGGCGAGCGCCTGGTCGGCGGGGTCGGCGAGGTCGAGCTGCATCGACTCCTTGCCGCGATTCGCGCTGTCGAAGTACGTCGACCCCGTCGCCGAGCGCGGCGGCGCCCACGCGCGGGTGTCGTCGCCGGCGCCCGTGCGCTCGACCTTCACGACGCGCGCGCCGAGATCGGCGAGCGTCTGCCCCACGAGCGGACCCGCGAGCACGCGCGAGAGGTCGGCGACGAGCATGCCCGCCAGCGGTGCCTCGGTCATGCCACTCCTTCGTCGACCTCTGGAAGCCCAGCATGCCGGATCGTTCCGTCACCAGGCAATGCCCGGGTATCGTGCCAGGCACGGCGCCGCCCACGACCGCGGCGCGAGAGGAGCGCGAGCATGGCCTACCGATCCGTCGACCCCGCCACCGGCGAGGTGCTCGCCGACCACGCCGAGGCCACCGAGGCCGAGATCGAGGCTGCCGTCGCAGCGGCGGCCGAGCGCCACGCATCCATGCCCCCGCTCGACGAGCGCATCGCCGCCATGCGGTCGATCGCCGCCGCGTTCCGCGACCAGGAGGTCGAGCTCGCGACGACGATCGCGCGCGAGATGGGCAAGCCGCTGCCGCAGGGCATCGGCGAGGTGCGGCTCGTCGCGTCGATCTGGGACTGGTACGCCGACCGCCCCGAGCTGCTCGCCGACCGCGACCTGCACACCGACTGGCGCGGCCGCGCCGCCCGCGTCGAGCTGCGCCCCACGGGCCCGATCGTCGGCGTCATGCCGTGGAACTTCCCGTACTACCAGGTGGCCCGCCTCGCGGCGCCGAACCTGCTGCTCGGCAACCCCGTCATCATCAAGCACGCGGGCTCGTGCACGGGGGCGGCGCTCGCGATGCAGGCGATGGCGGATGCGTCGGGCCTGCCCGCCGGCGCGTACCAGACGGTGCTCGCGTCGAACGCGCAGATCGCGACGATGATCGCCGACCCGCGCATCCAGGGCGTCTCGCTCACCGGCTCGGAGCGGGCCGGTGCTGCCGTGGCGGAGGTCGCGGGTCGCTCGCTCACGCGCTGCGTGCTCGAGCTCGGCGGGTCCGACCCGTTCATCGTGCTGTCGACGCACGACCTCGACGCCCTCGTCGAGACGGCGATCGCGGCCCGCACGCGCAACTGCGGGCAGGCGTGCACCTCGGCGAAGCGGTTCATCGTGCACGAGTCGCTGCACGACGCGTTCGTCGAGCGCCTCGCCGCAGGCATGCGCGCGCTGCGCATCGGCTCGCCGCTCGACGACGGCGTCGACCTCGGCCCCATGTCGAGCGAGGCCGCGGCCGCCGACCTCGTGACGCAGGTCGCCTCGGCGGTCGCCGAGGGCGCGACGCTCGTGACCGGCGGCATCCGCATCCCGGGCGCCGGCGCGTTCGTCGAGCCCGGCATCCTCACGGGCGTCACGCCCGCGATGCGCGTGTGGCACGAGGAGCTGTTCGGCCCCGTCGCGATGGTCGTGCCGGTGGCGGATGCCGAGGAGGCCGTGCGCGTGGCGAACGACTCGCCGTTCGGGCTGGGCGCGAACGTGTTCGACGACGCCGACCCCGCGCGTGCGGAGTGGGTCGCCGAGCGGCTCGAGGCGGGCATGGTGTCGATCGGCGCGTTCGGCGTCTCGCGCCCCGAGCTGCCGTTCGGCGGCGTGAAGCGCTCGGGCTTCGGCCGCGAGCTCGGCCCCGACGCCGTGCTGGAGTTCGCGAACCGGCGGCTGGTGACGCAGCCCGCGTGACGTCGAAGCGGCCTCTCGCCAGGAGGAGGGGTCACGTGTTGCCACGTTGCGCGGCGTGTCGCGGCAGCAGGTGACCCCTCTTCGCACGGACGTGACCACTCAGCGGCAGGAAGTGACCCATCGGTGGGGTGCGGCGGCAATCCGCGAGGGTGGCGCGCGACGCATGCACAGATGGCGCCAGGATGCGGGGCGCGCGGGCGCTGCGGTAGCGTCGCTCGCGAGCGCGGCAGGGGAAGAACCGGGTCGCCATGCAAGGAACGACACCGGCTCCGAGAGGTCGCAGCACGCATGATCCACGGCTCCCGCGACGCGAGCGCGCTCGCTGACGCACGCGCCATCCTGTTCGACCTCGACGGCGTGCTCACGCCGACGGCCGAGGTGCACATGCGCGCGTGGGCGAGGCTCTTCGGCCCGGTGCTCGAGGCGCACGACAAGCAGCCGTACACCGACGACGACTACTTCGCCCACATCGACGGCAAGCCCCGCTACGACGGCGTGCGCAGCATGCTCGCCGCCCGCGGCATCGAGCTGCCAGAGGGTGCGCCGAGCGACAGCGCCGACGCCGACACGGTGCACGGGCTCGGCAACCGCAAGGACGTGGCGTTCAACGCCGAGATCGACGAGCACGGCGTGCAGCCGTACCCGGGCTCGCTCGCGTTCCTCGACGCCGCCGAGGCCGCCGGCCTCGCCGTCGCCGTCGTCACGAGCAGCCGCAACGGCCAGCGCGTGCTCGCCGCCGCCGGGCTCCGCGACCGCTTCGAGGTCGTCGTCGACGGCATCCACGCCGCCGCGCACGGCCTCGCGGGCAAGCCGTCGCCCGCCACCTACGTCGAAGGCGCCCAGCTGCTCGGCCTGACCCCCGCCGACTGCGTCGTCGTGGAGGACGCCCACTCGGGCGTCGCCGCCGGCCACGCGGGCGGCTTCCTGCTCACGGTCGGCGTCGACCGCGGCGCAGGCGCGGACTCCCTGCTCGCGCACGGCGCCGACCTCGTGGTCGACGACCTCGCCGAGCTCATCGACTCGCTCCCCGGAGGTGCCGCATGAGGCGCGACGCAGCTGACCCGCTCGACCGGCAGCGGTTCCCCATCGACGAGTGGGCGCTCGTCGAGACCGAGCTCGACGCCCGAGGCCAGGGCACTGCCGAGACGCTCTTCGCCGTCGGCAACGGCTACCTCGGCCTGCGCGGCAACGTCGACGAGGCGCGCCACGGCCACGTGTTCGGCACGTACGTGAACGGCTTCCACGAGACGTGGCCCATCCGGCACGCCGAGGAGGCGTTCGGCTTCGCACGCGTCGGCCAGACGATCATCGACGCGCCCGACGCGAAGATCATCCGCCTCTACGTCGACGACGAGCCGTTCGTGCTCGCCGACGCCGACCTCACGGCGTACTCGCGTCGTCTCGACTTCCAGCGCGGCGTGCTCGAGCGCGAGTGCGAGTGGCGCATGCCCAGCGGCAAGCGCATCCACATCCGCACCTCGCGGCTCGTGTCGTTCACCGAGCGACACCTCGCGCTGCTCGAGTACGAGGTGACGCCGCTCGACGACGCGTCGATCATCATCTCCAGCCAGCTCATGAACCGGCAGGACCTGCGCGACGACCTGCACGCGAAGCCCGAGCAGGAGGGGTTCGACCCCCGCAAGGCGGAGATCGTCGAGGGCCGCGTGCTCGAGCCGAAGGCGCAGCACGACCGCGAGCCCCGGGCGATCCTCGGCTACCGCGCCGTCAACTCGGGCATGACGATCGCCGTGGGCATCGAGCACGCCATCGAGTCCGTCGACGAGGTCTCGTGCGTCAGCCACGTCGAGGAGGACCTCGCGAAGCACGTCTTCCGCATCGAGGCGAAGGCGGGCAACCGCATCCGCCTCACGAAGTGGGCGAGCTACCACACGGCCCGGCACGTGCCCGTGCGCGAGCTCGTCGACCGCACGAAGCGCACGCTCGACCGCGCGAAGCGCCTCGGCGTGGATGCCGTCAAGACGGCCCAGCGCGAGTGGCTCGACGAGTTCTGGGCCCGCTCCGACGTCGAGGTCGAGGGCCAGGCGGCCGTGCAGCAGGCGGTGCGCTGGAACCTCTTCGCGCTCGCGCAGGCATCCGCCCGCACCGACGGCGGCGGCATCGCCGCGAAGGGCGTCTCGGGATCGGGCTACGGCGGCCACTACTTCTGGGACACCGAGGTGTACGTGATGCCCTTCCTCACGTACACCTCGCCCGGCGTCGCCCGCAACGCGCTGCGCTTCCGCGAGGGCATGCTCGACGCAGCCCGCGATCGCGCGGCCGAGATGAACCAGCTCGGCGCCCTGTACCCGTGGCGCACGATCAACGGCCAGGAGTCGAGCGCCTACTACGCGGCGTCGACGGCGCAGTACCACATCGATGCCGACATCGTGCATGCGCTCATGCAGTACGTCGAGGCCACGGGCGACGCCGAGCTGCTCGCGCGCGGCGCGATCGACATCCTCGTCGAGACGGCCCGCATGTGGGAGGACCTCGGGTTCTGGCGCACGAACGGCAGCCCCGTGTTCCACATCCATG
Source organism: Agrococcus jejuensis (assembly GCF_900099705.1). Lineage (NCBI taxonomy): Bacteria > Bacillati > Actinomycetota > Actinomycetes > Micrococcales > Microbacteriaceae > Agrococcus > Agrococcus jejuensis. The sequence continues at coordinate 1,738,936 of NZ_LT629695.1, forward strand.
GCGTCACGGGCCCCGACGAGTACACGACCGTCGTGAACGACAACCTGTACACGAACGTCATGGCACGGGCGAACCTGCGCGCGGCGGCCCGCGCGGTCGAGCGGCTGCGCGAGGAGGACCCGGCGGCGCACGAGCGCATGGTCTCGCGCGTCGGCGTGACGCCGCAGGAGGTCGCGGAGTGGATCCGCGTCGCCGACGGCATGCACATCCCGTTCGACGACGAGCTGCGCGTGCACCCGCAGGATGCGCAGTTCCTCGAGCGCGAGGTGTGGGACCTGGCGAACACCCCGGCCGAGCACCGCCCGCTGCTGCTGCACTTCCACCCGCTGGTGATCTACCGCTTCCAGGTGCTGAAGCAGGCCGATGTCGTGCTGGCGCTGCTGCTGCAGGGGCAGCACTTCACGCCCGAGGAGAAGCGCCGCGACTTCGAGTACTACGACGCGCTGACGACGGGCGACTCGACGCTGTCGGCCGTCGTGCAGTCGATCATCGCCGCCGAGGTCGGCTACCGCGAGCTCGCGCTCGAGTACCACCTCGACGCGCTGTACGTCGACCTGGCGAATCTGCACGGCAACACCCCCGACGGCGTGCACGTGGCGTCGACGGGCGGCATCTGGCTCGCGTACGCGGCCGGCTTCGGCGGCATGCGCGACCACGACGGCGAGATCTCGTTCGACCCGCGCCTGCCAGAGGGCTGGGATGGCGTGACGTTCCGCATGACGCTGCGCGGCACCCGCATCCGCGTGCGCGTGCAGCAGGATGCGCTGACCGTGACGGTCGAGGACGGGTCGGATGCGGTCGTCTGGGTGCGCGGTGAGCGCGTGCACGCGCGCGCCGGCTCGCCCGTGACGGTCGAGCTCGACGGCCAGGGGCCGCTCGTCGACGAGGACGCCCCGTCGACCGACGACCTCGAGGGCTTCCGCCGCGCCGACGGCACGCTCATCACGGCGTCGCTGCCGACCTTCGCGCACGACGACGGCAGCTGACGAGTTGAGGGTCTCGGCCCGATGTGACCTCACATCGGGCCGATAACCTCAACGCTGTCAGCGGAGGTGCCGGGCGCCAGGGTCGACGGCGCGGGGCCGGCGCAGCAGCCACGACAGCGTCGCGACCGCCACGAGCACGGCGGCGACGAGCCCTGCGGAGGCGGCGAGCAGCAGCCGCTGACCCGTGGCGTCGCCCGACGCGAGCATCGCCGCGATGCCGGCGACGAGCCCGGCGACGATCGCGCCGCCGACGAGCGCGAGCTCGACGATGCGATGCGGCGCGCGTCGCATGGGCGGCGCCGGCGGCCGCCACAGCGTGCCGACCGCGGTGAGGCACACGACGAGCAGCAGCGAGCCGACGACGTCGCTCGGCCGATGCCAGCCGTCGTGCACGAGCCGCACGGCGACGAGCGACAGCACGACGGATGCGACGGGCGCGGCCACGAGGCGCAGCGCGGCCGGCAGCACGACGAGCAGCCCGGCGGCGACGCCCGCGAACGCGATCATGTGGCCGCTCGGGAACGAGTTGCCCTGCTCGGCCAGGAGCGTCGGGCGGGAGAGCACGAGGTGCTTGAGCAGCTGGCCGACGCCGGTGCTGGCGGCGACGATGCCGACGGCGACGATCGCGAGGTCGCCGCGGCGCCGCACGAGGCCGACGACCACGAGGCCAGCGCAGGCGGCGGCGAGGCTCGTGACGCCGACGACGCCCAGCAGCGACGAGTCGGTCGCGAACGTCGACGCGTCGAGCACGGCGCCTTCGGCGAGACGGCCGTGCTCGGTCCACACCGCGACGGCGAAGACGACGCCGAACGCGACGGCTGCGAGTGCTGCGACGGCGATGCGCTCCACGCGGGCGCTCGCGCGGGGCAGCGCGGGCAGCGGGATGCCCCACCACCGCGTCGCGCGCGCTCGCTCGGCGACCACCTGCACCATCCCGTCCTGCTCGGCCACGAAGACCATCGGGCAGGCTAGCGCGTGCCGCGCCGGCCTCCGTCGTCGTTCGACGCGGGTCGCGTCGGGAGATGGCTTCGCGCGGCGCGCTCGCGCGTCAGCCCCGCGACGCCGACGCCGGCACGCGCATCCCCGAGCAGCACGCGAGCGCTCGCGGGGCCGCGGTCGAGTCGCGCACCACGAGGTGCGTGGGATGCCGCGGTGCGCCGTCGCCGATCGCGGGGGCGTCGTCGTCGAGGGCCGCGACGGCCAGCCTCGCCATCTCCTCGATCGGCAGGTGCACCGTCGTGAGCGCCGGCGCCGCGAAGCGCGCCTCGTAGGTGTCGTCGAACCCGACGACCGACACGTCCTCGGGCACGCGCAGGCCCGCATCCCGCAGCGCCCGCATCGCGCCGACCGCGATCATGTCGGAGGCGCACAGCACCGCCGTCGGCACCTCGAGAGCGAGGATGCGACGCATGCCCTCGTCGCCCGCCGTGCGCGAGAAGGGCACGAGCTCGCACGGACCGGGCTCGACGCCGCGCTCGCGATGCGACGCCTCCCACGCGCCGAGGCGCGCGTGGAAGCCGTCGCGCCCGCCCAGGTAGGCGATGCGGGCGTGGCCGAGGTCGACGAGGTGCCGCATCGCCGCGTCGGCGCCGCTGCGCATGTCGGCGCGCACGACGGCGGCGCCCGGCACGCCCGCGCCGGCGGACAGCTGCACGACGCGCGCCTGCAGGCGGCCCGCCTCCTGCTCGTCGTCGCCGAGCAGCGCCGTCGTCACGATGATGCCGCGCACGTGGCGGTCGTCGAGCGCGCGCATGAGCGGCAGCGTGCGAGACGAGTCTCCGAGCGTGCTCATGACGATGACGCCGAGGCCGCGCGCGTCGGCCTCCTCCTGCACCGTCGCGGCGATGCTCGAGTAGTACGGGTTCGTGATGTCGTGCACCACGAGCCCGAGCATCGTGCTGCGGCCCGTCGTGAGCGCACGCGCAGCGGCGTTCGGCGTGTAGCCGAGCTCGGCGATCGCGGCGCGCACGCGCTCGGCGGTCTCGGGCGCGACGGGGCGCGAGCCGTTGAGCGTGAAGCTCACGACGGCGGGGCTCACGCCGGCGAGGCGCGCGACGTCGGCTCGGGTGGCGCGGCGCGACGATTCGGGCGTCATGTCTCCATCCTGACCGAGCGTCGAGCAGAGCCTGTACGACAGGTGTCGGATCGTGGAACGATCGCCGCATGCGCCGAGCCCTCGGAATCCTCGTCCTGCCGCTGATCCTCGGGGTCTGCGCGTGCACGCCCGGTGCGCTCGGGCCCGATCCCTCCGGCGCGCCGGTGCCGTCGGCGGATCCGTCGGCGGGGCCGTCGGATGGTCCGACCGTCGAACCATCCGACGCCCCCGACGAGCTCGAGCCGCCCGTCGTCGCGACGTTCGACGTGGGCGACGAGTCGTTCCGCGTCGAGCTCGCGACGCCCGAGCTCGTCGAGCAGGCCGAGGCGGTGCTCGCGGGCACGTCGGGCTCCACGATCCCGAACGGCATCGTCGTGCGCGACGACCCGAGCGTCAACGAGCCCTGGTCGTGGCACATCGACCCGGCGACGTTCGAGTTCGCGTTCCAGACGACCGAGGTGTGCGACGGCATCCCCTCGTTCGTCGAGGACGAGACCGTGACGAGCCCGTACTTCTGCCCGTGGTCGGCGCGACTCGTGTCGCTGGAGCCGCTCGAGGGCTGACGCGTCGGGCTAGGCGGACCCGGGGTCGCGCTTGCCGAGGAGGCGGTCCTTGGCGTCCTGGAACTCCTGGTCCGTGATGGCTCGCGAGTACAGCAGCTTCTGGAGGTTCTGCAGCGCGGTCGCGGTCTCGGGGTTCGAGATCGCCGCGATCTGCGCGGCCTCCGCCTCGCTGCTGTGGACGTTGATCGTCGTCGAGTGGTGCACGCCGGGGTTCTGCGCCGCGGCCATCGCGCGCTGATGCTCGGCCTCGGACGCGAGTCGAGCGTCCACCCGCTCTGCCGCGAGGCGCGTCTCGACGCTCTTCGTGGTGGGTCCGGCGCCGCGCAGGAGGTAGACGCCGAAGGCGAGGAGGGCGATGCCGACGACGGCGGTGGTCAGCGGCGAGGCGGACTGCGAGGAGGCAGCGCCCGTGAACGAGCTGAGCACGGCGGCTCCGCCGAAGATCGTCAGCCCGATGCCCCATCCCTTGTGCGCGGCTTGGGCGGCGAAGGTCTTCCTCGGGGGTCGCGTGTCGCCGGACCAGCGTCGACCATCCCAGTACCTCGTGCCCGCGTCACCGGCGTTCGGGTACCAGCCTGGCGCGGTGTTCGAGGGCGCGGACATGGGGCCTCCTTCGACGTGACGTCGAGTCTCGACGGTCGAGGTTCATCTTGACCTGTCGCGACCGCGGAGGCCGCGTCCGACGCGCCGGGTCGCGGTCGAGCTGGGCCGCGCACGAGATGCGCGTGAGCGGGGGCTCGGCTGGAATGCGCCCTCGCGGGGTCGCTCCCGCCCATCTCGTGCGGAGCGCGAGGGTCAGCCGGCCGCGCCGAGCGTGCTCGCGCGGTAGCGCACCGCGATCGGCAGCGGCACCTCGGCGTCGCCGGCGGCGTCGCCGCGCACGATGTCGAGCAGCAGGCGGATGCATGCCGCCCCCGCGGCGCGCGGCGTGAGGTCGATCGCCGTGACGGGCGGGTCGGTGTAGACGTACGCGGGGTTGTCGACGAGCGCGGCCACGAGCACGTCGTCGCCGACCTCGCGGCCGAGGTCCTGCAGCACGTCGACGACGACGATCGCCGAGCCGTCGGGGCCGCAGAGGAAGGCGTCGACCTCGGGCCGAGCGACGAGCAGCTCGCGCGCGGCGGCCGCGTACGCGCCCGACTCCGAGCCGAAGGGACGCTCGACCATCGCCGGCTCGACGCCGCGCTCGTCGCACCACGCGCGGTAGGCGGCCTGCACGCGCCCGCCCCAGTCGGTGACGGCGGGGGAGGCGAGCAGTGCCGGCATCGTGGCGCCGCGATCGGCGAGGTGGTCGAGCAGCTCGCGCACCGCGGCCTCGTGGTCGGCGGAGACGACGCCCACCGAGCGCGAGGCAGGGGAGCCCTCGAGCGTCACGATCGGCTGGTCGAGGGCGAGGAGGCGCTCGGCGACGGGGTCGTCGGCGAGCGGGTCGAGCAGGATGACGCCGTCGACGGCAGGCGGGGCCTGGCCGCCCGCGAGGCGCCGCGACGTGATGAGCGTGACGTCGACCTCGTCGGCCGCGGCCTGCTCGAGCGCCCCGTAGACGGTCTGCAGGTAGTACTCGATGCGCGTCATCGCCTCGGGCAGGTGGATGCCGAGCGTGCCGGTGGTCGCGGCGCGCAGCGAGCGCGCTGCCGAGTTCGGCCGGTAGCCGAGCGTCGCGGCGGCGGCCTCGACGGCGACGCGCGTCTCCTGCGAGACGCGCCCGTGGCCGCGCAGGGCGTCGGATGCCGTGGTGCGCGAGACGCCGGCGGCGCGGGCGACGTCGACGATCGTCGCGGCGCGGCTGGCTCGGGCGGGCATGCCCCGTGTCTACCACAGGCGCGTCCCCCGGAATCGCTGGGGCCGGATCGATCCGTCATGCGGTGTTACGAGTGCGTGACGAAACGGGCCGGATGTGCGTCCGACGCTTGACCGCGGCGGACCCCGAGCGTAGATTCCCGGCAATGCCGGAACGATCCGGCATCCGGCACGAGGCATCCAGCACCCCGCCTTCGCGTCGGCCCCACCGACCGGGAGGCTCCCGTGCGCACCACCTCCACCGCAGCCGTCGCGGCCGCCGCCATCGCGGCGCTCGCGCTCGCAGGATGCTCGGGCGGCTCGACGCCGACCGCGTCCCAGGCCGACGTGCCCGACGGCTACGTCGCCTTCGCCGACGACTCGATCGACAGCGCGGGCGGCAGCCTGCAGGTGCAGGTCGACTACGACACCGCCGAGGCGCAGGGCCTCGACCCTGCCTACGCCGAGGTCGCCCGCTCGTGGTCGATCATGGGGCTCGTGTACGAGTCGCTCGTGACGGTCGGCCCCGGCTTCGAGATCCAGCCCGAGCTCGCCTCCGAGTGGGAGCAGCCCGACGCCACGACCTACGTCTTCACCATCCAGCCCGACGCGACGTTCTCGAACGGCCGCGCCGTGACGGCCGCCGACGTCGTCGGCTCGCTGCAGCGCCTCGTCGACTCCGGCTCCGTGTGGTCGGGCCAGCTCGGCCCCGTCGCGTCGATCGAGGACACGAGCGGCGACGCGCAGCAGGTCACCGTGACGCTCGAGACGCCGTACACGCCCTTCCTCGCCGCGCTCGCGAACACGCCCGCGGCGATCCTGCCCATGGAGGAGCTGACGGCCGGCACGTTCGACCCCGTGACCGAGATGCTCGGCACCGGCGCCTTCACGGTCGCCGAGCACCGGCAGGACGAGTCGTGGACGTTCGACGCGAACCCCGGCTGGTGGGATGCGGATGCGCTCGGCATCGACACGCTCGAGCTCGTGATCGCGGGCGACGAGCAGACGCGTCTCGCCGGCCTGCGCGACGGGTCGACGCAGCTCGCGAACTTCTCGAACCCCGACGCGCTGCAGCTGCTGCAGTCGGCGTCGAACGTCACGGCCGTGAGCCAGACGCAGAGCGACTTCTTCTACGCGATGCTCAACTCGGTGAACCCCGACTCGCCGTTCGCGGACCCCGAGGTGCGCCAGACGGTCAACGCGCTCATCGACCGCCAGGCGCTCGTCGACGTGGCCCTCGCCGGCGCCGCCGAGCCGACGGCCGTCACGCCGGCGAACCTGCCCGACGCGTGCACGCCCGACTCCGTGCCGTCCGCATCCGCCGAGGTGGATGCGGATGCGCTCGCAGGCGTCGAGGCCAGCATCCTCATCTACAACTCCGACCCGGCGCTCGCGGCGATCGCGCAGCTCATGCAGCAGCAGCTCGAGGCGGCCGGTGCCGAGATCGAGCTCGAGTCGGTCGACGACGGCACGTTCGGCGAGCGCGTGTACGTGTCGCAGCCCGGCGACTTCGACATCGCGCTCAGCTGGTTCGCGGGCTACGGCGACGCGTCGATCGTGACGAGCTGGTGGAACCCCGAGACGGCGTTCTTCAACGTCGGCTTCACGCAGTCGCACGACGACCTCTCGGAGGCCATCGTCGCCGCGCAGCAGCTGGAGCCGGGCGCCGAGCGCGCCGAGGCGCTGCAGACGGTGTGCGACCTCGCCGACGAGTACGCCGAGATGCTGCCGCTCGCCACGCGCCCGCAGGTGATCGGGTTCGCGAGCGACCAGCTGTCGCCGTCGATCCTGGCCGACGAGGGCTACGGCGACTTCCTGCGCCTCATCGCCGACTTCCGCACGATCGGAGGCTGACGATGCGAGCAGCGCGATGGGTGGGCGGCCGGGTCCTCACGGGCCTCGTGACGCTGCTCGGCATCGCGCTGCTCGTCTTCGCCGCGGTGCGGGTCGTGCCCGGGCAGGCCGAGCGCGTGCTGCTCGGACCGCTCGCGACCGACGAGCAGCGCGCGGCGCTCGTGGCCGCGCTCGGCCTCGACCGCGACCTCGTGAGCCAGTTCGGCATCTGGATGGGCAAGGTGCTCACGGGTGACCTGGGCACGTCGATCGTGTCGCGGCAGCCGGTGCTCGACGAGCTCGCGATGCGACTGCCGGTGACGGCGACCATCGCGCTCATGGCCCTCGTGATCGCGCTCGCGATCGGCATCCCGGTGGGGGTGCTGCAGGCGCTGCGCGCTCGCCGTCGCGGCGGTGCGGTCGTGAGCCGCGTCGTCGGCGGCCTCGGCATCTCGATCCCCGAGTTCGTGCTCGGCGCGCTCGTGGTGCTGCTGTTCTCGTCGGTGCCGCTCGGCATCACGATCGGGGCGTTCACGCCCGTCGCCGAGGACGTCGGCCAGGGGCTGCTCTCCTCGCTGCTGCCGGCGCTCGTGCTGTCGGTGTTCTGCGCCGCCGCCACGGCCCGCACGACGAGGGATGCCGTGCTGGGCGTGCTCGTGGAGCCGTACGTGCAAGCCGCGGTGGCGCGCGGCGAGACGCCGGGGTCGATCGTGCGGCACCACGTGCTGCGCAACGCGACCATCCCCATCCTCACGCTCGCCGCGACGCTGCTCGCCTACCTGCTGGGAGGCGCCGTGATCGTGGAGGGGCTCTTCAACGTGCCGGGCGTCGGCTCGTACCTGCTGCTCGCGATGGACCGCCGCGACTACGCCGTCGTACAGGCGGGCGTCATGCTCGCCGCCGTCGTGTTCGTGGCGACGAGCGTGCTCGTCGAGCTCGTGTCGAGCCTCGTCGACCCGCGCGTCTCGACGATCGGGGCGAAGGCATGACCGGCGTCGCCGCGGGCCTCGCGGCCGCACCCGGTCGCCTGCAGGCGCTGCGCACGAAGGATGCGGTGCTCACCGCGGCCCTCGTCGTGCTGGCGCTGCTCGTGGTCGCGTCGCTCGCGGGCCGCGTCGTGCCGGGGTTGGACGACGGCACGACGACGGTCGGCGGCCGCTTCGAGGCGCCGAGCCTCGCGCATCCGCTCGGCACCGACTCCCTCGGCCGCTCGCTGCTCGCGCGCCTGCTCGAGGGCATCGGCACGACGTTCCTGCTCTCGGCCGTCGCCGTCGTCTGCACCGCGGTGATCGCGACGGCGCTCGGCATCCTCGCCGCCTACCTCGGCGGCTGGGTGCGCGAGGTCGTCATGCGCATCGGCGACGTGCTCTACGCCTTCCCGTCGATCCTGCTCGCGCTGCTCGTCGCCGCGGCGTTCGGCGCCGGCATCACGGCGTCGCTCGCGGCGATCGTGCTCATCACCGTGCCGCTCATGACCAGGCAGGTCGCCGCCGCGGCCGCGCAGGTCGCCCGGCGCGACTTCGTGACGTCGGCCCGCATCTCGGGCGTCCCGGCGCCCGTCATCATGGCACGGCACCTGCTCACGAACGTGTCTGGCACCGTCGTCATCCAGGCCACCTACGCGCTGTCGGTCGCGATCCTCGTCGAGGGCGGCCTGTCGTTCCTCGGCTACGGCGTGCAGCTGCCGGCGTCGTCGCTCGGCCTGCTCGCGAGCGAGGGCAACCTCTACCTGCTCACGGCGCCGTGGATCCTCGTCTCCTCGGGCGGCGCCATGGTGCTCGCGATCCTCGCCGTCACGCTCGTGGGCGACAGCCTGCGCGACCGCCTCGAGCCCCGACAGGCGGTGGACCTCACATGAGCGCCCTCATCGAGATCGACGACCTCGTCGTCGAGTTCCAGACGTCGCGCGGCACCGTGCGCGCGCTCGACGGTGCCACGCTGTCGGCGGATGCGGGCGAGGCGCTCACGATCGTGGGCGAGTCGGGCTCGGGCAAGTCGACGCTCGGCACCGCCATCGGCGCGCTGCTGCCGGCGAACGGACGCTTCGCGAGCGGCTCGGTGCGCGTCGACGGCGTCGACGTGGGCGCGCTCGACCGGCAGGGGCTGCGCGCGCTGCGCCGCGACTCCCTCGGCTTCATCCCGCAGGACCCCATCGCGACGCTCGACCCCACGCAGCGCGTCGGCAGGCAGCTCGCCCTCGTCGTGCGCGCGCTCGGCGGCGACGCGTCGAAGGCGGCGCTCGCGCAGATGCTCGACGAGGTGCGCATCGCCGACCCCGCCGACGTGCTGCGGCGCTACCCGCACGAGCTGTCGGGCGGCATGGCGCAGCGCGTCGCCATCGCGATCGCGATGGCCCGCAGGCCGCGCATCCTCGTCGCCGACGAGCCCACCGCCGCGCTCGACGCCAACGTGCGCCGCGAGGTGCTGCGCCTCATCTTCGAGGCCGCCGAGCAGACCGGCGCGACGGTGATCTGGCTCAGCCACGACCTCGAGGCCGTCGCCCGCTGGTGCCGCCGCGTCGCCGTGATGTACCGCGGCAAGGTCGTGGAGGTGGGCCCGCCCGACGTCGTGCTGCAGCGGCCCGAGCATCCGTACACGCGGTCGCTCATCGCGGCGATGCCGTCGCGGCTGCAGCGCGACGTGCCCGTGCGCACCTACACCGAGCTGCTCGCGGCGCAGGGTGGGGATGCGGCCGCGCCGGTCGCGTCGGCACCTGCGCCGTCGGCGCCCGCTCCCGCAGCACCCGCACCCGCATCCGCCGACGAGGAGGCCCGCGCATGACCCTCGTGGAGCTCGACGCCGTCTCGGTGCGCTTCGGCACCGGCGCCCGCGCGGTGCACGCGATGCGCGAGGTCTCGTTCTCGGTCGACCAGGGCCAGACGGTGGGCCTCGTCGGCGAGTCCGGCTCGGGCAAGTCGACCGCCGCATCCGTCGCCCTCGGCCTGCGCGCGCCCACGACGGGTGCCGTGCGCTTCGACGGGCAGCCGCTGCGCCGCCGCCGCGTCGCGGGCGAGATGCAGGCCGTGCTGCAGCACCCCATGTGGGCGCTGAACCCGCGCATGAGCGTCGCGGCGTCGATCGCCGAGCCGCTGCAGGTGCGCACGCGCGACCGCGCCGCCGTGCGCGCCCGCGTCGGCGAGATGCTCGAGCAGGTGGCCCTCGCGCCCGAGCTCGGCGCACGGCATCCGCACGAGCTCTCCGGCGGCCAGCGGCAGCGCGTCGCCATCGCCCGCGCCCTCATCACGAGCCCGCGCTTCATCGTCTTCGACGAGGCCGTCAGCGCCCTCGACGTGTCGGTGCAGGCGCAGATCCTGCAGCTCATCCAGCGGCTGCAGGCCGAGCACGGCTTCGGCGCGCTCTTCATCTCCCACGACATGGCCGTCGTGCGCTACCTCGCCGACCGCGTCGTCGTGATGCGCGGCGGCGAGGTCGTCGAGGACGCCGGCGCCGCCGACGTCGTAGCAGGCTTCACGCACCCGTACTCCCGAGCCCTCCTGGAGGAGCGATGACCACCACGTCGACCCAGCCCACGTTCGCGCCGCAGACCGAGTGGGATGCCGAGCCGCGACGCACGACGCGCTCGACGTTCGCGGGCCTCACGACGAACGACGACGTCGACCTCACGCCCGTGCCCGGCAAGGGCCGCGCCGAGGTGACGTTCGACTTCCCCCGCGTGCGCATCGGCACGGCGCAGTACGACGAGGGCCCGACGGGCGTCACCGTCATCGAGGTCGAGGGCGGCGCGCGCACGGCGATCGACGACCGCGGCGGCGCGGTGGGCATCACGGGCCGCTACCCCTTCAACCACGCCATCTGCCTCGCCGGCGGCTCGGTGCACGGCACCGCCGCCGCGTCGGGCGTGACGGATGCGCTGCTCGAGCGCGGCGGACGCCGCACGGGCTTCGGCGACCTCGCCGTGGTGTCGGGCGCCGTCATCTACGACTTCGCCGTGCGCGACAACGCCATCACGCCCGACAACGCCCTCGGCCGCGCGGCGTTCGACCGCGCCCGCGAGGGCGTCGTCGAGGTCGGTCGCGTGGGCGCTGGCGTCGGCGGCTCGTGCGGCAAGATGCGGCCGACCGCCACGGAGTGGGCGGGCCAGGGCGCCGCGTTCCGGCAGGTCGGCGATCTCAAGATCCTCGCCCTCACCGTCGTGAACGCCGTCGGTGCCGTCATGGACCGCGACGGCTCGGTGCTGCGCGGCAACGTGCAGGAGGACGGCACGCGCCGGCACCCGTCGATCGATGGCGCCGCCGCGTTCGCCGACGGTGGCGTTCCGGGTGCCGACGGCATCCAGCGCGGCAACACCACGTTGTCGGTCGTCGTCACGAACGCGCGGCTCGAGGAGATCGACCTGCGCCAGCTGGCCACGCAGATCCACTCGTCGATGCATCGCGGCATCCAGCCGTTCCACACGGCGCTCGACGGCGACACGCTCTTCCTGCTCACGACCGACGAGGTCGACCTGCCCGCCTACGACCCGAGGCAGGGCCTCGGCCCGTCGGTCGCGTCGTTCGGCGCGATCGCGTCGGAGGTCATGTGGGATGCCGTGATCGAGAGCGTGCGCTGACGTGCACACCTTCCCCGCGTACCACGCGCCCGACGGGCGTGCGCTCGTCGACCTCGTGACGCGCACGCCGTTCGCGCTCGCGGTGACGTCGCAGACGGGCGCGCCCATCGCGACGCACCTGCCGGTCGTGCTGCCGCCCACGCTCGACCCCGCATCCGTCGACACGCTCGTGGGCCAGACGCTGTGGTCGCACATGGGCCGCGCGAACCGGCACTGGCGGGCCATGCGCAGGCATCCCGAGGTGCTGCTCATCCACACGTCGACCCACGGGTACGTGTCGCCGTCGCTGTACGGCACGCCCGGCGCGGTGCCGACCGTCGACTACGCCGCCGTGCACCTCACCGGCACCGTGCGGCTCATGGACGACGACGAGGCGCTCGACGTCGTCGTGCAGACCGTCGCGCAGCTCGAGGGCCAGCGCGGCGAGGCCGGCGGGCCGACGTGGGACATGGCGGGCTCGATGGACGTGTTCCGCGACATCATCACGGGCGTCACGGCGTTCGCGATCGAGATCACCGGCGAGCAGGCCGTGTTCAAGCTCAGCCAGGACAAGCCCGCCGACATCCGCGGCCGCGTACGCGACGAGTTCGCCGGCGAGGGGTCGTTCGCGGGCGCCGGTGCCATCGCCGGCTGCCCGCACGCCGACCTCGCCGGGCTCATGGACGCCCTGCCCGCCGAGCACGTGCGCCGAGGCCACCTGCCACCGCTGTCGACGCGCGTCGACGGAGAGGATCCCCGATGAAGGTCGCCGAGCTGCGCCTGCCCGCCACCGACCCCGTCTCGCGCGGCGTCGCCTACGGGTCGGCGTTCGCCGAGCCCATCCGCGAGACGATCACGCTGTACCGGGACGCGTACGAGGTCATGGGGGTGCCCGCGGGCGTGATCGCGCCGGTGGTCGAGGGATCGATCGACGCCGTGCGTGCGTGGGCGCCTTCCGTCGCCGCCGAGCTCGACGGCGTCGCGCACGGCGCCGACGTGCCGCTCGCCGACCTGTACCTGCTCACGTCGCGCACCGAGATCCTCGCCCACGCGCCCACGGCGAAGGCGCTCGAGTGCTCGACGATCGTCGCGCTGCACGACGACCGCCGCCCCATGACGATGCAGACGTGGGACTGGCACGGCGAGCTCGCGCCCACGGGCGTGCTGCTGGAGGTGCCGCTCGAGGATCGCGTCGTGCGCACCTTCACCGAGACCGGCATGGTCGGCAAGATCGGCGTCGCCCGCACGGCATCCGGCCGCGGCCTCGGCGTGCACTTCAACATCCTCCATCACGTCTCCGATCGCACGGCCGTGGGTGTGCCGGTGCACGTCGTCGCGCGCCGCATCCTCGACGAGGCGTCGACGCTCGACGAGGCGATCGCGCTCGCGCGGGATGCCGTCGTCGGGGCGTCGACGGTGCTGACGGTGGTGGAGGCATCCTCTGCGGCCGGTCCCGCTCGGGCGGCGTGCATCGAGCTCGCTCCCGCGCAGATCGCGGTGGTCGAGCCGACCGACGCGTACCTCGCGCACACGAACCACTTCCTCGACGCGGGCCTCGCCGAGGGCGAGGCGACGAGCGACACGTCGACGACCGGCCCCCGGCTCGAGCACGCGCTCGCCCAGCGCGACGGCGCGATGGCCGCGACGGATGCGGTCTCGATGGCGGCGGGGATGTGCGGCGCCGCGGGTGCGGACGCGCCGGTGTGCGTGCGCGTGCGGCCCGCCGCCGACCTCGCCGAGCGGTGGGAGACGCTGCTCACCGCATCCCTCGACGTCGAGGCGGGCGCGATCGACTGGTTCGCCGGCCCACCGAGCGGCCTCGACGCCGCGACGGTGCGTCGGTTCGGGTAGCGGCAGTGGCGACGTCGTCACCACCCAGCAGCTGGTCGAGGAGCGCAGGCGCGCAGCGCCTCCGCGTCACGAGACCACGCGACGTGCGCGCCCGACGCGACCATGAGCGTGCCTGGGCAGGAGCGGCGGTCGCGTGGTCTCGTGACGCGTGCTCGCCCGGGGGCTCGCGCGCTCCTCGACCAGCTGGTGAGGCGCACCCCTGATGCGCGTCCTCGAGATCGCAGGCGCCACGCCCCACGACCGCGGCGTCGATCGCGGGCGACAGGTGGCCGCGGTCGTGCGCGCGCACTGGCGCGTCTACCTCGACCTGTTCGCGATCGCCGGCTGGTCGGAGGCCGAGGTGCGCAGCCACGCCCTCGCCTCGCTCGACGCGCTCGGTGCCTGGTGGCCCGACGGCCGCGACGAGGTGCTGGGCGTCGCCGCCGGCGCCGAGCTGCCCGAGTGGATCGCCGCCGCCCTCGCCGCCCGCACCGAGCTGCTCGTCGCACGCGGCGGGCCCGACGCATCCGTGCAGCCGGGCCGTGAGTGCACGATCCTCGCCACCGTGTCGCCGGCCGCGGCGGCGCAGGTGTGGGACTGGCATCGCGAGCTCGGCGACGCCTGGCACGCGCAGCAGATGCGCGGCGGGCCACTGGGCTTCGCGGGCGTGACCGAGCACGGCATCTGCGCGAAGGTCGGCATGAACGACGCAGGCGTGGGCGTGCTGCTCGCGATCCTGTCGCACGTCGACGATCGCCCGGGCGGCGTGCCCATCCACTCGGTGCTGCACCGCATCCTCGCGGAGGCGACGACGGTGGAGGCGGCGCTCGCGATCGCGCGGTCGGCAGCTGTGACGTCGTCGAGCGTCGTGACGATCGTCGGCCCCACCGAGGGCGGCGGCCGCACGGCGACGGCGATCGAGCTGAGCCCTGCCGGGCCCGAGGTGGTCGAGCCCATCGTCGACCTGCACGACGCCCTGTGGCTGCCGCGGTCGAACCACTTCCTCTCCGAGCGCCTCGCGGCGGGCTCGCGCACGTTCCGCGGCGATCCGGACTCGCCCGATCGCCTCACGCTGCTGCGCCGTCGCATCGCGGCGCGGTCGACGCCGATCACGAAGGCGATGGACCTCGTGCCGATGCTGCGCACCGCGCCGGGCGAGGAGCTGGGAGACATCTGCTGCGTGGCCCGCCCCGAGCAGCCGCTCGGCCGCGCGTGGCAGACGCTCGCGACGATCGCGATCGACGCGGCGGGGCTGACGATCCTCGAGGGCTCGCCGCTCGACGCGCCTGGCGCGCGCCTCAGGGTGCCGCTGCGCTGAGCGTCGGCGTCGCCGCGGGAGCGTGGGCCGCCGAGGCTCCGAGCCTGCTCGGGCTCCACGGCGAGCCCATGGCCTCGCCCGTCGCCGAGCCGCGGAAGGCACCGCCAGCGCCTTGCGCCGAGCCCGCCCTCGGCGCACCCTGGAGCGGAGCATCCGCCGAGCCCTGGAGGACCCGTGCCGCAGTACGCCGTGCTGATCTACGCCGATGACTCGGCGCACGCGCTCGACGCGACCGACGACGACCTCGCCGAGCCGAACGGCCACGGCGACGAGCTCGCCGCCTCGGGTGCGATGACGGCGGCGTGGGCGTTCACGCCGCGCGCGCTCGCGCGGTCGATCCGCGCCGACGGCGTCACCGAGGAGCCGTTCGTCGACGCCGAGGTCGTCGTGGCCGGCGTCTACGTGCTCGAGGCCGACGACGAGCGGGCGGCGCTGGCGATCGCGGCCACGAACCCCGCGATCCGCGGCGCCGGCGGCGTCGAGGTGCGGCTCGTGCACAGCGGCGGCGTCATCGACTGACGCCCGCCCTTCCGGTCAGGCGAGCGAGCCGCGCCAGACGCTCTCGCCGCTGTGCGTGGGGTCGCCGTCGAGCGGCTCGATCGACACGTCGACGATCGGGAACGCGTCGAGGTCGAGGTCGTCGGGCAGCACGTACTCGGCGTGATCCGCATCGAGCGTGCCGACGTTGACCATGCCCTCGACGTCGGCGTCGATGAGCCACACGTCGAGCGTGCCGCCGGCTGCCTGCGGCAGCGCATCCGCGTCGATCACGAGCACGCGGTGCCCGTCGCGCTCGACGATGGATGCGGAGGCCGGCCCGATGCCGGACTCGAGCGGGTCGAGGGCGATCGACGCGACGACCGTCTCGGCGGGCGGCCGCTGCGCGATCCAGGTGCCGATGCCCACGCCGCCGCCGACGACGATCGCCGTCGCGACGCACGCTGCGACGAGGGTGCGCAGCGAGACGCGGCGCGGCAGGCGGCGCCGCCGCGCGCGCACGCGGGGCGGCTCCCCGGCGCTCGCGGCCGCCTCGAGCGACGACGCGCCGGCGGGGCGCGCGTCGGCCTCCGCGTCCGCATCCAGCTCCGCCGCGATGCGATCCCACAGACCTGGCGGCAGGGGAGCGGGCTCGACGGCGTCGTCGCGGATGCGCTGCACCGTGCGCTCGAACGCCTGCAGCTCGGCGGCGCACGCCGCGCAGTCGCGCAAGTGCTCGTCGAGCGTGCCCGTGACGCGCGCGCCCTCGACGGCGCGCCAGGCGAGGTCGTCATGCGAGATGTGCGGCATGGGCTCCCTCCCATCGGTCCCTCAGTCGTCGCAGCGTGCGCGACAGGTGGCTCTTCACGGTGCCTACCGGGAGTTCGAGGCGCTCGGCGATCGCGGATGCCGGCAGGTCCTCGATCACGGCGAGTCGCACGATCGTGCGTTGCGGCTCGTCCATCTCGGCGAGCGTCTGCTCGACCAGGATGCTGCCCGCGACGGCGTCGGGCACGTCGACCGGATGCGGGCGCTCGGCCCGGTCGAGCACGACGGTCGGGTCGACGACGCGCTCGTGCAGCACGGAGGCGACGCGGAAGTGGTCGGCGATGCGGCGGCGCGCGATGCGCACGATCCACGCGCCGAGCGGGCCCGCCTCCGGGTCGTACCGCTCGCGCGATCGCCACGCCGACACGAAGGTCTGCTGCACGACGTCCTCCGCATCCGCCCGATCCATCACCCGCAGCGCGAGGGCCAGCACGAGGCCGCCCCAGCGGTCGTACGCGAGCCGCAGGCCGACGTCGCTCGGACCGGTCGCGAAGGCGAGCGCGATCGCGTCGTCGTCGAACCCCTCCGTCGCGGTCACGCGGTCACCGTAGTCCCGTGCTGGTCATGCGGTCACGGGGGTGGCGGTGACGATGAGGTTGTCCTCGTAGGCGCTGGCGGCGGGGTCCCAGGCGCCCGCGCACGTCACGAGCCGCAGCAGCGGCGGGCCGTCGCGGGCGAAGAGCTCGTCGAGCGGCAGCTGCTGCTTGCCGAGCTGCTCGACCGTGTCGACGCGGAACGTCAGCACGGCGCCGCTCGCGGTCGTGACCTCGACGAGCGCCCCGGGCTCGACCTCGAGCAGGGCCGCCATGGGTGCGCGACCCAGCTCGGAGTCGACGTGCGCCGACAGCACCGCCGAGCCCGCGGGCGCTCCGGGCGCCGGCCCGTACTCGTACCAGCCGACCTCGGTGACGAGCGTCGGGATCTCCATCTGCCCGTCGGCGCGCACGCCGACCGGCACGACGGCGAGGTCGAGGCCCACGTCGGCGATCGCGACCTCGACGGGCGCATCCTGCACCGCCGGCTGCTGCAGCGCGATGTCGAAGTCCGAGCGGGCGACGGGCGACGGCGACGCGGATGCGGACGGCGTGGGCTCGGGCGCGCTGGGCTCGGACGCACTGGGCTCGGCGCTCGGCGGCGGCGACCCGGCGTCGGTCGCCTCGACGCCGCTCGTGCTGCGCACGAGCCACACGCCGCCGACGACGCCGAGCACGACCGCCGCGCCCGCGAGCATCGCGGCGACGCGACGACCGGTGCGCGTCAGGCTCCTCCTGCGCGCATGTCGCACGACGCTCGGGCGCGCACGCCGCACCCGGCTCCCGTCGGGGGCGACGGGAGCCGGGCGGCGGGCGTGGCGGCCGTGCGCCACGGATGGATCAGCGCTCCCGCGCCTCGGCGACTCGCGTGCGTCCCCAGACCACGAGGGCTGCGGCGCCGAGCAGCGCCGCGATCGCGAGCACGATGCCGGGCGCCGTGCCACCGACTGCGCCGCCGAGGCCCGACGGCATGCCGGTCGGTGCGCCGTTCGCGCCGACGGTCTGCACGCCCACGCCGAGCGTGCCGTCCTCGGCGCTGCCCCACGCGGTCACGATCGTCGTCGTGCCCTCGGTGAGCGTGAGGTCGGCGGGGCCGATGACGACGTCCTCGGTGCCTGCGAGCACGACGTCGGCCGACACCATCCCGGCCGCCGTGACGAGCGATGCCTCGTTCGGGTTCTCGATGCCCTCGACGACGACGGTGCCGTCGGCGCGCACGTCGACCGCGGGTGCGGCGGCGAGGTGACGCACCGTGAGGCGCGCCTGGCCGGCGGGCACGGGCGACGTGTCGTTCACGAAGGCGCCGAGCGTCGGGTTGCCGTCGACGTCGAGGTGCGCGGCGAGCGTGATGTTGGCGTTCGCGGGCACCTGCACGTCCATCGCCTCGATGGCGGGCGTCGCGGTGGCGGGGTCGTCGCCGTCGGCGAAGACCTGGATGTCGTACGCCCCCGGCGCGAGCATGATCGGCTCGGTGAGGGTGCCGGGTTCGAGGTCGGGCACCGTCTCGGCGCCGTTCACGTAGACGTCGACGGTGATGCCCGGCACGGCGTGCAGCACCGAGACGGTCGCATCGCCCTCGGCGGCGAGCGCCGGGGCGGCACCCAGCACGGACATGGCGAGCACGGCAGCGCTGCCGATCGCGATCTTGCCCTTCATCGCTTCTCCTGACTCTGGTCGGGTCACGGGTTGCGACCCTGCACCCCTTGTATCGGAGTCCGAGGGTGGATCGATTGCACGGATGCCGACGGGGTACGGACATGCGGCAGGCGGCATGCGCGTCTGGCTCCCACAGGTCTTCCATGATTCACGTCAGCGTGATATTCATGGTGCATGAAGTCCTTCGCCACCCTCGCCGATCCCGTGCGGCGCCGCATCGTCGAGGTGCTCGCCGACGGCGCGCAGCCCGCAGGGTCGCTCGGCGCCGTCGTGCAGGCCGAGTTCGGCATCTCGCAGCCCGCCGTCTCGAACCAGCTGCGCGCGCTGCGCGAGGCCGAGGTCGTCGCCGTCGAGCCGCGCGGCACGCAGCGCATCTACTCGCTCGTGCCCGGCGCGCTCGACGACGTCACCGCGTGGGTGGAACGCTACGCGGCGCTGTGGCCGCAGCGCCTCGACGCCCTCGAGACCGAGCTCGCGCGCGGCAGGCATGCGCGCGCATCCGCATCCGCCAGCCCCGCGCCCGAGGAGGCCTCCGCATGACCGTCCCCACCATCGGCGTCGTGCGCGCCCTCACCGGCTCGCCCGATCGCCCCGTCGTCGACGTCGAGCGGCGCCTCGCGATGCCCCCGGCGGAGGTGTGGGATGCGCTCGTGCAACCCGAGCGCCTCGCGCGCTGGCTCGGCACGATCGAGTCGGGCGAGCGGCCGCCCGTCGGGGGCGCGTTCGGCCTGCGGCTCGGCGACGAGCCCGGCGACCGCGCCGACTGCCGCCTGCTCGAGTGCGACCCGGAGCGTGGGATCGCGATCGCGTGGCGCTGGACCGGCGAGCCCGACTCGGTCGTGCGCGTGACGGTCGACGCCGTCGAGGGCGGCTCGGTGCTGCGGCTGCGGCACGAGCTCGTGGCGCCGCAGCCCGTGCCCGACTACGGCGCCGGGTGGGAGGCGCACCTCGACGGCCTGGGCGACGACCTCGCCGGGCTCGCGCCGCGGCCGTTCGCGATGCCGGCGCACGAGACGTGGACGCGCATCGCCGACGGCGTGCTCGAGGTGGGGCGCGACGTCGCGGCGCCGATCGACGCCGTCTGGGCGGCGTTCGCGTCAGCCGAGGGGCTGCGCACCTGGTGGTGGCGGCACTGGGCCGACACGACGATCGAGGCCGACGTGCGCCCCGGCGGGGCGCTGCGCATCGCGGCGCCCGCCGCCGGCATCGTGCTGACGGGCGAGGTGCTGAC
Source organism: Agrococcus jejuensis (assembly GCF_900099705.1). NCBI lineage: Bacteria > Bacillati > Actinomycetota > Actinomycetes > Micrococcales > Microbacteriaceae > Agrococcus > Agrococcus jejuensis. The sequence goes on from NZ_LT629695.1 coordinate 1,758,614, forward strand.
CGCATCCGACCACCACCTCGCGGCGACCTGGACGTGGACCGACGCCGATGGCACGAGCGCCGACGAGGCGTTCGACGTGCGCCTGACCGCGACCGACGCCGGCACCCGCGTGACGGTGCGGCACTCGGGCCCGTGGGCCGACGACGCCCCCGCCGAGTCCTACCGGCAGGGCTGGGAGTTCGTGCTGGGCGAGCTCGCGGCGGTCGTCGGAGCCTGAGCCATGACTGCTCGCAGTTGCACCGGGACTGGTCGCAGTTCCCCGATGACTGGTCGCAGTTGCACCGAAGCTGCGACCAGTGTGGTGTAACTGCGACCAGTCAGGATCCTTCGGACGGGCTAGCGCGCCGCATCCACCAGCGTCTGCACGCGGGCGCGCTCGGCGCGGCCGAACGTCTCGCGCGTCACGAGGATGCCGACGAGGCCGATGACGCCCGCGAGCATGTAGAGGATCGACGCGCCCGGCCAGCCGAAGACGCCTACGAGCGCCGTCGCGAGCAGCGGCGCGAAGCCGCCGATCGCCGCGGCCAGCTGGTAGCCGAGCGAGGCGCCCGACGTGCGCGTCGCGGTCTGGAACTGCTCGGTGAGCAGCGAGCCCTGCACGCCCGTCAGCGAGGCGTGGATGACGCCGATGCCGATGATGAACGTCGCGACGACGAGCGCCGGGATCCCGTCGTTCGTGAGCAGGTACAGCGGGAACGCGAAGAGGATGACGGCGATCGACGCCCCGATGTAGATGGGCCTGCGGCCGATCCTGTCGGTGAGCGATCCCATGACGAACGTCATGCCGATGGCGATGACGCTCGCGACGGTGATGGCACCGAGGGCGATGGGCCGCAGCTCGGGGTTGCGCTCGGCGATGTAGTTCAGCAGGTACGTCGCGGTCGAGTAGTAGGCGAACGACTCGACGACGCGCAGCGCGATGACGCGCAGGATCGAGCGCCAGTCCTCGCGCAGCGTCGTGAGCAGCGGGTTCTTCACGGTCTTGCCCGTGGCCTGCGCCTCCTGGAACTCCGGCGACTCCGACAGCTTCGAGCGCACGACGAGCGCGACGATGACGAGCACCGACGAGAACAGGAAGGGCGTGCGCCACTGCCAGTCGCCCTCGAGCGTCGACGACCAGGCGAACATCGCGGTCGCGAGGGCGATGCCCAGCGGGTTGCCCGACTGCGGGATCGCGGCGAACATCCCCCTCCGGTGCCACGGCGCGTGCTCGTACGCCATCGTGATCGCGCCGCCCCATTCGGCGCCGAACGCGAGCCCCTGCACCATGCGGATGACGGTGAGGATGATGGGCGCGGCGATGCCGATCTGGTCGAACGTCGGCAGCAGGCCGATGACGAACGTCGCGCCGCCCATGACGATCATGGCGGCGACGAGCACGGGCTTCCTGCCGTGGCGGTCGGCGAGGTAGCCGCCGATCGCGCCGCCGAGCGGACGCATGAGGAAGCCGACGGCGAGCGTCGAGAACGCGAGCAGGTTGCGCACGAGCGGGTCGTCGGCGGGGAAGAACACGACGCCGAAGTACAGCGCTGCGGCGGTGCCGTACGAGACGAAGTCGTAGTTCTCGACGCTCGTGCCGACGCCGGCGGCGATGGCGGTCTTGACGCGGTCCTTCGAGCCGAGCGGGCTCCTGCGGTCGGTGGGGGCGGTGGTGCTGGACATGCGGATCTCCTTCGATCCGGTCGCGGATGCGGCCGTTCGGGTCAGTCGGTGGTGGCCGGGACGAGGTGGTCGAGCGCGTTGAGCTTGTCGACGCGGCGGTGGGTGTCGGCGTCGTCGTCGAACGTGGCGTCGAGGAACTCCTGCACGATCGACGGCACGAGCGCGTGCGGCACGAGCCAGGCGCCCATGGCGATGACGTTGGCGTCGTCGTGCTCGACGGCCTGGTGCGCCGAGTACGGCTCGTGGGCGAGGCCGCAGCGGATGCCCGGCAGCTTGTTGGCGGCCATGATGGCGCCCTGGCCGGTGCCGCACACGAGGATGGCGCGGTCTGCGTCGCCTGCCGTGACGGGCGCGCATGTGGCCTGGGTGATGTCGGGGAAGTCGACGGGGTCGGTCGAGTGCGTGCCGCAGTCGACGACCTCGTGGCCGAGGGCCTCGATGGCGGTGCGGACGGCGTCCTTGAGCGGGTAGCCGGCGTGGTCGGCGCCGAGGGCGATGCGCATGGGTCTCCTTCGCGAGGGGGTGTTCGTGGGGTCAGTGGCCGGAGCGGTCGACGAGCGTGGTGGCGACGCGCACCGACTCGGCCGGCTCGCCGCGCAGCAGCGCGAGCACGCCCTGCACGGCGGCGCGGCCGATGGCGGAGGCGTCGTTGCGCACGGCGGTGATGGCGGGGGAGGCGTAGGCGAACCAGTCGAAGTCGTCGAACGACACGACCTCGATCGCGGCCGCGGCATCCGCCCCGAGGCGCTCGCGCAGCGCGCGCAGCACGCCGACGGTCGTGGCGCCGTTGGCGCCGAAGACGGCGCTGGGATGCACGCCCCGGTCGAGGATGCGCAGCATCGCCGCCGCCGCTCCCTCGGTCTGGAAGTCGCCGGCCTCGACGAGCGCGTCGTCGGTCGAGATGCCGTGGGCGGCGCGACCGCCGAGGTAGGCGCGGGCGCGCTCGACGCCCGTCGACATCGTGGGCGTGCCGCCCACGTAGGCGACGTCGCGGTGGCCGCGGCGCTGCAGGTGGTCGAGCACGAGGCCGACGCCCTGCTCGTTGTCGGTGCCGAAGAACGGCAGGTCGACGCCCTCGATGCGGCGGTTGAGCAGCACGATCGGCACGTCGCGCTCGACGAGCGACGCGAGCTGCGGCGTCGCGGGGCCCTGCGGCGACAGCATGAGGCCGTCGATGCGCTGCGACGCGAAGGTGCGCAGCACGTCGTCGGCCTGGCGCTCGTCCTCGTTGGCGTTGGCGAGCAGCACGGCGTAGCCATGGGCGCGGGCCTCCTGCTCGGCGGCGTGCGCGAGCTCGGAGAAGAAGGGGTTGCGGATGTCGCTGACGAGCAGGCCGAGCGCGTCGGTGCGGGTACGGCGCAGGGCGCGGGCGGGGCCGTGGGCGACGTAGCCGAGCTCGGCGGCGGCGGCGAGCACGCGCTCGCGCGACGAGGGGGAGGTCTGCGTGCTGCCGTTCAGCACGCGCGATGCGGTGCCGAGTCCGACACCGGCTCGCGCCGCGACGTCCTTGATGGTCGCCATCGTTGCTCCTGCCTCGTTGCGTGGAAACGTTTCCATGACGGAAACGATTCCATCGTCACATGAGGGAGGGGGTTCACGCAAGCCTCGGTGGCACGGGCGGCAGCACGACGAAGGGCGACGACCCGGTCGGTCGTCGCCCATCGATCCGCCCGCGGCTCGCCCGGCTCGGGCCCTCGAGATCTCGCGCGCGTCAGCCCTCGGCTCGCCGCGAGGCGACCACGTCGAGCAGCTCGATCGCGCCCGCGATCGCGGCCGCTCCGATGGCCATGACGACGCGCGGCCGACGCACGCCGCGTCGCACGAGCGCCTCGTCGACGGCACGGTCGACGCGCGCGCTCGCCTCCCATGCGCCCAACGAGACCGCGCCGACGGCGACGCCGACGCCGGCCGTGGTCGGGATCCGCTCCGACGCGACTCGCTCGCGCATCCGTCGATGCGCGAGCGACGCCGCCACGGCGGCGGGCACGAACGACAGGCCCACGCCGATGCCCCAGCGCGCGCCGCGCGGCAGCCGACCGATCGGGATCAGCGTGAACGCACCCGACGAGGCGATGGATGCGGCGGACGTGAGGATGCGGGTGCGCTCGGCCATGCTCCAACGCTCGCAGCCGAGCGCGCGCGACGCGTCAGCCTCCGGTAGGACCTCGCCTGGCACCGCGGTCCCGGGCTCGGCGTCGGCCGACGGCTGCCGGCCGGCGCCGTCGGCTCAGTCGCCCGGCGCCTGCTCGTCCTCCTCGGGCTCGAACGTCGACTGCTCGCCCGTGTGCCCCACGGCGATGCCGTCGGGGGCGTTCGGGATCGTGCCGTCTTCGCCGACGCCGCCGGGCTTCGGCGTGCCCTCCTCGTCGCGCGCGTCGTGCTGCTGCTGGTCGCTCATCGCTGCCCCCTCCATCGGATGCGTTCGCTGGTGTCCGGACCGTACGCCGCCGCCCGGCGGCGGCACGAGGCCGTTGACATGCGCCCGTCCGATCCCGTCGGGGTGACCCGCCCCTCGCGACGGGGCATGCGCGGTGCCATGATCGGCGCATGAGCGCGTACGAGGTGCACAGGACGGCCGTCATCCCCGCCGAGCAGGCGACGATCCACGCGCTGATCGACGACTTCCACGAGTGGACCGCGTGGTCACCGTGGGAGGACGTCGACCCCGGCATGTCCCGCTCCTACGAGGGCGCCGACAAGGGCGTCGGCGCGCGCTACGCCTGGTCGGGCAACCGCAAGGCCGGCACGGGCACGATGCGCATCACGGGCTCGGCGCCCGAGCGCGTCGACCTCGTCGTCGACTTCGAGAAGCCGTTCAAGGCCTCCAACCCGACCGCGTTCATCCTCAAGCCCGTCGCCGGCGGCACCGAGGTGACCTGGCAGATGACGGGCGAGCACAAGGGATTCGCGGCCCTCTTCTTCCGCTTCATGTCGATGGACAAGCTCATCGGCGGCGACTTCGAGCGCGGCCTCGCGCGCCTCGCGGCGGCCGCGAAGGACTGACGGGCACGACGTGACGCTGAGCGGGTCGCCGAGGGAAGATCGCCCTCGGCGCACCGCTCAGCGTCACTCCGTGCCAGCCATCCTCTGCAGCCGAGCCGACCGCACCGGATGAGCGTGAGCGGCACCTCGAGTGGGATGCACCCTCGACGGCCCGCTCACGCGCGTCGCGTGCGAGCGACGAGCCCCTACGCCGCCCGGCGCGCCCGCTGCGCGCGCGGGTCGGGCAGCGGCGCCGCCTCGAGCAGGCGCTGCGTGTACTCGTGCTCGGGCGCCATGAGCACCGAGCGACGCGAGCCGAGCTCGACGATCGCGCCGCGGTGCATGACGGCGACGCGGTCGCAGAGGGCGTCGACGACCGCGAGGTCGTGGCTCACGAAGAGGCACGCGAAGCGCAGGTCGCGCTGCAGCTCGCGCAGCAGCTCGAGCACCGTCGCCTGCACCGACACGTCGAGGGCGCTGGTCGGCTCGTCGGCGATCAGCAGCGTCGGCTTCAGTGCGAGCGCGCGGGCGATCGCGACGCGCTGGCGCTGGCCGCCCGAGAGCTCGTGCGGGTAGCGGGCGGCCCAGGATGCGGGCAGCTCGACGCGCTCGAGCAGCTCGCCGACGCGCGCCGTCAGGGCGGCGCCGCGCATCCGCTCGTGCACGGCGAGCGGCTCGCCGATGGAGTCGCCGATCGTCGCGCGCGGGTTCAGCGCGGCCGTCGGATTCTGGAAGACGACGCCGATCGACCGCTTCACCTCGCGCACCTGCCGTCGCGACGCCGACGCGATGTCGAGGCCCGCGATGGTGACCGAGCCCTCCGTCAGCGGCGCGAGGCCCAGGATGCTCTTGCCGATCGTCGACTTGCCCGAGCCCGACTCGCCGACGAGCGCGAGCATCTCGCTTTCGCCGATCTCGAGCGAGACGCCGTCGACGGCGCGCACGACGCCGCGGCGCACCTTGTACTCCACGACGAGGTCCTGCACGCGCAGCACCGGCTCCGACGGCTCCGGCGCCGGTCGCTCGGGCGAGCCGAGCTGCGGCACGGCGGCGAGCAGCTGCTTCGTGTAGTCGGCCTGCGGGGCGTCGAACAGCGCCTGCACCTCGGCCGTCTCCTCGACGAGGCCGCGGCGCAGCACGACGACGCGGTCGGCCATGTCGGCGACGACGCCCATGTCGTGCGTGATGAGCAGGATCGACGTGCCCGTGCGCTCCTGCAGGCGGCGCATGACGTCGAGCACCTCGCGCTGCACCGTCACGTCGAGCGCGGTCGTGGGCTCGTCGGCGATGAGCAGCTCGGGGTCGCACGACAGCGCCATCGCGATCATCACGCGCTGCGCCTGCCCGCCCGACAGCTGGTGCGGGTACGAGCGGATGCGCTGCTCGGGATCGGGCAGCTCGACCATGCGCAGCAGCTCGAGGGTGCGCTCGTGCCGCTCGGCCTTCGACATCGACGGGCGGTGACGCCGCAGCATCTCGCCGATCTGGAAGCCGATCGTGAAGACGGGGTCGAGGGCGTTCGTCGGGTCCTGGAAGACGACGGCGATGCGGTCGCCGCGCACGTGCCGCATGCGCGACTCGGGCATGCCGATGAGCTCGTCGCCGTCGAGGCGGGCCGAGCCCGAGACGGATGCGGTGTCGGGCAGCAGTCCCACGAGCGACAGCGCCGAGACGCTCTTGCCCGAGCCGGACTCGCCGACGAGCGCGAGCACCTCGCCGCGGTGCAGCGTGAACGACGCCCCGCGCACGGCGGGCACGACGTCGGCGCCGACGCGGAACTCGACCTGCAGGTCGTCGACCTGCAGCAGCGGCTCGCTCATCTCTGCTCCTCCTGCGACGCCTCGGCGTCGACCTCGTCGCGGAAGCGCTGCCAGTCGGCGAGCATCTTCGCGTGGTACCCGGCAAGCCACGACATGTAGCGCTGGGCGTTCTCGAGGCGCGTGCGCGGCCCCGTCGCACCCTCGGGCACGACGTCGAGGCCGTACGCGATCGTCGACTCGATGCGCCGCAGGTACTCGCGCTCGCCGGCGAGGAACCCGCCCCACACGTCGTCCTCGGCGCGGAAGTAGTGGTTGCGGTCGCCGGGCAGCGACACGGGCTTGAGGAATCCCACGTTCATGAGCGACCGCGTCGACATCGACACCGCGCCTGCGGAGGCGCGCAGCAGGTCGGCGATGCGCGCCGACGACAGGTACGGCGCGTCGACGACGAGCAGCAGCCCCAGCACGCGGCCGTCCATGCGCGGGTTGCCCGCGGTGCCCCACGCGTACGCGAAGTCCTCGATGAACGCGCGCGTCGCCTCGTCGAGCTCCGTCGGCATGAGGTCGCGCTGGTCGAGCGACGCCTCGGCCGAGGCGGACGGGGCGGATGCGGCTGCGGCTGCGTCGTCGGTCACAGCGACACCCTAGGCAGGGCGGCGGCGAGGTCGCCCGACGCGAGCGCGGCGCGCCATGCGTCGATGCGCCAGCTCGTCATGCCGCTCGTCGTGAGCGTCTCGACGGCGCCGTCGGCATCGCGGCCGAAGACGGCGGGCTCGCCCGTCGCCCAGAAGCCGGCGACGTCGTCGGTCGCGAGCGAGTCGGCCGTGTCGGTGACGCGCAGGCGCACGACGAAGCCGGCGGGCTCGGGCGCCTTCGGGTACAGCACGACGAGGCGGCCGCCCAGAGGCACGACGTCCTCGATGCTCCACAGGTTCGCGAAGCGACCCTCGAGCTCGGCGGCGATCTCGGCGGGCACGGCGACCGACGCATCCGCCTCGACCTCCTCGGCGAGCGCGAGCGCGAGGTCGATGATCGCGAGCACGCCGCCCGCGATGACGCCGGCGGGGCCGTCGATCGCGTTCGTGAGGGCCGAGACGACGAGGTCGTCCTTCGGGTCGATCCACGTGCGCGTGATGTGGCCCGGGTAGCCGCCCGAGTGGCCCACGACCGCACGGGAGCCGATGGTCTCGACGTCGAAGCCGAGGCCGTAGTGGCGCGTGACGCCCGCGTGCGTCACGGGCGACTCGGGCCGCTGCAGCAGGCGCTTCGACGCATCGGTCACGAGCGTCTCGTTGCCGAACGCGTGCGCCGAGCCGTACACGGTGAGGTCGGCGGCGGTCGCGAACCAGCCGGTCGCAGGCGCCATGGCGGCGGTGTCGACGTGGCGGATGCGGTGGCGGGCGTCGTCGACGCGCGTGCGGCCCGTGTGGCCACTCGCGAACTCGCCGTCGCGCTCCGCGAGCCACTCCGGGCCCATCGCGGTCGTGCCGAGCGGGCCGGTGATGCGCTCGGCGACGAGCTCGGCGTACGACATGCCCGATGCGCCCTCGAGCACGAGGCCCAGCAGCGAGTAGCCGATGTTCGAGTACTTGAAGTGCTCGTTCGTCGCGTAGACGACGCCCTCGGCCTTCGCCATGGCGATGATCGCGTCGCGGTCGGGGAAGGTGCCGCCGCCGCGCTGCCAGTAGTTCGCGTCGGAGCCGTCGCGGATGATGCCGCCCTGGTGACCGAGCAGCTCGCGCACCGTCACGGTCGCGACGCCCGAGTCCGCGAGGGCAGGCACCCACTGCTCGATCGTGTCGTCGAGGCGCAGCTCGCCGGCCTCGATGAGCTGTAGCGCTGCGGTGGCCGTGAACGTCTTCGAGTGCGATGCGATGCGGAAGAGGTGGTCGGTCGTGAGCGGCGCCTGCGTCTCGACGTCGGCGACGCCCCACGCGAGGTCGAGCAGCAGCTCGCCCTTGTGGCGCACGGCGACCTGGATGCCGGGCGTGCCCAGCAGCTCGCCCTGGAACGCGACCCAGCGCTCGACGTAGGCGAGCGCATCCCGCATCGCTGCCGCCTTGGCGGCGCCCTTCGGAGTGTGGTCGGCGGTCGTCTCGACGGGCTGGTCGAGTGCGGTGGTGAGGTCCTCGGTGGAGGTCATCGTCGTCCCTTCGGGTCGAGGGCGTCGCGGAGGATGTCGCCCAGCGTGATGAGCGCGAGCACCGTGACGGAGAGGAAGAGGCTCGGGAAGAGCAGCATGTGGGGAGCGGAGGAGAAGTAGGACTGCGCGTTCGACAGCTGCAGGCCCCACGAGATCGAGGGCGACTGCAGGCCGACGCCGAGGAAGGTGAGCGTCGACTCGGCCACGATGACCGAGCCGACCATCGTCGCCGCGATCGCCATGACCGGGCCGATGGAGTTCGGCACGACGTGGCGCGCCAAGATGCGGGAGTCGGGGATGCCCATCGCCTGCGCCGCCTGCACGTACTCGGTGCCCTTGACGCCGCGCACGGCGCCGCGCACGAGGCGCGCCATCGTGGGCCACGAGAAGAACGCGAGCACGAGCGCCACCATGACGGGGGAGCGGCCGCCGACCGAGTTCAGCACGACGATGGCGCCGAGCAGGAACGGGAAGCCGAGGAACACGTCGGTGAGGCGCGAGATGAGGCGGTCGAGCACGCCGCCGACGTAGCCGGCGAACGTGCCGAGCACGATGGCGATCGCGAGGCACAGCACCGTCGTGAGCACGCCGATGAAGATCGAGGTGCTCGTGCCGTAGATCACGTTGGCGTAGATGTCGCAGCCCTGCAGGTCGGTGCCGAACACATGGCGAGTCGACGGCGGCTGCGACGAGTCGACGAGCATGCACGCGCGGGGATCGGGCTGGCCGAAGAGACCCGCGAACAGCTGCGGCACGAGCGCGATGACGACGAGCACGGCGAGCACGGCCGAGCAGATCCAGAACACGGGCCGCTTGCGCAGGCTCGCCCAGACGCCGCGCTGGCCCATGGTCGTGGTGGGGAGGTCGACGGGGGCGACGGCGCCGGTCATGCGCGGATCCTCGGGTCGAGGGCGGAGTTGATGAGGTCGACGACGAGGCTCGTCACGAGGAAGATCAGGATCAGCGCCGTCGAGACGCCCACGACCGTCGGTCCCTCGTGCGTGCGGATGCCCTCGAACAGCATCTGGCCGATGCCCGGCAGGTTGAAGATGCCCTCGATGACGACGGTGCCGCCGAGCAGGAAGCCCAGGTCGATCGCGAGGAACGTGAGCACGGGTGCGACGGAGTTGCGCAGCACGTGCACGCCCACGATGTCGCGGCGGCGCAGGCCCTTCGCGACGAGCGTGCGCACGAAGTCCGACTGCATCGTGTCGATCACCGAGCCGCGCGTCAGTCGTGCGGTGGCGGCGAGGCCGAACAGCGCGATGACGATGGCGGGGAGGATGTACGACGTCGGCCAGCCGTCGCCCGTGCCGGCGATGGGGAACCAGCCGAGCCGCAGGCCGAAGAAGAGCTGCGCCGCCGAGCCGACCACGAAGACGGGGATCGACGTGGCGAGGATCGTGCCGACGAGCACGGTGCGGTCGAGCATCGAGCCCTTGCGCAGGCCGGCGACGAGGCCGAGCACGACGCCCACGACGACCTCGATCGCCCACGCCGTGAGCGCGAGGGTGATGGTGACGGGCCAGCGCGCCTCCATGCGGGCCGCGACCGACGCGCCCTGGAAGGTCGTGCCGAGGTCACCCGTGAAGAGGTTGCCGAGGTAGCGCAGGTACTGCAGCCACAGCGGGTCGTCGAGGTGGTACTGCGCGCGGATCTGCGCCACGACGTTGTCGGGCAGCGGGCGGTCGCCGCCGAGCGCCGCGACGGGGTCGCCGGGCAGCGAGAACACCATCGCGTAGATGATGAACGTCACGCCGACGAACACGATGGCGAGCTCGAGCAGGCGAGCGCCGACCGCGCGGGCGGTGCCGCTCATGCGGTGACCCCGGAGGCGAGCGTGGCGACGTCGTCGGATGCGGCGCTCGCGGTGGCGGCGCGCGCCGCGTCGAGCAGCAGCGACGACGTCGCGAGCGTCGACGCCACCTGCACGCCCACGAGGTTCGCGATCGGCAGCGGCGTGAGCCCCTCGACCGCATCCGCCGCCGCGCACCACGCGTCGTACTGGGCGCCGAGCCGCTCGCGCACGCGGCGGAGGCCCGCCGGGGCCGTGCCGGCCTGCACCTCGGCGTCGATCGCGCGCAGCAGGATGCCGCCGAAGCGCAGCTGGAACATGCGCACGACGTCGGCGTTCGAGAAGACCTCGGCGACGGTCGCCTCGCGATCGGGGTCGATGCGGTCGAGGCGCGCGGCCTCCGACGTGCCCATGTGGGCCATGGCCGGCACGAACGCGCGGGAGGCGCGCAGGAAGGGCGTCGCGACGGGCAGGTCGGGCTCGGCGGCGTCGAGCGCCGCCTGCAGCACGGCGCCGAGCTCGGTGAGCGCGGCCGCCTTCTCGGCGATCACGTCGCGGTACTTCCGGCCGGACCCGGAGGTGTCGGTCGAGTCTGCGTGCGACCAGTACGGCAGCTCGGCGACGAGCCCGAACGTGCCGTGCTTGGCGATGTAGTCGGCCGAGCCGCCGCCGCCGACCTCGGTCGACGGGTCGAGGCCCAGCGACTCGAGGTAGTCGTAGTGCTCGCTCGACAGCGGCGAGCGGTACACGGCCTGCGCGAGCGGCTCGAGGTCGGGCGACTCGGGCTCGCCCGCATCCAGCGGGAGGTCGAGCGCCGCGGGGATGGCGTGCAGCGCATCCACGATCCCGTCGAGGTCGCGGGTGACGTAGTAGTAGACGCCGCCGAGCTCGGCATTGTGCAGGCCGACCATGAGCTCGGGGGTCGTGGCGTCGATGAGGCGCATGAGCGCCTGCGTCTCGGGCATGACGCGGTCGAACCAGGCGTCCTTGTGCGCGAACGGGAACGACCACTCCACCTGCTCGTCGGGCGCGGGGCGGTAGAAGCGGCGCGAGTAGGCGACGCGGTCGGAGGGGGCGGCGAACCAGCCCTCGTTGAGGCGCGTGCCGTCGGGGTCGATGCACGGCACGAGGTGCCAGGTGGCGTCGTGGGCGGCGCGGAGGTCGGCGTCGGCGACGAGCTCGCGGGCCAGGTGCTGCAGGGTGCGGAAGCCGATGGGCTCGTTGGGGTGCACGCCGCCGACGAGCACGACGTCGCGGGCGCCCGAGCCGATCGCGTAGGCGTGGATGGGCTCGCCGAGGCGCGAGGTGCCGATGCGCTGCTCGCGCACCAGGTCGGGATGCGCGGCGGCCAGCTCGGCGAAGCCGGCGAGCAGGGCGTCGACCGTGGGGAAGTCGTGCGTCTCGGGCACACGCTGCGCCCGCGCGATGGCGTCGGCGAGAGTGCCCGGCGTGGGGGTGGTGGCGACGGTGTCGGTCACGAAGGTCTCTCCTGATGCTGCGGGTGCTCGGCGGCGCGGCCTGCCGGGCGGGGTGCCGGCGGGGCGACCCTCGTGAGGTCGCCCCGCCGGTGGGATGGGCTCGTGATCAGTCGGCGAGCACGATCTCCCGCAGGGTCGGGTTGCCGACGGGCGAGGTGACGAGCTCGGCGATGCGCTCGCTCGTCACGTACGAGTACGTCTCGTTGAAGAGCGGCACGGCGGGGAACTCGGCCTGGATGAGCTCCTGCACCGCGGCGTACGCGGTGCCGTCGCCCGACGGGTCGGCGTCGGCCGTCGCCATGGCTGCCGCGACCTCGTCCGAGTAGAACGGGATGCAGTTGTCGCATCCGCCGCCCTGGATGAAGAACACGCGCAGCGTCGCCTGCTGGCTCGGGTACAGCGCACCCCAGCGGCTGAAGTACGGGGAGTCGATGTCGCCCGCGGTGCGGGTGGCGAGGAACTCCGCCCAGTCGGCCGAGGGGTTGATCGTCGCCTCGATGCCGAGGTTCTGGCGCAGCTGGTTGGCGATGGCCTCGTACAGCGGGTCGAGTCCGCCGCCGCCGGGGAAGTAGATCTCCATCGTGCCGTCGAAGCCGCCGGCCTCCTCGAGCAGCGCCGCGGCGGCCTCGGGGTCGTACTCGCAGTACTCGCCGCAGATGCCCTCGGGCGTGCCGGGCTCGATCGTGGGCGTCCACGCCGTCGCCGGCTCGTAGGTGCCGCCGTAGACGACGTCGATGATGGTCTCGCGGTCGATGGCCATCGAGATCGCCTGGCGCACGCGCACGTCCTGGTAGCGCTCATCCCACAGCGGCAGGCCGAGGAACGAGATGCCGGGCGCCTCGAACGAGTACAGGCGGTCGCCGAAGTCGCCCGCCGCCTGCGTGAGGCGCGATGCGGGCACGCCGTTGACGTCGAGGTTGCCGGCGAGCACGTCGGTGTACGCCGTGGCCTCGTCGGTGTAGGGCACGAACGAGATCTGGTCGATCGTCGGCTCGTCGCCCTGGAAGTCCTCGTAGGCGGTGACGACGATCGTCTCGTTCTCGACGTAGTCGTCGACGATCTCGAACGGACCGTTGCCCGCGGGGTGCACGTTGTAGGCGTCGAAGTCGTCGAACGCCGACTCCGGCATGGGGAAGAAGGCGGTCATGGCCTGCGACACCTGCAGCGGGAACTGACCGTCGGCGCCCGAGAGCTCGACGGTGAAGGTCGTGTCGTCGACGACCGTGAGGCCCGACATCTCGTCGGTGGTGGGCTCGCCCTCCGCCGGGTTGAGGTCGCCGTAGCCGACGACGTTCGCGAGCTGGCCGGAGTTCTCCATGGCGTTGGGGCCGTAGGCGACGGCGTTCCACGAGTCGACGTAGGACTGCGCGGTCACGGGGGTGCCGTCGTGGAAGGTCCAGCCGTCGCGCAGCGTGATCGTCCACGTGACGGCGTCCTCGGTCTCCACCGACTCGGCGGCGATGTAGTCGAGCGAGCCGTCGTCGTTGAGGAACGTGAGCGGCGACCACACCGCCATGTTGAAGTCGAACGCGACCGACTGGCGGCCGGGGATGAGCAGCTGCGGGTCGGTGGTGCCGTAGCTGATGGCGTTCTCGGAGGCGGCGGCGTCGGAGTCGCCGCCACCTCCCGAACAGGCGGTGATGGCGAGCGCGGAGGCCGCGATGGCCCCCACGAGCGCGAGTCGAGTGCGTCGCATGGGTCTCTCCTGGTGCCGGGGGATGCGGCGACGCTCGACGACGTGCTGACCGTCGAGGGCCGTTGGAGAGTCAGTGAACGCCTGTCGTTCACCTCTGGTCAAGCATTTCGTTCAGAAGTTTCACAAAACGGTGAAACTTTTACGCGCCTGAAACACGACGCGTTGCGGGCGTGGGCGCCGCTCGGTGCGGCTGGGCAGCCTGCACGCGGATGCCGGCCGCCGCGTGCGATGTGCACGCGACGGCCCGCTCGTGGGCGCATCTCGCCCGACGATCACCCGAAGGTGAACGAGTACGCGTTGACGCCGCTCGGCAGGGTCACCACGATCGTGCCGTCCTGGCTGGCATCGGCCCGCAGCAGCTCGTAGGCGTTCGGGGTGCCGCTGACGTCGATCTCGACGCGTTCGCCGTCGACCTCGGCCACGACGGTGCCCTCGCCCTCGAGCACCATCTGCACGACCTGCGCCGAGTACTCGAGCGTGATCTCCGCCGAGTCGCCGCGCGGCGTGACGTACTGCGACTCGAGCTGCCAGTCGCCGTCGAGCGCGAACGTGTCCTGCGGGATCGTCTCGGGGTACGAGAACGACTCCGTGCTCGCGCCGTAGCGCTCGTCGCCACCGAAGTTCACGACCTTCGACCAGCCGAGGTACGTCTCGGGCGTGCGGTCGGGGTTCGCCGCGGTCTCGTCGGCCGTCTCGGTGGCAGCGGGCAGGTCGACGCCCGGGTTCGCCTGCTCGAGCAGCTCGCGGATCATCTGCTCGCCCTCCGCGTACTGCCCCTCGCCGAAGTGCACGTTGCGCACGACGCCGTCGGCGTCGATGAGGTAGCGGGCCGGCCAGTAGGCGTTGCGGTAGTTCGTCCACGTCGACAGCGTGTTGTCGATCGCGACCGGGTACTCGATGCCGAGGCGGGCGGCGCCGTCGATGACGTTGTCGCGCACCTTCTCGAACGCGTACTCGGGGCTGTGCACGCCGATCACCTGCAGACCCGCATCCGCGTACGCGTCGTACCAGGCGTTGATGTGCGGCGCGGAGCGCTGGCAGTTGATGCACGAGTACGCCCAGAAGTCCACGAGCACGACCTGGCCGCGCAGCTCGGCGAGGTCGATCGGCTGATCGCCCTCGGTGTTGAACCACGACTCGATGCCGCGGATGCTCGGCGCGGTGCCGCACTCCTGCAGCTCGGTGGCGCCGGGGTCGCAGAGGTCGAGGTCCTGGTTCTCGTCGTTCTCGAGGCCGCCGATGGCGATGGCCTCCTGCACCTCGTCGTTCTCGGCGATCTGCTGCTGCAGCGCCGACGTGTAGTCGGGCACGAGCTGCTGCAGCCGGGCGGGCACGTCGAACACGAGGCCGACGGCGAGCAGGATCATGAGCAGGCCCGAGACGATGCGGATGGTCTTCTGGCGGCGGCGGAAGGCGCTGATGCGCTCGGCGAGCCTGCGGCCCGCGAGGGCGAAGAACAGCAGTGGCAGCGCGGCACCGATCGCGAACGAGACCGTGAGCACGACGGTGTCGGCGCCGATCTGGCCCGTCGCGCCCGCGACGGTGATGGCGGCGAGCACGGGGCCGGCGCACGGCACGTAGACGGCGCCGAGGGCGAGGCCGAGCGGGAAGCCCTGCATCTTCGACGTGCCCTTGGGCTTCGGCAGCCGCTCGAACGGCTTCTCGAGCAGGTGCTGGACCTGCGGGAACATGAGGCCGACGCCGATGAGCACGAGCACCGTGATGCCCGCCCAGCGCAGCACGTCCTGCGGGAGACCCAGGGCGTTGAGGATGAGGCTGGCCGCGAGCGTCATGATCGTGAAGCTCGTGACGATGCCGAGGATCACGAGGTACGGCCGCCAGCGCGAGACGGTGGGCGCCGCGACGCGGGTCTTCGTGGCGACGGCGCCGTCGCCGCGCTCCTCGCCGCTGGCGCCGCTGCCGCGAGCGGACTGCATGCCGCCCGACATGAGGATGACCGGCAGCACCGGGATGATGCACGGCGAGATGCCGGTGATGAACCCACCGAGCAGACCGATGATGACGAGCATGGCGCCCTCCTTGACGTTGGAGGGTTCGTCGTGGGCGGGGACTCGGATGCCTCAGGACGCGCAACTGCGCGCGCCAGGCGGATTGGATCCCGCAGATGCGGCGTTCTCGTGCGACTTCGTCCGCACGTGGCCGATGTGGCGTGCTCCAGGAGGGCGACGCCCGCAGCGTCAGCCGAGCGGCGCGAGCTCGGCGACGAGCGCCTCGACGCGGGCGCGGATGTCGTCGCGGATCGGCCGCACCGCCTCGATGCCCTGGCCGGCGGGATCCTCGAGCCCCCAGTCCTCGTAGCGCTTGCCTGGGAAGAACGGGCACGCGTCGCCGCAGCCCATCGTGATCACGGCATCCGACGCCTGCACGGCCTCGGTCGTGAGCACCTTCGGCTGCTCGGCGGTGATGTCGATGCCGACCTCCGCCATGGCGGCGACGGCGATCGGGTTGATCTGCTCGGCGGGCATCGAGCCTGCCGAGCGCACCTCGATGCGGTCGCCCGCGAGCGCCCGCACGAAGCCCGCGGCCATCTGCGAGCGGCCCGCGTTGTGCACGCAGACGAAGAGCACGGAGGGGGTGGTCACGGCATCCATCCTGCCGTGCGCGGCCGAGGCGGCCGCCGCATCGCCTGACCGGACGGATGCGGCGGCCGCCTCGAGTCAGTAGGCGCGCAGGCGCTGGGCGGGCACCCAGTCGACGTCGGCGCCGAGCTCGCGCGCCCAGCGGATGGGCGTCGACGCGTCGCGCAGCGCGGCGCGACCGATGCGCACGGCGGCGACGCCCGACGCGACGATCGCCTCCGCCTGCTCGGCCGTCTCGACGAGGCCGACGGCCGACGTCACGACGCCCTCGGCGGCGATGCGCTCCGCGAGGTGCACCTGGTAGCCGGGGCCGACGGGGATGTCGGCGAGCACGAGCCCACCCGACGACGCGTCGACGGCATCCGCTCCGGCGCCGATCGCCCACGCCGCGACCTGCGCGGCGTCGTCGGGCGTGACGCCACCCTCGGTCCAGTCGGTCGCCGACAGGCGCACGACGATCGGCAGCTCGGGCAGCTCGGCGCGGATGCGGCGCACGACGTCGAGCAGCAGCGTCGCGCGGCCGGCGAGGTCGCCGCCGAAGCGGTCGTCGCGCCGATTCGTGATGGGGGAGAGCAGCTGGTGCAGCAGGTAGCCGTGGGCGGCGTGCACCTCGACGACGTCGAAGCCCGCTGCGACCGCACGGTGCGCGGCGGCGACGAACGCGTCGGCGATCGCCTCGAGCTCGGCCGTCGATGCCGCGCGCGGCTGCGCGAGGCCGAGGATCTGCTCGTCGGAGGCCGACACCGTCTGCCAGCCGCCCGCGTCCACCGGCACCGAGCCGCGCGCGTCGCCGTCGCGGCCGAAGCCCGCATACGTGCTCGCCTTCGCGCCCGCGTGGTTCAGCTGCACGCCGATCGCCGCGCCCTGCGCATGCGCGAAGTCGACGATGGGGCGCCACGCATCCACCTGCGCGTCGTTCCAGATGCCCGTGTCCTGCCTCGTGATGCGACCGTCGGGCGCGATCGCCGTCGCCTCGACGACCAGCAGTCCCGTGCCGCCCGCGGCGAGCGCGCCGTAGTGCACGCGATGCCAGTCGGTCGGCACGCCGTCGTAGGCGTCGACGGAGTACTGGCACATCGGCGCGATCCAGATGCGGTTGCGCAGCGCGAGGCCGCGCAGCCGCATCGGCTCGACGATCGACGTCACGCCGATGCCCCGCCGAGGCGCGCGATGAGCCCGGCGGCGAGCGCGGTGCGCTGCACCATGCCGTCGATCGAGATCCACTCGTGCCGTGCGTGCGCGCCGTCGCCGACGGCGCCGAGGCCGTCGAGCACCGGCAGGCCCAGGGCAGCGGCGAAGTTGCCGTCGCTCGCGCCGCCCACCGAGATCTCCTCGACCGTCCAGCCCTGCTCGACCGACACGTCGCGCGCGACGGCGAAGAGCGCCGCCGTGACCTCGCTGCGCGGCATCACCGGCCGGTTCCAGCCGCCGGCGATCTCGAGGCCGGCGCCGTCGCGGTGCGGACGCATGGCAGCGAGGGCGGCGTCGATGCGATCCATCTCGGCGACGTCGGCGACGCGCACGTCGACGAGCGCCTGCGCGCGACCCGCGGTCACGTTCGAGCGCGAGCCCCCCGCGAGCGTGCCGACGTTGACGCTCGTGCCCGCCGAGAGGTCGGCGGATGCATGCAGCGCGAGCACCGCACGCGCCATCTCGTCGATGGCGCTCACGCCGCGCTCGGGGTCGAGGCCCGCGTGGCCCTCGATGCCGCGCGTCGTCACCGAGAAGATGCCGACGCCCTTGCGTGCCGTCTTCAGCGCGCCCTCGGCGCTCGCCTCGAACACGAGCACGGCGTCGCGCCCGGCGACGGCCTCCTCGATCACGGGGCGGGATGCGAGCGAGCCGATCTCCTCGTCGCCGTTGAGCACGAGGCGGATGGCCGGCAGCGGCAGCCCCTGCGCACGTGCGATCGCGATGGCGTGGGTGGCCTGCACGAGGCCGGCCTTCATGTCGAAGACGCCGGGACCGGTCAGGCGGTCGCCGTCGATGGTCACGGGCCAGTCGGCGAGGGTGCCGAGCGGCCAGACGGTGTCGTAGTGGCAGAGGATCGCGATGGATCCGGTGCCCCCGTTCGCGGCGGGCCAGTCGAGCACGGCGATGTTGCCCTGCTCGCCGCCGTCCACCGTGCGCGATGCCTCGGGCGCACCGAGGTGCTGCTCGACGTACGACCGCACCCACGTGAGCCCGGCCGCGAGGGCGGCGAGGTCGTCGGAGGGCGTCTCCTGCTCGGCGTACGCCGTCACGTCGGCGACGAGCGCATCCCTCGCGGCCTCGGCCGCCTGCACGAGCGCGCTCATGCGGTCGCCAGCCGGTCGAGCTCGGCGAGGTGCGCCTCGTCCATGGCGATCTCGTGGGTCTCGAGCGCGACGATCGCATCCACCATCCACTGCACGAGCGGCGTGGGGATGCCGCGGCGCGCGGCCGCCTCGAGCACGGGGCCGTACTGCGTCGGCACCTCGGTGCGGCGGCCGCGCACGGCGATGTCGCGCCAGATGCCCGAGCGCTTCTTCGTCTGCCTGCCGAGCCATGCGACGAGTCCGTCGGTCGCGGCGTCGGCGGCCTCGGCCGAGCCGAGGTAGTCGTTCGGCGCGAAGGCGTCGAAGCCCTCGAGCGCGATGCCCTCGGCCGTCGCGACCGTGAGCACCTCGCGCACGAGCGCGTGCATGCCGACGCGGTGGCGGTCGATGAGGTCGCCCATGTCGTCGTCGGCGAGGGCGGATGCGACGAGCATCGCGCCGAAGCCGAGCTTCGACCAGAGGAAGCCGGGCACGTTCTCGGAGACGATCGGCTCGCCCCAGTGGTGCAGGTCGTGCGCGAGGGTGCGCACGCGGTCGCTCGTGCCGCCGGCGTGCTCGCCGAGGGCGATGTCGCCGATGCCGCCGTCCTTCACGACGCCGGGCGCCATGACGTCGGCGAACAGGTCGACGAACGCCGCGACGGTGCGGTCGACGCCGACGTGGCGCGCGATCGTCGCCTCGTTGAGGCCGTTCTGCATCGATGCGACCCAGCCGTCGGCGGCGAGGCGCGGCGCGATCCATGCGGCGACGCCGTCGGTGGCCTGCGCCTTGACGGCGAGCAGCACGGCGCCGAGCTCGGCGGGTGCCTCGTCGGGCGTCGAGATCGGCAGTCGAGCCGTGTGCTCGCCCGTGGGGTGCTCGATGCGGAGGCCGTGCTCGCGGATGGCGGCGACGTGCTCGGGGTCGGCGTCGACGAGGTGCACGTCGGCACCCGCGAGGTGCAGGTGCACGGCGAGGGTGCCGCCGATCGCTCCTGCGCCGACGATCGTGTACTGCGAGGTCATGCCTGCTCTTCCTTGGTCGTGGCGGTCCAGTGCTGCGGGAGGTGCCAGGCGCCCGTCGACGATCCGCCGTCGACGCGCAGCACCTCCCCGGTGATCCACTCCGCCTCGTCGCCGGCGATCCAGACGACGGCGCGGGCGATGTCCGCGGGCGTGCCGCGGCGGCCGAGGGGCGTGTCGCCGACGGCGTTCGCGTACTCCTCGGTCACGGGGTTCACGCTCGAGTCGACGGTGACGAATCCGGGTGCCACGGCGTTGACGCGGATGCCGTGCCTGCCGAGCTCGAGGGCGGATGCGCGCGTGGCTGCCTCGAGCGCCGCCTTCGACGTCGAGTACGGCGCTGCACCCGGGCGGGCGCGCAGCGCGGCGCCCGACGAGATGCTCACGACGCTCGCGCCGCGGCCCGCCGCGATGGCGTGGCGCGCGAGCGCGACCGTGAGGAGCACGGGCGCGCGGGTGTTGACGTCGAGCACGAGGTCCCACGTCGCGGCGTCGAGCTCGAGGAACGGCGTCGCGGGGTAGACGCCCGCGCTCGACACGAGCACGTCGACGGGCGCGGTCGCCCACGCCGCCTCCATGAGCGTCTCGTGCGCGGTGTCGCCGCGCAGGTCGACCGTCTGCGTCGCGGCCGACGCCGCGCCCGCCTCGAGCGCGAGCGCGGCCGTCTCGGCGAGCGGCTCGGCGTGCAGGTCGGCGACCGTCAGGGCGTCGCCCCCGCGCGCGAACGCGAGGGCGACCTCCCTGCCGATGCCCGATCCGGCGCCGGTCACGAGCACGTGCCGCATCAGTCGAGCTCCTTGCCCTTCGTCTCGGGCATCGTGAGGTAGACGACGAGCCCGATGGCGGCGGCGATGGATGCGTACAGCCACACCCAGCCGCCCAGGCCGTTCGTGTTCATCCACGTCGTGATGTACGGCGCCGTGCCGCCGAAGCACGCGACGGCCAGGGCGTACGGCAGGCCGATGCCGGTGGCGCGCACCTCCGGCGGGAACTGCTCGGCCATGATGACGGCGCAGTTCGCCGAGTAGCCGACGAGCAGCACGATGCCGATGATCTCGACGGCCAGCAGCGCCCAGAAGCCGCCACCGATGAGCTGGAACGCGGGCCACGCGAAGATGAGGAAGCCGCCGGCGAACGCCGCCATCGTGGGCTTGCGGCCGATCTTGTCGGAGAGCAGGCCGCCGAACGGCAGCAGGCAGATGAAGATGATCATCGCGATGACGTTGGCGAGCAGCGCCTGGTTCAGCGGGATGCCCGTCGTGACGGCCGCGTACGTGGGCATGAAGTTGACCCACATGTAGTACAGCAGCGTGCCGGCGATCGTGATGCCGAAGACGCGCAGCGACGACTTGGGGTGCTCGCGCACCATGCGCACGAAGGCGTTGCGCTGCTTGGGCTGCGCCTCGGCGGCGACGCGCTGCTTGCCGGTCGCGAACGACTCCGTCTCCTCGATGCCGCGGCGCAGCCACAGGCCGACGAAGCCGAGCGACGCGGCGAAGATGAACGCGGCGCGCCACCCCCAGCTGTCGACGGCCTCGGGCGGCAGCGCGGTCGTGATCGTGAAGCCGAGCGCCGAGGCGATGAGCACGCCCGCCGCGACCGACACCTGCTGCCACGAGCCTGCGAAGCCGCGGCGCTCGGGCGCTGCCGACTCGACGAGGAACGCGGAGGCCGAGCCGAACTCGCCGCCGGCGGCGAAGCCCTGAGCGAGGCGAGCGAGCACGAGCAGCAGCGGCGCGACGAGGCCGACCTGCTCGTAGGTGGGCGCGAGGCCGATGACGAGCGTCGCGACCGCCATGAGCGTGATCGTGAAGAGCAGGCCCTTCTTGCGGCCGAAGCGGTCGGCGTACGAGCCCATGATCGCGGCGCCGATGGGGCGCATGATGAAGCCGACGGCGAAGATCGCGAGCGTCGACAGCAGCGCTGCGATGTCGTTGCCCGCTGGGAAGAAGTGGTGGGCGAAGATCGACGAGAACGTCGAGTAGACGGCCCAGTCGACGAACTCGACGGCGTTGCCGATCGAGCCGGCGACGATCGCCTTCTTGCCCTTCTTGCTGAGCTTCGTGCGGTGCACGGTCTCGGGTGCGGTGGTGGTCATGTGCGGTCTCTCTCGAGGTGGTGCGGGATCAGAGGAAGGGACGGACGTGACGGGCCAGGTCGGCGTGCGTGCCGATCCAGACGTCGTCGAAGGAGCGGATGTGGGTGAGGAGGTCGTCGAGGATCCGCAGGCGCGACCGGTGGCCGATGATGTGCGGGTGCATCGTGAGCTGGAAGACGCCGCCCTCCTCGCGGGCCGCGTCGAACTCGTCGATCCAGATCTGCAGCAGGCTGCGCGGCGGCATGTGGGGGCGGAGGCCGCCGAAGCGATCCATCATGAGGTACGGGGCGTCGTCGCGGATCCACTCGACGGGGATCTCGACGACGCCGGTGCGCTCGCCGCGCTCGAGCAGCTCGTAGGGGTCGGCGTCGGCCATGAGCGACGAGTCGTAGTCGAAGCCCAGCTCGCGGATGACCGAGAGCGTCGAGCCCGAGAAGTCCCATGACGGGGTGCGGATGCCGGTGGGGCGCTGGCCGATCTGGCGCTCGAACACCTCGAGGCAGCGGCTGACGAGCTCGAGCTCGTCGTCGTGGCTCAGCGCCGTGTTGCGCTCGTGGATCCAGCCGTGCACGGCCACCTCGTGGCCACCGGCGACGTACGACGGCGCCTCGTCGGGCCGCAGCAGCGCGCAGACGGCGGGCATGTAGAACGACGACGGCGCCTCGTGGCGGGCGAGGAGGTCGAGGATGCGCGGCACGGCGAAGCGGGCGCCGAACTCGCCCTGCGCCATGCGGCCGGGCGAGGTCTCGCCGTCGCGCAGCGGGATCGACTCGTGGTCGGAGTCGAACGACAGCAGCACCGCGACGCGGGCGCCGGTCGGCCACCGGAGGGCGGGGTCGTCGTGCACGAGTCGGCGTCCGGCGCGCACGTGCTCGACGTGACCGCGCCACACGTCCTCGGTCCACTGCCACGGCTGCTGCTCGTCCATGCGCTCCCTCTCGGCGTGATCGGTGACACCTGCGTCACCGATGCAGGCCACTGTAGGAAGATACGCAACCATGCGCAAGTGAGATGGGCATATCCGTCACGTTTCAGTCTTGTAACGGGTGAATCCGTCACGGCCGCTCGTCCAGGCGCACGTCGGTAGATTGAGGCCGTGCATCGCTCCGCCCCTCGCGTGAGTCGGCCCCTCCTCGACGAGACCGACCTCGACATCGTCGCGGCCCTGCACATCGCGCCCCGCGTGCCCACCGCGGCGCTCGCCGAGATCCTCGGCATCCCCACGAGCACCGCGTCGCGCCGCCTCACGCGCATGCAGGACGAGCGCCTGCTGCACGTCGTCGGCCGCTTCGCGTGGGAGCTCATCACCTCGAGCAACCCGTTCGAGCTGTGGATCACGTCGGCTCCCGGGCAGTCGCGCGCGGTGCTCGCCGAGCTGCTGCGCATCCCCGACGTGCAGTTCGTCATCCACACCTCGGGCGCCGCCGACCTGTACGTCAACCTGTTCCCGCTGCTCGGCTCCGACCACGAGGAGCTGCTCGCCGTCACGATCCCGTCGATCCCCGGCATCCGTGCGATCGACAGCCGCATGATCCTCGAGCCCGCGAAGGTCGGCCAGTCGTGGCGCTACCGCAGGCTCGACGCCGAGCGCACCGCCGCGCTCGAGGCGCACGCGTCGGTCGCGACCGAGGCCCCGATCGAGGATCTGCACCAGCTCTCCGAGCTCGAGTTCGAGACGATGCGCATGCTCGGCGCCAACGGTCGCGTGACGGCGGCCGAGGTGGGCCGCACGCTCGGGGTCTCGGCGTCGACGGCCGCGCGCGCCATCCGCCTGCTCATCCACTCGGGCGCCGTCTCGCCGCGCGTCGAGATGCAGCCCGACCTCATGGGCTACCCGCTCAACGGCATCGTCACGATCGACGTGCGTCCGCGCGACCTGCGCGGCACCCTCGAGGCCCTCGCGGCGCACCCGAGCGTGCGCCTGCTGTCGACCGTCACGGGCACGGCGCCCGTGAGCCTCGCGGGCGTCTTCGAGGGCCCGGCGGCGCTCGCGGCGTTCGTGCGCGACGACCTCGGCTCGATGCCGGGCGTGCGGTCGGTGCAGTCGGTCGCCGGCCTCAGGCTCGAGCGCCGCTACTGGATCGACCGCGAGGGCCTGCGCCTCGGCGCGCAGGTGCCCGACGTGCTGCGCCGCTGACGTTCGCCCGTCGCGCAGGGTTCTCACGACCGCAACGCCGCGGAAACGCGCCGCGCCTAGCGTGGAGCCCACGGGCGGACCTCCGCACCGAGCTGGGCTGCTCCGCCTCGAACGGAGGTGGACCATGCACACGACCATCGGACTCACGGCCTATCGGCGCGGCGTCATCGACTCGCTGCGCGGCTGGACGACCGCGCTCGAGATCGCGTACCGCAGCGGCGACGTCGCATCGGTGCGCACCGCGCAGGATGCGATCGACCGGCTCTCGCGCCTCGCGGGGCTCGCGGTGCAGCCGACCGACGAGCGCGCGGCGAGCTGACGACGACCGGCGATACGCTCGCGCTCGAGCCACGAGCACCGCAGGCTCGAGGCGAGAGGAGCGGGCGGCATGACGCGACGCCGACGGCTGCGCACGACCCTCGCGGTCGGCGTGGCGGTGCTGCTGCTGCTGGCGGGGTGCTCGTCGCCCGTCGGCGACGCGACCGGCGACGACGACCCGTTCGCCGACGTGCCCCTCGTGCCGGCGTCCGGCGTGTACCTCGGCGTCTACTACGGCGACCGCGAGCCCGACGAGACCGACGATGCGATCGGTCGCGTGCCGCAGCTGCACCTGACGTACGTCGGGTGGGAGGACGCGTGGTCGACCGATCCCGTGCTCGCTCTGGATCGCGAGCGGGGCCAGCGGTCGCTCGTCAACTGGGAGCCGTTCGGCGTGGACTTCGCCGACATCGTGGCGGGCCGCTACGACGACATGCTCGTGCAGCGCGGGCAGGAGGCGGCGCTGCTGCCCGATCCCGTCTTCGTCGACTTCGCCGCCGAGATGAACGAGGAGGAGGGGTGGGGTGGCCACGACCCCGAGCTGTACGTCGCCGCCTACCGCCACGTGCACGACGTCGTCGACGCGCACGCAGGCGGCAACGTCGTCTGGGTGTGGGCACCCAACAACGTCGACAGCGCTGGCGCCCCGCCCGCGATGGCGTACTACCCGGGCGACGACGTGGTCGACTGGACCGGCATCGACGGGTACAACTGGGGCACGTCGGATGCCGACTTCGTCTGGCAGTCGTTCGAGGACGTCTTCCGCGACATGTACGACGAGCTGAGCGCGCTCGGCAAGCCGATCATCGTCGGCGAGACGGCATCGGCCGAGGAGGGCGGCAGCAAGCCCGACTGGATCGCCGCCATCGTGCCGACGCTCGAGCAGGACTTCCCCGACATCCGCGCGCTCGTCTGGTTCGACGTCGACAAGGAGCGCGACTGGCGCATCGGATCGTCGGACGAGGCCGCCGCCGCGTTCCAGGCCATGGCCGCCGACCCGCTGTTCCAGACGTCCGACCGCTGAGCAGGAGTCGCGGTGCACATCGCGCGCCCCGCGTCCACCCGTCGCAGCGAGCGTCGGATGCGAGGAGCGTGGGACGCGACGCGAAGGAACACCATGCAGAGGCAGCTCCTCATCCTCGGCGGCGTCGCCGCCACCGGCTTCATCCTCGGCGTCCGCGCCACGCGACCGCGCTCGAAGCGGCCACCCGAGACGCTCCGCCATCAGCTCGAGCGGCTGTGGGCCGACCCGAGGGCCCGGCGCGCACGCGCGAAGGTCGCGACGCGCGTCTCGGCGCGACGATGAGCGGGGCCGACCCGACGGCCGCGGGCGACGTCGACGCGCCCCCGCGCAACACCCTCGCCGACGGACTGCGCGGCATCGGCCGACGCGAGCCGCGAGCGGACGGCGACGAGCGCAGCGACGAGGCCGCCGACCGGCACGATCGCCGCGTGCTCCGCGCGAGCCTGCAGCGACCGCTCATCCTCGCCGTGCTCATGGGCGCGGCGGCCGTCGTCGTCGCGATCGTCGTGACGCGCGGCCACGCCTGAGCCCCGCGCGCCGTCTCAGGCGGCGACGAGCGGCGCGAAGGGGCTGTTCGTCTGGTCGTGCAGGTGCGCCGCCACGGCGTCGAGCGCAGGATTCGGGATGTGCGTGACGTCGTAGTCGTCGGCGAGGTCGACGTGCGTGAGCTCGAGCCATGCGAGGTGATCAGCAGCGATGCCGAGTGCAGCGTGCATCGGCGCACCCGGCGCGAGGGTGGTGAGCGACGCGAGCGTCGCGCCGAGCGACGTCGTCACGGCGTCGACGACCGCTCGCAGCGGGGCGCGCAGGAGCGTGTCATCGGGGATGGGGGCCGCGCGCAGCTCGAGCGCTGCGGTTGCGCGATCGCTCTGGCGCACGAGGCGCGCGAGCACGTGTCGCTTGGTGCCGAGGCCGCTCGAGGCCGTCGCCGCGAGATCGGTCTCGTCGAGCTCGAGCAGCGCCAGCAGCAGCCGTCTCGTCGCGCCCTGGATGAGGTCGACGTCGGCCGCGAGGTGGGCCGAGGCGGTGCGCAGCGGCCCATGCAGCGCCATGGTCATGACGTGGACTCGGCGTCGCGCTCGGGCTGCGGGGGTGCCTGGGGGTAGAGCACCGTCGCGCCGACGGCGCTCCACGGGCTGCGTTCCGGGGCCGCGCGGCGTCTCATGCCGCCACCTCGAGCGTCTCGACGGCGGCGAGCGGGCGGCCGAGGCACTCCACGGTCAGGCCAGTCGGCCGGTTCGTGTCGCGCACCATGCGCTCGAGGCGCGCCTTGTCGAGAGGAGCCGCGACGTCGGATGCGTACGCCCACCGCAGCGTGCTCGCCTCGTGGATCCACACCGACTCGCGGCCGCCTGCCGAGACCGTGGTGAGCAGGAACGGCTCGCGGCGACGCAGCTTCGCGACGACGACCGCCGCGACATGCGCGAGGACGTCGTCGTCGATCTGGATGCCGGCCTCGTCGTTGCCGTAGTGCATGGTGCCCATGTCCGTGCTCCCATCCTCGGTGGTCGGTCGGATACGCTGGCGACGATCGGTAGATCGTCACATCGTTAGTTCAACTAGCAAACTAGTCGACGAAATGAGCGTCGGCTGGGCATGGACTGAGAGGTCCTGCGAGTGGTAGGAGGTGCACGTGGAGCGAACGGAAGGTCGACGCGCGACGCGTGCGCCGACGTCGCGGCCATCGACGGATGCGGGCGCTGCCCGTGCCGTGCGTGCCGTCGAGGACCTGCGCATGGCGGAGGCCCAGCTCGCGCGGCGTCGCCAGCAGGACGATCGCGGCCCGAGCCAGACGACGCTCGACGTGCTGCGGCTCGTCGTCGAGGCAGCCGAGCGCGACGAGCTCATCACGCCGACCGACATCGCGAGGCAGACGGGACTCACCGGCTCGGGCATCACCCCGGTGCTCAAGCGCCTGGTGGTCGACGGCCTCGTCTCGTTCACGCCGTCGCCGCAGGACGCGCGCAGCAAGACCGTGCAGCCGACCGAGCGAGGCGGCGACCAGCTGGCTGCCACGCTCGACGCACGCATCGTCGAGGCGGCTGCCGATCTCGATCCCGCGTCGGCGGATGCGGTCGCGCGATTCCTCGATCGGGTGCGAGCGATCGTCGACGAGGAGTGCACCTAGCCGACGCGAGTCCCGCGCGATCCTGGCGTGCCGGAGCAGCGCCTCAGCTGCGCGCGGGCACCGCCGCCACGAGCGCGGCGACGAGCCCCTCGGGCGTCGGCGTCTTCGCGATCGCCGACACGTGCAGGCCCGCGCGGCGGCAGTCCTCGGCCGTCTGCTCGCCGATCGTCACGACCGTGACGCCGTCGGGCAGTCCGAGGCGCAGCACCTGCTTCGCGACCGAGCCGCTCGTCACGAGCACCGCGTCCACGGGCGTCTCGCGCGGCTCGAACGCCGTGAGCGCCTGGTCGTCGCCCGCGAGCACGCCGAGGTCGTCGAGCTCGTGCTCGTCGGCGTCGAGCACCGACACCGTGCGGTAGGCGACGACGTCGACGACGTCCATGCCCTTCGCCCGCAGGCCGGCCTCGATCGTCGGCTTCGCATCCTCCGACCGCGGCCACAGCACGCGGCCCGACGGGATGGGCCACTCGTCGACGAGCCCGGCCGCCGACTGCGTGCGCGGCACGAACGCCACGGGGATGCCGCGCTCGCGCAGCGCCGCCGCCGTCACGTTGCCCACCGCGGCGACCGACACGGCCGCAGGCACGCGGGGCAGGTAGCGCACGGTCGACTGCGACGTCACGACGAGCCAGTCGAACCGCCCGGCGCCGAGCTCGTCGATCTGCGCGCGCAGCGCATCCTGATCCTCGGCGGGCGCGATCTGGATGAGCGGCAGCACGAGCGGCTCGAAGCCCGCGTCGGTCACGAGCGCAGACACCGCCTCGCCCCACGACCCGCCGCGGGGGATGAGCACGCGGGTCATGCCGCGTCCAGCTCCATGGCGCCGGCGTCGACGAGCTCGCGCACGGCGCGGCCGGCGACGTCCATCGCCGCCTCCGACAGCTCAGGCCCGCTCTGCCCGTCGAGCGTGTACGCGTGGGATGCGGTGAGGTGCTTCGAGCCGTCGAGCGCGTAGACGGTGGCGGTGAGGAAGAGCATGCCGTCGTCGACCTGGGCGCTCGCCGCGATCGGCGCCGAGCAGCCGGCCTCGAGGCCCGCGAGCACGAGGCGCTCGGCGTCGGCGCACGCGCGGGTGACGGCGTGGTCGGCCTTCGCGACGGCGCGGATCGAGGCGGCGTCGCCGTCGCGCGTCTCGACGGCGAGCGCACCCTGTGCGGGCGCGGTGGGGAAGCGGCCGAGGCTCAGCACCTCGGTGACGGCGTCGGTGCGGCCGAGGCGCGTGAGGCCCGCGAGGGCCAGCACGACGGCGTCGAGGTCGGCGTCGGGGCCCTGCGCGCGCGCGAGGCGCGTCTCGACGTTGCCGCGGATGTCGACGACGTCGAGGTCGGGGCGCACGCGCCGCAGCTGCGCGGCCCGGCGCGGGGATCCCGTGCCGACCTTCGCGCCCTCGGGCAGGTCGTCGAAGCCGAGGCCGTCGCGGGCGCACAGCGCGTCACGTGCATCCTCGCGCTTCGCGACCGCCGCGAGCACGATGCCCGGATGCGGCGCCGTCGGCAGGTCCTTCATGGAGTGCACGATGACGTCGACCTCGTCGGCGAGCAGCGCCTCGCGCAGCGCCGACGTGAAGACGCCCGTGCCGCCGATCTGCGCGAGCGGCGCCCGGTCGACGTCGCCCTGGGTCGTGATCTCGACGATCTCGACCTCGCCCGCGAAGCGCGCGGCGAGGGCCGTGGTCTGCGCGAGCGCGAGCGCCGATCCGCGCGTGCCGACCCGCAGCGCGCTCACGGCTCGAGACCCGCGATGGCCGGCTTGAAGCCGAGGCGGGGGTTCTCGCAGCAGCCGGGGCGGCACACGTCGAACCACGGTCCGATGCTCGTCACCGAGCCGCGCTCGTCGACGGGGCGGCCCTCGATGCGCTCCTGCACGAGGTCGACGAGCGCCGACACGTACGCGGGATGCGTGCCCGGCGTCGGCGTGCGACGCGCCCACAGGCCGTGCTCCTCGGCGGTCTCGAGCGCCTCCTCGTCGAGGTCCCACATGACCTCCATGTGGTCGCTCACGAACCCGAGCGGCACGATGATGACGGCCGTGCGACCCTCGAGCGCCTCGATGGCGTCGTTGATGTCGGGCTCGAGCCACGGCTGCGACGGCGGGCCGGAGCGCGACTGGTACACGAGCTGCCACGCCACCTCGGGCGCCGTCTGCTGCATGACGTGCTCGGCGACGGCGAGGTGCTGGCCCTCGTAGCCGCCGCCCTCGCCCCACGAGAACAGGTCGGGTGCACCCGATCGCTCGGCGTCGGCCGTCGGGATGGAGTGGGTCGCGAAGAGCACCTCGATGGCGTCGTCGGCGTGGCCGGCGCCGCGCGCCTCCGCCACGGCCGCCTCGACGCCCTCGACGAACGGCTGCACGAAGCCGGGGTGGTCGAAGAACTGGCGCACCTTGTCGATCTGCATCGAGCCCTGCAGGCCCGTCGCCTCGAGCGCATCCGCCCAGTCCTCGCGGTACTGACGGCACGACGAGTACGACGAGTACGCGCTCGTGGGGATCGCGAGCATGGTGCGCACGCCGTCGGCGGCGGCCTGCTCGAGCGCCTCGTCGAGGTACGGCGCCCAGTTGCGGTTGCCCCAGTAGATCGGCAGGTCGACGCCCGCGGCGACGAAGGCCTTGCGCATGGCGTCGAGCAGCGCGCGGTTCTGGTCGTTGATGGGGCTCACGCCGCCGAAGTGGCGGTAGTGGTGCGAGACCTCCTCGAGGCGCTCGTCGGGGATGCCGCGGCCGCGCGTGACGTTGCGCAGGAACGGGATGACGTCGTCCTGCCCCTCGGGGCCGCCGAAGCCCGACAGCAGCACGGCGTCGTAGCGCGTCGGCTCGGTGACGTGGGCGGGGCCGGCCTGCGCGGCGGGCGTCGCGCTCGCGACGGCGGCGCCGGGCTCGCGGTGCACGCTCGTCGCAGCGGCCGGCTTGACCTCGCGGCGCTCGGGCGCGGCGGGTGCGTCGGTCGCCTGGGCCTGCTGCTGCATCGCCTGCTCCTGCAGCGTGACGCCCGGGGTCGTGATCGGCGCGACGCTCGGCATCACGCTGGGCATCGACTCGATCGAGACGTCCTGCGTGTCCGCAGCACCGCCTCCGCAGCATCCTCCACCGCAGCAGCTCACGCCAGCACCTCCATGACGTCGGTCGTCTCGATCCTGCGCCCCGTGAAGAACGGGATCTCGTCGCGCACGTGCATGCGTGCCTCGACGGCGCGCAGGTCGCGCATCATGTCCACGAGCTCGACGAGGTCGTCGGACTCGAGCGGCAGGATCCACTCCCAGTCGCCGAGCGCGAACGCGCTGACCGTGTTCGCGATGACGCCCGTGTAGGCCGCGCCCCGGCGGCCGTGCTCGGCGAGCATGCGCGCGCGATCCTCGGCGGGCAGCAGGTACCACTCGTACGAGCGGTTGAACGGGTACACGGTCACCCAGGCGCGGGGCTCGATGCCGCGCAGGAAGCCGGGCACGTGGCGCTTGTTGAACTCGGCGTCGCGGTGCACGCCCATCGCGGCCCACGTCTGCTCGGTGCCCGCGAGCTCGGCGGTGCGGCGCAGGCGGCGCACGGCGTGCTGCAGCGCTGCGGCGTCGGGGCCATGCAGCCAGAGCATGAGGTCGGCGTCGCCGCGGAACCCCGTCAGGTCGTAGATGCCGCGCAGCGTCACGTCGCCGAGGTCGGCGGCGGCCGCCTCGATCGACTCCTTGCCGGCGGTGCCGGTCGACTCCGTGCGGCGCAGCACGATCCAGGTGGCGAAGCCCTGCGGCTCCTCCAGGTCGCGGCCGCTGGGGTGCCGGATGATCTCGATGGGTGCCGTGCCGATGGGCACGACCGGTGCCATCTTGTCGTCGCTCACCCGTCCATCCTCTCGCGTTCCACGTGCTGCGGTCACATCGCGGCGAGCCGCGACCGGCGTCAGGCGGTCGGTGCGGATCCGGCGGGGGACGTGCTCGACTCCTCGACGGCCTCGACCATGCCCGCGAGGAACGTGCCGACGGCGACGAGCTGCTCGTCGCTCATGCCGTCGACGACGGCGATCATGCGCTGATGCATGTCGCCGAGCGTCTCGCGCACCTCGCGGTCGGTCTCGGCGGTCGGCACGACGATGACGGATCGTCGGTCGGTGGGATGCGGCTGCCGCGCGACGTGGCCGGAGCGCTCGAGGCGGTCGACGAGGGCCGTGACGGATGCGGAGGAGATGTCGAGCAGCGTCGACAGATCGCGCTGGCGCACGAGCTCGCCGCGCTGCTGCGAGCGCAGCAGGTGGCGCAGCGCGAGCAGGTCGGTCTCGTTCATGTGCATCGACGAGCGCGTGCGGGCGCGCATCGCGGTCTCGGCGGCGCGGTAGCGGCGCAGCAGGTTGAGCACGTCGACGGCCGACGGCGTGTGGCCCTCGGGGTACCAGTACTCCGAGGAGCGGGGCGTCGCGGCGCCGCCGTGCGTCGCTTCGGTCGCGGGCGTGACGGTTCGCGTCTGCTCCACGGCTGGCCTCCGGATGGGTCTGAAGTCGCACGAGGGATCGCTCGTTCGATCGTCGAAGGATACTCACCGAAGAGGCATGTGGACAACTCGGCATGCTACTCAGGCGGCTAGTTGCTAGTCTGACTAATGATCATGCCTGCAGCAGTCCTGACGGAGCCTCAGCCTCCGACCCCGCCCTCGCCCGCCGCCGACGCGCACGAGCTCGTGTGGGAGGTCGCGGAGGCGGGCGTCTGGGCGGCCGCGGAGCCCGGCCCGCGCCGCGCCATGCACGCCGGCTTCGTGCACCACGTCGGCGACCGCTATCTCGCCGTCGACGGCCTCGGGGCCGGCATCGGCGCGTTCGTCGACCTCGTCGTCGCGCAGTCGGCCGTGGCGCTCGCGTTCCGCACGACGTTCGTGCCCTCGATCTGGATGCGCGAGGTCTGACGTGGACTTCATCGTCGATCCGCTCATCGGTCGCCCCGAGACCGACGTCGTGCAGGCGCTCACGCGACTCCGCACCGCCGAGTCGCACATGATGCGTCGTCGCCAGGCGATGCAGGGGCTCGGCGAGTCCGACGGCGCCGCGCTGCGGCTGATCGTGGAGCGCTACGAGGACGAGCCCGTCACGCCCACCGACGTCGCGACGCACCTCGGCCTCACGACGTCGGCGGTGACGTCGCTCGTCGACCGCCTCGTGAAGGCCGGCCTCATCGAGACGCTGCCGCACCCGACCGACCGCCGCCGCAAGGTCATCATGCCCACGGATGCCGCGCTCGCGGTCGACCCGCTCGAGGCGCACGTGCAGGAGCTCGTCGAGGAGCTCTCGACCCGGTCGCGCCTGCTCGTGGTCGGCTTCCTCGATCGCGTGGCCATGGCCATCGAGCGCGAGGCGCGCTGACGCGAGTCAGGCGTCGGCGTCGTCGCTGACGGCGTCGGGCTCGTCCTCCTGCTCCTGCGGGCCGAATCGCTCGCGGCGGATGCGCAGCGCAGCCTCCTTCGCGTCCGGCACGACCTGCGCGAGGCCCGTGCCCGCGATCCACGCGCCCACGACCTCGAGCGTCGGCTCGTCGGCGACCGCATCCCGCACGCGTCGCTGCAGCGCGCGAGCGCCGACCGACGACGACGGCTGCGCCTGCTCCCACCGCACCCTGTCGGCCGCGATGGGCTCGGGCACGGCGATGCCGAGGATCGCGGATGCGTCGCGCCGTGCGAGCGCGATGGCGTCGGCGTCGCTGAGGTCGGCGGTCGCGGGCGCCTGGCCGGCTCGGCCGTACGAGACGCGCACGACGGCGCGCTCGCCCGCATCCTCGGCGAGCCAGCCCCACTTCGCGGTCGCGTGCGTGAGGGCCTTCGCGGCGATGCCGGCGTCCTCGGCGACGAGCGCACCCGAGCCCGCCGGGGCGCCGACGAGGGGCGGCAGCACGAGCGTCACGAGCTCGACGGTCGTCGCCGGCGCGGCCTCGACCGGGATGCCCGCGCTCGCGAGCAGCGTCGCCGCGGGGGCGCCGGGCGTCGCGAGGACGAGCGCCGACGACGTCCAGCGCCGCTCGCCCGCCTGCACCGCCCATCCGAGCTCGGTGCGCTCGACGTGGTCGACCGTCGCATCCGTCACGATCGTCGCGCGCCGCTCGACCTCGGCGCGCAGCGCCTCGGGCAGGCGGTGCATGCCGCCGCGGATGCCGCGCACGGCCGAGCCGGGGCGCGCGCCGTCGCCGATGCGCAGCGCGACGCCGCCCGACAGCGAGCCGGCGCGCGTCATGGCCTCGTTGAGGCCCGGCGCGACGACGGCGACGTCGAGGTCGCGCGCGTTCGACGAGTAGACGCCGCCCGAGATGGGCGCGACGAGGCGCTCGAGCACGGCCTTACCCATGCGGCGCTCGACGAGCGGGCCGAGGCGGTCGTCCTTGCCGACCTTGAGCACGGGCATGAGGCGGTCGAGGTAGGCGCGCAGGGCGCCGCGCCAGCCGAGCACGGCGATGACGTCCTCGGCGAGCGGCACCGACGGGATGCCGAGCATCGTGCGCTTCGGCAGCGGCACCGAGCGGTCGGCGAGGCGCAGCCACGCGCCGCCCGGCTCGGGGTCGACGAGGTCGTCGCCCAGGCCCACCTGCTCCGCGAGCTCGGCGACGGCGCCGCCGCGCACCGCGAACGACTCGGCGCCCGCGTCGAGCGCGATGCCGTCGAGGTCGTGCCGCGAGACGATGCCGCCGACGCGGCCCTGCGCCTCGAGCACGAGCACGTCGTAGCCCCGGCGCGCGAGCGCGTCGGCCGTGACGAGCCCGGCGACGCCAGCGCCGACGACGATCACCTCGTGCTGCGGCGCCTCGGGCTCGGGTGCCTCCGCGTCCGCCCCCTCGGGCACCGTCGGCTCGCTCATGCCGCGTGCACGTGCTCGACGATGCGCGTCAGCACGGTCGGGTCGGTCTCGGGCGGCACGCCGTGGCCGAGGTTGAAGACGTGCGCGCGCGCCGCCGAGCCCTGACGCAGCACCTCGTCGATCGCCGCCGCGATGGTCTCCCACGGGGCGCCGAGCAGCGCCGGGTCGAGGTTGCCCTGCACCGTCACGTCGCCACCCATGCGCGCGTGCGCGACGTCGAGCGGCGTGCGCCAGTCGACGCCGATCGCATCCACGCCCAGCTGCATGGCGCCGTACAGCTCCATCGCGCCGACGCCGAAGTGCACGAGCGGCAGCGGTCGGCCGTCGGATGCCGTGAGCCCGCGCACGTGGTCGAGCGCACGCGACGACGCGGGCGCGACGTGCTGCACGTACGCGTCGAGCGGCAGCGAGCCCGCCCACGAGTCGAACAGCTGCGCGGCCGAGGCGCCTGCATCCACCTGCGCGCGCACGAAGCGGCCGGTGACGTCGGCGCACCAGTCGGTGAGGCGCGCCCACGCGACGGGATGCGCGCGCATGAGCGTGCGGGCCGCGAGGTGGTCCTTCGAAGGGCGGCCGGCGACGAGGTAGGCGGCGAGCGTGAAGGGGGCGCCGGCGAAGCCGATGAGCGGCGTCGAGCCGTCGCCGATCTCGGCGAGGCCCGCGACGGTGCGGCGCACGCCCTCGCGCACCGGCTCGAGCGCCTCGTCGAGCACGGCCGGGTCGGTCGCGACGAGCCGCTCGACGGCCTCGGGCGTCTGGATGGGCGTGCCGATGACGGGGCCGACGCCCGACTCGATGCGCACGTCGACGCCGGCGAGCAGCAGCGGCACCATGATGTCCGAGAAGAAGATCGCCGCGTCGACGCCGTGACGGCGGATGGGCTGCAGCGTGATCTCGCTCGACAGCGCCGGGTCGAGGCACGAGTCGAGCATGTCGGTGCCCGTGCGCAGCTCGCGGTACTCGGGCAGCGAGCGGCCCGCCTGCCGCATGAACCACACGGGCGTCACCTCGGGCCGGTCGCCGCGGTAGGCCCGGATGAGCCTGGAGTCGGCGGTCGTCGAGTGGAGCGGGTGGTGCTGCGGCAGCGTCGTCATCGTGCCTCCATCCTCCCACCCGCCCTCGGCGCCGGATCCTGTGCGTATCGCAGGCGATCACGGGGGTCAGAGGGGCATCTTCCCTCGGCCACCCCTGATCGCCTGCGAAACGCGAACGAGCGTCAGCGTCAGTCGCGCTCGATGCGGCGCACCTGCACCGTGAGTCGCGCATCCGACCAGTCGTCGGGCAGCACCGCGCGCACCGCGGCGGCGGCGGCGCGCGTCACGGCACGCACGTCGGCCGACTCGTGCACGCCGATCGCCACGCGGATCGCTTGCGGGAACGGCGTGACGTGCGCGAGCACGTCGCGCCTGCCGGCCTCCACGACCTGGGCGATCGCCGGCGCGGCGACGTAGACGTCTGCGACGCCGCCGACCGTCGCCACGGCGACGTCGACGAGTCGGGCGACCTGGGTGGGATCGGTCATCGTGTCGCTCCCATCAGCACGTCGTCGACCACGACGTCGATCGTGCCCACGGCCATCGGCGCGTGCGTCAGCAGCGCGTGATGCACTGCGAGGCGCACGGCCTCGGCGGTCGGCACGAGCGCGTTGCCGAAGCGCACGCCGATCGAGATGCGCACGTCGAGCACGCCGTCGGCCTCGCGCAGGTGGACGCGCCCGACCAGAACGCCGTCGACGCCGTCGCCCGCGGTGCGTGCGATCTCGCGCAGCGCACCCTCGGTGATCGTCGTCGAGGTGCGCTCGTCGGGATCCTCGATCGGCAGGTCGCGTCCAGCGCGGACCTCCGACCGGATGACGCCGAGCAGCCCGTCGAGCCACTGCTCGTCGAGATCGCCCGCTGCGGCGGCATCCTCGTTCGCCATCGTCGTGCTGAGACGGTCGAGCCGCTCCATCGAGTCGAGCAGCGCCCGCGCCTCCGCGTCGTGCTCGAGCGCCGCGATCCTCGGCGTCCGACCGCGGTCGAAGTAGGCCGAGAGCTCCTCGAGCGTGTGACCGGTGCCGCCGATCGTCTCGGGCGCCTCGGACTCGTCCGCGTCCGTCTCGCCGTCCGAGACCGCGTCGGCGTCGACCTCCACCGACACGGCGTCGACCTCGGTCGTCTCATCGGGCGTGACCGCGGCGACGAGCTCGTCGTGCTCGGCCGCGCGGGCCTCCACCGCATCCTGCGCCGCGACCTCTGCCTCGACCTGGGCGACCACGTCGTCGGTGGTCGCCTCGGTCGTCGCCGAGGATGCGTCGTCCGGTCCATCGGGTGCTGCGCGAGCGTCGTCGCGGGGCGTCGGGTCCTCGTGCATGGTCACCTCCACTGCTCCATCGTGGCGAGCACGCTCTGCCGCGCTCGCGCAAGCCTGCCGCGCACGGTCGCGGGTGTCGACCCCGTCCGTGCCGCGATCTCCTCGTACGACAGCCCAGCGAGCTGTCGCAGGATCCACACGTCGCGCTGCTCCTCGGGCAGCGCCTCGACGGCGCGACCCAGCGCACGAGTCGCCTCGCGGCGCTCGAGGGTGCGCTCCGGGCCGTCGCGGCCGTCCTCGATCTCGCGCTCCTCGATGCCGCCGTCCGTGCGTCGGCGCGCGCGCGTGCGGATGACGTCGGTCGCACGCCGCGCCACCGACGCCATGAGCCACGAGCGCACCTGCGCAGGGTCCCGCAGCTCGCCCATGCGGCGCCACGCGTTCACGAGCGCCTCCTGCACGACGTCGTCGGCCTCGAGGGTCGAGCCGAGGTAGCGCGACGCGAAGCCTCGCAAGGCGGGGGCGTACCGGCGCACGAGCACGGCGAAGGCGCGGTCGTCGCCATCGGCGGATCGTTGCGCGAGCAGCGCGTCAGGCGCTTCCTCGAGCCGCATCGCGGCCTCCTCTCGTCGTTCGTCGGCGTCCATCGTCGGATCGCCGAGGCGGTTCGGGCGTCGACGCCCAGCCGATCGTGGCCTCGGGTCGTCGACATCGTGCACGCTTACGATCAGCGGCGTCGCGTGACGCGCCGCAGCGCGCGGCGCGGGGTGGACTCGCGCACGACCGGTCGTGTCGACCGCGTGCCGAGGACGAAGCCG
Organism: Agrococcus jejuensis; assembly: GCF_900099705.1. Taxonomy (NCBI): domain Bacteria; kingdom Bacillati; phylum Actinomycetota; class Actinomycetes; order Micrococcales; family Microbacteriaceae; genus Agrococcus; species Agrococcus jejuensis. The sequence goes on from NZ_LT629695.1 coordinate 1,795,654, forward strand.
ACGGCGACGGCGCCGACGACCAGGAGCAGGGTGCTGCGCATGGTGAGTCTCCTTCGAGAGGTGGGTCGTCGGTCAGACGACCATGCCGATGAGCTCGGCGATGAACGGGATGACGTCGCCGACGCGATCGACCGCTGCGCCCGCCGTGGCCACGATGGGCCAGGTCGAGCCGATGAGCGATGCGATCCATGCCGCGACCACGAGGATCCAGCAGAGCCGTGGTCGTCGGGAGATCGCGGCGAGCAGCACGCAGCCGACGGCCACGAGGAAGCCCACGACGATCGCGACGGCGATGGCGCCGTACGGCAGCTGGAGCACCGGGCCGACGCCGGCGGCGGTGCCGACGAGCCCCAGCACGGGGCCGAGCACGAGCAGTGCGTTGCCGAGCACGAGCACGGCACCGACGGCCGCGGCGACGTAGCGCGTCGGGATGCTGCGACGACGAGTGGTCCCTCGCATGGTCGGAGCTCCTCTCGCGACACGGGGTGCGGATGACGACGGCCGCGGGGCTCGCCTGCGGGGCGTGCGCCGCGGCCGTCGCTGCGACCGTGGTCGGCCGCTACCTCTTGTCGCCGAAGACGTCCTTGGCGGCGTCCTTGACGTGCTCGCCGGCCTGCTTGGCCTTGGCGGCGGCCTGCTCCTTCTGGCCCTCCGCAGCGAGGCGGTCGTCGTCGGTCGCGTTGCCGACGGCCTCCTTGGCCTTGCCGCCCAGCTCCTCGGCCTTGTTCGCGATCTTGTCTCCGAGTCCCATGACTCCTCCTTCGGTGGTGGTGATGGTGGATGCCGACGGATGCCGGCATCGCGGTGGGTCTATGCGGCGCGAGCCGTCTTCGACACCGACGCGCGGATGCTGCTCGTGAGGTGCACGACGACGGGCGCGTCGATGCCGATGCGCTGTCGCGTGGCGGTCGCGGCCGCTGCGGCGCGGTCGGCGACCTCGTCGAGACGAGCGTGGTCGCGCACGTCGACGCTGGCGCGCCAGGCGTTCGCGCCGCGGTGGCGCCACGAGGTGACCTTGACGTGCAGGACGTCGGGGTGGGCGCCGAGCGCGTGGCGGTAGACGTCCTCGACCGCGCCCGCATCGATGACGACGTCATCCTGCTCGACGGCGTCGTGGGTGCGCCCCCTGCCCCGCGTGGCGGCGTGGACGATGGCCCACACGAGCACGAGCACGGTTGCGGCCACGAGGGCCACGGTGGAGAGCGCGGTCGGGTCGAGCGCACCGACCTCGAGTCCGAGCTGCGCGGTGAGCGATGCCCAGCCGTCGGCGGCGGCCTGCGGTGCCGCCTCCCATGCCTGCACGACCTGGTCGGGCCAGAGCTGGCGGGCCAGGAGGCCTGCGCCGGCGCCGAGCCAGACGATGCCCAGCAGCACGAGCACGATGCGGTTCCATCCGCGGTTCGTGGTGGTCACGAGATGCTCGCCTTCACGTCGGCGCGGAGGCCCCGCTTGGGCCGCAGCGCATCGATGGTGCTGGTGGCCGCAGCGCGTGCGGCGTCGACGTCGGCCTCGAAGCCGGCGTCGGGGCGCAGGGTCGTCGCCGCGCGGCGGCGACCGAGCACGGTGCTCGCAGCGCCGGAGCCGACGCGTGCCGCCCTCGCGGCGGTGCCCGACAGCGCGCTGGCGAACGTCGAGTCGTCGACGATGAGCACGACGCCGTCCCGTTCGAGGGCGCGTCGGCTCCGTCGCCCGGCCGACAGGCCGAGCACGAGCCACACGAGGCCCACGACCATGACGCCGACGCCGGTGCCGATGCTCGCGGCACCCGCCGAGACGAGGAAGGTGCCGACGCCCTCGCCCGTGATCCCCGAGGGGAGCAGGCCGAGCGGTCCGAGGATCGCCACGAGCGATCCGCACACCAGCACGATCGCAGAGACGATCAGCGCCAGGGACGACGAGAGCGAGCGCGAGCGATGCAGCTCGCGCCGCTCGTAGCGGCGCATCCAGCTCACGAGACCCTCCTACGGTCGTCGATGTCGGTCAGGGAGGTGATGCGCAGCCGCACCCGGTCGAATCGGGCTCCCGTCAGCTCGCTCGCGCGAGCGGAGACGGCGTCGCGGCCACTGGTGGCGGCACCGAGCAGGGGCTCGGCGCCGCCGTACGGCGTCGCGATCTCGAGCTCGAGCCGTCCGCCGTCGGCGTGCACCTTCGCCCGGACGCCCTTGGTCGGCGCGTCGAACGTCTCGGCGGTCGCGGCCTCGACCACGGACCGGATCGCTCGCGGCTCGATCGAGATGCGTCCGGGGATGGTCATCCTCGGCTCCGGCCCTGGGCGGCGTCGACCGCCGCGCGGAGGTTGAGTCGGCCGGAGACGACGCCTCCGACGATGGCGCCGATCGCACCGAGCAGGAGGGCGATGAGGAATCCGCCGATGCCGAATGCCAGGCCGAAGAAGGCGAGGATCAGGCCGGCGAGCGCGCCCAGCGTGTAGCCGTTCATGCGACGCGGGTCTCCTCGACGGCGTCATCCTCGGTGCCCGGGATGTGCACGTCGGAGACGGTGACGTTGATCTCGGCGACGTCCATGCCGATGAGCTCGGTGATCGCGCGAGCGACGGCGGTGCGCACGCCCTCGGCCACGACCTGCAGTCGCTCGGGGTAGTGCACGACGATCGTCACGTCGGCGGCGACCTGCGTCTCGCCGACCTCGACGCGCACGCCCTGACCCAGGTCGGTCTGGCCGATGGCGTCGCGGATGTTGCCGACGATGCGCGCTGCGCCACCGCCGAGCGCGTAGACGCCGGGGACCTCGCGGGCAGCGATGCCCGCGATCTTCGCGACGACGGGGTCGACGACGGTCGTGGTGCCGGTGATGCCGGTCGTCGACGTGGCGACCGTGGTCTTCGGGGTGCCTGCGGTGGGGGTGGTGGTGGCCATGATGGCTGCCTTCCTGTCGTGATCGTGGGGTGCTTCGTCAGTGAGACGTCACGTCGAGCGGATTCGTCACGAAGATCTTGAGCCGATCTCGGACGACGTCGCTGAGCGCTTGTCAGCGGTGACTCGGAGCGGTAGGGCGCGCGGTCGGCTCGGCGACCGTCGTCCGACGTTGCATCGACGACCTCATCGCGCAACCCGTGGCGATGCACAGGCACGGGCGGCACCGTGGGAGGCAGACCACGCGAGGGAGACCTCGATCGCAAGAGGAGAAGGAGGAGCCCATGGGACTCGGAGACAAGATCTCGAACAAGGCCGAAGAGCTGGGCGGCAAGGCCAAGGAGGCCTTCGGCGACGCCACCGACAACGAGCGTCTGCAGGCGGAGGGCCAGGCCGATCAGGCCAAGGCCAACACGAAGCAGGCGGGCGAGAACGTGAAGGACGCCGCGAAGAACGTCTTCGGCGACGACAAGAAGTAGCGACTCGCACGAAGCCCCCGACCCCTTGCGGTCGGGGGCTTCGTCGCGTCCGGCGTCGTCGATTGGCCAACTCTTGCGGTGATTGGCGACTTCGTGCGGGGTCATCCCGCGCGAAGTGCTTCGGAGGCGACAGGCACGTGCACTCTGCGCATGCATGCCCGCTCACGAGCACTTCGTGCGCCGAGGACGACGGTGGGCGCCGCGGCGGATGATCGCGAGCAGGTCTCGCTCGACGGTCGGCCAATCGTCGACGATCTGCCGGTAGGTGAGGCGCACGACGACGTATCCGTCTGCCACGAGGATGCGATCGCGCTCTCGGTCCGCCGAGTGCGCCTGCCAGCTGCCGTGATGCTCATCGCTGTCGCACTCGATGACGAGCAGATCGCCGACGACCATGTCGACGCGTCGCCGCCCGATCCAGACCTGCGTCCGCACGCGGACGTTGCGCCGGCGGAGACGGAAGCGCGTCATGCTCTCCGTCCCGGACTCCGCGACGTCCACCTCGTCGAGCAGCGCTCGGATCCGAGACGGCGCACCGCGCATCCACGAGTTCAGCTCGTCACGGGTGGCGAGTCTGCGATGCAGCAGCGAGTCGGCGACGACCACGACGTCCTCGATCGATCCGCAGCGCAGCAGGCACCGGAAGGCCGTCTCGAGGTCGTCGATGGCACTCGTGACCGGAGGGAGGGGGCCATGCGGACGGCAGTCGCGCGGCGGCCTGATGCCGTCGCTCCGTCGTGCACGTCGCACGTGCGTCCGGTCCAGCGCGGCCGGGACCCATGCCCCTCGAAGCCGCAGCGCGCTGGCGCACGAGACGCAGCCGCCGGCCTTGACGGCGGCGACCACCGTCGGGCTCGCATCGGCACGCGCGTACCAACCGGGCCGAACTCGCAGCAGGGCGCCTGCGCGCACCGCGGCCTCACGGCTCGCGCGATCGAGGCCGAGGCGTTCGAGCTGGGCGACGGTGAGGACACCGTGCTGGCGGATGAGGGGATCGATCATGGCCGGGACTGTGGCCGACGCTGGTCCATCGCGTGCCGGGATCGCGTCGGATTCGGGATGGATCCGCGCGAAGTGCTCCTGTGAGGGACGGCATCTGCAATGCGCGCATGCCCCTCCTCTCTCGAGCACTCCGTGCGCGCACCACACCGCATCCAGAGGCCGGTACGATGGGTGCGTGCTCATCTGCCTCACGGCGAGCCACCGGAACGCCGACTTCGACGTCCTCGAGCGCCTCGCCGCTGCCGACGCGACGATGCTGCCTACCCTCCTCGCCTCGTCCGAGGGCGTGGATGGTGCGATCGTCGTGTCCACCTGCAACCGCTTCGAGGCGTACCTCGACGTGTCCGCCGAGCAGGCGGACGGGGCTGCGCGCAATGCGCTCGACGCCGCGCTGACGAAGGCCGGCGCCCCCGGCGAGGTCGAGCACGTCGAGGCGCTGTACGACGCGCACGCCGCCGAGCACCTCTTCGCCGTCGCCGCCGGACTCGAGTCCGTCGTGGTGGGCGAGGGCGAGATCGCGGGCCAGGTGCGCCGCGCGCTCGGCAACGCGCAGGACGCCGGCACGACGACGAGCGACCTCGAGCGGCTCTTCCAGCGCTCCATCGAGACGCAGCGCGGCGTGAAGCGCCGCACGGGCCTCGGCGAGCAGGGCCGGTCGATCGTGCGCCTCGCGCTCGACCTCGCGAGCGACCGCATCCACGACTGGTCGAACGCACGCGTGCTGCTCGTCGGCACGGGCCGCTTCGCCGCCGCGTCGCTCGCGGCGCTGCGCGACCGCGGCGTGCAGCAGGTCGAGGTGTGGAGCCCGTCGGGTCGCGGCGAGCGCTTCGCGCAGAGCCACGGCATCGGCAATGTCGACGGGCGGGATGCGCCGCTCGCGCTCGCGGGCGCCGACGTGGTCGTGACGTGCACGACGTCGAGCGAGCACGTCATCGACGCCGCGATGATCGCGTCGGGACGCCGCGCGCTCGCCGCCACCCACGCCTACGACGGCATGCCCGACGGCCACCCGCGCCTCGTCGCGGTCGGCAGCCGCGCCTTCCCGGTGCAGAGCCCGTTCGGCACCTCGTCGTTCCCGTTCTCGGGCGACGAGCCCATGCGCGTCGAGCCGGCTGTCTGCCCCGTCGCCGTGCAGGTCACGGGCACGTCGTGCCCTGTCGAGCACGGCCGTTCGAGCCAGCTCGTCATCGACATGGGCCTGCCGCGCAACGTCGCCCCCGACGTGTCGCGCGTGCACGGCGTCGAGCTGCTCGACCTCGAGACCATCCGCATCCACGCGCCCCTCGAGCACCTCACCGCCACCGACGACGCTCGCGCGCTCGTGCAGAAGGCGGCGAAGACATACCAGCGCGTCGGCGAGGAGCAGCGGCTCGGCCCGGCCGTCGCGGCCCTGCGCCAGCACGTGACGGATGCGCTGGAGGCAGAGCTGACGCGCGTGCGCCGCCGCGGCACCGAGGCGGAGCAGCTGGCCGCGGAGCAGGCGCTGCGTCACTTCGCGGGCGTGCTGCTGCACCAGCCGAGCGTGCGCGCACGCGACCTCGCGGCCGAGGGCCGCCACGCCGACTACCTCGACGCGCTCGAGGTGCTGTTCGGCATCGACGGCGTCGCCTGACGCGCGGTGGACGTTCCCGCTCGCCGGTTCGACGCCGTGCTGTTCGACTGCGACGGCGTGCTCGTCGACTCCGAGCCGGTCGTGAACGGCGTGCTCCGCGCGATGCTCGCAGAGCTCGGATGGGTGCTGACGCCGGAGGAGTCGATGCGGCGCTTCGTGGGTCGCGTGCTCGAGGACGAGCTGCCGGCGATCATGGCGCAGACCGGCGCGACGCTGGACGTGTCGTGGATCGACGAGTTCCGTGCGCGGCGCGACGTGGCGCTGCAGGCGAGCGGGGTCGAGCCGATCCCGGGGGCCATCGAGGCGCTCGACGCCGTCGTGGCCGCCTACCCGGGGGCCGTCGCGTGCGCCTCCGGCGCGGACCGACCGAAGATCGAGATGCAGCTGTCGATGCTGGGCATCCTCGACCGGTTCGGCGGCCACGTGCTGTCGGGGCAGGAGCAGGCGCGCAGCAAGCCGGCCCCCGACGTGTACCTGGCGGCGGCCGCCGAGCTCGGGGTCGACCCTCGCCGGTGCGCGGTCGTCGAGGACACGATCGCCGGCACGACCGCGGGCGTCGCCGCCGGCGCGACGGTCTTCGCGTACGCGCCCGACGGCGCGGACGTCGACGGGCTGCGTGCCGCGGGAGCATCCGCGACGTTCGCGTCGATGCGCGCGCTGCCCGCACTGCTCGGTATCTGACCGCGCGCTGCCCGGCTGGGCGCTCAGCGCTCGGGCCGCACCTCGTACCAGCCGAGCACGTCGACCTCGCGGTCGAGGTCGAGCGACCAGTCGAGGTAGCCCTGCAGGTCTTCGATCGTGGATGGTGCCGCGTCGTCGCGCCCCGTGCGATCGGCGAGCGTGACGAGCAGCGCGCGGGCGCCGTCGATGCGGACGTCGCGGGCGTCCGCCATCGCGCCGAGCGTGACCACGACGCCGGAGCCGTTGCCGTGCACAGTCGCGACGCCGATCATGAAGTGCATGCGGCTGCCGACGAACGGCGTCGCGTCCGGCGGGATCTCGACCGACGTCACGCCGTCGACGACGAGCACCGCCGAGCTCGCATCGGGGATGGCCGCCCACAGGTCGTCGAGCAGCACCGCGACGCGACCCTGCTGCGGCCACCGCTCGACCCGGCCCAGCTGCGCCTCCCACAGCACGTCCGCCAGCGGCGCAGGCAGCTCGTCGCCCACGACACCCGGCTGCGCGAGCAGCCGCAGCGCCTCATCGACCCGCACGGTCACCTCCTCGCCCCTGGCCGAGCCTAGGTCGCCCGGCCTCCCACGCGGCGCAAGGGGGTCCCGTCAGCGCCGCATCCCTGATCGTCTGGGCCACCCGACCCCGTCAGGAGGCGATGATCGTGACTGAGCAGCATCCGACCGACTTCCCCGTGCAGCAGCAGCCGAGCCAGCCGGGCCTCACGGCACCGATGGATCCGGCGCCCGACCACGGCGAGACGAGCTGGATCGGCCGTGGCCGGCTCGTGGGCCGCCGCGCGCTCATCACGGGCGGCGACTCCGGCATCGGCCGCGCCGTCGCGATCGCCTACGCGCGCGAAGGTGCCGACGTCGCGATCGTGCACCTGCCCGAGGAGGCGGAGGATGCGGCGGCGACGCTCGCCCAGATCGAGGACGCGGGGCAGACGGGCGTCGCGTTCGCGCTCGACCTCCGCGACGAGCAGGCGTGCATCGACGCCGTGGCGCAGACCGTCGATGCGCTCGGCGGGCTCGACGTGCTCGTGTCGAACGCGGGCCATCAGCGCGAGCGCGGCGGCATCGAGGGCGTGACGTGGGAGGGCGCGCAGCGCGTCTTCACCACGAACCTCACGGCGATGCTCGTGCTCGCCCGCGAGGCGGTGCCGCATCTGCCCAGCGGCGGCTCGATCATCGTGACGTCGTCGGTGCAGTCCGCAGACCCCTCGGCGGGGCTCATCGACTACGCGATGACGAAGTCGGCGCAGCGCGCGTTCGTCGAGGCGCTGGCCGAGGAGCTCGGGCCGCGCGGCATCCGCGTGAACGCCGTGGCGCCGGGCCCGATCTGGACGCCGCTCATCCCCGCGACCGGCTTCCCCGACGAGAAGATGGCCGAGTTCGGGCACGACACCCCGTTCGGTCGCGCTGGCCAGCCGTCGGAGCTCGCGGGCGCCTACGTCTACCTCGCGTCGGAGGAGGCGACGTACACGTCGGCCGCGGTCATCGGCGTCACGGGCGGTCGACCCGTGCCGTGATCCGTCAGGCGTCCTCCGCAGGGCGTCCGTGGATGCGCTGCTCGAGCGCCACGAGGTGGTGGGCGAGCGCGCCGGCAGCGGCGTCGGCCGCGGTCGACGGCGCATCCCAGGCGCGCAGCGCCTCGGCAGCACGCGCGCACGTGTCGACGATCGCGTCGGAGCCGCCGTGGTCGTCGACGGCGCGGGCGAGGTCGCGGAGCGCCTCCGCCAGGGATGCACGCGTCTCGGCGGGCAGGTCGTCGGGCACGGCGACGGTCGTGCGCTCGTCGGACACGACGGATGCGAGCGCCACGAGCTCGCGCACCGTCGCCCGCAGCTCACCCATGTGGACGGTGCTCATCGAGAGCGTATGCCTGCCGCCGATCGCACGCACGTTGGCGCGGCGCGTGCGCTGCGCATCCGTGAGTGCCGACTGCGCGTCGTCGACCGCGCGCTGCAGCCCGGCGGCGCGCTCCTCGAGCGACACGGCGGGCTGCTCGGCATCCTCGAGCTGGGCGGCCACGTCGTCGAGCAGCGACGCCGCGGCCGCGCGCAGCGTCGCGAGGCGACGCTCGAGGGGCAGGGTGCGCAGCGGCGGCAGGATCGCGAGGTGCACGACGGTGCCGATGACGAGTCCCATCGCGGTGAGCGCGACGTAGGCGGTGCCGAACATCTCGGGATCGCCGCCGCTCGACATGAGCACGAAGATCGCCGCGACGGGCACGTAGTCGCGGCCGGGGCCGATGGGCATGAGACCGGCGACGAGCACCGCGACCACGATGACGATCGGCACCGTGGCGAGCGCCGGCAGCGCCGAGAGGTAGGCGAGCACGGCGAGTCCGCCGCCGAGGCCGAGGCCGAGGAACGTGTAGAGGCTCGTGCGCAGCGAGTCGACGGCCGACGGCATCATCGCGACGACGGCGCCGAAGGGCGCGTAGTACGCGTAGTCGTCGAGGAAGCCGGGCAGCAGGCGCGCGGCGAGCCAGGCGATCATCGCGGCGAGGGCCGCCTTGCCGGCGAGCACGAGCCGGTCGGGCGTGACGGCGGCGGCGATGCCACGACCGGCCGCGCCCGGCGACGCGGCGACCCGGGCGGCGAGCGACGGCATGCGCGCTACGCCTCGGCGCCGTCGAGATCGCCGCGCTCGACGGACCGGATGGTGAGGGCCGCGTTCACGAGCGCGAGGTGGCTGAGCGCCTGCGGCAGGTTGCCGGCGAAGGCGCCCGTCGAGGGCTCGACCATCTCGGCCATGATGCCGACGTCGTTCGGCACGGTCGCGACGAGGTGGTCCATGCGCTCGCGCGCGACGTCGACCTGACCGCAGAGCGCGCGGGCGGCGACCATCCAGAACGAGCAGGCGACGAACGACTCCTCCTCCTGCTCGGCGCCCGACCAGCGCACGACGTGGCCATCGAAGGTCAGGTCGCGCTCGATGGCGTCGAGCGTCGACCGCATGCGCTCGCCGCGGTCGAAGCCGCTGATCGCGTGCAGCAGGATCGACGCGTCGAGCCGCTCGGATCCCGGGTACCAGACGTACGCGCCGTGCGTCTCCGACCAGCAGTGCTCGTCGACCCACTCGCGGATCGCGTTGGCCTCGAAGCGCCAGCGATCGGCGTCGCCCGGGATCTGCCCGACGTCCGCGAGGTGCGCCGCGTGCTGCAGCGCCTGCCAGCATCCGAGCTTCGACGACGTGTAGTGCTGCTCGTCGGGCAGCTCCCACATGCCCGCATCCTTCGACCGCCACCGGTCGGCGGCGAGGTCGGCGATCTCGGTCATGAGGCGGCCGGTGGGCGCATCGAGCACGTTGCCGGCGTCGACGTACAGCTGCACGATGCTGAAGAGGTCGCCGTAGACGCCGAGCTGCAGCTGCCCCGTGGCGCGATTGCCGGTCACGACGGGCTGCGCGCCGCGCCATCCGGGCACGTCGTGCTCGGTCACCTCCGAGCCCGGATCGCTGCCGTCGAGCGCGTGCAGCACCGACGTCGCGTCGGGCTGCGCTCGCAGCACGCGCAGCATGTGCGACATCGCCGCGTGCACCTCCTCGAGCACGCCGAGCTGCAGCAGCACCGACAGCGAGTACGCGGTGTCGCGCACCCACGAGAAGCGGTAGTCCCAGCCCTTCGGCTCGGTGCGGGACTCCGGCAGCGACGTGGTGGCGGCCGCCGCGATGCCGCCGGAGGGGGCGTGGATGAGCTGCTTCAGCACGAGCGCGCTGCGTGCGACCGCCGTGCTCCACGGGCCGTCGTAGTCGCACGAGCGTGTCCAGCGCACCCAGGTCTCGATCGTGCGGTCGACGCCCGCATCCATCGCCTCGGGCGACGGCAGCGGCAGGGGCTCCTCGTCGGTCGCGACGAGCCCGAGCAGGTGCCGCGACCCCTGGGAGGTCTCGTACCAGGCGACGACCCGGCGCTCCTCGACGTCGACGCCCGAGTCGTGCAGCGTGCGCGGCGCGAGCGTGAGCCCGTCGACGCGCAGCACCGTGCCGTGCACCGTGTCGCTCGCCCATGGGGATGCGGCGCCGAGCAGCGTGCCGGGCGCGATCTCGCCGCGCAGCCGCACGCGACCCGAGACGCCGTCGATGCGACGGGCGAGCTCGCACCACGGCAGCCGGCCGGCTTGGCCGGTGTTGAGCGAGTCCGTGACCTTCACGACGCCCGACGCGGTCGTGAACGTGGTCTCGAGCACGTTGCCGCCGTCGACGTAGCGGCGGCTCGAGGTGTGCTCCTCGACGGGAGCCAGGTGGATGGCGCCGCCGGTCGGCGCGTCGAGCAGCGCCGCGAACGGCGGCGGCGAGTCGAGCGACGGCAGCGGCAGCCAGTCGATGCTGCCGCCGCGCGACACGAGCGCGACCGTGCGACCGTCGCCGATCGTGGCGTAGGTGCGCAGGTCGGCGTAGCCGTCGGCGTCCCGGCCGTCCACCGGGGCGTCGACGGGCTCGCCGTCCTGCCAGCGCGGGCCGGAGCCCACCTGCCACGCGAAGGTCACGGCGTGGGCATCCCGCCGTTGACGTTGAGGGTCTCGCCGACGACGTAGCTCGACTCGGGCGAGGCGAGGAAGACGTACGCGGGCGCGAGCTCTGCAGGCTGGCCGGCGCGGCCGAGCGGCGTCTGCTCGCCGAAGTCCGGCAGCGCATCCGTCGGCTGGCCGCCCGCGGTCTGCAGCGGCGTCCAGATGGGTCCCGGGGCGACGACGTTCACGCGGATGCCCTTGGGCGCGAGCTGCTGCGCGAGCGCCTTGCACATCGCGTTCTGCGTCGCCTTCGTCGAGGCGTAGTCGACGAGGTGCGACGACGGCGAGTACGCCTGGATCGACGACGTCGCGATGATCGTCGAACCCGGCGGCATGTGCGGCACGGCGTCCTTCACCATCCAGAACAGCGGGTAGACGTTGGTCTTGAACGTCTCGTCGAACGACTCATCGGTGAGGTCGGCGATCTCGTTCACGTACTGCTGCCGGCCGGCGTTGGCGACGAGGATGTCGATGCCACCGAGCTGCGCGACGGTCTCGTCGATCGCGGTGCGGCTCGTCTCGCGGTCGGTGATGTCGCCGGGCAGCGCGACGGCCTTCCTGCCTGCCTCCTCGATGAGGGCGACGATGCGCTGCGCGTCGGACTCCTCCTCGGGCAGGTACGAGATGGCGACGTCGGCGCCCTCGCGCGCGAACGCGATGGCGGTCGCCGCGCCGATGCCGGAGTCGCCGCCCGTGACGAGCGCCTTGCGGCCCTCGAGGCGACCGGTGCCGCGGTAGGTCTGCTCGCCGAGGTCGGCGCGGTCGCGCATCTCGGAGTCGAGGCCGGAGCCGTCCTGCGAGATGGCCTTCGTGTCGATGTCGGCGTAGAGCGTGGTCGGGTCTGCGAACGTGTACTGGTCAGCCATGCACTCGACGCTAGGTACCTCGGCGGGTGCGGCGCGCGGCCTTGCGGATGCTGGGCGGATGGTGCGACGGTGCGCGTCGGTCGGTCGGGCCCCGCCTCCCACTCCGTGCAGCATCGCGCAAGGGGGCACGCGTCCGGCCGAGCCGTGGCTAGCGTCGCGACATGACCTCCGCCTCCGCACGCCCGCTCGCGGCGGGCGACGAGCCGGAGCCGACGGTGCTGCTCACGGGCGCGGAGGGGTCGTCCGTGGCGGTCGCCGCTCGGCTCGCTCGGCAGGCGGTGGCGCACGACGAGCGGATCGCGGGCGCGCTGGACGTCGCCCCGGAGGTCGCGGCGGCTCTGCCGCATCCGGGCGAGGGCGCCACCGCGACGCTGTGGTCGGCGCTCGCGTCGATCGCCTCGATCGACCTCGGGGTCGCGCGCACGATCGAGCCGCATCTCGACGCGCTCGCGATCCTGCACGAGGCCGGGATGGCCCCGCCGGCCGACGCCCGGTGGGGCGTGTTCGCGGCCGAGGGGCCGGGGCATCGGCTCTCGGCCGTGCGCTCGGGTGCCGACTGGTCGCTGTCGGGGTCGAAGCCCTGGTGCTCGCTCGCCGGCAGGCTCGATCGGGCGCTCGTGACGGCCGTCGCCGGCGCCGACCGCGGGCTGTTCTCGATCCCGCTGCGGCACGGCGGCGTCGCGGTCGAGCGTGCCGACGCGTGGGCATCGCACGGCCTCGCCGACGTGCCGAGCGTCCCCATCCGCCTCGAGCGGGTGCCCGGCATCGCGGTGGGTGCGCCCGGCTGGTACCTCGAGCGGCCGGGCTTCGCCTGGGGCGGCATCGGCGTCGCGGCGGTCTGGCTGGGCGGCGCGACGGGCATCGCTCGCACCATGCTCGCGGCGAGCCGGCGACGCGAGCCCGACCAGCTGGCGCTCGCGATGCTCGGCCGGGTGGACCGAGGGCTCGCAGCGGGGCGCGCCGCGCTCGCGGAGGCGGCGGCGCACGCGGACTCGGCGCGGCAGATGGTCGACCCCGCCGTGCTCGCGCTGCGCGTGCGCGGCATCGTCGCAGCCGTCGTCGACGACGTCGTGCGCTGCGCCGACCACGCGATGGGGCCGGCGCCGCTCGCGATGGACGTCGAGCACGCGCAGCGGGTCGACGACCTGCGCGTGTACGTGCGGCAGCACCATGCCGAGCGCGACGATGCCGCGCTGGGCCGCGCCCTGCTCGACGAGGCGCCCTGATGACCTTCCACCACGCCGAGGCGGGCACGCCCGTCGAGCGGTGGGCGGATGCCGTCGGCCCCGAGATCGACGTCGCGACGGCCGAGCGGGTCGTGGTGGTGGCCGCGCATCCCGACGACGAGTCGCTCGGCGCGGGCGGCCTGCTCGCGCGGTGCGCCGCAGCGGGCGTGCCGACGACCGTGCTGCTGGTCACCGACGGCGACGCTTCGCATCCGCGCTCGCCGACGCACTCGCGCGCGGCGCTCGGGGAGCGTCGGCGACGCGAGTCGGTGGTCGCGGCCGCGACGCTCGGGATCGACCACGAGCGGCTCGTGCATCTCGGCATCCCCGATGGCGAGGTCGCCGCGCATGAGGACGACGTCGTGACCGCGATCGTCGAGCTCGTGGGCGATGGCCGCGACGCGCTGCTCGTCGCGCCCCATCGCGGCGACGGCCACCCCGACCACGAGGCCGCCGGCCGTGCCGCCGCGATCGCAGCGGTGCGCACGGATGCGCGCCTGCTCGAGTACCCGATCTGGCTGCTCCACGCGAGCGAGCCATCCGCGCTCTCGGGCGTGCAGGTCGTGCACCTCGCGCTCGACGAGCACGAGCGGACGGCGAAGCGGCGGGCGATCGACGCCCACGCGAGCCAGGTGCATCCGCTGTCCGACGAGCCGGGCGACGAGGTGCTGCTCGGCGAGCACGTGCTCGAGCGCTTCCGCGACGGCGTCGAGCGCTACGTCATCGCACCGCGGATCGTCGACGATCGTCTCGATCGGCTGCACGCCGAGCGTGCGGAGCCGTGGGGCGCCGACGACCGCTGGTACGAGCGGCGCAAGCGCGCCCTGCTGCTCGCGATGCTGCCGCAGGAGCGGCTGGGCCGTGTGCTCGAGGTGGGGTGCTCGACGGGCGTCACGACCGCCGCGCTCGCCGAGCGGGCTGACGAGGTGGTCGCGATCGACGCGTCGGCGGCGGCGCTCGAGCGAGCCGCCGCACGCACGGCGGGGCTGCCGGTGCGCCTGCTGCACGGGCAGGCGCCCGACGCGTGGCCCGAGGGTCGCTTCGACCTCGTGGTGCTGTCGGAGGTGGGGTACTTCCTGTCGCCGGCGGCGCTCGACGCGCTCGTCGACCGCGTGCGCGACAGCCTCGCCGCCGACGGCGCCGTCGTGCTGTGCCACTGGCGGCACGCGGTGCGCGGCTGGCCCCTCGACGCCGACGCCGTGCATCGAGCCTTCGACGGTCCGGCGACCCCGCCACGCGCAGCGTCGTACGCCGACGCCGACGTGCGCATCGAGCTGCGCGCCTCCCGCGTGGCGATGCCCGAGGCGGACCGATGACGAGGATCCGCGAGGTGCGCATCGTCGTGCCGGCCCGTGACGAGGCGGAGCGCATCGATCGGTGCCTCGCGGCGATCGCGATCGCGCGAGCGACCGTCGAGGCGCTCGGCGTACGGACGCGCTGCGTCGTCGTGGCCGACGCGTGCCGCGACGACACCGCCGCCCTCGCCGCTGCGCACGAGCGCGTCGACGTCGTCGTGACGGATGCCGCACGCGTCGGCGTCGCGCGCCACGTCGGCGTCGACGCCGCGGGCGACGACGGCCACGGCACCGATCCCGCCGCGGTGTGGATCGCGTCGACCGACGCCGACAGCGTGGTGCCCGCAGACTGGCTCGCCGTGCACCTCGGGCACGCCGACCGCGGGGCCGACGTCGTGCTGGGCCTCGTGCACCTGCCGCCCGGCCACGAGAGCGCCGCAGCGCTCGCCCGCTGGCACGCGCGCTCGCAGCAGGGCGACCGCATCCACGGGGCGAACCTCGGCGTCCGCCTCGACGCCTACCGGGCCGTCGGCGGGTTCCCGCCGCTCGCGGCGCACGAGGACGTGTCGCTCGTCGCCGCGCTGGTGGATGCCCGCCGACGGGTCGTGCCGACCGCCCGGGCCTCGGTGCGCACCTCGGGCCGCGCCGAGGGCCGCGCGCCGAGCGGCTTCGCACGGCACCTGCGCACGATCGTGCTCGGCGACGTCGACGGCGCGCTGCCCTAGGTCCGACGCGCTCGCAGCGCAAGCCGCACCGCACGACCCCCTGCGCGTGGGACGGTGAGCCGAGCGCACGATCGTCGGCGCACGAGAGGACAGCATGTTCGAGGCTGCAAGCATCCGCGACTGGATCGGGTCGAACGTCGTCGATCCCTCCGGCGACACCATCGGTCCGCTCGAGAGCATCTACTTCGACACCGCGACCGAGACCCCGGCGTTCGCTGCGGTGCGCACCGGCATCCTCGGCCGCTACCGGCTGCGCTTCGTGCCGCTCGACGGCGCGACCGTCACGCCGAAGCACCTCAACGTCGTGCACGACAAGAAGCTCGTGAAGGACGCGCCATCGATCGACACCGACGGCGAGCTCGAGGCAGCGCTCGAGCCCGAGGTCTACGCGCACTACGGCCTGCCGTACGTCACCGGCAGCGGCGGCGAGCGCCGCCTCGGTCGCCGCTGAGCGGATCGACCGCGCGCGCCGCGCGCGGTCACGGGCCTCAGCGCCGCGCCGGCTCCTCCGCACGCGCGACCTCGTCCGCGTGCACGCCCATCGATCGGTGGCACGCGTCGAAGCGCACGACGTAGCCGCCCTCGTCGTCGAGCGCCTCGATCCGTCCGGGCTCGCCCGCCTGGATGAAGGGGCGCACGATGCCGCCGAGGTCGATCGTGCTGCGCACCCGTGCGCCGATGCTCAGGTCGTGCGTCGCCATGTCGTGCACCTCAGCTCGATGCGTCCGCGTCGTCCGCGGTGGCGTGGTCCGCCGCCTGCATCGCCTCGTCCTCGGTCATGAGCATGACGCCCTGCGCGGAGTTCGCCTGCTCCATGATCGCCTCGATCCAGATGCGGTTGAGGCGGTGCCGCTCGGCGTGCCGGTACGCGAACTCGAGCGGCACGGCCTCGTGCAGCGAGAGGTGCACGCGTCCGCTGCCCTCGTGCGCCTCGATCGCCCACCCCAGGGTGAGGTATTCCCGGCGGCGCAGCTTCGTCACGATCACGGCCTCGAGATGCGCCAACGTGCGGTCGTCGATCTCGTAGGCGGTCGACCCGCCATACGTCAGCGTTCCCATTCGTTCGAGCGTACGGCACCGAATCATCGGGCCCGACGTGGCGGTCGAGGTGGTAGAGGTCGCTGAATCATCTTCACGGCGCCGCATCGCAGTCGGAGCGGTCGCTGTCAACCGTCGCCGTCGTCGCTCGCCGCTGCCTAGCCTCGCAGTGGCCACGCGCCGCCGCCCGGCGCGCGCAGCCGCGAGACAGGAGTCATCCCGATGCGTCGCCTCACCTGCCCGGCCTGCGCCAACGAGGTCTTCTTCGACTCCATCCGCTGCGAGCGCTGTCGCACGACGCTGCTCTACGACCTGCAGGGCGACGCCATGCTCGCGCCCGCGCAGTCCGGAGACGCCTGGCCCGGTCGATGCGCGAACGCCGACCTCGTGCGGTGCAACTGGGCTGCCGAGCCCGATGCGCTCTGCGAGTCCTGCGCACGCACGCGCACTCGACCGGATGACGACGACGAGGAGGGGCTGCGACTGTGGCCGCTGGCCGAGGAGGCGAAGCGCCACCTGCTCCGCGACCTCCACCGCCTCGGCTTCCCCGTCGACGGGGACGACGGCCAGCCGTTGCGCTTCGACCTGCTGTCGAGCGTGCGCGCCGACGTCACGATCGGCCACGCCGACGGGATCGTCACGATCGACCTCGCGGAGGGCGACGACAGCCACCGCGAGCGCGTGCGACGACAGCTCGCCGAGCCGTACCGCACCATGCTCGGGCACTTCCGGCACGAGAGCGGGCACTACGTCGAGTGGCGGCTCGTCGAGGGCACCGACCGGATCGACGAGGCCAGGGCGCTCTTCGGCGACGAGCGCGCGGACTATCAGGGCGAGATCGATCGCCACTACCGCGAGGGCCCGCCCGCCGGGTGGCAGGACCGGTTCCTCAGCGCGTACGCCACGATGCACCCGTACGAGGACTTCGCGGAGTCGTTCGCGCATCTGCTCCACATCCACGACTCGTTGGAGACCGCGGATGCGTTCGGGCTCGCACCGTTGCCGATGCATGCGTCGGCGAAGGAGCTGATCGTCGAGACCTGGCTGCCCTTTGCCACGGCCATGAACGTCGTGAATCGGTCGCTCGGCCGTCGCGATCTCTACCCGTTCGTGCTGCCCGGCCCCGTCATCGAGAAGATCGCGTTCGTCGACTCGCTCCGCACGCCTCCGCGCGACTGAGCGCCGCGTGAGGCGTCCACGACCGACTCACGCGTGCTGCTGCCAGAGCTCGTCGACCGCCGCGGCGACCTCGGCGGGTCGCTCGAGCGGGATGAGGTGCCCCGCTCCCGCCAGCGCGACGTGCCGGGCGCGCGGATGCGTCGCGGCCGCCAGGGTCGGCTGCGCCGCGCTGCCGAGGTCGTCGTCGGCGTCGCCCGCGACGATGACCGCCGGCACGTCGAGCGCACCGACCTCCTCGTGCCAGTCCTCGCGGCTGCCCGACTCGAGCCACGCGATCCACGCGGCCGCATCCCCGGATCGCACGGTGCGCACCGCACGCGCGTCGAGGTTCGCAGGCAGCGGCGAGCCGACGTTCGCGTCGACGAACGCGCGCGCCGCGTCCGCGTCGATCGCGCCCGTGCGCGCCCAATCGAGCATCTCGGTGCGCTTCGCCGCCGGCATGGGCTCCCGAGTCACGGGCGACGGGGCCAGCAGCGCCATGCCGGCGGGCATCGGTGCTCCCGCGTCGCGCAGCAGCGCGGCGACGATCGACGCGATCCGCCCACCCATGCTGTGGCCGACGAGCATCCACGGCTCGTCGCCCGCAGCAAGGGTGATCTCGCGGGCGACGTCGTGCGCGACGGCATCGACGCTCGTCCACGGCGCATCGCGCCGCGCTCCGAAGCCGGGCAGGTCGACGCCGTGCACGTCGAAGCGCGTGGCGACGCGCGCGAGCATCGGCGCGAACGACGCGGCGTCGAGCCCGAGGCCGTGGATCGTGACGAGCGTCGGCAGCGCCATCGCGTCAGATGGTCGCGACGGAGCCCGCGTCGACACGATAGTTCGACCCGTTCACGAACGAGGCGAGGTCGGAGCAGAGGAAGGCGATGACGGCCGCGACCTCCTCGGGCTCGCCTCGGCGGCCGAGCTCCATGTACGGCCGCTCCTCGTCGAGGAACGACTCGATGGCCTCGTCGCGGTCGGTGCCGCGCTCGTCGGCCCGCTTGTCCATCATCGCGTCGGTCATGGGCGTGTGGATGAACGCGGGCGAGACGGCGTTCACGAGCAGCCCCTCCTTCGCGTAGCTGCGCGACAGACCCTTCGACAGCGCGAGGATGCCGGCCTTCGCGGCGCAGTACGGCAGCTCGTCGTCGTACGGCTGCACCGCGTCCTCCGACGCGAGCAGCACGAGCCGACCCCAGCCGCCGCTGCGCAGGTCGGGGAGGAACTCGCGAACGAGCCGCACGGGGCCGAGCAGGTCGATCTCGACCGTGTCGACCCAGCCGGCGTCGTCGATCTCGTGGAAGAGGCCCTGCGCACCCGTCACGCCCGCGGACTGCACGAGGATGTCGATCTCGCCGACGGACTCGGCGACGCGCGCGTGCAGCGCGGCGAGCGACTCGACGCTCGTCACGTCGGCAGGGAAGGCGAAGAGCCTGTCCGCGTCGGCCTCGAGCCGATCGGCCGCCTCGCGCAGGCTGTCGGCGTCCTTGTCGCTGAGGACGACCGTCGCGCCCTCCTCCAGCAGCACCCGCGCGGTGTGCCAGCCGATGCCCGAGTCTCCGCCCGTGACGAGCGCGACCTTGCCTGCGATGCCCAGATCCATGCGTCTTCCTCCGTGTCGTGTCGTGTCGTGCGTGGTGACCGCGTCAGTCCTGCAGCCGCCGCAGCGCCGAGCCCTTGTGCGCGGCGGTCGCGCCGGTCTTCTCGGACTCGACGATGTACGCGGGCTCGTCATCGGATGCGGTGAAGCGCTGGCCGTCGTGCTGGAAGTCCTTCGTGCGCCGCTCGAGCACCTTCCCCTGCGTGCGACCCTGCGACGTCGTCCAGCTCACGCGGTCGCCCTTCGACAGGTCCTTCGTCATGGACGCTCCTCCTCCTTCACGTCGTCGGGGATGTGCTGCACGTGGGTGAGCACCCGATCCCACTCGCCGACGAGCGCGCCCGTGGCCCACTCGACGTCCGTCGTGCTCGCGTCCGCCGGCCGCTCGGGATCGATGACGAGCACGGCACCCGCGACGGGCACCCTCGCCCACCGCTGAGCGATCGACTCGGCGCCGTCGCTCGACAGCTCCGCCATGTCCTCGTCGGGCTCGAGGCCCCGCGCGAGGCGGTCGCCGAGCGTGCCGACAGACGGGCCGTCGCCGGTGTCGGGCAGCGGCTCGTCGTGCGTGCCCTCCTCGCCGAGGTCGGGCGCGATGAGCGCCACGTTGGCGAACAGCTCCGAGTGGTCGAGCACGAGCGCCGCCGCGAGCAGCGCGCCGCTGCCCCAGCCGACGACGCCGATGCGCTGCAGATCCTGCGCGCCCGTGCGCGCACCCGTCTGCCGCGCCTCGCGCACGTACTCGGCGATCGCAGCCGCATGCTGCTGCGGCGTCACGACGACCTCCGCATCCTGCACCACCGGATCCGCGACGAGCAGATGCACGGGATGCCGCACGGTCACCGAGGGGTCGGGATCGACGAACCCCGTGACCTCACGCGGGTTGCAGAGGATCACGAGGTCCTCGGCGAACGGCGTGCCCGCGTTCGAGAGCGCGAGCACGGTGCCGGAGGGCAGGGTCACGTGGAGGTCGGCCATGCCTCCACGATGTCGGCCGCCCGCATCCGGCGCAGGGCCTTGCGGATGCGCGCGCAGGGGAGCACGCGCGCTCGCGATCCGCAACGGGGCGCGCGGTCGGGGTGGTGCTCGCGAGCCTGGGACGACCGATGAGAGGAGCCGACGATGGCGAAGACCGAGCTCGAGCAGGTGCAGGCGATGCTGGAGGGATTCCGGTTCGCGATGCTCACGACGCGCGACGAGCAGGGGATGCTGCAGGCGCATCCGCTGACGGTGCAGGAGCGGGAGTTCGACGGCGACCTGTGGTTCATCGTGGGCGGCGACGCGCCGCTCGTGCAGCACGTGGGCGTCGACCCGGCGGTGGGCGTCTCGTTCAGCGGGGACTCGTCGTGGCTGTCGATCTCGGGCACGGCGGCGGTCGTCGACGACCCGGCGCTGCTCGAGTCGCTGTGGAACCCGGTGGTCGACGCGTGGTTCCCCGAGGGCCCGCGGGAGTCGAAGGCGACGCTGCTCAAGGTCGACTCCGCCAGCGCCCAGTACTGGGACAGCCCCGGCCGGCTCGCGACGCTCGTGAGCCTCGTCACCTCGAGGGTGACGGGCGAGCCGAAGGGCGGCGAGAGCGGCACGGTGCAGCTCGACTGAGCCGCGCACACGTGCCGGGACGCGGCGCTACGACGCGTCGGGCGTCGATCCGTCGTCGTCTGGCTCGTCGCCGCTCCGCACGAGCCCCAGCACGAGGAATGCGCGCCGGCTGCTGCCGACGCGGCCTCAGTCGCGTTCGACTCCACCGATCGCAGCCGCTCGACGACGGCCGCCCGTGACGTCCTCGGGCACCTCGGCGACCGGCACGATCACGACGTCCTGCAGCTTCCAGTCGAGCGAGCGGGCTGCGCGCGCGGCGTGGTCGAGCCGACGTTGCGACACGCGACCCCGGCGCGCGACGAGGAAGACCTCCGCGTGCAGCACATGCCCTTGGTCGCGCACGCGGCAGCCCGCATCCGACACCCACGCGAGCCTGCGCATCCGCTGCGTCAGCCGCTCCTCGAGCGGATGCGGGCGGTCGTGGTCGACGGTCGTCGCGCGATGGTCGATGAGGTCGAGCACGGCGATGCGCAGGTTGCGCAGCCCGTCGCGCAGGATGCCGACGGCGATGAAGAGCGCGGCCGCCGAGTCGAGCCACCAGATGCCGAGCCCGATGCCGGTGACGCCGACGATCGACCCGACCGCGGTCGTCCAGTCGGCCTTGTTCATGTCGGCGTCGGCGTAGAGCAGCTTGTCGTGCAGCCGCTCGGCGAGCCGGATCTTGATGCGGCCGATGACGATGGGCGGCACGATCGTGAGCGCCATGACGCCGATCATGAGCCAGCCGAGCCACACGACGTGTCCGAGCACGACCACGGTGCCGACCGTCGGGTGCTCGGCGGCGACGAGCGTCGAGATGGACTCCACGATGAGGAACGTGCCCATGCCCGTGAGCGCGACCGCCGACACGAGGTGGCCGATGCCCACGGTGCGGTGCAGGCCGTACGGGAACCGCTCGCTCGGCGCCGTGCGGATGATGCGCACGGCGACGAGGAACGCGATCGGCGGGATGAACGACAGCAGGTCCTCGAAGAACGCCGCGCGCATCGCCTGCGAGCTGCCGACCGTGAGGTACACGAGCGTCACGGTCACCGCGAGGAACGCGAGGGTGACCCATTCGAGGCGCACGGCGCGACGCAGCAGGTCGCGCTCGCGCTCCGGCAGCTCGGTCGCGCCGAACGACGCCGTGCGCGTCGTCACCGCAGCTCCTCGGTGAGGAAGGTCTCGAGCGCCACGAGGAAGGCGTTCTCGCCCAGCGGCGTCGCCATGACGTGGTTCGTGGAGGCGCCGGTCTCGTCGGTCGTCGTGAGGTACGTGCGGGTGATCGCCGCATGGGTCGTCCACGGCGTCGCGTCGCTGAGCCCGCCGATCACGAGGTCGAGGTCGCCGGCCTCGAGCGCCTCCATGAGGTGCTCCTCGCCGCCCTCGGTCCATTCGACCTGCGCGTCGAGCGAGTCGGCGAACCCCTCGACGAGCTCGGCCTCACGGCCGACGCCCTGGCCGTCGACGACCTCGGCCCATCCCTCGTGCGGCGAGACGCCCACGTGCAGCGTGCCGCCGCGCACGTCGTCGAGCGTGCCGTCGGGATCGACGGGGATCTGCAGCCCGCACCCGGCGAGCAGCAGCACGGGCGCCGCGAGCACGGCGGCGACGAGTCGGCGCATTGGGCGAGCGTAGGCCGGTGTCCGTCGCCGGCGTCGGGGGTTGCGCGCTCCTGGTCGAAGTGCGTCGGCACGCGTCGGCGCCGGCGGCCTTGCGTGGGTGCGCGGTACGGGGTCCGTGGGCCGCGCGCAAGGCCGTCGTGCGACGCGTCGACCGCTGCGACCGTGGGACGACCACCACGACGAAGAGGAGGACGCCATGCGAGCCATCGTCTATCGAGGCCCGAAGGAGGTCGCGCTCGAGGAGGTTCCCGACGCGACGATCGAGGCTCCCACCGATGCGGTCGTGCGCATCACCACCACGAACATCTGCGGCTCCGACCTGCACATGTACGAGGGGCGTACCGCGGTCGAGGCGGGGACCGTGCTGGGGCACGAGAACATGGGCATCGTCGAGGAGGTCGGCCCCGGCGTCGAGCGCATCCGCGTCGGCGACCGCGTCGCCGTGCCGTTCAACGTCGCCTGCGGCTCGTGCCGGTCGTGCCTCACAGGCTGGACGTCGTTCTGCGAGCGCACGAACCCGAACGAGGGCATGCAGGGCGCCGCGTACGGCTACGCGAACATGGGCCCGTATCGCGGCGGTCAGGCCGAGCGCCTGCGCGTGCCGTACGCCGACTTCAACCTCCTGCGGCTGCCGGAGGGCGACGAGCACGAGCTCGACTTCGCCATGCTCTCCGACATCTTCCCCACCGGCTGGCACGGCGTCGCGATGTCGGGACTCGCGCCCGGCGATCGCGTCACCATCATGGGCGCGGGACCCGTGGGCCTCATGGCCGCGCACAGCGCGCGCATCATGGGTGCGCGCGAGGTGTTCGTCGTCGACCGCCGCCCCGACCGTCTCGCGCTCGCCGAGCGCGCGGACGCCATCCCGATCGACGACTCGAAGGGCGACCCCGTCGAGCAGATCCTCGAGGCGACCGGCGGTGCCGGCACGGAGCGCGGCGTCGAAGCCGTCGGCTGGCAGGCGCACGACCCGCAGGGCGACGAGCACCCGGAGGCGACGCTCGACGCGCTCGTGCAGGCCGTGCAGGTGCACGGCGGCATCGGCGTCGTCGGCGTCTTCGTGCCCGAGGATCCGGGTGCTCCTGACGAGCGTGCCGCCGAGGGGCGGATCGGCTGGGACTTCGGCACCTTCTTCACGAAGGGCCAGCAGCTCGGCACCGGACAGGCGCCCGTGAAGCGCTACGACCGCCAGCTGCGCGACCTCATCGTCGCCGGCCGTGCGACGCCGTCGTGGATCGTGTCGCACGAGGTCGGCCTCGACGACGCGGTGGATGCGTACGAGCGCTTCGACCGCCGCGAGGATGGCTGGACGAAGGTGCTGCTGCACCCCTGAGCAGCCGACGAGGGCCCGTGGTGCGACCACGGGCCCTCGTCATGCGCGCAGCGTCACGACGCGTCGGGCGTCGACTCCTCGTCGTCGGGCTCGTCGCCGCTGCGCACGAGCCCCAGCACGAGGAACGTGAAGGCCATCGGTGCGAACGCCATCCAGACGGGCTGCTCGGCGATGAAGAACAGCAGCGCGGCACCACCGAACACGATCGCGAGCGGCAGGAACGCGGCGCGGGATCCGGTCATGGCACCAGGCTAGGCAGCGAGCCTGGACACCCGCGCTACTCGAGCTGCTGCTCGAGGCGCGTCTGCAGGTCGGCGAGCAAGGCCGCCACGTCGGCCTCGCCCGGCTCCGCCGACGCGAGCGTCGCGAGCGTCTCGTCGAGCGCATCCGTCGCCTCGGCCGGGCCGAGCACCGTCGCCATGTCTGCGCCGCCCGCGACCGCCGCGACGACCGCCGCGCGCTCGGGATGCTGCTCGGCGAACGTCGCACCGGCGGTCGTCGTGACCGGCACCGTGCCCGTCGCATCCGCGAGCTCGACCTGCTGGCCG
This sequence comes from Agrococcus jejuensis, assembly GCF_900099705.1. NCBI lineage: Bacteria > Bacillati > Actinomycetota > Actinomycetes > Micrococcales > Microbacteriaceae > Agrococcus > Agrococcus jejuensis. The sequence continues at coordinate 1,819,809 of NZ_LT629695.1, forward strand.
GCCTGCGTGAGGAAGGCGATGAGATCGCGCGCCTCGTCGCCCGTGCGCGTGTCTGCAGGGATCGCCCAGCACGACGACGAGGCGAACGCCGCGGCGTTCGCGGGGCCGGCGGGCAGCGGCACGAGGCGCACGCCGTCGAGCAGCGCCGCCGCGTCGGGAGCGGAGTCGGTGGATGCGGATGCGTCGGGCGACGCCGACGGGTCGGCGCTCTCGTCGACGCCCTCCGACTCGGGCGCGTCCGACGCGTCGAGCGTCTCCGTCGGCTCGATGCGCTCGGGCTCGTCGGAGGAGGTCGGGTCGGGCGTCTCGCTCGGGGCCGGCGCCGCGGCCTCGGCCGCGAGCAGGTCGCCCAGGTCGACGTACGCCATCGCCGCCTCGCCCGTCGCGAACGCCGCCGCCGCCGACGAGGCGCCGAGGTCCGACGGCCAGGCGAGCGCGCCCGCGTCGTGCATCCGCACCGCGAGGTCGAGCGCGGAGGCGTTCTCGGGGGAGTCGGCGACGGCGCCCGACTCGTCGACCAGCGCCCCGCCCGCCTGCGCCAGCAGTGCGCCGAGGTGCTCGGCGTCGGGGTCGATCGCGAGGCCCGCGGCGTCGTCGGTCGTGAGCGCGCCGGCGATCGTCTCGAGCTGCTCCCACGTGGTCGGCACGTCGGCGTCGGTGAGGCCCGCATCCGCCCACGCCTGCTCCGAGATCGCGAGCGTCGTCGCATCCGCCGACCGCGGCACGCACTGCAGCTCGCTGCCATCGGACACCACGTCGAGCAGCGACGGCACGATGTCGCCCGCGTCGGCGAAGCGGCCGTACGGCTCGAGGTAGCCCTCGTAGCGCTCGAGGCTCGTCGTGGGCAGCGCGAACACGTCGGGCGGGTTCGCGTTCGCGAACGACTCCGCGAGCTGCTGCTCGAGGTCCGACGCGAGCACGATGCGCACGTCGGAGCCCGACGTCTCGCTCCACGCATCCACCTGGGTCTGCAGCACGTCGACCTCGGCGGGCGTGCCGTCGACGAGCATGCGCAGCGACGGGCCGGATGCGGGCTCCGACGACGTCGGGTCGGGCGACGGGCCGCCCTGGCACGCGGCGAGCGTCAGGGCCGCGAGGGCGGCGACGCTCACGGTCGCGATGCGGGGGATCGGCACGCCCCTACGATCCCGTGCCGGGTGCGTGCGGGGCAACTTGGGTTCCCTGCCGCTGGTCGAGGAGGCCGCAGCCGAAGGCTGCAGCCGTCACGAGACCACGCGACGTGCCCGCTCGACGCGACCGTGCGCGTGGCTCGGCACGAGCGGCGGTCGCGTGGTCTCGTGACGCGGGCTCGCCCAGGGGCTCGCGCGCTCCTCGACCAGCTGGTGAGGGGTCACCCCACCGCCGGGCGCAGCGTCCTCGCGTAGTCCTCCTTCACGACCGCGAGGTGCAGCCACGCCTCGAGGCGCGCGACGCCCGGCAGGCCGCGCAGGCGGTCGAGGCTCGCGTACAGCGCGCCCGCCGACGGCTCGACGAGCGTCGCGACCGCGTCGAAGCGGCCGATGGTGCGTGCGGCGAAGTCGACGCCGCGCCATTCGCGCAGCGCCGCCAGCACGGCGTCGTCGTCGCCCGTGAGGTGCAGGCCGACGCCCATCGACAGCTGCCGATGCGTGAGGCCGCGTGCCTCGACGGCGCTGATCGTGATGACGCCGGCGGCGACGAGCCGTTGCACGCGCGTCGTCACGGCCGACGGCGACAGCCGCACGGCCTCGGCGAGCGCGCGGTACCGCATCCGCCCGTCGCGCTGCAGCAGCTCGATGAGCGCGGTGTCGACGTCGTCGATCACGAGGTCGCCGCGGTAGTCCGACACGAAGAAGCCCTTCGCGACGGCCGTGTAGACGAGCGTCGAGATGTCGGCGACGCCCGCGACGGCGCGCAGGTCGGCGAGCAGGTCGTGCAGCTGCGGCATGGATCCGACGCGCACCTCGGTCACGAGGTCGTACGTGCCGCCGACGGCCGAGACGAGCACGGTCTCGGCGAGGCCGCGCAGGTGCTGGGCGACGGGCTCGACGGGGCCGTCGACCCGAACGGACACGTGGGCGAGCACGTGCTGGCCGAGGAAGGCGGGGTCGACGGCGGCGACGACGCGCACGGCGCCCGAGTCGAGCATGCGCGCGAGGCGGGATGCGACGCTCGCGCGCGGCTGGCCCAGGCGCTGGGCGAGCTGCTGCACGCTCGCGCGGCCGTCCTCCTGCAGGGCCCGTACGAGCTCGACGTCGACGTCCACGGGCACCTCCGCGAGAAACCGGACAACGCGCGACAGCGCGTGCAGGACTCCAGCATACGAACCCAAGGAGGGTCCGCAAGGGCGACTCCTGCACCAAGAAGCGTCCAGAACGCCAGCGCGAGACGCGATGCACCAGAGTTCTGCGCTGGACCAGCACCCCAGACGCGCGTACGCTCCCCGGCATCCGTCTCGAACCGCGAAGGAGCGGGCGCCATGACCGCACAGCAGACCACCCGGGCCAGGAAGGCCGGGTTCGCCGCATTCGTCGGCACCACCATCGAGTGGTACGACTTCTACGTCTACGCGACCGCCGCCGCCCTGGTGTTCGGCCCGCTCTTCTTCCCCAGCGACGACCCCGTCGCCGAGACGGCAGCGGCGTTCGCGACCTTCGCCGTCGCCTTCCTCGTGCGCCCCCTCGGCGGCATCATCTTCGGCCACATCGGCGACAAGCTCGGCCGTCGCCGATCGCTCGTCATCACGCTCATGCTCATGGGCATCGCGACGGTCGCCGTCGGCCTGCTGCCCACCTACTCCGACGTCGGCATCCTCGCGCCGATCCTGCTCATCGCGCTGCGCGCCCTGCAGGGCCTCGCTGTCGGCGGCGAGTGGGGCGGCGCCGTGCTCATGAGCGTCGAGCACGCGCCCGCGAAGTCGAAGACGTTCTACGGCGGCTTCACGCAGCTCGGCAACCCCGCCGGCGCGCTGCTCGCCTCCGGCATCTTCGCGATCATGTCGCGCATCGGCGACGACTTCATCCGCGACGGCGGCTGGCGCATCCCCTTCCTGCTGTCGATCGTGCTCGTCGGCGTCGGCCTCTGGGTGCGGTACCGGGTCGAGGAGTCGCCCGTGTTCGCCGAGAAGGTCGAGGGTCGCAAGCAGTCGATGCCGCTCGCGTTCGCGCTGCGCTCGAACTGGCTGCCCATCCTGCTCGGCATCGGCCTGCTGCCGATCTCGACCGGCGGCTACTACCTCGCGACCACGTTCGCGACGTCGTACGCGACGAGCCCGAACGTGGGCATCAGCGAGACGCTCATCCTCGACGCCATGACCGTCGCGTCGTTCGTCGAGTTCCTCGTCACGCTGCCCATCGCGTGGCTCGGCGACAAGTGGGGCCGCAAGCGGGTCATGTACCTGGGCCTCATCACCTCGGTCGCGACGTTCGTGCCCTTCCTGCTCGTCATGCCCGGCCGCCTCGAGCCGCTCGTCTTCCTGCTCGCGTCGCTCGTGCGCATCGCCCTCAGCGGCACGTACGCGCCGATCGCGGCGATCCTCGCGCAGATGTTCCGCCCGCAGGCGCGCTACACGTCGATCGCGCTCAGCTACGGCGTCGGCGCCGCGGTGTGGGCCGGCTTCTCGCCCTGGTTCGCGACCCTGCTCGTGGGCTGGACCGGCAGCGTCTGGTCGGTGCTCGGCATGTTCACGGCCATGGCCGCCATCGCCGCCGTCTGCACGCACTTCGCACCGCAGCACTCCGACGAGGCCCCCGTGACCGAGTCGTTCACCGCCCGCACCGACACGACGGAGCACACGATCCGATGAGGAAGCTCGCCCCCTTCGACCGCCCCGCCCAGTCGGCGCCCACGATCGTCGTCGCCCGCACCATCCACACGGCCGACGCGCACGACGGCACCGCCGAGGCGATGCTGCTCGACGACGGCCGCATCCTCGCCGTCGGCACCCTCGCCGACTGCGAGGCCGCGGCTCGGGATGCGGGCCTCGCCCCCGAGCGCGTGGAGCTGGGGGATGCGGTGGTGGTGCCGGGCTTCGTCGACGCGCACGCGCATCCGCTCATGTTCGGGCAGATGATGACGTGGGTCGACTGCGGCCCCGAGCAGGCCGGCAGCATCCCCGAGATCGTCGCGCTGCTGCGTGCGGCGGCCGAGCGGATGCCCGAGGGCCGGCCGGTGCGCGGGTACGGCTACGAGCACCGCAACCTCGCCGAGCAGCGGCATCCGACGCGGTTCGAGCTCGACGAGGTCGCGACCGACCGCGAGGTCTACCTCATGAATGCGTCGGGCCACGGCGGCGTGGTGAACTCGTTCGCGCTCGCGGCCGGCGGCGTCGACCGCGACACCCCAGACCCGGCGGGCGGCACCTTCTTCCGCGGCGCCGACGGCGAGCTCACGGGCGAGCTGTCGGATGCGGCGTGCAACGTGCTCACGGGCGTCAGCGGCGTGAAGGTCGGGCATCACGGCCCCAACTTCCATCTCGCCGACGAGCCCGAGGAGCACCTGCGGCAGCTCGCCGCCGCGACCGAGCGCTTCCTCGCCGGCGGCGTCACGGCGATCGGCGACTGCCAGGTGTCGCGCCGCGAGCTCGACATGTACCTGCGGCTCGCGGGCACCGACGGCGGCCTGCCCGTGCGCGTGTCGATGTACCTGCTGTCGCACCTGCTCGACGAGGCGCTCGAGATGGGCCTCGTGGGCGCGTTCGGCAACGCGCACCTGTCGTTCGCCGGCATCAAGCTGTACGCCGACGGCACGCTCGGCGGCTGGACGGCGTACTTCCCCGACGGCTACGTGGGCGATCCGTGTCGCACGGGGCAGCTGTACCACCAGCCCGCGGAGTACGCCGAGCTCATCCGCCGCGCGCACGCCGCCGGCCTGCAGACCGCGACGCACGCGCAGTCGCCCACGGCGATCGGCATGGTCGTGGATGCGCTCGAGGCCGCGCTGGCCGAGCATCCCGACGCCGACGCGCGCCACCGCATCGAGCACTGCGGCCTGCCGACGCCCGACCAGATCCGGCGCATGGCGGCCGCGGGCATCCGCCCCGTGAACCAGCCGCAGCACTACCGCAACTGGGGCGAGGGCGTGGAGCAGGCGATCGGCACCCCGGGCGAGCGCTTCAACCCGCTCGGCGAGTTCGTGGCGGCGGGCGTGCCCGTGACGATCTCGTCGGATGCGCCGGTGGCGGAGCCCATCCCACTCGAGGCGATCGAGACCGCCGTCACGCGGCTCACGCAGCGCGGGCACCGCCTCGGCGGCGACGGCCTGCGCATCCCCGCCATCGCGGCGCTGCGCGCCCACACGATCGAGGGCGCCATCACGCTCGGCCGCGAGGACGACCTCGGGTCGCTCGAGGTCGGCAAGTGCGCCGACTTCGCGGTGCTCTCCGACGACCCGCTCGCCGTCGACGCCGAGGCGATCGCGAGCATCGACGTGCTGCAGACGTGGGTCGGTGGCGCGAGGCGCTGGGAGGCAGCACGATGACCGACGTCGGCCAGCACGAGCAGTACGCCGACACCGCGGGACGCGCGGTGCTCGAGACCATCCGCGGCTACGGGGTCGACGCCGTGTTCGGCATCCCCGGCACCCACAGCCTCGAGCTGTACCGGCCGCTCGCCGAGCTCGGCATGCGCGCCGTCACGAACCGGCACGAGCAGGGCTCGGGCTACGGCGCCGACGGCTGGGCGCAGCAGACCGGCCTGCCGGGCGTCGTCATCACGACGTCGGGGCCGGGCCTGCAGAACGCCATGAGCGCCGTCGGCACGGCGTTCGCGGAGTCGCGACCCATGATCGTGCTGTCGCCGGGCGTCGCGCTCGGCGCCGAGTTCGCCGACGTCGGCACGCTGCACGAGACGAAGGATGCGTCGGCGATGGCCGGCGCCGTGGCGGCCTGGTCGCGGCGCGTGCGCACGGCGGCCGAGGCCGTCGACGCCGTGCACGACGCGTTCGCGCTCTTCCGCACCGGCCGCCCCCGGCCCGTGCACATCGAGATCCCCCTCGACGTGCTCGAGGCGCCCGCCGACGTCAGCGCCGCCGCCCGTGCGCCGCGTCCCGCGCCCGCCGCGGAGGCGGGGGAGCAGGCCGCCGTGCGCGCCGCATCCGACCTGCTGCGGCAGGCGCAGCGGCCCGTGATCGTCGCCGGTGGCGGTGCGACGCGTGCGGGGGCGCAGCTCGTGCGCCTCGCGGAGCGGTTCGGCGCCCCCGTGCTCACGACGCTCAACGGCAAGGGCGCGGTCGACGAGCACCACCCGCTGTCGCTCGGCGCGAACCTGCGCCTCGCCGCCGCGCGCGACGTGGCCGAGGATGCCGACGTGCTCGTGGTCGTGGGCTCGAAGCTCGGCGAGGCCGAGCTGTGGGCGCCGCGGGTCGCAGCCCGCGGGCAGGTCGTGCGCATCGACGTCTCCGCCGCCCAGCTGCACAAGAACCTCGCCGCGACCGTCGGCATCGTCGGCGACGCCGCGGCCGTGCTCGAGCACCTGCTCGACGGCACGCCCGCCGACCGCCGCCTGCGCCCCGCGCCCGACCTCGCCGCGGCGCGCGCCGCGATCGACGCCGAGCGCCGCGCGGCGCTGCCCGAGACCGTCGCGCTCGCCGACACGATCGCCGAGGCGCTGCCCGCCGACGCGATCGTCGCGGGCGACTCGTCGCAGATCGTCTACATGGCGCTCGCGAACGCGCTGCGCCAGTCGCGCCCGCACTCGCTGCTCTACACGCCGACCTACGCGACGCTCGGCTACGGCCTGCCCGCCGCGATCGGCGCACGCGTCGCCGACGCCTCGCGTCCCGTCGTGGCCGTGCTCGGCGACGGCGCGCTGATGTTCTGCGTCAACGAGCTCGTCACGGCGCTCGAGCAGCGCCTCGACCTCACGATCGTGTGCGTCGACAACGGCGGCTACGCCGAGATCAAGCAGAACGAGGTCGACCGCGGCATCGCGCCCATCGGCGTCGACCTCGTGCAGCCCGACTGGGTCGCGCTCGCGACCGCGTTCGGCGCCGTCGGGCGTCGCGCGTCGACGCACGCGGAGGTGGCTGCAGCGATCCGCTCGAGCGTCGCCGAGGGCGGCGTGCAGCTCGTGCACGTGCCGCAGGCGGCGCTCGAGGCGAGCGCATCCGACCCGACCGCATCCGAGACCGACACCGAGGAGCAGGCATGACCGAGCCCACCCCGACCCCCGTCGGCCCCGTCGACGCCTCCGTCGTGCCGCGCTACGCCGGCATCGCCACGTTCGCGCGCCTGCCGCGCATCGAGGACGTGCCGCGCGCCGACGTCGCCGTCGTCGGCATCCCGTTCGACACCGGCGTCAGCTACCGGCCCGGCGCGCGCTTCGGCCCGAGCCACGTGCGCGAGGCGTCGCGGCTGCTGCGGCCCTACAACCCGGCGCAGGACGTGTCGCCGTTCGCGGTCGCGCAGGTGGTGGATGCGGGCGACATCCCCGTGAACCCGTTCGCGATCGACGAGGCCGTCGGCGAGGTCGAGCGGGCGGCGGATGCGCTCGCCGAGCGCGCGCCGCGCATCGTGACGATCGGCGGCGACCACACGATCGCGCTGCCGCTGCTGCGGTCGGTGACGAAGCGGCACGGGCCGGTCGCGGTGCTGCACTTCGACGCGCACCTCGACACGTGGGACACGTACTTCGGCGCGCCGGTCACGCACGGCACGCCCTTCCGCCGCGCGAGCGAGGAGGGCCTCATCGACCTCACCGCCAGCTGCCACGTCGGCACGCGCGGGCCGCTGTACTCGAAGCAGGACCTCGTCGACGACGAGCGCCTCGGCTTCCAGGTGCTGTCGAGCGAGCTCGTCGAGCAGGAGGGCGTCGCGTCGGTGATCGAGCGGATGCGCGCGCGGCTCGGCGACCGGCCCGTGTACGTGTCGATCGACATCGACGTGCTCGACCCAGCGCACGCGCCGGGCACGGGCACGCCCGAGGCGGGTGGGCTCACGAGCCGCGAGCTGCTGCGCATGGTGCGGGCGCTGTCCGACCTGCACGTGGTCGGCGCCGACGTCGTCGAGGTGTCGCCGGCGTACGACCACGCGCAGCTCACGGGCATCGCCGCGAGCCACGTCGTCTACGAGCTCGTGACGCTGCTGGCGGCGCAGGTCGGGCGGTAGGCAGCCGCCGACTCCGCGGCCCTTCCATCCTCGCGGAACGTTGCCCTCACCGGCCCTTGAGGTGCGAGCGAAGCGAGCCTCGAAAGGGTCCCAGCGTCGACGGCGGGCACCTTTCGAGGCTCGCTTCGTTCGCACCTCAAGGAGCGGTCACTGGGGCGGCCACACCAGCTGGTCGAGGAGCGCGCGAGCGCAGCGAGCACGCGTCACGAGACCACGCGACCGCCGCTCCCGCTCAGACACGCGCATGGTCGCGCCGAGCGGGCACGTCACGAGGTCTCGTGACGGCTCCTCGCCTGCGGCTCGGGGCCTCCTCGACCAGCTGGTGGGGGCGAATCGTCCCTCAGCGCTCCTCGTCCTTCGCCGCATCCTCCTCGCGCGGCTTCGACTCGCCCTCCATCTCCAGCAGGTGCCCCGCGTGCGACGCCGCGAACTCGGGGGTGTCGAAGACCTCGCCCGCGATCGGGTCCTGCACGGCGCGGTCCTCGTCGTAGGTCGCGACGCCCGTGCGCGCATCCACGTCGACCGCCTCGCTCGGCACCGTGTGCAGCGCGACGAGGAACTCACCCTCGCCGGTCTCCTGCTGCGTCGATGGCTGCGGGCTGCTCTTCGACAGCCCCGCGAACGTCGCCGAGAAGTCGCGGATCCCGCGTCGCCATCCCGTGCTCCGGCCTCCGCCCTCCGCGGCGCCCACGGCCTCGGCGACCGCCGAGCCCACGTCGCCGCCCGAGGCGATGCGCGCGCGGACGTAGCGCGGCGTCGACGCGACCTCGTAGTGGAAGGCGCGCAGCAGCGAGATGCACGCGAGCGCCATGATGATCGAGAACGGCACGGCCGTCGCGATCGACGTCGTCTGCAGCGCCGTGAGCGACGCCGAGCCGCCGACGAGCAGCAGCGCGGCAGCAGCGATGCCCTCGGTCACCGACCAGAACACGCGCGTGAGGCGCGGCGTCTCGGTGTCGCCGCCCGTCGACAGGATGTCGATGACGAGCGAGCCCGAGTCCGACGACGTCACGAAGAAGAACACGATGACGAGGATCGCCAGCACGCTCGTGATCGTCGACAGGGGCAGCGTGTCGAGGAGGTGGAACAGCGACGTGTTCGTGTCGACGGCGCCGTCGACGAGCATGTCGCCCTCGGCGAGCTGTCGGATGATCGCCGAGTCGCCGAAGATCGTGAACCACAGGATGCCGATCGCCGTCGGCGCCAGCAGCACGCCCATGACGAACTGGCGGATGGTGCGGCCGCGCGAGATGCGCGCGATGAACATGCCCACGAACGGGGCCCAGCTCATCCACCAGCCCCAGTAGAAGATCGTCCAGTCGCCCGACCACGAGTCGTTCGCGAGCGGGAACGTCTCGAGCATCTGCCCGGGCAGCGATGCGACGTAGCTGCCGGTGTTGGCGACGATCGCCTGCAGGATGACGAGCGTCGGCCCGAGCAGCAGCACGAACACCGCGAGCAGCGCTGCGAGCGACATGTTGACGTTCGACAGCCACTTGAGGCCCTTGTCGAGACCCGAGACGACCGAGAGCGTCGCCATGCCGGTGATGACGGCGATCGCGACGATCGTGAACGTGGGCGTGCCCTCGATCCAGCCGAGGAACTCGAGGCCGGCGGTGATCTGCTGCACGCCGAAGCCGAGCGACGTCGCGACGCCGAACAGGGTGCCGACGATCGCGACGACGTCGACCGCGTGGCCGATCCAGCCCTCGGTGCGCGTGCGGCCGATGAGCGGCTCGAGCAGCCAGCGGATCGACAGCGGACGCCCGCGTCGGAAGGTCATGTACGCGAGGCCGAGGCCGACGACGACGTAGATCGCCCACGCGTGCAGGCCCCAGTGGAAGAGGGTGAGGTCCATGGCGGTGCGGCCCGCCTCGCCCGTGCCGGGCTCGACGCCCGCGCCCACCGGCGGCGTCATCATGTGCGACAGCGGCTCGGCGACGCCGTAGAACACGAGGCCGATGCCCATGCCGGCGCTGAAGAGCATCGTGAACCACGACAGCGTCGAGAACTCGGGCTCCTCGTCGTCGCGGCCCAGCTTGATCTGGCCGATGCGCGACAGGCCGCAGTACAGCGCGAACACGACGAAGCCGGTCGCGGCGAGCACGTACCACCAGCCCACGCCCTCGGTGATGATGGCGTTCAGCTGCGCGAACGCGTCGCCGCCGGTCTGGCCGTAGACGATCGCGAAGATCACGAGGCCGAAGACGAGGACGACGGCCGGGATGAAGACGGGCTTGTTCAGCCCGCGCCAGACGACGGCGGGCGACCAGTCGGCGCGCAGGCGGGACATGGGCTCGGGCATGCGGATGCTCCAGCTCGAATCGAGTGCGTGGGGACGCATCCACGGTATCGAGCAACGCTCAGCCGCGGGCGGGCTTGCGTGCGCGTGCTAGCCCCCGTCTGCACTTCGTCGTGCGAGCCGCTGCTCCCACCAGCTGGTCGAGGAGGCCCCGAGCCGCAGGCGAGGAGCCGTCACGAGACCACGCGACGTGCCCGCCCGACGCGACCACGCGCATGGCCGGGCGGGAGCGGCCGTCACGTGGTCTCGTGACGCGTGCTCGCCCAGGGGGCTCGCGCGCTCCTCGACCAGCTGATGAGGAGCAGCCTCGAGGGAGGGCCCCTAGCCCTCCAGTCCCGGCGCCCCCGAGCGCGGCACCACGAGCGGCGTGCCCGTGACCGGGTCGTCGATCACGACGCACGGCAGGCCGAACACGCGCTCGACGAGCTCGGCGGTCACGATCTCCATCGGCGGACCCTGGGCGATGACCTCGCCGTCGCGCATCGCGATGAGGTGCGTCGCGTAGCGGGCGGCGTGGTTGAGGTCGTGCAGCACGGCGACGATCGTCGAGCCCTGGCGGTGCAGGTCGGCGAACAGGTCGAGCAGGTCGATCTGGTGCGCGACGTCGAGGTACGTCGTCGGCTCGTCGAGCAGCAGCAGCGGCGTCTCCTGCGCGAGCGCCATCGCCGCCCACACGCGCTGCCGCTGGCCGCCCGACAGCTCGTCGACCGGCACGTCGGCGAGCGACGCCACGTTGGTGCGCTCCATCGCCGTCTCGACGGCGTGCGTGTCGTCGGCGCTCCACCGCTTGAGCAGCGACTGGTGCGGGTAGCGGCCGCGGCGCACGAGGTCGACGACCGTGATGCCCTCGGGTGCCGTCGCCGTCTGCGGCAGCAGGCCGACGCGGCGCGCGACCTCCTTGGGCGCTTGGCTCCGCAGGTCCTTGCCGTCGAGCAGCACCGCGCCGGCCTCGGGCTTCAGCAGCCGCGCGAGCGAGCGCAGCAGCGTCGACTTGCCGCACGCATTTGGCCCCACGATCACCGTGAAGGACCCGTCCGGGATGCCCACCGTCAGGTTCGTCGCGACCGTGCGGCGGTCGTAGCCGAGCGTCACGTCCTGCGCGAGCAGGGGCGTGGATGCGGTCATGTCGGCTCCGTTCGAGGCAGAGGGATTCACCATGCGCGTCGCGCCTCCCGCACGAGCAGCGCCACGAGGTAGACGCCGCCGAGCACGACGGTGACGACGCCCGCCGGGATGTCGGTGAGCGCGTGCTGCGCCACGAGGTCGGCGGCGAGCAGCAGCGCGGCGCCGACGATGGCGGATGCGGCGAGCGGCAGGCCCGAGCCGCCCACGAGGCGCTTCGCGATCTGCGGCGCCGTGAGCGCCACGAACGCGATCGGACCGGTGGTGGCGGTGACGATGGCGGTGAGGGCGACGCCGATGGCGAGGATGCCGAGGCGCGCGGGCTCGAGCCGCAGGCCGTGCGCGCGGGCGGCATCGTCGCCGAGCTCGAGCTGGCGCAGCGCCGGCAGGGCGATGAGCAGGAAGCCGACCGCGGCGGCGAGCGGCAGCGCGGCGAGCGCGAGCTGCGACCACGTGACGCCGCCGAGCGAGCCGACGCCCCAGATCGCGGCGCTCATCGCCACCTCGGGCTGCAGCCGCAGCAGCAGCCACGTGTTGACGGCATGCAGCATCGCCGTGACGCCGATGCCCACGACCACGAGGCGGAAGCCCGACAGGCCGCGCTTGTACGCGAGGGCGTAGACGACGACCGCGGTGGCGAGGCCGCCGACGAGGGCGCCACCCGTGACCGACAAGGTCGCCTGGCCGGCGAGCGCGACCGCCACGATGGCGCCCGTGTAGGCGCCGGTCGAGAAGCCGATGACGTCGGGCGAGCCGAGCGGGTTGCGCGACAGGGTCTGGAACACGGCGCCCGACAGCGCGAGCGCCGCACCGAACGCCAGCGCGGCGAGCGTGCGCGGCAGGCGCCACTCCAGCACGACGCGGCGACCGAATCCGGCGTCCGGGTCGAGGATGACGCCGGGCACCTCCCACGGCGCGATCGGGAACGAGCCCATCGTGAGGCCCGCGACGAACAGCCCGGCGAGCACGACGATCGCGATCGCGTAGCCCCGGCGGCGCCTCGTGCGCGCGAGCGCGACGACGTCGGCGCGCGTGCCGACGACGGCGGTCACGACCGGCCTCCCAGTCGTCGGCGGGCGAGCACGATGAGCACGGGGGCGCCGACGAACGCCAGCACGACGCCCACGGGCAGCTCGCCGTTCGTGAGCGCGACGCGCGCGAGCATGTCGGAGACGATGAGGATGACGGGCGCGATGAGCGCCGACAGGATCACGATCCAGCCGTTGCGCGGGCCCGCGAGGAAGCGGCCGACGTGCGGCACCATGAGCCCGAGGAACGCGAGCGGCCCCGCCACGGCCGTCGCCGAGCCGGCGAGGATCGACACCGCGATCACGGTGCCGGTGCGCACGATGCCGACGCGGGCGCCGAGCGACGACGCGAGGTCGTCGCCGAGGGCCAGCACGTCGAGCGCGGGCGACAGCACGAGCGCGAGCACGAGGCCCACGCAGAGGATGGGCAGGATCGGCAGCAGCACGTCCCAGCCGCGGTTGTCGAGCCGGCCCGACTCCCACACCTGCAGCACCGAGAACGTGCGCGGGTTCGACAGGCGCAGGCCCGCGACGATGCCGGCGAGCACGGCGCCGATCGCGACGCCCGCGAGCACGATGCGCACGGGATCCCCGCCACCGCGCCCCACGGATCCGATCGCCATCACGAGCGTCGTCGCGATGCCGGCGCCGATGAGCGCGATCCACACGTACTGCGCGGGCGACGTGATGCCGAAGAGCGCGACGCCCATCGCGACCGCGAACGACGAGCCGCTCGTGACGCCCAGCAGGCCCGGGTCGGCGAGCGGATTGCGCGTGAGCGCCTGGATGAGCGCGCCGGCCACGCCGAGCGCGGCCCCGACGAGCACGGCCGCGATCGTGCGCGGCAGACGCAGGCCCAGCACGGCGTCGGTGTCCTGCACCGATGCGTCGCCGCCCAGCAGGATGTGCACGACGAGGTCGGGCGGCACGTCGCGTGCGCCCACGAACATGCTCGCGGCGATCGCGGCGGTCAGCAGCACGAGGGCGCCGACGAGGGATGCGATGCGCACGACGACGCCCCGGCGCGAGCGAGTCGCGACGGTGGTGGCGTCGACGGCCGCGGTCACGCATGCATCCTACGGTTAGGCTTGCCTCACCTCCGCACGCCGTCGCGTGCGTCGATCCACCATCTGTGCAGGAGCACCCATGCGCCGACCCCTCATCGCGCTCGCAGCCGCCACGGCTGCCGCGCTCGCCCTCGCCGGCTGCTCGGCAGGCACGTCGACCGACGAGCCCACCGACGCCGCCTCCGGCCCCGCCGTCGAGGAGGGCGCGTACCCCGCGACCATCCCCACGCTCTTCGGCGACGTCGAGATCACCGAGCAGCCCACCACCATCGTCGCCCTCGGCTGGGGCGACGCCGAGACCGTGCTCGCGCTCGGCGGCCAGCCCGTCGGCGCATCCGACTGGCTCGGCTTCGGCGGCGAGGGCGTCGGCCCGTGGGCCGAGGGCCTCTACGACCAGGCGCCCACGATCATCGAGACGCTCGAGCCCGACTACGAGGCGATCGCGGCGCTCGAGCCCGACCTCATCCTCGACGTCAAGGGCTCGGGCGAGCAGGACCGCTACGACCGCCTGTCCGAGATCGCGACGACGATCGGCGTGCCCGAGGGCGGCGAGTCGTACCTCACGACGCCCGCGCAGCAGCTCGAGATGATCTCGGCAGCGCTGGGCGTGCCGCAGGCCGGCGCCGACCTCGCCACCGAGATCGACGACGCCTTCACGGCTGCCGCCGACGCGCACCCCGAGTGGGAGGGCCTCACGGCCACCGCCGCGACCCGCACGAGCGAGGGCTGGGGCGCCTACATCGACGGCACCGAGCGCGTCGAGTTCCTCGAGCGCCTCGGCTTCGTGCTGAACCCGGCGATCGCGGCCATGGAGCCCAGCGACGGCGGCTTCTCGGTGAACGTGTCGCAGGAGGAGCTCGACACGTTCGACGCCGACCTCATCATCGCGTTCCCGATCTTCATCGAGTCGTCCGAGATCACCGACGACCCGCAGTGGCAGGCCATCCCGGCCGTCGCCGAGGGCCACGCCGTGGTCATCGACGGCGACATCTCGTCGGCCTACTCGCTCGGCTCGCCCCTGTCGCAGCTGTACGCGATCGACGAGGTCTCTGGCCTCATCGCCGACGCGCTCGGCAGCTGACCGCAGCCTGACGCACGACGCGCCCCGCACCGGATGGTGCGGGGCGCGTTCGCGTTCCTCCCCCAAACCGGCCCTTGAGGTGCGAGCGCAGCGAGCCTCGAAAGGGTCCCGTCGGCTTCGGTGGGCTCGCTTCGAGGCTCACTGCGTTCGCACCTCACCGAGCGGTCTGGGGGCGAACGGGTCCTTGGCTGTTGGGGGAGGCCCCGCCGGCGATCCTCGTGACCGATCGCCCGTGCCGGACATGATCGGGCATGGAGACGAGCACCCTCTGGGCTCGCGGGGCCGCTGCGGCCGTCATGCTGCTCGCGCTCGCCGGATGCTCGAGCGCGCCGGAGCCGGACCTCAGCCCGTCCCCGTCGACCACCGCCTCCCCGTCGCCAGCGCCGTCGGAGACGGCCGAGCCGCAGGTCGATCCTCTGCCGGAGTCGTTCGACTGCCGGCTCGCGTCGGGGATCTTCCCGCCCATGGACCTCGCGTGGGGCGCGCATGCCCTGCAGATGGAGCTCGTCGGTCTCGACGGCGCCGAGATCGCGATGGTCGCCCCGGAGGGCATGCACGCCACCGTGACGCCGAGTGCCGACGCCGTCGATCCGGAGGCGCTCGTCGTCGCAGCCGTGCAGCGGATCGAAGCCGCTGGCTACGCGACGCCGACGTGGTCCCTCGCTCCCGCCGTGCCGTGGACGTTCGACGACCTGTGCGCGTCGATGGAGGCCGCGTTCGTCGAGATGACGCGCGACGGCGCCGTCACGGAGCTCGGCATCCAGGGTGACGCCCGCCTGCGCGTCGGCATCCGCACCGGGTTCCCCGTGCCGTCGAGCGTCGAGGCCATCGACGACGCCCATCCCGGCCTGCTCCTGCTCGTGGAGACCGTCGGCGTGGACATCGGCGCCGACGGCGGCTGACGCCCTACCCCTTCTCCGCACCCTCCGTCGTCGACATGATGCGGCGCTGGAAGACGAAGAACACGATCGCGACCGGGATCGTCATGAGCACGGCGGCGGCGAGCTTCAGCGGGAACTGGCTGCCCGAGCCGAGCTGGCCCGACACGAGGGATGCGACGCCCGTCGTGAGCGTGTTGAGCTCGGGGCTCTGGCGCGAGACGACGAAGTGGGCGAACTCGTTCCACGAGCCCTGGAACGACAGGATCGTGAGCGTCACGAGCGCGGGCGCCGCCATGGGCAGCGTCACCGACCAGAAGGTGCGGAAGACGCCGGCGCCGTCGATGCGTGCCGCCTCCTCGATCGACACGGGGATCGAGTCGAAGAACTGCTTCATGATGAAGATGCCCGCCGCATCCGCCAGCAGCGGGATGATCATGCCCGCGTACGAGTCGTAGAGCGAGAGCTCCTTGAGCACGAGGAAGCGCGGCACCATGAGCACGACGGTCGGCACGGCCATGACGCCGATGAAGAGCCCGAACACCCACGACCGCCCGCGGAAGCGGAGCCGCGAGAGCGCGTAGCCGGCGAGCGAGTCGAAGAAGACGCGACCGAGGGTCACGGAGAGCGTGACGATGACGGAGTTCACGCCCCACAGGCCGATGTCCGTGCCGGTGAACAGCCGCTCGTAGGCGGCGAACGTCGGCGTCTCGGGGATGAGCGACAGCGGCTGCGCCACGGCCTCGCCGTCGGTCTTGAACGATGACGCGACGGAGATGAGGAACGGGTACAGGTAGGCGACGGCGAGCAGGATCAGCACGACGTAGCCGGCGACGAGCCCGGCGGTCACACGTTGCCTCATGCGCCCGTCCCCTTGCCCGATGCCCCGGCTCTCAGTCGCGCGGTGCCCTGCGCGACGCCGCCGTCGGCGCTCGCGATCGTGCGCGGACCGCGGCGCCAGAACGGCTTCGACGGCTCGTCGCGGTCGCGCAGGATGAACCGCTGCAGCAGCGAGAACGCGATGATGATGAGGAAGAGCACGAACGCGATCGCGGCGGCGATGCCGGGCTCGTTCTCGGTGAACGCCTGGTCGTACGCCATGTACGCGGGGCTCGTCAGCGTCGCCGCCGCGGGGGTGCCGCGCGTGAGGTACACCTGGTCGAACACCTGCCACGTGCCGATGAGGCCCAGCGTCAGCACGGTGAAGAGCACGGGCCGCAGCATCGGCAGCGTCACGCTGAAGAACGCCTGGCGGGGGCTCGCGCCATCCATGACCGCGGCCTCGCCGATCTCGGCGCCCACCGACTGCAGCCCCGCGAGGAACAGCAGCATGAAGGTGCCGGAGGTCGTGAAGACGGCCATGACGATGAGCACGAGCTGCGCGACCGACGGGCCGGCCGCCCACTCCCACGCGCTCTGCCCGAGGAATCCGGGCTCGCCCCATCCGCCCGGCTGCCCGCCGCCGAGCGCGCCCACGATCACGTGCACGACGCCGCGCGGGTCGGCCATCCAGTTGGGGCCGTCGACCTGCAGCCACGCGAGCACGGCGTTGACGGCGCCGGATGCCTGGAACAGGAAGAGGAAGACGCCGGTGATGGCGATGGACGACGTCACCGACGGGAAGTAGAACGCGGTGCGGAAGAAGCCCTTCGCACGCAGCAGGCGCCGGTTCACCTGCACGGCGAGGAAGAGCGAGAGCGCCGTCTGCAGCGGCACGACGAGCAGCACGTAGAAGAGGTTGTTGCGCAGCGCGCGACCGAAGAGGTCGCGCGTGAGCCGGTCGTCGGTCGTGATCGCCTGGTAGTTCTCGAGCCCGACGACGTCGACGCGGTCGTTGAACAGTGGCGAGTTGCGGCCGTTCCAGTCGGTGAACGACACGAACAGGGCCAGCAGGATCGGCGCGATGAGGAAGACGCCCACGATCACGAGGGCGGGCGAGACGAACAGCCAGCCGGCTGCCGTCTCGCCGCCGCGCGTGCTCCCGCGACGTCGCACCCGCGCCGTCGCGGGAGCACGCGTTGCCATCAGGTCACTCCACCTCGGACCAGGCGTCCTCGAGCTGCCCCTGCAGCGTCGTGAGGATCGCCTGCGGATCGGCCGTCGCGAGCGTCGGCACCACCGTGTTGAACTCGCCGACCACCTCGGAGGCACCGGGGAACGCGATGGGGCTCACCGCGTAGTCGGCGCCGGCGACGAAGGCCGCGTTCTCGGGGTAGGTCTCCGCGTACGTCGCCGCAGCGGACTCCGTCGAGGGGATGACGCCGAACGCGTCGGAGAACGCGAGCTGCTGGTCGTCGCTCGTGAGGAACTCGACGAGGCTCGCCGCATCCTCGGCCGTGTCGGCACCCTCGGGGATGCCCCAGCAGTTCGAGAACGTGTACGTGCCCTGGCCGCCGGGGCCCGCGGGCAGCTCGGCGATCTGGTAGCTGACGTCGGGGAAGTCGTTCTCGAGCGCGCCCGCGATCCACGGACCCTCGATGACCATCGCCGCCTGCTGGTTGCCGAACGCCTCGCCGCCCCAGCCGGCGCCGAGGTCGGCGGGCCATGCGAGCGAGCCGGCGGTGAGCAGGCCCTGCAGGTAGGTCAGCGCCTCGACGTTCTCGGGGCTGTCGGCCGTGACCTCGTCGTCGGTCATGAGACCGCCGCCCGCCTGCTCCATGAAGACGCCGACGCGTGCGTACTCGGCACCCATCGACAGGCCGACCGTGTCATCGGTCGTCAGGGTCTGCGCCACCGTGGCGAGGGAATCCCAGTCGGTGGGGATGTCGGCGTCGGTCAGGCCGGCAGCCGCCCACAGGTCGGTGTTGATGACGAGGCCGAGGGTCGAGAAGTCCTTCGGGTCGCAGATGAGCTCGCCGTCGTACGAGAACGTGTCGGCGAGCGCCGGGTAGAAGTCGCCCGCGTTGTCGAGGCCCGCCGCGTACGGCTCGAGGTAGTCGTCGGCCGCGTACGTCTGGAACTGGTCCCACGACATGTAGAAGAGGTCCGGCGGGATGTCGCCCGCGAAGCCCTGCGCGAGCTCCTGGCCGAGGTCCGAGGCCACGACGACCTCCACGGCGATGCCCGACTCCTCGGTCCACGCGTCGACGGCGGCCTGCACGGCCTGCGTCTCGGCGTCGCCCGACGTGCCGATGAGCACCTGCAGCGGCTCGTCGCCGCCGCCTCCGCTGCCGCCGCCCGAGCAGCCGGCGAGCGCGATGGCTCCGATGCCGGTGATCGCTGCGATCTGCAGGGCGCGTCCTTGCCTCCTGCGATGCGTCATGATGCATCCTTCCCGTCGGCGTGCGCCGACTGCTGTGCCGGGAGTCCCCAGCGTGGGTTCGCGCGCCGGTGCAGGCGCGGGGTCACGAGACGGTGGGCGGGCTCGCCGTGCAGCAGCTCGAGCACGGCTGCGGCGACGGCGCCCAGGTTCTGGTCGATGCTCGAGAAGCCGAGGCCCGCGGCGACGCCCGTGTCGTCGAAGCCGACGACGGGCACGGATGCGTCGGCCCGCGAGAGCGCGCCGATCGCGCCGAGTGCGAGGGTGTCGGAGGCGCACACGATGCTCGTGGCGCCGGCGGCGAGCAGCTCGGCGGCGGCGGCCTGCGCCTCGGCGGGGTCGTCGTGCACGGCGCGGTCGAGGTCGGGCTCGAGGCCCGCTGCCGTCATCGCGTCGCGCCAGCCGCCGCGGCGCTCGTCGCCCGCGCCCGATCCCTCCGGCCAGCCGAGGAACGCGACGCGGTCGCCGGTCGCGAGGCTCGCCTCGGTGGCCTCGCGCGTGCCTGCGCGGCCGTCGACGTCGACCCACGAGTGCGGCGCCGATCCGTCATCCCACGGGCGGCCGAAGGCGACGAAGGGGATGCCGGCCTCGGCGAGCGCGTCGACGCGGCGGTCGCGGTGGTCGGTCGAGGTGAGCACGAACGCGTCGGCGAGGCTGCGCTGCGACAGCGACCGGATCTGCGCGACCTCGGCGTCGGCGTCGTCGGCCGTGAACACGAGCACGTGCCGGTCGACGCCCGCGGCCTGCTCGGTGACGGCATGCAGGAAGCGGTCGAGCAGCACGCCGTGGATGCCGTCGTCGTGCCG
This sequence comes from Agrococcus jejuensis, assembly GCF_900099705.1. Taxonomy (NCBI): domain Bacteria; kingdom Bacillati; phylum Actinomycetota; class Actinomycetes; order Micrococcales; family Microbacteriaceae; genus Agrococcus; species Agrococcus jejuensis. Next base: position 1,839,435 of record NZ_LT629695.1, read on the forward strand.
CTCGAGGCGGATGCCGATCGTGCGTGCCGACGACGTGCGCAGGCGGCGCGCGTGGAGGTTGGGGGCGTAGCCGAGCTCGGCGACGGCGGCCATGACGCGCTCGAGGGTCGCGGGGTGCACGATGCGCGGGGTGTTGATCGCGTTCGACACGGTCTGGCGAGAGACGCCGGCCTTCGCGGCCACGTCGGCGAGCGTCGCGCTCATCCCGCACCTCCTCGTGCCTCGCATCCCGCCGTCGTGGCGTGGATTCGATCGATCCATTTGATCGTTCCAACGAAGGTAGCGTACGGTGGCGGAGCACGCCAGCCCTACCCGAACCCGGAGGTCGACGGTGACCGACAGCGCGCACGGCAGGCAGCCGCTGCTGCACGAGGAGCTCGTCGTGCTCCACGCCCCCACGCAGGTCTGGTCGGCCCCGACCGGCGACGTGGGCGGCATGCCCATCCACGGCGTCTTCCACGCCGACGCCCGCGTGATCGACGAGCTGCGCGTCGAGGTCGGTGGCGAGGTGCCCGAGCCGATCGGCGCGTCGTCGACCGCGTCGTCGGCGACGTTCACCGCCGTCGCGAGGAACGTCGACGACCGCACGCCCGACCCGCGCGTGCGCGTCGAGCGGCACCGCGTCGTCGGCGCCGGCTCCGTCGTGGAGCACGTCGCGATCGTCAACGCGCTCGACGCCGCGATCGACACGACCGTCACCTACGTCGTCGGCGTCGACGCCAGCGACCTGCAATCGGTGAAGTCGGGTGTGCCCACCGGCATCGAGCCGACGATCGTCGAGCGGCCCGGCATCGTCGTCGCGACCCACGCATCCCGCACGCTCGAGCTCGACGCATCCGGCGCCGACGTCGCCGTGCTCGGCCGCCGCGTCGCGCTCACGTGGCCCGTGCACGTGCCCGCCCACGGTCGCGCCGAGGTGGCGCTGCGCCTGCGCGTCTCGGATGCCGGCCAGGTCGTCGCGCCCTACGGCGGCGACGCCGTGCTGCGCCGTCTGCCCGCGACGGGTGACGCGCGCCTCGACCGCTGGGCCGACCTCGCGCTCGCCGACCTCGACGCGCTCGTCACGACGCGCCCCGGCCACGGCGACGAGCCGTTCCTCGCCGCCGGCGCCCCGTGGTTCCTCACGCTCTTCGGCCGCGATACCCTCATCGCCGCGCGCCTGCTGCTGCCGGTGGATGCGGGCCTCGCGCTCGGCACGCTGCGCACGCTCGCGCGCCTGCAGGGCGCCGCGGTCGACCCCGGCTCCGCCGAGCAGCCGGGCAAGATCCTGCACGAGATCCGCGACGGCGTCTTCACGATGCCGGGCGAGGGCATCGCGCTGCCGCCCGTCTACTACGGCACGGTCGACGCGACGCCGCTGTGGGTCGTGCTGCTGGGGCGCGCGCTCGCCGCCGGCGCCATCGGCCTCGAGGACGTGCGCGAGCTGCGCGGCACGCTCGAGGGTGCGCTCGCGTGGATGCGCGACTTCGGCGACCCGACCGGCACCGGCTTCCTGCACTACCGCGACGAGCTCGGCACGGGCCTCGCGAACCAGGGCTGGAAGGACTCGGGCGACTCGATCCGCTTCCACGACGGCGGCATCGCCGAGGGGCCGATCGCGCTCGCCGAGGTGCAGGCGCAGGCGTACGAGGCCGCGGTGGTCGGTGCTGGGCTGCTGGATGCGCTCGACGGCGACGGCGCCGGGGATGCGTGGCGCGTGTGGGCTGCGGACATGGCGGTGCGGTTCCGCGACCGGTTCTGGGTCACGCGCGGCGATCGGCGATTCCTGGCGATCGCGCTCGACGGTGCTGGCCGGCCGGTGGACTCGCGCACGTCCAACATGGGCCAGTGCATCGGCACGGGCATCCTGACCGCCGACGAGGAGGCGGAGGTCGCCGCGCAGCTGGTGGCTTCGGACATGGCCTCGCGGTGGGGCCTGCGCACGATGGCGACCGACGAGGGCGGCTTCTGGCCGCTGTCGTACCACTGCGGCTCGGTGTGGCCGCACGACACGGGCGTCGTCATCGAGGGGATGCTGCGGGCCGGGCTGCGGTCGGAGGCTGCTGCGCTGTCGACGCGTCTGCTGGATGCGGCGGAGGCGTTCTCGTGGCGCATGCCCGAGCTCTTCTCGGGCGACGACCTCGCCTCGCCGATCGCCTACCCCGCCTCGTGCCGCCCCCAGGCGTGGAGCGCGGCGGCGGTGGTCGCGGTGGCGGAGGCCCTCGCGCAGCCCGCTCCTTGAGGTGCGAGCGGAGCGAGCCTCGAAGGGTGCCGCTCGGCTGACGTCCTCTGGAGGGACCCTTCGAGGCTCGCCCTTCGGGCTCGCACCTCAGGGAGCGGTGGGAAGCGTCGCGCCAAGGGACCGTTCCTTGAGGTGCGAGCGGAGCGAGCCTCGAAAGGTGCCTTACGACTGACGGCTCTCGGAGGGACCCTTCGAGGCTCGCCCTTCGGGCTCGCACCTCAGGGAGCGCGGGAGTCAGACCCCGATCGTGCCCTCGATCGCGACCGTGCACGCGCCGCCGACCCAGACGGCGCCCGCCGCGTCGGTCGAGATGGCGATCTCGCCCGCCCGCTGCAGCCTGGCGCCCTGCGAGACCGTGTACGGCGCCGACGCGACGCCGGCACCCGTCATCCACTGCGCCGCGCTCGCGTTCATCGAGCCGCACACCGGATCCTCGGGCACGCCGACGCCCGGCGCGAAGGCGCGCAGCTCGAACGCGTGCGGCGAGCCCTCGGGGTAGGCGCCGATCGCGCCGACCATGGCGTCGGGGATGCGCGACAGGTCGGGCTCGAGCGCCAGCACCTCGTCGGCCGAGTCGAGCCGCACGATGCACCAGCCGGGGCCGTTGTCGATCCACTGGTGGTCGACGATCGCGGCCCGCTCGATGCCGAACGCGGCGGCGATCGCATCCACCTCGTCCTCGTCGATCGCTCCCGACCGCACCGTCGGCGGCGCCTCGAACGACAGGATGCCGCCCGATCGGCGGATGCGCACGAGGCCCGCGCCGCACTCCTGCACGACGTCGTCGCCCGCGGGCTCGCCGCCGGCGTGCAGCCACGCCGCGGCCGAGCCGAGCGTCGGATGCCCCGCGAACGGCAGCTCGCCGCCGGGCGTGAAGATGCGCAGCCGGTAGTCGGCGCCGTCGCGCGTCGGCGGCAGCACGAAGGTCGTCTCCGACAGGTTCGTCCAGCGGGCGATGCGCTGCATGTCGTCGTCGCCGATGCCGTCGGCATCGAGCACGACGGCGACGGGGTTGCCGAGGAACGGCGTCGACGAGAACACGTCGACCTGGGCGAAGCGATGCTGCGGCATCCGGCCAGCGTAGGTCGGCGCTCGCGTTCCACTCGGCCCCTCGTGGACGTCGCGGCGCGCGGCTAGGCTCGGCGCCCATGACGCATCCGCTGCGGCTGCAGGCGTGCTGCAACGGCACCCGATCGGCGCCCGGGCTCGCGCCCGAGTCGGCAGCGGCGCTCGCAGCGGCCGCCGCCGAGGTGGTGCACCACGTCGAGGGCGTGCACGTGCACCCGAGGGATGCGACGGGCCGCGACTCGCTCGCCGCCGACGACGTCGACGCGACCGTCGCCGCCGTCCGTGCTGCGGCGCCGACGCTCGAGGTCGGCGTCACGACCGGCGCGTGGGCGATGCCCGACGTCGACGATCGCCTCCGTGCGATCGCGTCGTGGACGACGCTGCCCGACGTCGCCTCGGTGAACTGGCACGAGCCCGGCGCCGACGAGGTCGCCGCCGCCCTGCTCGACCGCGGCGTCGGCGTCGAGGCGGGCATCTGGCACGCCGAAGGGCTCGCGGCCTGGCTCGCGTCGCCCGTGCGCGACCGCGTCACGCGCGTGCTGGTCGAGGTGCAGCCGATGGCCGAGGCGGCCGCGCTCGCGACCGCCCGCGAGCTCGTCGACGCCGTCGCCGCAGCCTCGTCGGCGCCGATCCTGCTGCACGGCGAGGACGAGAGCGCGTGGCCCGTGCTGCGCGAGGCCGCCCGCCGCGGGCTCGCGACGCGCATGGGCCTCGAGGATGCGCTGCTGCTGCCCGACGGCTCGGTCGCGAGCGGCAATCGCGCGCTCGTCGAGGCGGCGATCGAGGTGCGACGGGTCGTGGCCGGCACGGGGTGACGCTCAGCGCACCTTCATCGGCATATCGCAAGGCAACCCACGCTCAGCGTCACCTCGTGCCACGGCTCGGCCCGCAGCGAACGCCCCCTGCCCGCGCGACCGCATCCGCGGAAGACTGGAGGCCGACGAATCGACACGAGGAGCGAGCGATGGCGCAGCAGATCCAGTACACCGAGTTCGGCGAGCCCGAGGTCATGCACCTCGTCGACGTGCCGCAGCCGACCGCCGGCGACGGCGAGGTCGTCGTGGCCGTGCGCGCCGCGGGCGTGAACCCGCTCGACTCGAAGCTGCGCTCAGGCGCCCGCGCGTCGGGCGAGATCACGACGCCGCGCGTGCCCGGCGGGGATGCGGCGGGCGAGGTCGTGGAGGTCGGCGCCGGCGTCGCCGGCTGGGCGGTCGGCGACCGCGTCGTCGTGCAGAACGCCCGCGGCGCGTATGCGACCCACACCGTCGCGACGCCGCAGCAGCTGCACGCGCTGCCCGACGCCGTCACGTTCGAGCAGGGCGCCGCGATGGGCATCCCAGCCTCCACGGCGTACCAGGGGCTCGTCGAGCTCGAGCTGCGCGCCGGCGAGACGCTGCTCATCCACGCCGGCTCGGGCGCCGTCGGCCAGGCGGCGATCCAGCTGGGCGTGCTGCAGGGCGCGACGGTGATCGCGACCGGCAGCGAGGCGAACCACGACCGCATCCGTGCGCTCGGCGCGACGCCCGTCGCCTACGGGCCGGGCCTGCTCGACCGCGTGCGCGAGGCCGCACCCGGTGGCGTCGACGTGATCTACGACTGCGTCGGCACCGAGGAGTCGATGGCGGTCTCGGCGCAGCTCGTCGCCGACCCGCACCGCATCGGCACCATCGTCTGGAGCCCCGCCGCGGCCGCGCTCGGCGTGCAGGGATGGATGGGCGGCAAGCCCGAGCCGCTCTCGGAGCGCACGATCCAGCTGCGGCACGAGGCGTACCCGGTCGTGCTCGGGCGCATGGCGTCGGGCTCGTTCGAGGTCGAGGTCGCGAAGGTGCTGCCGCTCGCGGAGGCCGCCGAGGCGCAGCGCCTCAACGTCGCGAACGCGGTGCGCGGCAAGATCCTGCTGGTGCCGTAGCCCCCGGGGCCAACCTCGCCGGCAGCTGGTCGAGGAGGCCCCGAGCGCAGCGAGGTGCCGTCACGAGACCACGTGAGATGCGCGCCCGACGCGACCATGCACGTGGCTGCGCGGGAGCGGCGGTCGCGTGGTCTCGTGACGCGTGCTCGCTGCGCTCGCGCGCTCCTCGACCAGCTGGTGGGGGAGTGCCCGCCCATGACCGCTCCTCGAGGTGCGAGCGGAGCGAGCCTCGAAAGGTGCCCACGGGCTGACGTCAACCGGAGGGACCCTTCGAGGCTCGCCCTTCGGGCTCGCACCTCAGGGAGCGGTGGTGGGCGTCCCCCGAGGCGTCGCCGTCGTCTCGGGACGCCATCTCGCGCGCCACCGCGCGGCGATTCCGACAACCGCTTGCCAACCAGCGAGGGCGCGGAATCCCGCCACGCCGACGAGTTTTGGCAAACGGTTGCACAAACGACGACGCGCCCGTACGCTCGGGGCATCCGGTCATGGCGGCCGGCACCTACCCCGACGACGTGGAGGCTCGAGCAGCGATGACGACGACGACCTGGACGCTCTCCGGATTCGGCGACGAGATCGATCCCGATCCTCGCATCCAGGTGGCCGTCCTCCAGGCGCTCGGCGCTCGTGCGATCGAGGTGCGCAGCGCGTGGGGCGTGAACGTCGTCGAGCTCGACGACCAGCAGCTCGAGGAGCTCGCGGGCATCCTCGAGACCGCCGGCATGACCGTCTCGGCCGTCGCCTCGCCGATCGGCAAGGTGCCGCTCGACGCCCCCATCGCGGACGAGGTCGCGCGGCTCGAGCGCATCGTGCGCGTCGCCCACCGCCTCGGCGCCCGCTTCATCCGCGTCTTCAGCTTCTACCCCGCCGAGGGCACCGATCCCGACGACGCGCACGACGCGACCGTCGCATCCATGCGCGCCCTCGCCGACACGGCCCACGCGGCGAACCTCGTGCTGCTGCACGAGAACGAGAAGGGCATCTACGGCGACACCCCCGAGCGCGTGCACGCGATGGTCACGGCCGTCGACTCGCCCGCCCTGCGCCTCGCGTGGGACAGCGCGAACTTCGTGCAGGTCGGCGTCGAGCACCCGCACGACGACGGCTGGGCGCTGCTCGCCCCCTACGTCGACTACCTGCAGGTGAAGGATGCGCTCGCCGCGACCGGCGAGGTCGTGCCCGCGGGGCAGGGCCAGGGCCAGGTCGCGAAGACCGTCGCCGCCCTGCGCGACGCCGGCTACGAGGGCTTCGTGTCGCTCGAGCCGCACCTGGCCGAGGGCCACGAGCTCGGCGGCTTCTCGGGGCCGTTCGCGTTCGGCGATGCGGCGCGCGCGCTGCACGCCATCGCCGACGAGGCGGGGATCGCGCTGCGATGAGCACGGTGCGGGCAGCGGTGGTCGGCGTCGGCGACGTCTCGGTCGTGCACCTCGACGCCATCGTCGCGCGCGCAGGGTCGACCCTCGTGGCCATCGCCGACCGCGACCCCGTGCGCCGCGAGGCCGCCGCCGAGGCGTGGGGCGTGCCCGGCTACGCCGACGTCGAGTCGCTGCTCGAGACGGAGGCCGTCGACGTCGTGCACGTGTGCACGCCGCACGACCAGCACGAGCCCGTCGCGACCGCGGTGCTCGCGTCGGGCGCGAGCGTGCTCGTCGAGAAGCCGCTCGCCGACTCACCCGCCGCCGCCCGTCGCCTCGCCGAGGCGGCCGAGCACAGCGCCGGCATCCTCGGCGTCACGTACCAGAACCGCTACAACGCGGCATCGCAGGCCGCGAAGGCGTTGCTCGAGCGCGGCGACCTCGGCGCCGTGCTCGGTGCCTCGGCCGTCGTGCACTGGCACCGCGCCCCCGCCTACTACGAGGCGGCGCCGTGGCGCGGCACGTGGGCCGGCGGCGGTGGCGGCCTGCTCATGAACCAGGCCATCCACACGCTCGACCTCGTGCTGTGGCTGCTCGGCCCCGCCGCGCGCGTCGACGGCACCGCATCCACGCGCGTGCTGGGCGACGTCATCGAGGTCGAGGACACCGCCGACGTGCGCATCACCCACGAGTCGGGCGCGACGAGCATCCTCTCGGCCACGAACGCGCACGTGCGCAACGCGCCCGTGCGCATCGAGATCGTCACCGAGCACGCCGTGCTGCACCTCGAGCAGGGCCTCACCATCACCCACGCCGACGGCCGCGTCGAGCGCGTCGACGAGCCGCCGCTGCCCACGGGCCCCCGCGGCTACTGGGGCGTCTCGCACCAGCTGCTCGTCGACGCCTTCCACGGCGCCGTCGAGCGCGGCGAGCCGTTCTGGATCGACGCGAGCGAGGGCCTGCCCGCGCTCGACGCCATCGCGGCCGTCTACGACCAGTCCTTCCCCCACCGACCCCAGACCACGCAAGGAGGCTCGCGATGACCGCGACCGTCAGGATCGGCATCGTCGGATACGGCGCCCAGGGCCGCATGTACGCCGGCTTCATCGCCGAGGGCAAGGTGCCGAGCATGGTGATCGGCGCCATCGTCGACACTGACCCGGCCGTGCGCGCGAAGGCCGCCGCCGAGCATCCCGACGTGCCCGTGCTCGAGTCGCTCGAGGCCCTCATCGAGGCGGGCATCGCCGACGCCGTCGTCACGACCGTGCCGCACTACCTGCACCCCGAGATGGGCATCGCCGCCCTCGAGGCCGGCCTGCACGCGCTCGTCGAGAAGCCCGCGGGCGTCTACACGCGCCAGGTGAAGCGCCTCAACGAGCTCGCCGCATCCAAGCCCGAGCTCACGTTCGCGATCATGTTCAACCAGCGCAACAACCCGCTGTACCGACGCCTCAAGGAGATCGTCGACGCCGGCGAGATCGGCGCCATCCGCCGCACGAACTGGATCATCACGACCTGGTGGCGCCCGCAGGGCTACTACGACCAGTCGGAGTGGCGTGCGACGTGGGGCGGCGAGGGCGGCGGCGTGCTCGTGAACCAGGCGCCGCACCAGCTCGACCTGTGGCAGTGGATCTGCGGCGTGCCGAAGTCGGTCTACGCGAAGGTCGCATACGGCTTCCGCCGCGACATCGCCACCGAGGACGAGGTCACGGCCGTCGTCGACTACGGCGACGGCGCCACGGGCGTCTTCGTCACGGCGACGCACGACCTCGTCGGCACCGACCGGTTCGAGATCCTCGGCGACAAGGGAAAGATCGTCGTCGAGGGCTCGAAGACCGCCACGGTCACGCGCCTCGTCGACGACGAGCGCACCCTCAGCGAGGGCATGACGATGGAGCACGTCGTCGGCATGTTCCGTGGCGAGTTCGACCCGACGACCCTGTACACGCAGGAGACCATCGAGTTCGAGTCGGTCTGGGGCGGCCAGCACGCCGGCGTGCTCGAGAACTTCGCCCAGGCCATCCTCGGCGGCGAGCCGCTGCTCGCGCCCGGCGCCGACGGCATCGCGGGCGTGCGCCTCGCGAACGCGATCCACCTCTCGAGCTGGACGGGCCGCGAGGTCTCGCTCGACTTCGACGAGGACGAGTACCTGACCGAGCTGAACAGCCGGATCGAGCAGGAGGGACGGTTCGCAGCACGAGCCTGACCGGCAGGCGCCCCACCTGCAGGCGCCTGCACCCGCCGCTCGCCACCCCGGCGACCGGCACGGCGATCGAAGGGGTCGCCACATCCCCACGACGCAACGACGCGTTGCACAGGAGTGAACCATGAAGAGCACTGCACTGAAGGCGGGCGCCGTCGGCGTCGCAGCCACGCTCGCGCTCGCCGGATGCGGCGGCGGAGGAGGAGGCGGCGGCGCCGCGGATCCGTCGGGCGCGACCCTCTCGATCGGCATGACGAACGACGTCATGGACTGGGATCCGGGCCAGGCGCACGTCGGCCACCTGCTGCAGCCGTACCAGGCGGCGTACGACACGCTCATCCTGCGCGAGCCCGACGGCGAGTACTCGCCGATGCTCGCCACCGAGTGGGAGTACGACGACACGAACACGGTGCTCACGATGTCGCTGCGCGACGACGTGACGTTCAGCGACGGCGAGCAGTTCGACGCGGATGCCGTGGTCGCCAACCTCGAGCACTTCCAGGCAGACAACGGTCGCCAGGCGGCGCAGCTGCGCTCGTTCGCGGGCGCCGAGGCGATCGACGCCACGACGGTCGAGATCACGCTCACGCAGGCCGACCCGGCGTTCGAGTACTTCCTGAGCCAGGCGGCAGGCCTCATGGGCAGCCCCGCAGCGCTCGACGGCGACGAGATCGGCGCCGTGCCCGTGGGCAGCGGCCCGTACGTCATGGACACCGCCGCGACCCAGGCCGGCTCGCAGTACGTCTTCACCCCGCGCGAGGACTACTGGAACCCCGACCTGCAGCTGTTCTCGAGCATCACGTTCCGCCCGCTCGTCGACGTCACCGCCCGCGTCAACGCCCTCGCCTCCGGCCAGGTCGACGCGACGATCGTCAACGCCCCGTCGGTCGCGCAGCTCGAGGGCTCCGGCTTCACGCTCGTCGCCCAGCCCGTCGACTGGAGCGGCCTGCTGCTCTTCGACCGCGACGGCAGCATGGTGCCCGCCCTCGGCGACGTGCGCGTGCGCCAGGCGATCAACTACGCCGTCGACCGGCAGACGCTGCTCGACGCCGTGCAGCTCGGCTACGGCGAGACGACGGCGCAGCCGTTCGGCCCCACCACGGGTGCGTTCGACGAGGAGCTCGAGGACGCGTACCCGTACGACCCCGAGCGGGCGCGCGAGCTGCTCGCCGAGGCCGGCTACTCGTCGGGCGTGACCATCCAGGTGCCGTCGGTGGGCCAGTTCGAGTCGTACATCGCGGCGCTGCGCCAGCAGCTCGGCGACGTCGGCATCACGCTCGAGCCCGTGCCGATCCCCGACCAGGAGCTCGTCACCGAGATCTCCAGCGGCGACTACCCCGTGGGCCTCTTCCAGATGTTCCAGGGCGAGCCGTGGGTCGCGATCCAGCAGATCATCTCGACCGACGCGCTCTACAACTCGCGCGACTCCATGACGCCCGAGCTGCAGGCGCTCATCGACGCCGTGCAGGCGGCGCCGACGCCTGAGGAGAGCGACGCGGCGGCCCAGGAGGTCAACCGGTACGTCGTGGAGAACGCGTGGTTCGTGCCCGTGTTCCGCCCCGACCAGCTGTACTTCGTCGACGCCGACATCACGGTGGAGCCGCAGATCCAGATGGCCGTGCCCTCCATCTACAACTTCGCCCCGGCGAGCTGATCCCCGCGGGGCGGTGCCGCCCAGGCGCCGCCCCGCACCCACCATGACCGCATCGACGAAGGGGTCGACGTGCTGACCTTCACCCTGAAGAGGCTCGGATCGGGCGTGCTGCTGCTCGCCGTGATCAGCGCCATCGCCTACGCGCTGCTGTTCGCCTCCGGCACGAACATCGCGCGCAACATCCTCGGCGAGACCGCCACCGAGGAGCAGGTGCTGCTGAAGCAGCAGGAGCTCGGCCTCGACCGACCGCTGTGGGAGCAGTACGGCGACTGGGTCACCTCCGCCATCACGGGCGACCTCGGCCGCTCGTGGTTCGGCGCCGAGACCGTCGCCGGCGCCGTCGCCTCGCGGCTGCCCGTGACGCTCACGCTCATCGTCGCGGCCATCCTCCTCACGGCCCTGCTCGCCACCGCGCTCGGCGTCACCGCCGCCGTGAAGCGCGGATGGGTCGACCGCACCCTGCAGGTGTCGGCCGTCGTCGGCGACGCCATCCCCGGCTTCGTGCTCGCGATCGCCCTCGTGTTCGTCTTCGCGCTGCAGCTGCGGCTGCTGCCCGCCATCTCCACGATCGCGCCGGGCGCGGGAGCCCAGGCGTGGATCACCTCCCTCTCGCTGCCGATCATCGCGATCGTCGTCAACGCCGTCACGTCGAGCGCGCAGCAGATCCGCTCGGCCGTCATCGCCCAGTACGAGCGCGACTTCGTGCGCACGCTCCGCAGTCGCGGCCTCGGCGAGCGCGAGATCCTGCTGAAGCACGTGCTGCGCGGCGCCTCGCCCGCCGGCCTCACGGTGCTGAGCCTGCAGTTCATCGGCATGCTCGGCGGCGTCGTGATCATCGAGCGCATCTTCGCGATCCCCGGCATCGGCAACCTCGCCGTCACCGCGACGCAGGTCGGCGACGTGCCCATCGTCATGGGCGTCGTGCTCTACACCGTCGTGATCGTCGTCATCGTCAACCTGCTCGTCGATCTGCTGAACGGCTGGCTCAACCCGAAGGTGCGTGTCGCATGACCTCCGCTCTCGACGGCCTCACCGACGCCGCCACCTCGTCGGTGCGCCCGCACATCCTGCGGCGCCTGCTGCGCAACCCGCTCGCGGTCATCTCGTCGACGATCCTGGCGATCCTCTTCGTGCTCGCGCTCATCGGGCCGATGATCGCCCCGTACGGGCAGAACTTCGCCGACGTCGCCCAGCCGCTCGCCGACCCGTCGTCGGCGCACTGGCTCGGCACCGACTCCGCCGGCCGCGACGTCGTGAGCCGCCTGCTGTTCGGCACGCAGCTCACGATCCTCTCGGCCATAGTCTGCGCGGCCGTCGCCATCGCGATCGGCCTGCCAGCAGGCCTGCTCGCCGGCTACTACGGCGGCCGCTTCGACGGCGTCGCCGGCTGGATCGCCGGCATGCTCATGAGCCTGCCGAGCATCATCGTGCTGCTCGCGGTGCGCTCGGCGCTCGGGCCGTCGGTGTGGATCAGCATGCTCATCTTCGGCATCATGCTGAGCCCCGGCTACTTCCGCCTCACCCGATCCGCGGTGCAGTCGGTGCGCGGCGAGCTCTACGTCGATGCTGCCCGCGTCGCGGGGCTGTCGGATGCGCGCATCATCGCGCGCCACATCCTGTCGGTCGTGCGCGCGCCCATCATCATCCAGACGGCCATCGTCGTCGGCGTCGCGATCTCGATCCAGGCGGGCCTGCAGTTCCTCGGCCTCGGCGACCCGAGCGAGGCCAGCTGGGGCTCGATGGTCAACGACGGCTTCCGCAACCTGTTCAACGCGCCGGGCCTCATCGTGCCGCCCGTCGTGCTCATCGGCGCGACGATCGGTGCGCTCGTGCTGCTGGCCAACGGCATCCGCGACGCGCTCGAGGACCGTGCGAAGGGCAAGCGCAAGCGGTCGACGAAGGACATCGCGACGGGGGCGATCACGGTCGTGACGCCCGTGCAGCAGGCGGGCCGCGCGCCCGCCGTGGGCGACGAGGCGGCGCCGTCCGGCGACGAGCTGCTGCGCGTCGACGGCATCGGCATCGGCTACCGCAAGCCCGACGGCTCGCTCCGCACCGTCGTCGACGACGTGTCGTTCACGGTCGCACGCGGCGAGGTCGTGGGCATCGTCGGCGAGTCGGGCTCCGGCAAGTCGCAGACGGCGTTCGCGATCCTCGGGCTGCTGCCCGACGATGCCGAGATCGTCTCGGGCTCCATCGAGTTCGACGGCACCCGCACCCTCGCCGAGGGGCAGACGAAGGTCGACCAGTCGATCGTGCGTACCCTGCGCGGCAAGCGCATCGCGTACATCCCGCAGGAGCCGATGTCGAACCTCGACCCGAACTTCACCGTCGGGCACCAGCTCGTGCGGCCCCTGCAGGTCACGAAGAGGATGACCAAGGCGGCCGCGAGGGCGCGCGCGCTCGAGCTGCTCGCCATGGTCGGCATCAAGGATCCGCAGCGCACGTTCGACGCGTATCCGCACGAGATCTCGGGTGGCATGGCGCAGCGCGTGCTCATCGCCGGCGCCGTCGCCGGCGAGCCCGACCTCATCATCGCCGACGAGCCGACCACGGCCCTCGACGTGACGGTGCAGGCCGAGGTGCTCGACGTGCTGCGCGACCTGCAGCACCGCCTGGGCATGGGCATGGTGCTCGTGACCCACAACTTCGGCGTCGTCGCCGACATCGCCGACCGCGTCGTCGTGATGCAGGCCGGCCGCGTCGTCGAGACCGGCTCCGTGCGCTCGGTGCTGCGCGAGCCCGAGCATCCGTACACGCAGATGCTGCTCGGGTCGATGCTCGAGGGCAAGGAGCCCATGACGCTCCTCACCGCCGATGGCGGACGCAGGGCAGGAGGCCCCCGATGACCAGTCCGCTGCTGACGGTCGACGAGCTCGTCGTCGAGTACCCGCGCAAGGGTCTGCGCGCCAAGCCCAACCGGGTGCTGCAGGGGGTCTCGATCGCGATCGAGGAGGGCAAGACCCTCGGGCTCGTGGGCGAGTCCGGCTCGGGCAAGACGACCCTCGGTCGTGCGCTGCTGGGCCTCGCGCCCGTCACGGGCGGCACGATCACGTTCGACGGGCGCGACATCAGCCATCCGTCGCGTCGCGAGCGTCGCGCGCTGAGCCGCGACGTGCAGGTGGTGTTCCAGGATCCGTACTCGTCGCTCAACCCCGCGATGCCCGTCGGCGAGATCCTCGCCGAGCCGCTCGTCGTGCAGGGCATCGGCGGCTCGGAGGCGAAGGCGCGCATCGCCGAGCTGCTCGACCAGGTCGGGCTGCCGACGGATGCGTCGAGCCGTCTGCCGCGCGAGTTCTCGGGCGGCCAGCGGCAGCGCGTCGCCATCGCCCGCGCCCTCGCGCTGAGGCCGCGCCTGATCGTGTGCGACGAGGCCGTCAGCGCCCTCGACCTGTCGACCCAGGCGCGCGTGCTCGACCTGTTCCTGCGCATCCAGCAGGACACGGGCGTCGCCTACCTCTTCATCTCCCACGACCTCGACGTCGTGCGCCACATCAGCCACGACGTCGCCGTGCTCAACCACGGCGTCATCGTGGAGCAGGGGCCGGCGAAGCAGGTGACGGAGGATCCGCAGGACGCGTACACGAAGCGGCTGCTGCTCGCCTCGCCCGTGCCCGACCCTGATCGACAGGCGCAGCGTCGTGCCGAGCGCAAGGCGCTCATCGCCGAGACCGATGCGGCGCGGCTCGCGTCGGTCGACGCGGGCTAGCATGGACGCTGCTCTGCCAGGCGCGGATCGGAGGAGCGGGGATGGCGACTGAGAAGCCGCGCCGCGCGTCGACGGCGCCCACCATCTACGACGTGGCCCGTCTCGCGGGCGTGAACCCGTCGACGGTGTCGCGGGCGCTCAACACCCCCGGCCGCATCAACGCGCGCACGGAGGAGAAGGTGCACGCCGCAGCCCGCGAGCTGCGCTACCGCTCGAACCCGATGGCGCGTGCCCTGCCGACGGGGCGCACGTCGACGATCGGCCTCATCCTCTCCGACATCACGAACCCGATGATCGCCGGCATCGTGCGTGGCGCCGCGACGGCTGCGGATGCGCTCGGCTACACCGTGGTCATCGCGGAGTCGCAGGAGTCGCCCGAGCTCGAGTCACGCGCGACGGAGCGCATCGTCGCGAGCGTCGACGGCGTGATCCTCGCCGCGTCCCGTCTCGACGACGCCTCGATCACGGAGCTCGCGGGCGAGAAGCCGCTCGTGCTCATCAACCGCGCCCTCGACGGCGTGGAGTCGGTGATCGGCGAGGTGCGCGCGGGCATCGAGGAGGCCGTCGCGCACCTGCAGCTGCTCGGCCACACGCGCATCGTGTACCTCGCGGGTCCGTCGACGTCGTGGATGAGCCGCCACCGCGCCGCGGTCATCCAGGACGTCGCGTCGGGTCGCGGCATCGACATCGAGGTCGTGGGCCCGAACGTGCCGACGCTCGAGGGCGGTGCGGCGACGCTCTCGCGGCTCGTGGCGATGGATGCGACGGCCGTGATGGCGTACAACGACGTCATGGCGATCGGCCTGCTGCGCGCCGCCGCCGAGCAGGGGTTCGACGTGCCGTCGCAGATGAGCATCGTCGGCTTCGACGACGTCTTCGGCTCGGACTTCACGCATCCGCCGCTCACGACCATCCGCATGCCGCTGCTCGCGCTCGGCGAGCTGGCGGTGCACCGCATCCTCGAGGCCGTCGGCGTCGAGACGGCCACCGAGCCGGCTGCCGCCCCCATCGCGCAGCTCGTGGTGCGGGGCTCGACGGCGAGGCCTCGGGCGTAGGTCGTCGCACGAAGCGATGCTGAGCGGGCCTTCATCTGCATGTCGCGGATGAGGGCCCGCTCAGCATCATTCGGTGCGGTGATGCTCGCCCACCAACTGGTCGAGGAGCGCGCGAGCCCTTGGGCGAGCACGCGTCACGAGACCACGCGAGCGCCGCTCCTGCCCGGCCATGCGCGTGGTCGCGTCGAGCGGGCACGTCGCGTGGTCTCGTGACGGCTCCTCGCTGCGCTCGGGGCCTCCTCGACCAGCTGGGAGGGGGCCGCCCCGTCCCCAAGTCCGATCGTTGAGGTGCGAGCGCAGCGAGCCTCGAAGCGATCCCCACCGAGGTCCGCGGTGCCCCTTTCGAGGCTCACTTCGTTCGCACCTCAAGGAGCGGTTGGGAAGGTCGGGCCCCCACCAGCTGGTCGAGGAGCGCGCGAGCCCTTGGGCGAGCACGCGTCACGAGACCATGCGAGCGCCGCTCCTGCCCGGCCATGCGCGTGGTCGCGTCGAGCGGGCACGTCGCGTGGTCTCGTGACGGCTCCTCGCTGCGCTCGGGGCCTCCTCGA
Organism: Agrococcus jejuensis; assembly: GCF_900099705.1. NCBI lineage: Bacteria > Bacillati > Actinomycetota > Actinomycetes > Micrococcales > Microbacteriaceae > Agrococcus > Agrococcus jejuensis. The sequence goes on from NZ_LT629695.1 coordinate 1,855,154, forward strand.
CCAGCTGGTGGCGAGCGAGGCGTCAGAACAGGTCGCCGAAGCCCATCGTCTGCAGGTTGTCGTACGACGTCTGCAGGCAGTCGAAGACGTCGCGGCCGTAGAGGTCGTCCTGCTCGACGAGCAGGTAGCGGGCGCCCGACTCGACGGCGGTGGGGATGATGCCGTGCCAGTCGAGGTTGCCCTCGCCGACCTCGCCGAACTGCACGACGGCGTTGAACGCGTCGTAGACGGCGCTGCGGTCGCCCTTCGACAGCGCGTCGAACACCTCGGGCGGCATGTGGCCGATGCGGTAGTCCTTCAGGTGCACCATCGACACGCGACCGGCGCGGGCGGCGATGGCGCGCTGCGGGTCGAGGCCGCCGCGCTGCAGCCAGTGCACGTCGAGCTCGAGGCCGACGGTGGGGGAGCGGTCGGCGATGATGTCGAGCAGGTAGGTGCCGTCGAACTTCACGAACTCGACGTGGTGGTTGTGATAGTGCAGCTCGATGCCCTCGTCGCGCAGTCGCGCGGCCATCCGCTCCGCCTCGTCGCAGAACTCGAGCACCTGGTCGAGGCTCGCGAGCGACGCGAGCGGCAGCATGCCGATGCGGATCATCGTCGAGTCGAGCGCCTTCGCGTCGGCGACGATCTTGTCGAAGCGCTCCGAGAGGGAGTCGTTGCCGACGACCTGCGGCCCGACGGTCGCAGAGAGCGCAGCCATCTCGACGCCGAGCTCGTCCTTCGCGCGAGCGAGCTCGGTGACGTTTTCGGGCGTCATGGGGATCTGCGACACCTCGATCGCTCCGTAGCCGATCTCGCGCACGCGCCGCAGGGCCTCGTACGCTCCGTGCTCCTCGACCGCGCCCTTGAGCATCATCGCCTGCACGCCGATCTTCGCCATCGCATCTCCTCGTGTCGCACGACCGCGCCACTGCGGTCGATGCTTCCACCTTGGCCCGAAAGCCGCATTTTGGCAACCGGTTGACAAACGGATGCCGCGCGGCTTGAATCGGCATGTGCCGATGACGCTGCGCCTGGATCCCGACCGCCTGCTCCCCGTGGACCCCACGACGAGGGAGGTGGCCAGGCGCCTCTATGCGCTCGTGGCCGGAGCGCCGATCGTCTCGCCGCACGGCCACGTCGACCCGCATCTGCTGCTCGACGACGAGCCCTTCCCCGACCCGGCGACCCTCTTCATCCGCTACGACCACTACGTCACGCGCCTGCTGCACGCCGACGGCGTCTCGTTCGCGACGCTCGGCGTGCCGGATGCGTCGGGCGCCGAGCAGGTCGGCGAGCCGCGCGAGGCGTGGCGCGCGTTCTGCAGCCGCTGGCGCCTCTTCGCCGGCACCGCATCGGGCTACTGGCTGGCCCACGCGTTCGGCACGCTCTTCGGCATCGACGAGCAGCCGAGCGCCGAGAACGCCGACGCGCTCTACGACCGCATCGCCGCGCAGCTCGAGCGCCCCGAGATGCGCCCCCGCGCCCTGTTCTCGCGGTTCGGCATCGACGTGCTCGCCACGACCGACGACCCCATGGACGACCTCGCGGCCCATCGGGCGCTCGCCGACGACCCGACGTTCTCGGGTCGCGTGCTGCCCACGTTCCGCCCCGACGCGTACATCGACCCGCTCGCGCCGGGCTTCCGCGACAAGGTCGCGGCCCTCGCCGCGTGGGGCGGCCACGCGGCCGACGACTACCCCGCGTACGTCGCGTCGCTCGAGGCGCGCCGCCGGCACTTCGTCGAGCACGGCGCCGTCTCGGCCGACTTCGGCGTGCGCGAGCCGTACTCGATCGACCTCGGCGCCGAGCGCGCGGGCGAGCTGTTCGCGAAGGCCGTCGCCGGCACGATCGACGCCGCCGAGGCGCGCGACTTCCTGGGCCACATGCTGCTGGAGTCGGCGCGCATGAGCGTCGACGACGGCCTCGTCATGACGATCCACCCGGGCGTGCACCGCAACCACTCGCAGTCGACGTTCGACCGCTTCGGGCCCGACACGGGCCACGACATCCCCATCCCGGCCGAGTTCGTGCAGAACCTGCGTCCGCTGCTCGAGCGCCACGGCAACGACCCGCGCCTGCACCTCGTGCTCTTCACGATCGACGAGACGACGTACTCGCGCGAGATCGCGCCGCTCGCGGGCTTCTACCGCTCGGTGTTCATCGGTGCCCCGTGGTGGTTCCTCGATGCGCCGGATGCGGTGCAGCGCTTCCGTGCCGCCGTGACCGAGACCGCAGGCTTCTCGCGCGGCTCGGGCTTCATCGACGACACGCGCGCGTTCCTCTCGATCCCCGCCCGCCATGACATGAGCCGCCGCCTCGACGCCGCGTTCCTCGCGCGCCTCGTCGCCGAGGGTCGCCTCGACGAGGAGTCGGCGGCCGAGATCGTCGTCGACATGGTCGGCGCGCAGCCCAGGAAGGTCTTCCGCCTGTGACCGCTCTCACCCGCGCCTCCGCGCGCGCCGGCGCTCCGGCACCCGTGCGCATCGTGCATCTGGGCCTCGGCGCCTTCCACCGCGCGCACCAGGCCTGGTACACGGCGAAGGCCGAGGATGCGGGCGAGTGGGGCATCGCGGCGTTCACGGGCCGTCGGCCCGACGTGGCGGATGCGCTGCGCCCGCAGGGCGGCGCGTACACGCTGCTCGAGCGCGGGCCGGATGGCGACGCGGCCGAGACGATCGGCAGCATCGTGGAGGTGTGGCCGGGCGACGACGTCGCGCGGCTGCGCGAGCTCGTGGCCCGCGAGGCCGTGGCGATCGTGTCGCTCACGATCACGGAGCCCGCGTACCGGCTGCGCGCCGACGGCTCCGCCGACCTCGACGACGCCGCGGTCGCGGCCGACGTCGCGGCGCTCGCCGCGGGCACCGACCCGTCGACGCCGCTCGGCCGCCTCGTGGCCGCGCTCGACGCGCGACGCCGCGCCGGCGCGGGTCCGATCGCGGTCATGCCGTGCGACAACATGCCGAACGCCGGCGGCAACGTGCACGCGGCGCTGCAGGCCATCGCCTCCGCTGCCGGCCTCGACGAGACCGCCGCGTGGATCGCATCCGACGTCGCGTGCGCCTCCTCGAGCGTCGACCGCATCACGCCCGCGACGACCGACGCCGACCGCGCCGAGGTCGCGCGACTCACGGGCCTCGACGACGCCTCGCCCGTCGTCACCGAGCCCTTCCGCGACTGGGTCGTGCAGGGATCCTTCCCCGCCGGCCGCCCCGTGTGGGAGACCGCGGGCGCGCGCTTCGTCGACGACGTCGAGCCCTTCGAGCGCCGCAAGCTGTGGCTGCTCAACGGCTCGCACTCGCTGCTCGCCTACCGCGGCCTGCTCGCGGGCCACGCGACCGTCGCGGAGGCGATCGCCGACCCCGTGCTGCGCGCCGAGGTGGATGCGTGGTGGGGCCTCGCGGGCGAGCACCTGCCCGCCGGCCTCGACCTCGCGGCGTACCGCGCCGCGCTCGTCGCCCGCTTCGAGAACGCCCGCATCGAGCACCGTCTGCAGCAGATCGCGGCGGAGGGCGTCACGAAGCTGCGGGTGCGGTTCGTGCCCGTGCTGCTCGCGGAGCGCGAGCGCGGCGGCGACGCGTCGAACGGCGCCGTGGCGATCGGCGCGATCGCGGCGTGGGTCGCGCTCGTGCTCGACGGCGTGCAGCTCGTCGACGGCCGTCGTGCCGAGGTCGAGACGGCCATGGCGTCGGCGACCCCCGTGCGCGACCTGCTCGCGCTCGTCGAGCCCCGGCTCGCGGCCGACGCATCCATCGTCGAGGCGGTCGAGATCGCCGCCTCCGAGGCCCGTTCTGGCAATCGCTTGCCAACCGTGCCGGAACTTGCTTGACTGAGTCTCGTGAGGCCCCGACGGGCCGCACCCGCTTGCGATGCGAGGAGCACGACCATGAGCGACGCGACGACGCGCCTCACCAGGCTGCAGATCGTCGGCTACGGCGCCGGCGACGCGGCGAACAACCTCGCGTTCACGACCGCGACGATGTTCCTGCTCGTCTACTACACCGATGTCGCCGGCATCGGCGCCGCGGCCGCGGGCACGCTGCTGCTCGTCGTGCGCATCTTCGACGCGTTCGCCGACGTCTTCGCCGGCCGCGTCGTCGACCGCACGTTCACGAAGCGGTTCGGCAAGTTCCGCCCGTTCCTGCTCTTCGGCTCGCTGCCGCTGCTCATCCTGAGCTTCCTCACGTTCAACGTGCCGCAGATCGGCGAGACGGGCATGCTCATCTACGCGTACCTCACGTACGCCGCGCTGGGCCTCGCCTACAGCCTCGTCAACATCCCCTACGGCTCGCTCGCCGCGGCCATGACGCAGACGGCCTCCGAGCGCGCCCGCCTCTCGGGCGCCCGCACGATCGGCGCCGTCGTCGTCGGTGGCGGCCTGGGCATCTTCGTCGCGCCGCTCATCACGCCCGAGCGCGACCTGCAGACGATCTTCACCGCCATGACGCTCGGCTTCGTCGTCGTCGGCTTCGCCCTCTACCTCTTCACGTTCTTCACGGCTCGCGAGCGCGTGCAGCGCGACGTGCCCAAGGTGTCGATGCGGCAGAGCATGCGCGTGCTGCGCACCAACCGGCCGCTCATCATGCTGTGCGGCGCCGCCTTCCTCTTCCTCACCGGCATGCTCGCGATGAGCACCGTGCAGCTGTACTACCTGCGCGACGTGCTCGGCGCCATCGAGCTCTACGCGTTCGTCGCGATCGTGCAGATCGCCGGCACCTTCGGCATCGGCGCCCTGCTGCCGCGCATCGTGCGCGCCATCGGCAAGCGCGCCGGCTTCCTCATCGGCATGGCCGTCGTCGCCGTCGGCGGCGTCACGGCGGCGCTCGCGCCCGCATCCATCCCGGGGCTCGGCTTCACGGGCATCGCGATCGCGACGCTCGGCGTGAGCTTCAGCGGCATGCTGCTGTGGGTGCTCGAGGCCGACACCGTCGAGTACGGCGAGTGGCAGACGGGCGTGCGCGCCGAGGGCATCACGTACGCGCTGTTCTCGTTCACGCGCAAGACCGGCCAGGCCGTCGGCGGCGCCCTCGCGGCCTACGCGCTCGCGATCGGCGGATACGCGGCGGGCGCGGGCGAGCAGTCGTCGAGCGCCGAGTGGGGCATCCGCATCGCCGTCGGCGGCATCCCCGCCGTCATGGCCGTGCTCGCCGCGAGCCTCATGGCGATCTACCCGCTCACCGACGCGAGGCACCGCGAGATCGTCGCGGAGATCGCCGAGCGCCGCGCCGACACCATCGACCCCGTGCTCTCGACCGCCGCGTTCGCGACGCGGTCGGGCACGACCACGCCCCCGACGAAGGAGACCAGGGCATGACCATCGAATCCGCAGAGGTGCTCGTCTCGAGCCCCGGTCGCAACTTCGTGACCCTCCGCATCACGACCTCCGACGGCGTCACCGGCCTCGGCGACGCCACCGTGAACGGCCGCGAGCTCTCGGTCGTGTCGTACCTCAAGGACCACGTGGTGCCGCTGCTCGTCGGCCTCGACGAGCACCGCATCGAGGACACGTGGCAGTACCTCTACCGCGGCGCGTACTGGCGCCGCGGCCCCATCACGATGGCCGCCATCGCGGCCGTCGACACGGCGCTGTGGGACATCAAGGCGAAGATCGCCGGCCTGCCGCTGTACCAGCTGCTCGGCGGCCGCAGCCGCGAGGGCCTGCTCTGCTACGGCCACGCCTCGGGCGCCGACCTGCCCGAGCTGTTCGACTCCATCCGCCACCACCAGGCCGAGGGCTACCGCGCCATCCGCGTGCAGACCGGCATCCCCGGCCTGCCGAACGTCTACGGCGTCGCGTCGAGCGCGAACTCGGCGACGACGGCCGAGGGCGTCACGGCCCGCTACGACCACGAGCCGGCCCGCCCGGGCTCGAAGCCCGTGGAGGAGTCGTGGGACACCCGCGCGTACATCCGCCACGTGCCCACCGTCTTCGAGGCCGTGCGCAACGAGTTCGGCCCCGAGCTGCCGCTGCTGCACGACGCGCACCACCGCCTCACGCCCATCCAGGCGGCGAAGGTCGGCAAGTCGCTCGAGCCGTACGACCTGTTCTGGCTCGAGGACGTCACGCCCGCCGAGAACCAGGCCGTGCTGCGCCGCGTGCGCGAGCACACCACGACGCCGCTCGCGATCGGCGAGGTGTTCAACACGATCCACGACTACCGCGAGCTCTTCGAGGAGCAGCTCATCGACTACGTGCGCAGCCCCATCACGCACGCCGGCGGCGTCACGGGTCTGCGTCGCATCTTCGACTACGCGTCGGTGTACCAGATCAAGTCGGGCGTGCACGGGCCGACCGACGTGTCGCCCGTCGGCCTCGCCGCGGCCATCCACCTGGGCATCGCCATCCCGAACTTCGGCATCCAGGAGTACATGCAGCACTCGGCGGCGACGCATGACGTGTTCCAGACGGACTACACGTTCGAGGGCGGCATGCTGAAGCCCGGCGAGGCCGCGGGTCTCGGCGTCGAGTACGACGACGTGGCGGGCGCCGCCCACGAGTACGCGCCGGCCTACCTGCCGGTGAACAGGCTCCTCGACGGGTCGATGCACGACTGGTGAGCGAGAGCACCTCGTCGGCCAGCGACACGACGAGGCATGGGAGGGCGGGGTCGGCTGGGCCTCGCCCTCCCGCATACGACGAGAACCCCACACGACGAGAACCCCACACGACGAGAGGATGGGCGGATGCGGCCGATCGTGATCATGGGCGCGCAGGGCACGGGCAAGTCGACCGTGGGCGCTCTGCTCGCCGCTGCGCTCGGCGTGCCGTTCGTCGACGGCGACGACCTGCATCCGCCTGCCAACAAGGCGAAGATGGCGAGCGGCACCCCGCTCGACGACGCCGACCGCGCGCCGTGGCTGCGCGACGTCGGGGCGCGGCTCGCTCGTGGCGATGCACCGGTGGTCGCGTGCTCGGCGCTCAAGGTCGCGTACCGCGACCTCATCCGTGGCGAGGCGCCAGACGCCGTGTTCGTGCATCTCGTCGGCGACCGCGACCTGCTCGCGTCGCGGCTCGCGGGGCGCGACCACGAGTACATGCCCTCGACGCTGCTCGACAGCCAGCTCGCGACGCTCGAGCCGCTCGAGCAGCGCGAGGATGCGGTGGCGCTGTCGATCGATGCGGCGCCCGAGGCGATCGTCGCGTCGGCCGTCACGTGGCTGACCGCGCAGCCCGCGCGGCGCTGACGTGCCGGCTCGGGTGCGGGGCACTCGCGGAGCCTCCCCGCGATCCGCCGCATCCGATGGGATGGATGACGACATGAGGGAGCATCGACCGTGACGCAGCGCAGCACCGCCGACCGGGCCGTCGGCGGCCTGGGGCCGTGGCTGCCGATCGTGCTCGGCATGCTCACGATCTTCGGCCCCATCTCGGTCGACATCTACCTGCCGTCGCTGCCGGCGCTGCGCGACGACCTCGCCGTGACGCCGGCGCTCGCGCAGCTCACGCTCACCGCCTGCCTCGTGGGCCTCGCGCTCGGGCAGCTGCTCGTCGGGCCGCTCTCCGATCGGTTCGGCAGACGGCGTCCGCTGCTCGTGGGGCTCGGCGTGTACGTCGTCGCCGCGGTGCTGTGCTCGGTCAGCATCTCGATCGAGATGCTCATCGTCGCGCGCGTCGTGCAGGGCGTCGCGGGCGCGACGGGCATGGTCATCGCGCAGGCGTCGGGCCGCGACCGGCTCGACGGCCCGCGACTGACGCGCTACTACGCGAACATCGCGGTCGTCGTCGGCTCCGCGGCGCTCGTCGGCCCGCTGCTTGGCGGCCAGCTCGCCGCGTTCATGGACTGGCGCGGCATCTTCCTCGTGCTCGCCGGCATCGGCACGGCCATCTGGCTCGCGTGCCTCACGGGCTTCTCGGAGTCGCTGCCGCACGACCGCCGCCGCGCGGGCGAGTCGTCGATCCTGCACGACATGCGCAGCCTCGCCCGCGACCGGGCGTTCGTGACGCCCGTGCTCGTCATCGGCCTGCTGAACGGCGCCGTCATCGGCTACGTGAGCGGCGCCTCCTTCCTGCTGCAGGGCGCCTACGGGCTCACGCCGCAGCAGTACTCGTACGTCATCGCGGCGGGCGCAGTCACGTTCGTGCTCGGCGGCATCGTCGCCGGGCAGGTGGGCGCTCGTCGCTCGCCGCGCGCGCTGCTGCCCGTCGGCATCGGCCTCGCCATCGCGGGCGCGACGGCGACGCTCGTCATCGGGGTGCTCGACGTCGGGCTGGCGGCGCTCATCGCGGCGATCCTCGCGGTGACGAGCGGCACCGCGCTCACGGTGCCCTCGGCGACGACGATCGCGCTCGCCCGCAGGCCCGACATCGCGGGCAGCGCCGCGGCGGTCGTCGGGGTGACGCGCTACGCGCTCGGTGCTGCGGCCGCACCCCTCGTGGGCCTCGGCGGCGGCCTGAGCGCCGTGCCGCTCGCGATCGTCATGCTCGTCTGCACGCTGGGTGCGCTGGGGGCGTGGCTCGCGATCCCGCGGGCGGGCGAGGGAGCGTCGGGCGACTGAGCATCGTCGCTCAGCCCTCGATCGCCTCGCGGATCGCCTGCGTCAGCATCGACTCGACGATGGCGCCGAGCTGCGCGATCGCCTCGTCGTCCATCCCCGGATCGTCGAGGAACGCCGCGAGCACGATGGCGTCGGTGCGCTGGATGGCGGCGACGAGCTCGGTGCGGCGCGCGGGCGTGAGCACGACGCCGTGGCGCGGCGCGAGCACGGCCACGAGGTCGCGCGCCGCGGCCTCCACTGCGATCGCCCGGTCGGCGCGCGCCTCCGGCAGCAGCCACTGCCACGCGCGCACCGGTTGGTACGCCGGGATCGTGCGGTGCATGCGCACGTAGGTGTCGAGCAGCGCGCGCACGTCGGCGGCGAGGCTGCCGTGCGACGTGACGGCGGCGTCGACGAGCGCGTCGCGCATGCGCATGACGTTGCGCTCGTAGAGGGTGCGGATGAGCGCCTCGCGGTCCTCGAAGTACCGGTAGACCGTGCCGACCGAGACGCGCGCACGGGCGGCGACGTCGGTCGTCGTCAGCCGTTCGATGCCGCGATCCCAGATGAGGGAGGCGGCAGCGTCGAGCAGGCGATGCGCCGTCTCGGTCGCCTGACCTGGCGTCGGATCCACGCGCATGGCTGCGGAGTCGAGCTCGATGGGTCCGGTGTCCATGCCGACCTCCTGCATCCGTGCGGGTACGCGAGCATAACCGGCGAGAACCTTCGACGGTCGAAGGAAACTCACTGGATCGATCGAGGAGCTCGAACGGCGTTCTGACCTGTGTTTCCGCAGGTTTCCGGCGGTCGACAGTCGACCGTTCCGGGGTGAAGAAGGTTCGGCGTCAGTCGCCGTCGGCGGCGTCGTCGACACCGCTGGCGTCACCGGCCTCGGCGCTCGTCGGCGTCGGTCCGTCGGCTGCGAGCCACGCGGCATCCGCGGCCCCGCCGTCGTCGAGCCCCGCCTCCGCGAGCGCACGCTCGATCGCATCCGCGAGCGGATCGGCGCCCGGCTCCGAGGGCGTGCCGAACGGCAGTGCTTCCTGACCCATGCCAGCACGGTACGTCGCGAGGTGGCCAGCACGCCAGGGGTGGCAGGATCGGAGGGCATCGGTTCCACGGACGGACGGAGCGTCCGCTCGTGGACCTCGACAACATGGCCAACGCCGCCCTCGCGTTCGGTGGCGTCGCCGTCGTCATCGCCATCGGCTACGTCGTGCGCCGCTTCGAGGTCGTGGGCCCCGAGGCCGAGCGCATCCTCAGCCGCCTCACGCTGCTCGTCGGCATGCCGGGCCTCACCTTCGTCGTGCTGGCCCGCGCCGACCCGACGGTGCTGCTGTCGTCGTACTCGCTCGCGATGATCGCGCCCATCGTGCTCACGATCCTCGTCACCGTCGGCGCCCTCATGACGCAGGCGCGCGTGCGCCGCTCGCCGACGGCCCTCGCCGTGCTTGGCATCTCGACCGGCTTCACGAACTCGGGCAACATCGGCATCCCGCTGTCGGTGTCGATCCTCGGCACCACGTCGTTCCTGGCGCCGAGCATCCTGCTGCAGGTGCTCGTGCTCGCGCCCGTGGCGATGGGCATCGCGACCGCCGCCGCGCACGAGGGCGGCCCGCAGCCGTGGTGGCGGCGCGTGCTGCGCCCGTTCGCGACGCCCGTCGTGCCCGCCGCGCTGCTCGGCGGCACCGTCATGCTCACGGGCGTCGAGATCCCGGATGCGGTGCTCATGCCCGCCGACCTGCTCGCCGACGCGTCCATCCCGATGCTGCTCCTGGCGTTCGGCATGTCGCTGCGCGGTGCGCGCCCGCTCGGGCCGTTGCGCACCGACACCGCGGTCGTGCTCATCCCGCTCGTCGCGAAGCTCGTGCTCCTGCCGCTCGCGACCCTCGGCTTCGGTCTGCTGCTCGGCTTCGGCGGCCTCGAGCTGCTCGCGCTCGTCGTCATCGCGTGCCTGCCGTCGGCGCAGAACATGTACGCCATCGCGTCGTCGTACACGTCGTTCGGCGCCGTCGTGCGCACGGTCGTGCTCACGACGACGGTGCTCGCGTGCCCGTTCGCGGTGCTGGCGGCGGGGCTGCTGGGCTGACGCCCGGCACGAGGTGACGCTGAGGCGGCCTTGGTCGGCGACATGCACGTCAACCCGTCGTGAGCGTCACCTGGTGCCCTGAGCACGTCGCCGCTCGCGCATCCGCCCGCTCCTAGGCTGGATGCGCGCAGGCCGTCGGCGAGCGCATCCCGCCCGCTGCCGCATGGAGGTCGCATGCTCGCGCCCGTTCGCGCCGCATCGTCGCTGCGCTCCGGCGTCGGCCTCGGCGTCGCCGCGTCGATCGGGGCGTCGGTGCTGTTCGGCGTGCTCTTCCTGCTGCCGCCGCTGCTCGCGCCGCTGACGGGCATCGAGATCGTCGCGTGGCGCGTCGTCGTGATGCTGCCGGTGCTCATCGCGCTGTTCGCCGCGACGGTCGGGCTGCGCGACGTCGCGCGCGTGCTCGCCCGCATCCGTCGCCGTCCCGTGCTCGCGCTCGTGCTCGTGGCCGACGCCGCGCTGCTGTCGGTGCAGCTGTGGCTGTTCGGCTGGGCGCCCATCGCCGGGCACGGCCTCGACACCGCGACCGGCTACCTGCTGCTGCCGCTCGCGATGGTGCTCGTGGGCGTCGTGCTGCACGGCGAGCGGCTGTCGCGGATGCGCGGCGCGGCCGTCGCGGCCGCGGTGCTGGGCGTCGTCGCGGCGCTCGCTGTCGGCGGCTCGGTCGGGTTCACGACGGCGCTCGTGGCGCTCGGCTACCCGATCTACTTCGACCTGCGCCGCCGCTTCGGCCTCGACGGACCCGGCGCGACCGTGCTCGAGCAGCTCGTGCTGCTGCCCGTCGCGATCGTCGTGCTCGTCGCGCACGCCGCATCCGGTGCCGCCGCCGTGACGTGGGGCCACGCGCCGATGCTCGCGCTGCTCGGCGTCGTGAGCGGCACGGCGCTCTGGATGTACCTGTCGGCCAGCCGCATGCTGCCGTTCGGGCTCTTCGGCCTGCTCACGTACGTCGAGCCCGTGCTGCTCGTCGTCGTCTCGACGCTGCTGCTCGGGGAGGCCGTCGGCGCCTCCGACGCCCTCGTCTACGGGCCCATCGCCGTCGCGCTCGTGCTCCTCGCCCTCGAGCCGTGGCTCGCCCGCCGCCGCGGCGAGCCGCCCACGACGACGCAGCCCATCCCGCACTGAGCCGCCCCAGGGGCCGTGGATGTGGTCGTGCGAGGCTGCCGAGATGACGAACGTCGCCGCCGGTGCCATCAGGTGGCGAGCGAGCGCAGCCCGCGTCGTCGGTCACGGCTGGCTGCTGGGGGCGGCGGGCAGCGGCGTCGCCGCACTGGCTGCGGGCGTCGTGGCCGGGGTGCAGGCGTCGCAGCGCACCGAGGTCGACGGCTGGTCGATGGTCTTCGTGGGCCTCGTCGTGCTCCTCGGCGTCGCGCCGGTCGGCGGCACGGGCGGGCTCTGGGCGGCCGCGATCGTGCTCACCCTTCGGGGTGCTCGGCCCGCCCGGCGCCACGGCCCGCGCATCGTGCGCCTCGCGATCGCGATCGCACTGCTCGTCGGGGGCCTCGTGACGGTCGTGCAGCTCGTCGACGTCGGAGCCATGGCCGGCGCCGACGGCCCGGTGCCCGCCGTCGTCCTGGCCGTGATCGGGCTGCTGGCGACGGCGCGCATCGTGCGCATCGCCGGCCGCGTGTCGCAGGGGGCGCCGCGGGTCGAGTCGACGGCCGAGCCGACGTCGGGGGTCGCTGCCGTCGAGGTGCTGCCGCGCGAGCCGTTCGTGCTGGGCGCGTGCCTCGGCCCGATCGCCCTGGCGGCGGCACCGCTCATCGCGACCCTCGACCCGCAGACCTCGACGCCGATCGTGCTGACCAACGCGGGCATCCTCGTGTGCTTCGGCATCGGACTCGGCCCGCTCGTCGGGCTCGGGTTCGCGGCGGTGGTGCCGCTGCCGTGGGCGCAGCGCGACGATGGGCCGCGCCCGCTCCCGGTGCGCATCGCCGGGCTCGTGCTGCTGCAGGTCGTGTCGGCCGCGCTGCTCGGCGGCATGGCGTACGCGCTCCTCGGCATGGACGAGGCCGCGGTGCACGCCGCCACGAGCGGCGGCGTCGTGATCCTCGCCGTCCAGCTCGCCCTCCTCGACGCCGCGTGGCGTTCGCACGCTCGACACGCCGAAGATTTGAGTCGTTCACGATAAGCCGCCAGGATGGGGGGCATGGACCTCGTCGACCACGCACCCGCCGAAGGGCCCGACGCGGCCCTCGCGCAGCGCGTCGCGCACGAGTCGATGCTCCGCACTCGCGGCCTGCGCGTCACGCGCGGCCGCCTCGCCGTGCTCGACGTGCTGAAGGCCCAGCCGCACTCGGATGCCGACACCATCCACCAGGGCGTCGCCATCCTCGAGCCCGGCATCTCGGTGCAGTCCGTGCACAACGTGCTCGCTGCGCTGCACGAGGCAGGCGTGCTGCGCCGCTTCGAGCCCGCCCGGTCGGCCGCGCGCTACGAGCTGCGCGTCGACGACAACCACCATCACGCCGTCTGCTCGCGCTGCGGCCGCGTCGAGGACGTCGACTGCGTCACCGGCGAGGCGCCGTGCCTGCACGCGCCCGCACCCGTCGGCTTCGCCGTCGTGCAGGCCGAGGTCACGTTCTGGGGGCTCTGCGCCGACTGCGCGCAGTCCGAGCGCTGACCCCCGCCCGCATCCCGATCGCCTCGGGATGCTCCACCGACTCCACCGACCCGTTCGACCCACCCCACGAGGAAGAGGACCCATGACCCAGCGGACCACCACCAACTCCGGAGCGCCGGTCGCGAGCGACCAGCACTCGCAGTCGGTCGGCGCCGACGGCGCCATCGCGCTCACCGACCACTACCTCGTCGAGAAGCTCGCCCAGTTCAACCGCGAGCGGGTGCCCGAGCGCGTCGTGCACGCCAAGGGTGGCGGCGCCTTCGGCACGTTCACGACCACGAACGACGTGTCGCAGTACACGCGCGCCGCACTCTTCCAGCCGGGCGTCGAGACCGAGATGCTCGCACGCTTCTCGTCGGTCGCCGGCGAGCAGGGCAGCCCCGACACGTGGCGCGACCCCCGCGGCTTCGCGCTGAAGTTCTACACGACCGAGGGCAACTACGACCTCGTCGGCAACAACACCCCCGTCTTCTTCATCAAGGACGGCATCAAGTTCCCCGACTTCATCCGCTCGCAGAAGCGCCTCCCCGGCTCGAACCTGCGCGACCACGACATGCAGTGGGACTTCTGGACGCTGCAGCCCGAGTCGGCCCACCAGGTGACGTGGCTCATGGGCGACCGCGGCCTGCCCGCGTCGTGGCGCCACATGGACGGCTTCGGCTCGCACACGTACCAGTGGATCAACGCTGCAGGCGAGCGCTTCTGGGTGAAGTACCACTTCGAGACCGACCAGGGCAACGACTTCATGGCGCAGGACGTCGCCGACCAGCTCGCGGGCTCGGACGGCGACTACTACATCCGCGACCTCTACGAGGCGATCGACGGCAACGACTTCCCGTCGTGGACGCTGTACGTGCAGGTCATGCCGTACGACGAGGCCGCCGAGTACCGCTTCAACCCGTTCGACCTCACGAAGGTGTGGCCCAAGGGCGACTACCCGCTCATCGAGGTCGGCCGCATGGAGCTGAACCGCAACCCCGAGAACTACTTCGCCGAGATCGAGCAGGCAGCGTTCGCGCCGTCGAACTTCGTGCCCGGCATCGCGGCCAGCCCCGACAAGATGCTGCAGGCCCGCATCTTCAGCTACGCGGACGCGCACCGCTACCGCGTGGGCACGAACCATGCCGAGCTGCCTGTCAACCGGCCGCACGCGACCGAGGCGGCGTCGTACTCGAAGAACGGTGCCATGCGGCACACGTTCCACGCGCCCGAGACGCCGGTGTACGCGCCGAACTCGTTCGGCGGCCCGCACGCCGACCCCGAGGCGCACGGCGACGACCGCGGCTGGGAGTCCGACGGCGCCCTCATCCGCTCGGCCGCCACGCTGCACCCCGAGGACGACGACTTCGGCCAGGCCGGCACCCTCGTGCGCGAGGTGCTCGACGACGCGGCCCGCGAGCGCCTCGTGGGCAACATCGTCGGCCACGTGTCGAAGGTGCGCATCCCCGAGATCCGCGAGCGCGTGCTCGCCTACTGGGCGAACGTGGATGCGTGGCTCGGCGAGCAGGTCGCTGCGCGCCTGCCCGAGATCACCGACCCCAAGTCGACGCTCGTGGAGCCCCCGGCCACCGCGCCGGTCGGCTGACGCCCCGCTTCGGCGGTGCGATGTGCGCGTGAGCGGCACCTCGTGGCGCTGAGCGCCACGAGTGCCCGCTGAGGCGCACATTCGGTCGACCGACGACGGCCCCGCACCCCTTCGGGTGCGGGGCCGTCGGCGTCTGCGGCATCCGTCATGGTGACTGGTCGCAGTTGGCTCATGACTGGTCGGACTTGGCAGCCAACGCTGACCAGTCGGCGACCAACTGTGACCAGTCCCGGGTGATCAGTCGATCGCCCCGAGCGCTCAGTGCGCGTCGACCCGCGCGTCCGTGCGCGCGTAGTGGTCGGCCAGGTGCCGGCGGCCCACGGTCTCGGCGCCGACGACCACGATCCACGGCGCCGCCGCGACCAGCAGGATGTCGAGGGCGAACGGCGTGCCGGTCTCGGTCAGCACGACCGCCAGCGCCAGCACCGCGATCGCCAGCGTCAGCATGACGACGTGCCCACGGTGCACGCGACGGATGAGGATGTCGGCGATCGCGACGTACGCGACGAGGAAGATGCCGACGGGGATCGCGACGGCACGCGTCGCCTCCGCGTAGCCGACCTCCGCCTCGCCCTCGATGACGTAGGCGCCGAGATGCAGCCCGGCGCCGACGGCGGCGATCGCCGCGAACACGAGGATGTGCAGGTAGCCGAACGCGAACGAGCCGCCGCGCTCGCGGTGCAGCAGGTCGCCGAACGGCATCGCGAAGTACGCCCACCACATGCCGAACGTCAGCACGACGCCCGCCACCACCAGCACGATCGCGTCGCCCGACCAGCCCTGGTGCTCGATGATCGGCTGCACGGCGGCGACGGTGCCGAGCACGCCCTCGCCGAGCGCGATGATCGCGAGCAGGCCGTAGCGCTCGGCGATGTGGTGCGGATGCCACGGGGTCGCGTGCAGGCGCTCGGAGA
The DNA here is from genome assembly GCF_900099705.1 of Agrococcus jejuensis. Lineage (NCBI taxonomy): Bacteria > Bacillati > Actinomycetota > Actinomycetes > Micrococcales > Microbacteriaceae > Agrococcus > Agrococcus jejuensis. Next base: position 1,870,816 of record NZ_LT629695.1, read on the forward strand.
AGAAGGGGCCGGCGAGCTCGATCGCGTAGAGCACGACCGAGGCGATGATCGTCGGCACGAGCTGCATGTGCACGACGGCGACGACGACCCATCCGACCTGCGCGACCGCGATCGCACCGGCGTAGCGCAGCGCGGTCGTGCGGTGCTCGGGCGACTGCGCCGCGAGCCGCAGCCACTGCGCGAGCATCGCGACGCGCATGACGATGTAGCCGGCCACGACGACGCCGTTGTCGATGCCCTCACCCTCCTCGAGCGAGTGGAAGACGTCGGAGAGGCCGAGCGCGAGCACGACGACGCCCACCATCTGCACCATCGTCGTGAGTCGGTAGACCCAGTCGTCGGTGTCGAAGGCGGATGCGAACCACGAGAAGTTGATCCACGCCCACGTGATCGCGAAGGCGCCGAATCCGAAGCCCGCGATGGCCACGAAGACGTGGTCCTCTGCGAGGGCGTGCGCCATCTGGTTGCCGGCGATGCCGAACGCGACGACGAACGCGAGGTCGAACAGCAGCTCGAGCGGCGTCGCGGCGCGGCCGCGCTCGTGCGGGTCGCGGCCGAGCATGCGTCGCAGGCGGACGGATGCGATCGCGGGAGCGGTGGAGGGGGCGTCGGCGCTCATGCGGATCCTGTCTGCCGAAGGTGGCGACAGCATCCCACAGCGCGTGCCCCGCGCTGACCGGTCATTCGTCGTGGTGACTGGTCACAGTTGCACCGGACTGGTCACAGTTGCACCGGAACTGCGACCAGTCAGGTGCAACTGCGACCAGTCCGGACTCCGGGGCGGTCAGCGCGAGCGACGCGCCATGAGCGCCGCGAAGAACGAGCCTCCGGCGACGAGGTGCATGATCGCGAGCGTCACGCCCGACGTCGGCTCGGTCGCCGCGGTCAGTGGCTGGAACGTCGACGCGACCGCGAGCACGAGGCCCACCCACGCGAGCACCTTCGTGGTGCGCGGCCAGCGGCGGGCGAGCAGCCACGCGACGACGGCGCCGATCGCCAGCGGCAGGATCGTCGCGACGATCACGGGCGCGATGCCGACGACCATCGTCGAGCCGCCCATCGCGACGGCCATGGCGGCGCCCGCGGCGGTCGCGACGAGCAGCAGCACGACGTTGACGACCGTGGCGATGCCCGCTGCGGCGAGGCCGCGCACGAGCAGGGTGGGGGATGCGGTGGATGCGGTGGTGCCCGTCGCGGCGACGGGCTCGGATGCGGTGCTCATGGCTCCTCCTCGGTTCCGTGCGGACCATGATCCGCCGAATGCTTGACCAAGTCAACCATTGACCTGGCGGAGTATGCTGACGGGCGATGACCGAAGCCGCCGCACGCATCCAGGAGTCGCGCGAGCTCGCCGTGCTCGCCCACCGCACGGCCGCCCTCGCACGCGCCGACTTCGCCCGCGCCGTCGCGCCGCACGGCGTCACCCCGCCGATGGCGCGCGTGCTGCTGCTGCTCGCCGAGCCCATGCCCATGCGCCGCATCGCCGAGCGCCTGCTGTGCGACGCCTCCTACGTCACGGGCGTCGCGGACCTGCTCGAGGATGCGGGGCTCGCCGAGCGCACCGCCGGCACCGACCGTCGGGTGAAGCTGCTCGCCGCGACGTCGCGGGGCGCCGAGGTGCGCGTGGCGCTCGCGGGCGCGGTCGCCGACGAGTCGACGGTGCTGCGCGCGCTCGACGACGCCGAGCGCGCGCAGCTGCGCGTCCTGCTCGGCCGCCTGCTCGCGACGACGGATGCGCCGGTGGAGGTCGACGCGTTGGCGTGAGCGGGCCATCGGAGCGGTTCACCTCCAGCTGGTCGAGGAGGCCCCGAGCCCGAAGGGCGAGGAGCCGTCACGAGACCACGTGACGTGCCCGCCCGACGCGACCACGTGCGTGCGTGAGCAGGAGCGGCGGTCGCGTGGTCTCGTGACGCGGGCTCGCCCTTCGGGCTCGCGCGCTCCTCGACCAGCTGGGGTGGGCCGCCGGATCCGCGTCGCTGCGACGTGCCAGGTGGAATGCACCCTCCGCGTGCCGCTCAGGCGCGGATACGGCGGCGCCCTCCGCGACCAGCCGACCCCGCACGGTCCGCCGCATCCCAGCATCCCCCGCAGCGTAGGGTCGATCCAGTGACCATGGACTCCGGCGGCGACCCCACGACGGGGCGCGTGCCGATCGTCCCGGGCACCGACCCCGACGACGCGCGCGCCGATGCGGCGGCGCCGGCGCACCAGGTCGCGGGCCTCGAGGCGTCGTCCGACGCGATCGCGAAGCCCGGCCCGCACCAGCCGACCGAGCCCGAGGCGCCCATCCGGCGCAAGCGCCTCGTCGACCTCGAGCCGCTGCGCGCATCCCCGGCCTTCGCGCGCCTGTGGATCGCGAACGCGATCTCGGGCATCGGCTCGATGGTGACGGTCGTCGCGGTCGGCCTGCAGATCTACGACATCACCGAGTCGACGCTCGCGGTGTCGCTCGTCGGCCCGATCGGCCTCATCCCGATGATCGTCGCCGGCCTCTGGGGCGGCATGCTCGCGGATGCGTTCGACCGCAAGCGCGTGCTGCTCGTGTCGGCGATCGTCGGCTGGCTCACGGTGCTCGGCATCGTCGCGATGTCGGCGTACGACGCGTGGGCGATGGGCGAGGGGCAGCGCGTCGACGTGTGGCCGTTCTACCTGCTCGCCACGATCAACGCCGTCGCGACCACCGTCTCGGGCGCGACGCGCAGCGCGATCACGCCGCGCATCGTGCCCGCGCACCTGCTGTCGCGCGCGGCGGCGCTCAACGGCATCGCGATCGGCGCGATGGTCACGATCGGCCCCGCCCTCGCCGGCGTGCTCGCCGCGACGGTCGGCCTGCCGCTGACGTTCGCCGTGGATGCGGTGCTGTTCTCGGTCGCGTTCATCGGCATCCTCGGCCTGCCGGCCATGCCGCCGCAGGGGCAGGTGGCGAAGCCGGGCCTCGAGTCGCTGCGCGACGGGATGCGGTTCCTGAAGCAGGCGCCGAACATCCGCATGTCGTTCGTCGTCGACATCATCGCCATGGTCTTCGGGCGGCCGAACGTGCTGTTCCCGGCCGTCGGCGCGCTCGTGATCGGCGGCGGACCGATCACGGTCGGCGTGCTCACCGCCGCGGGCGCGATCGGCACGCTGCTCGCGAGCCTCTTCTCGGGTCCCGTCGCGCACGTGCACCGCCACGGCCTCGCGGTGCAGCGGGCGATCATGCTCTACGGCACCGCCGGGCTGCTGCTCGGCGTCGTGCTGCTCGTCACGACGCTGTCGGGCGTCTCGGTCACCGACCAGCTCGAGGGCGTCGCGTGGCCTGCGCTCGTGCTCGCGTGCCTCGCGATGGCGGGGATGGGCGCGAGCGACGAGATCAGCGCGATCTTCCGCTCGACGATGCTGCTGCAGGCGTCGCCCGACGAGATGCGCGGCCGCCTGCAGGGCGTCTTCACGGTGGTCGTCGCCGGCGGACCCCGTCTCGGCGACCTCTACGCCGGCCTCACCGCATCCCTCGTGGCGCTGTGGTTCCCGCCGCTGCTCGGCGGCCTGTGCATCGTCGCCCTCGTGGTGCTCGTGACGCGGATGCAGGGCACGTTCCTGCAGTACGACGCACGCACCCCGACGCCGTAGGCCCGTCCGTCCGACTGGTCAGAGATGCACGGGACTGGTCAGAGATTCGTGCGGACTGGTCGCAGTTGCACCGAAGCTGCGACCAGTGTGGTGCAACTGCGACCAGTCATCGGGCACGCCGTGACCAGTCAGCGCGACGAGGAGCCGCGCGGGATCAGGCGAAGCCCTCCATCGCGTGGGGCACGTAGTGCTCCTCGAGGCGGCGCAGCTCGTCGTCGGTGAGCGTGAGCTCGGCCGCGGCGACGGCGTCGTCGAGGTGCTGCATCTTCGTCGCACCCACGATGGGCGACGACACGACCGGCTGCGCGAGCACCCACGCGAGCGCGACCTGCGCGGGGCGCACCTCGCGCTCGGCGGCGATCGCCAGCACGGCATCCACGATGCGCCGGTCGGAGTCCTCCGCCTGGTGGTAGAGCGAGGGCGCGAGGCCGTCGGTCGCGAAGCGCGTCGACTCGGCGTCCCACGGGCGCGTGAGCTTGCCGCGCGCGAGCGGGCTCCACGGCAGCGCGCCGACGCCCGAGTCGAGGCAGAACGGGTACATCTCGCGCTCGTCCTCGCGCGTCAGCAGGTTGTACTGCGCCTGCATGGAGATGAAGCGCGTCCACCCGTGCAGCTCGGCGGTGTGCTGCAGCTTCGCGAACTGCCACGCCCACATCGACGAGGCGCCGATGTACCGCACCTTGCCAGAGCGCACGAGGTCGTCGAGCGTCTGCATCGTCTCCTCGATCGGCACCGTCGGGTCGAAGCGGTGGATCTGGAACAGGTCGATGTAGTCGGTGCCGAGACGGCGCAGGCTCGCGTGCACGGACTCGAGGATGTGGCCGCGCGACAGGCCGCGGCCGTTGACGCCGTCGCGCATCGGCATGAAGACCTTCGTGGCGATGACGACGTCCTTGCGCTGCGCGAAGTCGGCGAGCGCCTTGCCGACGATCTCCTCCGACCGGCCCGCCGAGTAGGCGTTGGCGGTGTCGAACGACGTGAAGCCCAGCTCGAGCGCCCGCTGGATGAAGCCGCGCGACTCCTCCTCGGGCAGCGTCCAGCCGTGGTTGCCGGCGTCGGGCTCGCCGAAGCTCATGCACCCGAGGGTGATCTGCGAGACGTCGAGGCCGCTCGTGCCGATCCTGGTGCGCTGCATTGCGTGGCTCCTTGCCGTGGGCGTGGGCGATCCGCGCCGAAGGTCGGCGAGCGGATGCGGGGATGCGACGCCTCCGATCCTCGCAGAGCGCGCCGTGACGCGGCCACGCTCCCAGCGCAACCCGCTGCATCCGTCGACGGCGAGCGACAGCATGGAGGGAGTCGCGCTGCTCGCGCGACGGAGAGGATGCCCATGGGACCGCACGTCGCCGACCTGACCATCTCGACCGAGGACTACGAGGCCGACGGGCGCATGCCCGACCGGCTCGCGAAGGAGGGCGGCAACGAGGCGCCCCGCTTCGTCGTCGCCGGCGTGCCGAAGGACGCCGTCGAGCTCGCGCTCGTCGTGCACGACCCCGATGCGCCGATGGCGCGCGGCTTCACCCACTGGGTCGTCTACGGCCTGCCCGCCATCGACGGCGCGATCGACCCGTCGCTCGGCCGAGCCGCGCCGACGAGCGCGGGCGAGCCCGGCTGGTACGGCCCGCAGCCGCCGGTCGGCCACGGCACCCATCGCTACTACGCGTGGGTCTACGCCCTGTCGGAGCCCATCGGCGGCGAGCCGACGCGCGAGGCGTTCCTCGACCGCCACGCGGGCGCGATCCTCGAGCAGAACCGCGTCGTCGGCACGTACTCGCGCTGACCGCGCGAGCGCATCGACCACGGATGCCCCGGCCGACCCGGCCGGGGCATCCGCACGTCACGAGCGGCGAGCGCGCCGCCGCATCCCGAGCGCGGCGAGCCCGACGAGCAGCGCGAGCGCCCCGCCGACCCCGATGATCGGCGAGACCGCGGCGCCGGTCTCGGGCAGCGGATCGGTCGGGCGCATCGGGCGCAGCGTGGGGCTCGGCACGGGCGCGGCCGCCGGCGTCGTCGCCGGCGGCGACGCGACGGCGACGGGCACGAGCGGCGTCTCGACGACGTCGCAGCGGTCGTCGTCGCTCACGAGGTCGTCGTTCGGCGTGCAGGTGCCGGGCGATGGCGGCGTCTGCGGACTCGTGACCCATGCCGCGTTCGCGACGGTCGCCGCGGCGCTCGGCGTCGTCGACACCGTGCCCTGCAGCGTGACCGAGGCGACGGCGCCCGACGCGAGCGCGCCCACGCTCCAGACTCCGGAGGCGGCGTCGAACGCGCCCTGCGACGGTCCGCCCACGACGCGCACCGTCGCGAGGTCGAGCTCGGCGGGGTAGTCGTCGACGACCGTGACCTCGGTCGCCTCGACCGGGCCGAGGTTGCCGACGTCGATCGTCCACGTCACCGTCGCGGCACTGCCGTCGTCGGCGGCGAGCAGCTCGGCGTCGACGCGCTTGTCGATGCGCAGGTCGGGCAGCGCGGCGAGCGCCACGGCCGCCTCGGCGTGGTCCTCGATGAACGCCCAGTCGTCGATCGCCCGCAGGTCGCCCCATGATCCCGTGCGCCCGTCGTTCTGGTTCGGATGCTCGCCGCCCGCATCCCACCCGTGCACGCCGCCGGCCGACGTCGTCGCGGGATCGCTGCCGATGAGCGCCGCGGGGCGCGTCCAGCGAGCGGCGCTCGACGCCTCGAGCGCCGTGTCATCCCAGTGCAGCGTCGCGACGCCCGGCGCTGGCCCGGTGAGCGCCTCGACCTCGATGCCGCCCGCGCTCGTCTCGGCGTCGATGCGCACGACGTGCACCGGCGACACCTGCGCCATCGTCGCCCGCATCGTCACGCCCGTCGCCGTCACCGGCACGGCGGCACCCGACGCGTCGAGCCCATCCCATCGCCACGAGAACGGCCCCGGCTCGAGCACGGCGACCTCGTCGACGACGTCGAGCGGCCCGTCGTACGCGCCGTCGCCGTCGGCGTCGACCTCCACGCGCACGACGCCCGGCTGCCCCAGCAGCGAACCCGAGAGCACGCCTGCGTTCGACGCGAACGTCTCGCGCGCGAACCCGAGCTCGGCGATCGAGGGCGCCACGTAGGAGGCGGCGAGCCACGTGTCGTCGGTGCGGCCGTCGGCCCACGCCGTCGTGGACGCCGGCAGGTCGGCGGCCGGAGGGTCGAGGAAGAGGCGGAAGTCGGTGAGCCCCTCGCACTGCGCGTCGGTCGGCTGCCACCACGCGGCCCCGGCGCCTCCCGCCTCGGGCGAGTGCGGCATGGGCACCGAGCGCAGCGCGGGCTCGCACGTGCCGACGGCGGCGTTGCCCACGTCGTTGACGCGCAGCGTGGAGTCGACGCCGTCGTAGCCGTCGAGCGTCACGCGGTAGAGCGCCCCGTCGGGCGCCGCGGCGAAGAGCTCGAGCGTCGTCTGCTCGGGCGTGTGGATCGCGAGCGACTCCGTCCACACGCGTCCAGGGATCGACGCGCCGCCGCGCACGACGCCCACGTCCCACGCGAGCGACGCCTCGCCGCCCGTGCCCACGAACGGGTCGACGACCGCGATGGTCCAGACGCCCTCGACCGCAGCGATCCACGCGCCGCCCACGTGCGTGCCGGCGATCGGCACCGGCACGGCGTCGTCGTGCACGACCGCACCCGTCGGATCCGTCACGACCACCCGCGCACCCGCAGGCGTCCGGGCCGTCGAGGCGATGCGCGCCACGATCTCGTCGCCCGCCGCGGCGTACGCGAAGAGCGTCGTCGCGCCCTCGTCGGTGAAGCCGCCCTCGAGCAGCGTGCCCGGCAGCGTCGTCGTGGCCGGACCAGGGATCGCGTGCGGCCGCGTGCTCGCCTCCGCGCCCCACGCCGCCGCGGGGCCGAGCCCGAGCGCGACGGCCACGGGCACGCCCGCCAGTGCTGCTGCGAGGCGCGGCCAGCGCCGCCGCCGTCGGTCGTGATGGATGTGCGTCGTCTCGGTGCGCGCTCGTCGCTGTCGCATGGGGCCTCCCTCGTGCCGCGGCGAAGGTACGAGCGAGCCCCGACTCCGACGGGTCCAGAGAGCTCCGAATGTGGACGGACGCGTTCTCCACAGCCCCCGCCTGCACGCGGAAGGGGGCCGCCCACCGGGCGACCCCCTCCAACGGTCACCGCAACGCGAACGCCGCGGTGACTACACCAAAGTGTCTTCTTCGCGAACTGGGATGTTCCGACGCTCGATGAGACTGCGCACCGCCACATGCTGCGACACTGCGGTCCCTTCGAGGACGCGGGTCACCATCTTGGTCATGAACTGCTCAGGCCGAACATCCTCCGGCACGGCATCCAGCTCGACGACGACCTCGCCGTCACTCGTGTGCCAATCGATGAGAGCGAGGCCGGTGGCCGTGTATCCATTGGATGCATCGGTAGCGCGAAGCTTTCGCATCATGTCGATGGTGCGCTCGAAGGCCTCCGGTTCATCTCTCAGGATGGTGGCTCGCTGGACGAAGAAGAAGCCCACGGCGGCGAGCGGGTGTCGACCGCGGAGGTTGCCCGCGTCGCCGTACGCTTCCTCGAAACGGTTGCTGAGGTTCTTGCCGAATGAGGAGATCTGGGTCTTCGTGCTGAGGAGGAGTTCTGGCCCCCGATCCCAGCGCGCGATGGCGACGTCGACCTGCTTTTCGTAGGCGCGACCCAGAATGTGGGCATCGGTCGGCGCAATTGCAGCCATGTTGGCCACTCGCGCTCTCACGTCGTCCGCTAGGCCCTTGGGCAACCTCTCGAGGAGTAGCGCGATGTCTCGGGGAAGGACTCGCGGACGGGTGGGACGCGGCCACACCTCGTCGACGCCGAATCTGGAGCGCCGGAGCTCGTGGGACAGCCAAGAGTCGACGCCGTTTGCAAGCGCTCCTGTCTCCCAGCCCTTTCCAGCAGCGACCGGGATCGTCAGCAGCCTGGCGAGCAGTTGGTAGTCGGGCGCATACGTCGGCGGCTGGCCCCGACCATGAGTCCAGGGATCGCCCAGATCAGCCGCCGCGAGAGCGTCGTCGAAGGGAGAGAAGGAGTCCTTCTTCATGGTTGACGTCTCAACTTTCTCCCGCTGCGACCGCGGGCTACCCGGCGATCGGCAAGCTTCGCCTGATCGTTGCGAACTGACTCGAGCTCAGACGATGTCATCGCAGAGAGCAGAACCGAGTCGACAAGGCGAACAGCTTGGTTCAGCTTCTTTTGCTGAAGCAGGCGCCGGACGGTCGGCCGGATAGCGAGCAGGTCGTCACGCCGTGTACTGATCGCTTCCGGTGACGGCACCATCCAGCCGTCTGCTTCACGAGGTTCCATCTTCAGAATGCCGCCTCCATACGACCGTCCCACGGACTCAGCGGACAGCGTCGTGAAGGAGTTCAGTGCTGCAACGGAGAGCAACTCTCGTCCCAGGTCGCGTACTTCGGGCTTCAAGTACACGCCATGAACGCTGTTGAGATGTCGCGCTTCGACCTCATTGGTCGCCAGTTGCACGGTGGCGGCATTCATGTAGGTCAGGAAGAGGTCAGGGGCAGCAAGTACCGGTACGCGCCACCATGGTGAGCGCACGCGGCACTTGTACGCCTGGTCGACGCCGGTGGCGTGGCCTTGTGCGATGTACTCCATTGTCGCTTTGGCTGGGTTGCTACTTGGGTACAGAAGCCAGGTCGACTCGCCGTTTCGTCCAAGGCGGGAGATTGCATCACGTGTCAGTGCCAGTGAGCGGAGATGGGTACTGCCGGGAGGGCTTACGCGCAGTAGGTCGCGGCGAGGTATGGCGAGTTCTCGCACGCGTTCAGGCGAGAGCGCAAAGAATCGATTGCCCCCAGTCACGGCGCCCAGAGACGTTTCTCCCCAGGTGCTCAGCGGTGTGAAGCTGCCGTCGCCTCGGGCGTTGCCGACCGCTCGCAGTGTTGTGTCTGAGAGCTGGAGTGCGGGCCAGCGGTCACCCGTGTCGAGCGGGAGCCAGGATGTCCCCACGTCGAGACTGCTGAGCGACTCAGCGTTGCGAGTCTGCCGAAGCGTTGCAGCACCGGTACCACGGAGACCCCAGCCTGATGCCTTGACCAGCACGGTGTCCGCCTCCGCATCGGAAAAGATCTGCTCGTCGAACACCACTAGTTCGACGTGCGCAAACCTCTCCAAGAGAAAGCGTCTTACGGGAGCGGCGTAGTTGACGCTCAGGAGCTCTGCCGGAAGCACGAGTCCAAGGCGACCGCCAGGCTTCAAAAAGCCTGCGGCGTGCACGACGAACGCTGCCCAGCTCGAGGCGAGGCCAGTGAGAGCGACGCCTTGATCCAGAGCTGCGAAACGCGCGCGGTCTCGCTGATCCCCTGTCCAATCCTGGTAGCGGATGAACGGGGGGTTGCCGATCACCGCGTCGAAGCGAGCCTGCGCTTCCACCAGAAAGAAGTCACTGACACGAATGGCCGCTTCCCCGCCGGCCTCGCCAACGATGAGGCGGGCTGACTCAGCACTCGGACCATGTATCTCGACGCCGTCGACGAGTGGTTTGTCGGCGCCCAGTTCCTTCAGCCGGTCGACCGCTGCAGCAAGAAACGCTGCCTCTCCAGCAGATGGCTCCAAGACACGATCCGACGCATCGACGAGTGCCCACTCTGCGAGGTGCCGGGTCACTGAAACCGGGGTGAAGAACGCGCCGCGAGCCTTTCGCTCCGATGGAAGGTCCAAGACGCCTGGGAGTGGACGATCGGGCAGCATCACCCCACGATATTCGCGGCGACCGCTGACATGTACCAGGCACGCGGAAGGGGGCCGCCCGCCGGGCGACCCCCTCCTGCGCGAACCGCAACGCGAACGCCGCGGCGGCGACCCCTATCCCTTCGCCGAGCCTGCGAGCAGGCCGCGCACGAAGAACCGTTGCAGGCCGAAGAACACGATGAGCGGCACGATGAGCGACACGAACGCGCCTGCGGTGAGGCGGTCCCAGTTCTCGCCGCGCGAGCCCGCGAGCTCGGCCAATCGTTGCGTCAATGGCGCGGTATCGGGTGTGCCAGACGAGAACACCAACGCCACGAGCAGGTCGTTCCACACCCACAGGAACTGGAAGATCGCGAACGACGCGATCGCCGGCATCGCGAGCGGCAGGATGATGCGGAAGAAGATCTGCCCGTGCCCCGCACCATCCACGCGCGCGGCCTCCACGACCTCGCTCGGGATCTCCGAGATGAAGTTGTGCAGCAGGAAGATCGCCAGCGGCAGCGCGAAGATCGTGTGCGCGACCCAGATCGGCGCGTACTGCCGCTCCGAGATGAACGGCAGCGCATCCGCCAGCCCCTCCTGGAAGGGCTGCAGGAACGTCACGAACATCTGCAGCAGCGGGATGAGCGCCATCTGCAGCGGCACGATCTGCAGCGCGAAGATGATGACGAACAGCGTGCCCGAGCCCTTGAACTTCACCCATGCGAACGCGTACGCCGCGAGCGAGGCGAGCACGAGCGGGAAGATCGTGCCCGGGATCGCCACGATGAGCGAGTTCACGAAGTACTCGCCGAGCTGCGGCGACGACGCCGAGCCCGAGAGCAGCACCTCCTGGTAGTTCTGGAGCGTCAGCTGCGGGTTCGTGAAGAACGTCCACCAGCCGGAGGTGCGGATGTCGTCGCCCGGTCGGAACGACGACAGCAGCAGGCCGAACGTGGGGATGGTCCACAGCACGGCGATGACGATGGCGACGAGCGTCGCCCACGGGCTCGTGAGCCGCTGCTTCACACGGTCCGCGCGCGAGCGAGGAGCCGTGTTCAGCGCGTCGTCGACGTCGCGGATCTCGGGATCGGGCGTGATGGCGGTGGAGGTCATCGGATCTCCCTCTGCTGGCGCAGGATGCGCACGTTGTAGAGCACGATCGGCAGCACGAGCACGAACAGGATGAGCGCGAGCGCGGCACCGCGCCCGGGCTCGCCGGCGCGGAACGCCTGCGTGTACATCTCGTTGGCCACCACGGAGGTGTCGAAGTTGCCGCCCGTCATGGTGCGGACGATGTCGAACACCTTGAGCGTCGCGATCGAGATCGTCGTGACGACGACCACGATCGACGAGCGGATGCCGGGCACGGTCACGTTCGTGAACCGCTGCCAGGGGCTGGCGCCGTCGAGGCTGGCTGCCTCGATCTGCTCGGTCGGCACGCCCTTGATCGCGGCCGACAGCACCGTCATCGCGAAGCCCGTCTGGATCCAGATCATCACGATGATGAGCGCGAGCGTGTTCGTGGGCGAGTTCTGCAGGATCTGCTGCGGGTCGCCGCCGAAGAGCACGAGGATCTGGTTGATGAGGCCGATCTGGTCCTGCTGCGGACCGCGGTAGGCGTACATGAACTTCCAGATGATGCCTGCGCCGACGAACGAGATGGCCATCGGCAGGAAGACGAGCATCTTGAAGACCTTCTCGCCCGCGCTCTTGTCGATGAAGACGGCGTAGGCGAGGCCCACGATCGTCGACACGAGCGGCACGAGCACGACCCACACGACGGTGTTCGCCAGCGTGACGAGCGCCGTGCCCTGCGTGAACATCCACACGAAGTTGTCGAGTCCGTTGAACTCGCCCTGCGCGTTCGTGAACGCGAGCAGCGCCGTGCGCAGCGCGGGGTAGATGAGGCCGAGGGTGAGCAGCGCCACCGCGGGCACGAGGAAGACGAGCATCGGCTTCGAGTCGTCGTCTCGGGATGCGGTGAAGCCGAGCACGGCCACGATCGAGATCGTGAGCGCGGCGGCCCACGGCCAGGCGCCGATCGTGGTCTCGCCAGCGCCTTCGATGACGAGTGCCCCGACGACGACCGCGGCTGCGGCGAGCACGTGGGCGGCCAGGCGGCCGGAGCGCCGCATCCGCTCGGGTGCGAGCTCGAGCAGCAGGCCGATGAGCAGGGATGCGGTGAGCGGCCATCCGATCAGCAGGATGGCGGTGCGCACCTGATCGGTGAGCCAGCCGACTCCGTCGAGGAGTCCGAGCTGGCTGGCGAGCGTCGCGACGAGCACGACGGCGGCCGCGACGATGCGGCCGATGATGCTGCGCAGGGCCGTGGCCTCGCGGTCGAGGACGAGCAGCAGCACCACGACGAGCAGGGCGAAGCCGCCGAGGCCGAACACGGCCTGGAGCAGCTTGCCGACGAGATCCATGGTGGTCATGGGTCACCTCCCGGGTATGGATCGGGGGCCGTGCTCGCGCACGACCCCCGATCGCGGTGTCAGCCTCTGGCTACGGCCAGCTGCTCTCGATCGTCGAGAGCACGGACTCGGTCGACTCCCCGCCGACCCAGTTGACCATCCCGGTCCAGAACGTGCCCGTGCCGACGGCGCCCGGCATGATGTCCGAGCCGTCGAAGCGGAACGTGGTGTCGGGGTCCTGCAGGATCTCGACGGCCGACGTGAGGAGGGCGCTCGAGGCGTTCTCCGGGTCGAGGCCGTTGTTGGCCGAGATCACGCCACCGAGGGAGACGCGGTTGTTGGCCCACAGGTCGCTCGACAGGTACGTCTGCACGGCCACGACCTCCTCGGCGTCCGAGAAGGCGCCCACGAACTCGCCACCGCCGGTGACGGTGTTCGAGCCGTCCTCGCTCGGCAGCAGGAATGCCCAGACGTCGCCGTCCTCGGCGACGGGCACCGAGTTGTCGTCGCTCCAGAAGCCCTCGTAGAACGAGGCCTGGTGGTGCATGGCGCACGTGCCGTCGAGCACGGGCAGGCCCGCCTCGCCGAAGTCGGTGGTGGCGATCGTCGAGACGTCGCCGATGCCGCCGTTCACGTAGTCGGGGTTGAGGATGAGGTCGCCCACGCGGTCCATGGCGTCGACGATCTGCGGGTCGTCGAACGGGATCTCGTGGCTCGTCCACTGGTCGTAGACGTCGGCGCCCGCGGTGCGGAGCACGTAGTCCTCGACCCAGTCGGTGCCGGGCCAGCCGGTGGCCTCGCCCGAGCCGAAGCCGACGCACCAGGGCACGACGCCCGTGTCGTCGGTGGACTCGGCGATCGTGGCCGTGAGGTCGTCGAGCTCGTCGAGGGTGGTCGGGATCTCCCAGCCGTTCTCCTCGAAGACCGACGGCGAGTACCAGACGAAGCCCTTGACGCTCGCCATGAGCGGGGCGCCGTAGAGCGTGCCGTCGACGGTGCCGTAGTTCTGCCAGTCCTCGCTCCAGAACTCCTGCGCGTTCGCCTGCACCGACTCGGGTGCCGGCAGCAGCGAGCCGGTGCCCGCCACGGAGGCGAGGAGGCCGGGCTGGGGGAAGATCGCCAGGTCGGGCGGGTTGCCGCCCTGCACGCGCACGTTGATCTGCGCCTCGAACTCGGCGGAGCCCTCGTAGACGACGTCGATGCCCGTGCACGACTCGAAGTCGGCCCACGACTCGTTGAGTCGGTCGGCCTCGGCGTCGAGGATCGTGCCGTAGATGTTGACCTCGGCGCCGTCGAACGTGCCGTAGTCCTCGTAGAGGCTGCAGTCTGCGGCCTCGCCATCGCTGCCGCCGCCACCGCTGCCGGCGTCGTCGCCGACGCATGCGGTGAGTGCGAGTGCGGTGATGCCTGCGATGCCGAGCGGCATGAGCAGGCGGCGCTGGGAGCGCTTCATCGGAACTCCTGTCTCTATTGGTGCAAGTGCTGCAGACGACGGGAGACAGGCGGGGCGTCTGCTGGGGCGCCCTCGCCCGAACCGGAACCGGTTCCACAGCACTTGCGACGGTAACCGTTGGACCCGGATGCCGCAACGAGCCGGGCCTTTCGCTTTCGGTTCGTTGTGCTTCCGTGATACTCATTGGAACCGGTTGCGGCTGACCGGTCGTGGCTCAGGGACCGGATGCGCGAGGGGGCGCCATGGCCGTCATCGACGACGTCGCGAGGCTCGCGGGCGTCTCGAAGGCCACCGCATCCCGGGCGCTCTCCGGTCGCGGATCCGTGGCGGATGCGACGCGCCAGCGGGTGCTGCAGGCCGCGGCCGCGCTCGACTTCCGCGCGTCGCCGGCCGCCGTCTCGCTCGCGACGGGCCGCACGGGCGCGCTCGGCGTGCTCGCTCCTGCGATCGACACCTGGTACGTGTCGACGCTGCTGCGGGGCATCGCCGAGGCGGCGCTGTCGCACGACCTCGACGTCGTGCTCTACGACCTCGGTCGCGGCGCCGAGATGCGCGAGCGCGTCTTCGAGCGCTTCCGGCAGCGGCACCACATCGACGCGCTCATCTCGACCACGTTCGCGCTCACGCACCGCGAGGTGTCGCGGCTCGCCTCCATCGGCATCCCCGCCGTCGCGCTCGGGGACGGGGCGGCGGGCGTGCGTTCGTGGTGCCTCGACGACGAGCGCGTCGGCACGCTCGCCACCGAGCACCTGCTGTCGCTCGGGCACCGGCGCATCGTGCACGTGGGCGGGTCGACGGTGCTCGACGAGTCGCTGTTCGCGGCCGAGCGGCTGCGCGAGCGCGGCTACCAGCGCGCGATGCGCGCCGCCGGGCTGCAGCCGGCGCCGACGCTGCTGCACGACCCGACCGCCGAGGCGTCGTACGCGCACGCGCTGTCGATGCTGCGGTCGCCCGACCGGCCTCGAGCGGTGTTCGCCGCGACCGACGAGATCGCGATGGGCGTGCTGCTCGCCGCCCGGTCGCTGGGGCTGCGCGTGCCGCTGGACCTCTCGGTCGTGGGCGTCGACGACCACGCGTACGCGGCGGCGTTCGACCTGACGACGGTGCGGCAGGACCCGCGCGAGCACGGCGAGCGCATCGTCGACTGGCTCGTCGCCGACCTGGCTGCGCCGTCGGGAGACACGTCGCACGAGCTCATCGAGCCCGAGCTCGTGGTGCGGGGGTCGACGGCGCCGGCGTGAGTCCTCGGTGGTCTCTGATCGGCCACTTCTTGCGGTGATCGGTCACTGGTTGCGGTGATTGGTCACTTCTTGCGGTGACTGGTCACTCGTTGTGGCGACTGGTCACTCGTTGCGACTGACTGGTCACGATTCGGTCCAACGAGCGACCATTCCCCACAACGAGTGACCACCGTGAGCCGGACTGGTCACGGTGGATCGGGACTGGTCGCAGATGCGCGCGACTGGTCACACATGCGCCGGGACTGGTCGCAGTTGCACCACATTGGTCACGGTTTCGGTGCAACTGCGACCAGTCACGCGCCAATCGTGACCAGTCCCGAAGGCAGGCTCAGGCCGACGGCACCAGCACGACCTCGGGCCTCAGGGCCCGGATCGCGTGCAGCACGTCGGCGGGCACCGCATCCGTCGTCACGACCGCATCCACGTCGGCGAACGTCGCGAACCGGTGCGCCGACGTGCGCGCGAGCTTGTCGGGCGTCACGACCAGCACGACGCGGCGCGAGGCGGCGATGGCCTCGCGCTTCACCTGCGCGTCGTCCCAGCCCGCGACCGTGAGGCCCGACTCGGGCGATGCGGCGCACGCGCCGAGGATCGCCACGTCGAACCGCGTCTCGCGCACGGCCTGCAGCGCGCCGACGCCCGCGAACGACAGGTCGTCGTGCACGATCGTGCCGCCGGGCACGCGCACCTCGGCGCCGGGTCGAGCGCCGAGAGCCGCGGCGGCGTGCAGCGAGAGCGCGAGCGCGCGGATGCGTCGCCCCGCGAGCGCGCGGGCGACGGCGACGGCCGTGGTGCCGTTGTCGACGAGCACCGAGGCGTCGTCGGGCACGAGCGCGGCTGCGGCCGCGGCGAGGGCGGCCTTGTCGTCGCCGTGCTCGCCCGCGCGCAGCGAGAACGGGAACCCCGAGCCGCGATGCGCGACCGGCTCGGCGCCGCCGCGCACGCGAGCGAGCGCGCCGACCTCGGCGAGCTCGGCGAGGTCCCGGCGCACCGTGATGGCGGACGCGCCCGTGAGCGTGCAGAGGTCGTCGATCGTCCGCCGCCCCGACTCGACGGCTCGGATGATCGAACGCTGCCGTTCCGATCGTTGCATGCGATCAGTCTGGCCCCTAGCGTGCATCCGTGGCCATCCGATCGACGCTCCGACCCATCGCCGGCTCCGGCCTCATGTTCGCGACGAACGGCGCGATCTTCGCCGCGCTGCTGCCCTGGTACCCGCAGCTCGCCGACCGGCTCGGACTCGGCGGCCTGCAGTTCGGCCTCGTCGTCGCCTGCTTCGCTCTCGGCGCCGTCGTGTCGTCGGCGCTGCCCGCGCCGCTCATCCGCCGCTTCGGCGCTCGCCGCGTCGCCGTGCTCGGCACCGTGCTCGTCGCGCTCGCGGTCGCCGCCGCCGGCTGGTCGACGACCGGCGTCATGCTCGCAGCGTGCATCCTCGCCGTCGGGTTCACGGATGCGATCGTCGACGTCGCGCAGAACGTCGCCGCCCTGCGCGTGCAGCAGCGGGCCGGCAGGCCGATCCTCGGGTCGCTGCACGCGCTGTGGAGCCTCGGCGCCGCCGGCTCCGGCGCCATCTCGACCGCCGTCGCGGCCTCGGGTGGCGACCTGCGCATCCACCTCGCGGTCACCGGCGTCGTCTGCGTGGGCCTCGTCGGCCTCGCCGGCTGGCTCGTCGGTCCCGTGCCCGAGGCGCCCGTCGAGGAGGACGCCGGCGTGCACGGCCTCGCGCGCTGGCGCCGCGTCGCCGTGATCGCGCTGCCGATCGTCGTCATCGCGATCGCCGGCACGGTCGTCGAAGACGTCGCCAACAACTGGGCCGCGCTCTCGGGCGTGCAGCTCGCGGGCCTCGACGCCTCGGTCGCGGGCATCGCGTTCACGGTCGTCATCGCGAGCCAGTGCGTGGGCCGCTTCACGGGCGACCTGCTCATCCACCGCCTCGGCCGCGGCACGGTCGCGCGCATCGGCGGCGCGCTCGTGGCGCTCGGCGGCGTCGCGATCGTGCTCGCGTCGGAGCCCGCGCTGCTCATGGCCGGCTTCGTGCTCGCCGGATACGGATGCGCGACGCTCGTGCCGAGCGCGTTCTCGGCCGCCGGATCGATCCCGGGCCTGAGCGAGGGCGCCGGCGTCACGGTCGTGAGCTGGCTCATGCGCCTCGGCTTCCTCGGCACGAGCCCGCTCATCGGCGGACTGTCGGATGCGGTCGACCTGCGTGCGGGACTCGCGGTGCTCGTGGTGGCCGGCCTCGTGGTCGTGGTCCTCGCCCCGCGGCTCGAGCCGGGAGCGCAGCGGGCGGTGCCGTCCGCGCCGGCGTCCTGACCGCGTCCGTCGCTCGGCGTCGGCTGCTGACTGGTCGCTCGTGGGGGTGATCGGTCACTCGTGGGCCCGAATGGTGACCACTCGATCCAACGAGTGATCACTCGACGCAACGAGTGACCACTCGACGCAACGAGTGACCAGTCGCCGTCCCGAAGTTGGGACTGGTCGCACTTGCACCACAGTGGTCGCAGTTTCGGTGCAACTGCGACCAGTCGAACGCGAACCGTGACCAGTCCGGTGCAACTGCGACCAGTCGAACGCGAACCGTGACCAGTCCGGGGCAACTGCGACCAGTCACCGAAGCCGCCCCATGCGCCACGACCACCGCCGCGCGCAAGCCCCCGCATCCTCTGGCCCCGAGCGCCCGCGAGTGCTTGGCTGGGTCGACGCGCTCCGACCGCGAGGCGGCGGCGCCCGCGCGAGCATGAGCCGAGCGAGAGGACCGCGCATGTCGTTCACCGCACCCATCCCCGTGATCGGCGCGAGCCATGTGCCCGGCTTGCAGCTCGACCCCGACTGGCACCGCAAGTCGGTGTTCTACGAGGTCATGGTGCGCTCGTTCGTCGACTCGAACGGCGACGGGTTCGGCGACTTCCAGGGGCTCACGTCGAAGCTCGACTACTTGCAGTGGCTCGGCATCGACGGCATCTGGGTGCCGCCGTTCTTCCAGTCGCCGCTCAAGGACGGCGGCTACGACGTCTCCGACTACGAGGCGGTGCTGCCCGAGTACGGCACGATCGACGACTTCAAGCACTTCGTCTCCGAGGCGCATGCGCGCAACATGCGCATCATGATCGACCTGCCGATCAACCACACGTCCGACCAGCATCCGTGGTTCCTCGCCTCCCGCGAGGATCCCGAGGGCGAGTTCGGCGACTTCTACGTGTGGCGCGACACGGATGAGGGCTACCCGAACGTGCGCATCATCTTCGTCGACACCGAGACGTCGAACTGGGCGTTCGACAGCCAGCGCAGGCAGTTCTACTGGCACCGCTTCTTCTCGCACCAGCCCGACCTGAACTTCGAGAACCCGAAGGTGCACGAGGCGGTGCGAGACATCCTGCGCTTCTGGCTCGACATCGGCGTCGACGGCATCCGCCTCGACGCGATCCCGTACCTGTACGAGTCGGAGGAGGGCAACGGCGAGTCCGAGCCGGCGACGCACCAGTTCGTGCGCGACCTGCGCGCGATGATCGACCACGAGTACCCGGGCCGGGTGCTCATCGCCGAGGCCAACCAGTGGCCGGCCGAGACGGCCGAGTACTTCGGCACCGCCGAGGAGCCCGAGTGCCACATGGCGTTCGACTTCCCGACGATGCCGCGCATCTTCTACAGCCTGCGCGCGCAGAACGCCGCGGAGCTGAAGCGCGTGCTGTCGGAGCAGGTGGAGGTGCCGCCGGGATCCGCGTGGGGCGTGTTCCTGCGCAACCACGACGAGCTGACGCTCGAGATGGTGAGCGAGGAGTACCGGCAGGCGATGTACGGCTGGTACGCGTACGACCCGCGGATGCGGTCGAACGTGGGCATCCGCCGCCGGCTCGCGTCGCTGCTCGACAACTCGCGCGCCGAGCTCGAGCTCGCGAACGCGCTGCTGCTGTCGCTGCCCGGGTCGCCGTTCCTGTACTACGGCGACGAGATCGGGATGGGCGACAACATCTGGCTCGACGATCGCGACGCGAGCCGCACGCCGATGCAGTGGTCGCCCGATCGCAACGCCGGCTTCTCGACCGCCGACCCCGGCAAGCTCTTCCTGCCGGTCGTGCAGTCGCTCGTCTACCACTACACGTCGGTGAACGTGGAGGCGCAGATGGCGCAGGCGTCGAGCCTGCTCAACTGGATGCGCGCCGTGCTCCACACCCGCAGGCAGCACCCCGTGTTCGGGCTCGGGTCGATCCGCGTGCTCGAGACCGACAACGAGTCGGTGCTGGCCTTCGTGCGCTCGTATGCCGGCGACGGCACGTACCACGGGCCGAAGGAGGAGCACGTGCTGTGCGTCTTCTCGTTCAGCCACAACCCGGTGCACGTGACGATCGACGCGCCCGACTGGTCGGGCTCCGAGCTGCACGACCTCTTCGGCGGCGGCCAGTTCCCGACGATCGCCGACGACGGACGCTTCTCGCTGACGTTCGGCACGCAGTCGTTCTACTGGATGCACATCTCGCCGCCGCGGTAGCAGCCCGCAGCAGGGCGCGCGGCGGCTACCGCGTGCCGGCGTCGAGCTCCGCCTGCGAGCGCAGCACGCACAGCTCGTTGCCCTCGGGATCGGCGAGCGTCACCCATCCGCCCGTCGCCGTGCGGCGGTCGGCCAGCTGGGTGGCGCCGATGGCGAGCAGCCGCTCGACCTCCTCGTCGCGCGTGCGATCCGTGGGCCGCAGGTCGAGGTGGATGCGGTTCTTCACCGTCTTGCCTTCGGGCACCTCGATGAACAGCAACCGGTGCGAGCCGTCGGCCGAGAGGATCATGCACTCCTCGTGGCCGGGCTCGTTCGGGTCGCCCTCGACGTCGACGTACCCGAGCACCTGCTTCCACCATTCGGACTGCGCGTACGCGTTCGCGGAGTCGATGGACGTGTGGGAGACGGCGCTGACCATGGCCCGAGGATAGGGACCAGACGCCCGACCGGCTACGCCGTCGCGAGCTGGATGACGCCCGTCACGATCACCGCGACGCCGCCGAGCGTCGCGACCGTGATGCACGCGATGCGGCCCGCGCGCGGGTCGATGCGCTTCGCGGCATACGAGCCGACGACCGCGCCGACGCCGAGCGCCGCGAGGGCCACGATCCACTCGGGGAGGGTGAGCGACGGCAGCTCGCCGCGCATGACGAGCGAGGCGATGCAGACGATCACGAGGTAGCCCTGCATGCTCGTGACGAACGCCTTGTGCTCCCAGCGCGCCGCGATCGCGTAGGCCGTGACGGCCGGCCCGCCGACGCCGGCGAGCACGTTCATGACGCCACCCGCAGCACCGGCGGCGACGAGCCCCGGCCACCGGTCGAGGCCGCGGATGCGCCGCGCGGCGACGCTGATCGACAGGGCGATGAGCACGAGGCAGCCGGCGAGGATCGACAGGTGCGGGCCCGCGAGCGACCGGGCGAGCAGCGCGCCCGGCACGATCGCGACGACCGCGGCGGCCGCGATCGGCAGGATCCGCCTGTACTCCACCTGCTTGATGACCCCGAGGTAGGCCACGACCGCGGTGCCGAGGCCGAAGACGTTCGCCACGACGACGCCCTGCAGCGGCCCGAGCAGCAGCATGAGCATCGGCGAGGCGACGAGGCCGAAGCCGATGCCCGCGACCCGCTGGGTCGTCGAGCCCAGCAGCACGATGCCGCCGATCGCGGCTGCGACCACCACGGGTCAGCCGCGCACGACGGCGGTCTTCGCCAGCTTGTCGTGGATCGCCTGGCGGCGCGCATCCCACAGCGGCCACAGGCCGTCGACGATGGGGAAGACGCCGGCGAGCAGCCCGAGCCCGGGCACGCCCGCGAGCAGGTTGGGCACCGCGTAGTGCAGCAGCCAGCGCGACAGGGCGGCGCGCCAGATCGGCAGGCCCTCGGCGTCGCGCAGCCGCACGCGGATGCCCATGAGGCGCTTGCCGAGCGTGCGGCCCCGCAGCGCGACGAGCACCACGTGGTACGCGCCGCTGGCCGCGAGGGTGAGGAACGAGAGCGCGATGAGCTCGCCCGAGTGCTGCGTCAGGAAGCCGACGTAGGCCTCGTCGACCGCGGCGCTCGCCGCCGCCGGATCCGTCTCGGCGCCGGCCGCGAAGAGCGGCGCGAACGCCTCGTCGGCTGCGGTGATGAGGCCGAGCGCGCCCGCGATCACGAGCGTCGTGAGCTGGATGACGATCCAGTCGACGACGTACGCGCCGAAGCGTCGGCCCCACGTCGCGAGCTCGACGCCGTCGGGCGTGCGGATGCGGTCGTCGGGCGACGCGGGCTGCCCCCAGCCGAAGCCGCGGGGCTGGTCGGGCCAGCCGTCCTGCTGGTCGGACGGGGTCGAGCCGTAGCCCGGCTGCGGCTCGGGCTGCACGGGCTGCGGCTGCTGCGGCGCACCCGGCGCCTGGAACGCCGCGGGCTGCGTCTGCTGCACGGCGAGCCACGTGTCGCCATCCCAGTAGCGGCGATCCTCGGGGCCGGTGCCGAACGGATCCTGGTACCAACCGGGCTCCCGGGACTGCTCGCTCATGCCTTCGATCGTACGGCGGCGCGGCGCGCGGTGCTGCCTGGCGGCCGGGCACGACGTGACGCTGAGCAGACCGCCGAGGGCGATCCTCCCTCGCGACGCCGCTCAGCGTCACTCCATGCCGGGTACGGCTACGCCATGACGACGCTCGTGCCCGCCGCCGAGTCGTGGAACGCCTGTCGGCGGTCGTTCCAGATGAGCGGGCGCAGCCCGTCGATCGTGACCCACAGGCCGGCGACGGCGCCGAACGGTCCCGCGGTCGAGAGCGCGGCCGGCGCGAGCTGCACCGCCCAGCGCGCGATCGCCTCCGATGGCGTCGCGAGGCGCTCGCGTTCGCGATGCCGTACGCGGATGCCGAGGATGCGCTTGCCGAGGGTCCAGCCCAGCCTGCTGACCATGAGGATCGAGTACACGGCGCCCAGCACGAGGGTCGCGGCGATCGACAGCGCGACGTAGCGCCAGCTGCCGAGGTCGGTGTCGAACACGGTGTCGAGGCTCGTGCGGGGGATGGAGCCGAACCACGAGCCGGGCGCGAGCGCCTGCAGCGGCAGCAGCAGCGCCTGCACGGCCACCGAGAGCAGGAAGCCGTCGATCCAGTAGGCGATGAGTCGACGCCACCACGGCGCGAGGGGCACGCCGTCGGGCGTGACGACGCGGTCGCGTTGGGCTGGCGACAGCAGCATCGCCTCCTCGGCCGTCGGCGTCGGGCGGGGGCGGCCGTCATGTCCGGGAGTCCACTGGTCGCTCATGCGACGTACCGTATCGACGTCGCGGCGGCGCGTGCACCCCCTCGACACGACCAGGCCCGCATCCCGGCGTAGCCTCGACCCATGAGCAACGACGAGGCCGCTCCGGTCGTCGAGGCGGAGCGCGGATGCGTCGACGAGGCCGCCGAGGCGGGCGTCGAGCTGCTGCTGCCGCGCGAGGTGCCGCTCGGCGGCCCGCGCGCGATGCCGGTGCTGCGCGTGCTGCCGAACAAGCATCGGCACATGGTGGGCGCGTGGTGCTTCGCAGACGCCTTCGGCCCCGAGGACGTCGCGGTGCACGGCGGCATGGACGTGCCGCCGCATCCGCACACGGGCCTGCAGACGGTGTCGTGGCTCGTGGCCGGCAGCATCGAGCACCGCGACTCGGTCGGGTCGGTGCACACGGTCTCGCCCGGCGGCGTCAACGTGATGACGGCGGGGCGCGGCATCGCGCACTCCGAGCACTCGACGCCAGAGACGACCTCGCTGCACGGCGTGCAGCTGTGGGTGGCGCTGCCCGAGGCGCAGCGGTGGATCGACCCGCACTTCGCGGGGCTCGACGCCGTGCCGACGGTGGCGGTGGGGGATGCGACGGTGCAGGTGTTCGCGGGGTCGCTCGGCGTGCTGCACGCCGAGGTGCCGGTGCACACGCCCATCGTCGGCGCCGAGGTGCGGCTGCCCGCAGGCGGCGCGGCCGAGGTGCCGGCGGATCCGTCGTTCGAGCACGGGGTGCTCGCGCTCACCGAGGGTCTCGTGGTCGGCGGCGTGCCCGTGCCGGTCGGCGGCATGGCGGTGCTCCCCCCGGGCGACGACCTCGTGCGCATCCGCGCCGCAGCCGATGCGCCGGGCGACGTCGTGGCCATCCTGCTCGGCGGCGAGCCGTTCGCCGAGGAGATCGTCATGTTCTGGAACTTCGTCGGCACGACGCACGACGACGTCTCGACGGCGCGCGACACGTGGATGCGCGAGCGCGGCGAGGGCGAGGACGCGCGCGAGCGCTTCGGCGTCGTGCCCGGCGGCGAGCCCACGCTGCCGTCGCCACGGCTGCCCGACGTCGAGCTGCTGCCGCGCGGGCGGGCTCGGCGGCGCTGACGCGCGAGCTCGGCACCGACACGCACGGATGCGGTCGGAGCGGGGCGAGCGGTGGGATGCGTCCTCGCGATGCCGCTCCCGCCGCATCGTCGCGCGCGTCAGGCCGTGACGGCCGCGGCGCTCGCGATCGGCGCCCGGTCGCGCAGCACCGCGAAGGTCGCGACGCCCGCAGCGACGCACGAGGCCGCCGCGAGCCACGGCATCGCCCACGACATGCCGCCGCTCGTCACGAGCGTGTCGGCGATGTCCATGCCGAGGCCGAACTGCCACCACGGCAGTCCCATGATGGCGAGGACGCCGGGCGCGAGAGTCCACGCGAGCGAGGCACCGGGCCGCAGTCGGCGCCACAGCACGACGGCAGCGACGACGAGCGTCGACGCGCCCCACATGACGGCGAACATCACGGCGAGGCCGTGGCTGTCGGTCTCGCCGGCAGCGGCGAGCGCGGCGTGCACCTCGGCGGCCGTCGCGCCGGGCACGAGCGTCTCGGGCAGCCAGACGAGCGCATCCGCGACGCCGAGGCCCACGAGCGCGAGGCTCGCGCCCGTGCCGGCGGCGACGGAGGCCCACCGCACGGGCGCGTACGGCGGCACGCCGCGCCCCGTGAGCACGAGCGCGATGGCGGCGACGATCGCGAGCACGATGGGGAAGCCGAGCACGAGGCTCATGCCGAGGATCGCGCCGAACGCCACGACGACGGCGAGCACGGCGGCTCCCGCGGCGCTCGCGGCGATCGCCACGAGCTGCCCCCGCGGCGCGCCCCGCAGGCCCGCGCGCACGAGCAGCGCCGTCCCGACCACGAGCCCGGCGACCACGACGACGACCATGGGCGCGATCGACAGCCAGCCGTCGCGCGGCATCACGGCCATCGCGAAGAGGCCGGCCGCCACGACTGCGGCGTAGCAGGCGACGGCGGCACGGGCATCGGGATGCTGCAGGGCGTCGCGCATGCCCCGACCGTAGGGCGACGCCCTGGACGGCGCGTGCACCCCGTCCATGCGCCGGCCATGGACGAACCGAGGCGCGATGCGCGCAGGAATCGGGATTCTTGACGATCCGGCAAGGACCCCGCACATCCGCACCCCGATCCCCGGATGCGCCGCGCGAGCCGCGGCTAGCGTCGAAGCGTGCTCTCTCGCACATGATCGACGGTCGTACCGTTCTCCGCTTCGTCGGGGGCCAGCCAACCTCGGTACGACCGTCGATCAAGATCCGCCGATCCTCTCGGCATCTCCCGCTGCTCGGCAGGCGTCACGCGTTGGCGCGCGCCAGCGCATCCATCCGTCCGCGCACGAAGAAGCGGTGCGGACTGGCGCTCGGAGCTCGCTATCGCGAGGTGAGTGAAGGCTCCTGGTCGGTCCGCACCGCTTGGCTTGGCCCCGACCCTAGACCCGCACGGATCGGGTGACAAGACCCGTCAGGCGTCGGCAGGCGTGTCGGATGCGGGCGCGGGCTCGCCGGGCACGCGCGGATGCCGGATGCCCGGGTGGTCGCGCGGGATCGAGCGGAACAGCACGATGCCCGACACCACGAGGCACGCGGCGACGAGCGGATAGGTGAGCGCGGCCTGGAAGAACGCGAGCGCGCCCGGCTGGTCGAGCACGAACAGCGGCACGAACACCGCCAGGCGCACGACGTACTGCAGCACCCAGATCCACGACGCCCGCTGGTAGGCGCGCAGCAGCACGGGGTCGCGACGCCAGCGCGTGCGCGTGCCGACGACGGCGCCGAGGATGAGGCCGAGGAACGGCCAGCGCACGACGATCGACCCCGCCCACGCGAGCGCGCTCGCCGCGTTCGTGAGCAGGCGGATGAGGAAGAAGTCGCGCGCCTCGCCCGTGTACGCCGCGATGAGCGCTGCCACGACGACGGCGAGCAGGCCGATGACGACGGCGCGCGGACGGCGTCCCTGCACGATGCCGACCACCGCGATCGCGACCGATGCGACCACGGCGGCACCGCATCCGAGCCACAGCGCGATCGAGCCCGGCAGCGCACCGCCCGCGAGCCAGCCCACGAGGAACGCGGCAGGCGGGATGCTCGCCTCGACCGCCGCGCGCGTGCCGCCCAGCAGGTCGGCGAGCGACTCGCGCTGCGGCGCCGGCAGCGCGTCGTCTGCGGGGCGCTGCGACATGAGGCAAGCCTAACTTCGCCGGAAGGCCTCGTGGCTGGTCGCAGTTCGCGCGTGACTGGTCGCAGTTGCACCGCACTGGTCGCAGCTTCGGTGCAACTCCGACCAGTCATGGCACCACGGGCCTCCACCGGCCGGGGGAGCGGCGCGCAGCAGGGTCCGCCGACGGGCTGACGCGCTCGCACCGCGGCGTCCGTAGCGTCGCTGCCATGGGACGCACGAAGCCAGGAGACGGACGCCAGCTGCGACCGATGCGCCATGTGCAGTTCCTGTGGCGCACGCAGCTCGGCATCGACCACGCGGGATCGCGATGGGTCGTCGAGCAGGACTTCGGCGACGGCGAGGAGCGCATCGAGCTCTACCGTGACGGCGTGCAGGTGGCGAAGGCGACGAGCCCGGCGAGGTTCGACGTGCCGGATGGGCGCATCGAGGCGAAGATCGTGTCCGGCCAGGTGCGGCGCGCACGGCTCGTGACCCCGGCGGGCGTGCAGCGGATGACGCCCGAGCGCGGCACCGCCGAGCACGGCCGCGCGCGGTTCGCCGAGCGCTTCCCCGTCGCGAGCGGCGTCATCGCCGCCATCTCGTTCACGATCGTCATCGGCGCTGCGATCCTCGAGCTGCCGCAGCTGCTGCAGGTCGTCACGCACGTCGAGGTCGTGCGCGACTGGCTCGGCTGGTCGTTCACGTCGCCCATCCGCCTGCCGGTCGAGTGGAACGTGGGCATCACCATCGCCGGCGTCGCCGCGTCGATCGAGCGAGGCTGGCGCTTCAAGCACATCCCGGGGATCGACGAGTAGGCCGGCGTGCCCGCGGCCGATCTCAGTCGCGAGCGTCGTCGACCATCGCGAACGGTGCGATGGTCTCGAAGGCCGCTGGCAGGTGCCACCGGAGTCCGTCGCGGGTGCTCATCGCGTCGACCATCTCCAGAGCGCGATCGCCGCGGTCGAGCAAGCGGGGGAACGGCTGCAGCGGGTGCGCGAGCGACCTGCCGAAGTCGTCCCAATGGACGGGCACCACCAGGCGCGCGCCCGTGGCCGTGACCACATGCCGCCAGTACGCACGCTGCTCGCGTGCTGAGCGGCGGCCGATGCCACCGACGCCGAGGTAGACCACGCTGGCGGCGAGATCGTCGAACGAGTGGGGCGCGATCCCGGCGCTCGGATGCACGAGCATCGTGCCGTCGGGGTGCGCGACGTGGAACGAGAACGCGCCGCCCTCCCGGTACCGCGAGGCACGCACGGGCGGCCGCAGCGGCTCGTCGATCATGCCCGGGAGCCGATCGGGCGTGCTGTGCACGCCCTCGGCGACGAGGATGCGGAAGGCGCCGATCACGATCGCGTCGCCGTGTCGGAAGCGCCGCATGCTCCGCTCGGCCATGCCTGCGCCCGTGCCGATCTGCAGCGTCGACGGCGAGCCGTGCAGCGTCGCGCCGAGACGGCGCGCGACCGTCGGCGCGTCCATCGCGTGGTCGTGGTGGGAGTGCGCCACGAGCACGGCCTCGGCGCGGTCGATGCCGCAGCGGGCGAGCGCCGCATCGATGCGGCGTGGGTCGGGTGCGATGCGTCCGACTGCGACGCGCAGCAGCGAGGGACGGCTCAGGAACCCGTCGACGAGGAACGCCGAGCGCTCGTCGCGTACCAGCAGGCTCGAGGTGCCGAGAAAGGTGACGCGTACCGCACCCGCGCCGATCGGCGCGTGCGTCACGGTGCAGCCTTCGGTGCGGTCGGCCCCACGTCGCCGGGCTCCTCGTGCCGCACCCGAGGATCCTCTGCGACCGCCTCGGCGATCGCCTCCACGCCGGCGCGGATCGCGACGAGCGCGGCGAGCAGCCTGCGATCGCGGTCGTCCGCGCACCGGGTGCATTCCGCCGTCGTCGTCACCGTGGACCTCCTCGCGCCGTGCTCCATCCTCGCACGTACTTGCTCTCATTGTGATTCGTGACTTACATTGTGAGCCGTCCCCGGAGCGAAGGAGCTCGCATGCGCAGCACGACGAGCGCCCCGCCACAGCTGCCGAGCGGAGTCGAGAGGTCGACGTCAGACGGTGCGTCGCCCGCCGAGCAGCCGCGTGAGCGCGTCGGCGGCCGCGACGACCGCCGCGACGGCCGAGCCGGTCGCGGATTCCGGCAGTCGGAGCGTCGGCGCGAGCACGCCGAGCGCCCCCACGAGCTCGCCGCGAGCGCCGAAGACGGGCGCCGACACGCTGCTGATGCCCAGCTCGCGCTCGCCGACCGTCACCGCGAAGCCGTCGGTACGCGCACGCTCCACGTGCTCCCGCAGGTCCGCGGGATCGACGACGCTCGAGGGCGTGAAGCTCGACAGCTCGCCGGAGAGCGTGTGGTCCGCGAGCTCCGCGTTCCACGCGAGCAGCACCCTTCCGGCGGAGCCCGCGGAGATCGGCATGGTCTCGCCGGGGCTCATCGACCGTCGCAAGGGATGCAGCGACTCCGCCACCGCGATGCACACGCGCATGCCCGAGCTCTCACGGAACAGGCAGGCGGTCTCGCCCGTCTCGTCGCGCAGCGACCGCAGGATGGGCTGCGCCAGATCGACGATGCCGATGCCCTGCAGCGCGGGTGCCGACCAGTGCAGCATGCGCACGCCGACGCGCAGCACGTCGTCGGAGCGGTCGAGGAAGCCGTCCTCGACCATGTTCGCCGCGAGTCGCTGCAGCGTCGACGTGGGGATGCCGGTCGCGCGACGCAGGTCGCCGAGCGTGAGCGCGGGTCGCTCCGGAGTGAACGCGTCGAGGATCGCGCGCACCTTGTCGAGCACCAGCAATGGCCGGCCGGCCGTCCCCTTGCCATCGCTCACGACCACGAGTGTATGGGCGCTCCGCCCACGCTCTCCGCCCGCCACCAGGAGGACACCACCGCATGACCAGCCACCGCACCTACGTCATCGACGCCATCCCCGGCGACGGCATCGGCCCCGAGGTCGTCGAGCCGACGATCGCCTGCGTCGATCGCGTCGCATCGCTCCACGGCTTCTCCATCGACTGGCGCGCGCGCGACTGGGGCTCGGATCGCTACCGCCGCACCGGCGCGATGATGCCGGTCGACGGTCTCGATGCCCTGGCCGACGGCGACGGCATCCTGCTCGGCGCGGTGGGCGATCCCGACATCGACGACGTCACGACGCTGTGGGGCCTGCTCATCCCCATCCGTCGCACCTTCGACCAGTACGTCAACGTGCGTCCCACGACCGTGCTGCCCGGCGTGCAGCCCGCCGTGGCGGACGCCGTCGGCATGGACCTCGTGATCGTGCGCGAGAACGTGGAGGGCGAGTACTCCGAGGCGGGCGGTCGACTGCATCGGGGCACCGAGCACGAGCTCGTGATCCAGGAGGCCGTGTTCACGCGGCGGAACACCGCACGCGTCGCCCGCTACGCCGCCTCGCTCGCCGATCGCCGCGGGGCAGCGCTCGTGTCGGCGACGAAGTCGAACGGCATCATCCACTCGATGCCCTTCTGGGACGAGGTCGTGCGCGACGTGGTCCGCGAGGAGCACCCGGGCCTCGTCCTCGAGAGCGTGCTCATCGACGCGCTCGCCGCACGCCTCGTGCTCAAGCCCCGCAGCGCGAGCGTCATCGTCGCCTCGAACCTCTTCGGCGACATCCTCTCCGATCTCGCCGCAGCCGTCGCAGGGTCCATCGGCATCGCACCGAGCGCCAACCTCGACCCCGAGCGTCGGCATCCGTCGCTGTTCGAGCCCGTGCACGGCACCGCGCCCGACATCGTGGGCCGCGACCTCGCGAACCCGATCGGGTGCCTGTGGGCTGCGTCGCTCATGCTCGAGCACCTCGGCGAGCACGCCGCGGCCGCATCGCTCCACGGAGCCTTCAGCGACGTGCTCGCCGCGGGCACCCGCACGCGCGACCTCGGCGGCGACGCCTCCACCACCACCTTCAGCCGTGCCGTGCTCGACGCCATCGACGTGCAGAGCGCAGCGCCCGCGCTGTCCTGATCCGATCCACCCCGCCACACCCGACGACGAAGGAGTCATCATGCGCGCCACCCACACGACCGCCACGCGGCGGTCATCGATCGCCGCGCTCGCGGTGCTGCCACTGCTCGCCCTCGCAGGGTGCAGCGGCGGCTCGGACGCCGCCTACCCCGACGACACGATCGAGATCGTCGTGCCGTTCGCGGCCGGCGGGCCCACCGACACCGTGACGAGGATCGTCGCCGACCCCATGGGCGAGGAGCTCGGCGCCCAGGTCGTCGTGCAGAACGTCGAGGGCGCAGGCGGCACGGTCGCGGCCGGCGAGGTGGCCGCCGCCGATCCCGACGGCTACACGGTGCTCATGCACCACATCGGCATGTCGACGGCGCCCGCGCTGTACGACGACCTCAACTTCGATCCGGTCGAGGACTTCGCGCCCGTCGGCCTCGTGACGGAGGTGCCCATGACGATCGTCTCGAGGTCGGGACTCGGACCCTCGAACCTCGAGGATCTCGTCGCCTACCTCGAGGACGAGCGGGAGTCCGTCACGATCGCGCACGCTGGCGTGGGATCCGCGTCGAACCTGTGCGCTCGACTGCTGCAGGATGCCGTCGGCGTCGAGCTCACCGAGGTGCCGTACGACGGCACGGGGCCCGCGATGGCCGACCTGCTGGGTGGGCAGGTCGACCTGCTGTGCGACCAGACCACGAACACCGCGGGCCAGATCCTGGGCGGCGAGGTGGACGCGTACGCCGTGACGACCCCTGAGCGCGTCGAGGTGCTCCCCGACGTGCCCACGACCGCCGAGGCGGGCCTCCCTGACCTCGAGATCGGTGTCTGGCACGCGCTGTACGTGCCCGCCGGCACGCCCGACGAGGTCATCGCGGCACTCGAGACCGCGCTGCAGACCGCGCTCGCCGACCCGGCGGTCGTCGACCAGATGGCCGAGCTCGGCATCGCGCCCGTGAGCGCAGCGGATGCGACGCCTGAGGCCCTCGCCGAGCGCCTCAGCGAGCAGATCGCGCTCTGGGACGACGTCCTCTCCGAGCCGGGACGCTGACATCGACGCCACGACTCCTCCGCGCGAGCACGGCTCGCGCGGAGGCGCCGGTCGGGCGTCGTCGGCCGACCTCGTCGCAGGCGCGGTGCTCACGGGGCTCGGCCTCGTCTTCGCGATCGGCGCCCTCGCGTTCGACCTCGGCACGCCACTGGCGCTCGGACCGGGTGCGTTCCCGCTCGCGGCCGCGTGCGTGCTCGTCGTGCTCGGCGTCGCGATCGGCATCCGTGCATTCGTCGCCCCCACGATCGTGCACGACGAGGCTCCTGAGGCGCTCGTCGCCGACGCGGCCGAGCACGGCATCGACGCCGCTGCCGACCGGCCGAGCCGACCGGCAGCCTTCGGGCGCATCCCGTGGCGTCCCGCGGTACTCGTCACCGCAGCCGTGGCGTGGTTCGCGCTCACCGTCGACGGGCTCGGGCTGCTGCTCGCAGCGTCCGGCACCGTCGTGCTGGCGTCGTTCGCACGCCAGGGCGTCCGTTGGTGGCAGCCGCTCGTCGTCGGCGTCGGTCTCACGGCCGGGAGCTGGCTGATCTTCGTCGTCGGACTGCGCCTGCGCGTGCCGCTGCTCGGCGACTGGCTGGGAGGCTGACCGTGGAGCTGCTCGACAACCTGCTGCTCGGCCTGTCCACGGCGCTGCAGTGGCAGAACCTCCTGTTCTGCCTGCTCGGCGTCGCCATCGGCACGGCCGTGGGCGTGCTGCCCGGCATCGGCCCGACGGCGACGGTCGCGATGCTGCTGCCCATCACGTTCGCGTTCGACGAGCCGGTCACCGCGCTCATCATGCTCGCCGGCATCTACTACGGCGCGCAGTACGGCGGGTCGACGACCGCGATCCTCATCAACCTTCCCGGCGAGTCGTCGTCGGCGGTCACGGCGATCGACGGGCATCAGCTCGCCAGGATCGGCAAGGCGGGCACGGCGCTCGCGACCGCAGCGATCGCGTCGTTCTTCGCAGGCACGGTCGCGACGGTGCTGCTCGCCGTCGCCGCCCCACCGCTGGCGGCGGTCGCGCTGAGCTTCGGCGCTCCCGAGTACTTCGCGCTCGTCGTGCTCGGGCTCATCGTGTCCGTCGCGCTCGCGAGCGGCTCGGTGCTCAAGGCGATCGCGACCATCGCCCTCGGCATCCTGCTCTCGACCGTCGGCCAGGACACCTTCACCGGCGTCGCGCGATTCACGCTCGGCATCCGCGACCTCGACGGCGGCATCGACTTCGTGTCGCTCGCCGTCGGCGTCTTCGGCATCGCGGAGATCCTGCGCAACCTCGCGGATCCGGAGCGTCGCGAGCAGATCGTCGCCAAGGTCTCGCGGCTCTGGCCGTCGAAGGACGACTTCCGCCGCATGACGGGGCCGATCCTGCGTGCCACGGGTCTCGGATCGCTGCTCGGCGTGCTGCCGGGCGGCGGGCACATCCTCGCCTCTTTCGCGTCGTACTCGCTCGAGAAGCGCATCTCGCGCACGCCGGAGCGCTTCGGCAAGGGTGCGATCGAGGGCGTCGCCGGACCGGAGGCGGCGAACAACGCGGCGGCGCAGACGTCGTTCATCCCGCTGCTGACGCTCGGCATCCCCGCGCATCCCGTCATGGCGCTCATGCTCGGGGCGTTCATCATCCAGGGCATCACGCCCGGCCCGACGGTGATCGAGACCGAGCCCGTGCTGTTCTGGGGACTCATCGCCTCGATGTGGATCGGCAACCTGCTGCTCGTCGCACTGAACCTGCCGCTCGTCGGCATCTGGGTGCGGATGCTGCGTGTGCCGTACTGGGTGCTGTTCCCGATGATCGTGCTGTTCGCCGCGATCGGCACGTTCTCGATCTCGCAGAGCATCTACGACGTGCTGGCGGTCGCCGTCTTCGGCCTGCTGGGGTTCGTGCTGCTGCGGGCGGGCTGCGAGCCTGCGCCGCTGCTGCTCGGCTTCGTGCTCGGGCCGCTGCTCGAGGAGAACCTGCGGCGTGCGCTCGTCATCTCGCAGGGCGACCCGTCGGTGTTCGTCACGCGTCCGCTGTCGGCGGCGCTGCTGGGCATCGGCGCGCTCGCGCTGGTCATGGCTGCGCTCCCGGCGATGCGACGCCGTCGCGAGGTCATCTTCGTCGACGAGGACTGATCGTGGCGGAGAGGCCGGGGCGTGCGCGGTGCGCGGCCCGGCCTCAGTCCGTCGCCGCCCCGTTCGACCGCCACCCGCGCGGGCCCACGCCGCCGGCGCGGTACTCGGCGAGCGGCACCTCGTCGCGCTTCCAGGCGCGCAGCACGGGCTCGACGATGCGCCAGCACTCCTCGGCCGCATCCGCCCGCACCGCGAGCCGCGGGTCGCCGTCGAGGATCGACGCGAGCACCTCGCCGTACGGCTCGAGCTGGCCGCCGCCGAGCTCGCCGCGCAGCACCGACTGCTCGAGCGTGAACGGGTCGCCCTTGCCGTTCGTCGTGAGGTGGATCGCGAACGAGTCGGGGCGGAAGTCGAGCACGAGCCTGTCTGCCGAGTTGCGCCCGCCGAAGCCGCGCGGCACGTGCGCCGGCTCGCGGAAGTGGATGACCGCTTGCTTGCGGATGTGCCCCATGGCCTTGCCGCTGCGCAGCACGAACGGCACGCCCGCCCAGCGCTGGTTGTCGACGTGCACCGTCACCTCGGCGAGCGTCTCGGTGCCGCGCTTCGCATCCACGCCCTCCTCGGCCACGTAGTCGGGCACCTCGCGGTCGCCGATCGTGCCCGCCGTGTAGCGGGCGCGGCGCGCATCCGTCGTCGCATCGACGACGCGAGCAGCGCGCAGCACCTGTCCGATGGCGTCGCGCAGGTCGCGCGCGTCGATCGATGCGGGCGGCTCGATCGCGACGAGCGCGAGCACCTGCAGCAGGTGGCTCTGGATCATGTCGCGCAGCGCGCCCGCGGTGTCGTAGTAGCCGGCGCGGCCCTCGAGCGCGACGGTCTCGTCGTAGAGGATCTCGACCTTCGCGATGGAGTCGCGATCCCACAGCGGCGCGAGGATGCGGTTCGCGAAGCGCATGCCGAGCAGGTTGAGCACCGTGTAGAGGCCGAGGAAGTGGTCGATGCGGAAGATCTGATCCTCGGGCACGATGCGCTGCACGAGGGCGTTGAGCTCGCGGGCGTCGTCGAGGCTCGAGCCGAACGGCTTCTCGATCGCGAGGATCGCGCCGTCGGGCGCGCCGACCTCGGCGAGCGCCTCGCAGACCATGCGGCTCACGTGCGGCGGCAGCGCGAAGTAGATGACGAGGCGGTCGCAGTCGACGCTCTCGAGCAGCGCCTGCAGGCTCGTCGGGTCGGTCGCGTCGCCCGCGACGTAGCGCGTGGTGTCGACGACATGCTGCGCCGTCGCGCCCAGCTCGCCCGCATCCCCGTCGCCGTGCGCCGCCGCCATCGCGGTCTGCACGCGGTTGCGCCACTCGTCCTGGCCGAGGTCGCGCAGGTCGGCGCCGACGATCTCGAGGCTGCGCCGCGGCTGCGCGCGCAGCAGCGTCGCGATGCCAGGCAGCAGCAGCCGGGACGTGAGGTCGCCGGATGCGCCGAGGATGAGCAGGGTCGTGCGATCTGCCGCCATGGGGCCACTCTTCCACGCGGGCTTCTGGCTGCTGTCGGTTTGCGTTCTGCAGGTGATCAGGGTGGTCAGAGGGGTATCTTCCCTCCGCCACCCCTGATCGCCTGCGAAACGCGAACGGCAGGCGTCAGCCCATCGCGCACGCGACGGTGCCGAGCGGCTCGTCGACGCGACGCTGCACGACGAACGACTCCCCGGCCATGAGCGTGAGCCCCTGCTCGGTCACGGGGGAGATGTCGCGCACGCACAGTCCGAAGCGCGCGGCCACGGCGCCGAGGGTGTCGCCGGATGCGACGACGTACTCGTAGGCGCCGGGCTCGACGAGCGTCGCCTCGCCCATCGCCTGCTCGCTCGGGCCGGCGTCGTCGGCGACGACCGGCTGCTGCGACTCGTCCGGCGCTGCGGTCGGCGTCGCGGAGGTCGACGGCATCGGGTCGACGCTCGCCCCGTCGGCGCACGCGGCGACGCTCGCGACGGCGACGGCGAGCGCTGCGAGGGCGAGGAGGCGTCGGGGCATGCGCCGATCCTGCCGACGCAGCCTGGGAGCCCCGCTGCGCCTCCGTCGCACGAGGGATGAGGTGCGTCGCGCACAGGAGTACCGTCGAGGCCATGCACATGACGTTCGCGATGCCCATCGGGTGGATGGAGGTCGTCGGCGGCGCACCCGCCGACCTCGGGTAGCCGCGACGGTCGCCGTGCTTCGGCGACCCCGCGCCACGAGCTCTGCCCTCCTCGAGGGCGCAGCGACACCGGTCGCTCTGCTCGCACACCCACCCATCCACGGTCCGCGACCGCGGACCCTCCTCGAACAGGATCGTCATGCAGCCCATCGACGGCGCGCTCGTGCGCGCCACCTTCGTCAACGTCTCCAAGAAGGAGCGTGCGAACATCCCCATGCCCGACCTCGACCTCGACTGGTCGCACCTCGAGTACCTCGGCTGGCGCGACCCGAAGCGGCCGCGCGTCGGGTTCGTCGTCGCGGAGGTCGACGGCGAGCCCGTCGGCGTCGCGTTGCAGCGCACCGAGGCCTCGAGTCGCACGCGACCGCAGTGCTCGTGGTGCGAGGACGTCACGCTGCCGAACGACGTCGTCTCGTTCAATGCGCGCCGCGCGGGCGACGCCGGCCGCAAGGGCGACTCGGTGTCGACGCTCGTCTGCGCCGCGTTCGAGTGCCCCGTCAACGTGCGCACGCAGCCGACGGCCCGCTACGTCGGCTTCGACGTCGAGGCGGCCATGCAGCGCCGCATCGCTGCGCTCGGCGAGCACGTGGAGGCGTTCGTGCGCGCGGTGCGCGACGGGCGCTGACCCGCTTCGGTCGGCACGTTCGCTTGCGTAGTGCAGGCGATCAGGGGTGGCAGAGGGGCATCTTCCCTTCGCCACCCCGGATCGCCTGCAGAACGCAGGACCGGGGATGCGGATGCGGGCGGCCGCCCGACGCATCCCTACGCGGGCACCGGCTCCGGCGCGATCTCGGCGCGCGTCGGCGACTGGTTCACGCGCATGATCTCCTCCTGGTACGGCGCGACGACCTCGCGCGAGATGCGCAGGTCGAGCAGCAGGAAGCGGCGCGTGGCGGGGTCCTCGGCGGCCCAGCTGCCGAGGCGCTCGAGGTCGGCCATCGTGCGCACGACGACGCCCTCGGCGCCGACCGCCGTCGCGAGGCCGGCGAAGTCGACCTCGGGGATGAGCATGGGCGGCTGCGCGAGGCCCTTGCCGCCGTAGAGCGTGGTCTCGGCGGCGTAGGCGGCGTCGTTCCACACGGTGGCGACGCCGCGGCCGCCCGCGACGCGCACGGCCGACTCGAGGTCCGCGAGCGCCATGAGCCCGCCACCGTCGCCGGTCGCGAGCACGATCGTGGCGTCGGGATGCGCGACGGCCGCGCCGGGCACCGACGGGAAGCCGAGGCCGATCGACTGGTACGCCGTGCCGACCATGTGGTGGCGGTCGGGGGATGCGACGGGCCAGTGCATGTTCGACCAGCCGAGGAAGTGGCCGCCGTCGGTCACGACGACGCGGTCGGTGGGCAGCAGCTCGCCGATGCGTGCCGCGGCGGAGCGCGGGTCGAGACGGCCGTCGGACGCGGCGCCGTCGCCGCGCTCGCGACCCCGCGCAGCGCGAGCGTCGACCGACTCGCGCCAGCCGCTCGGCGTCGCGCCGCGGGCGGCGAGCTCGTCGACGATCGCCTGCGCCGTCAGCGCCGCGTCGCCGCGTGCGTACACGTCGACCCGGCCGTTCGTCGCCGACTCGGCGACGTCGACCTGCAGCACGCGCGCATCCTCGGCGAACAGCTCGCCGAACCGCATCGTGAACTGGTTGAGCGACGCGCCGACCACGAGCGCCACGTCGGCGTCGTGCACGAGCGCCATCGCGGCGTCCGCCCCGAATCCGCCCGCCACGCCGAGGTCGTGCTCGTCGCGCGCCACGAGCCCGCGGCCCAGCGCGCTCGACGTCGTGAGCGCGCCCACGGCATCCGCGATCGCGTCGATCCCCGCGCCCGCGCCGGCGAGCCACGCGCCGCGGCCCGAGAGGATCACGGGGCGCTCGGCGCCGGCGAGCGCGTCGACGATCGCGGCGACGTCGGATGCGGCGGGCGGCACGGGCGACGGCAGCGCGAGCGCGCGCAGCTCGGGCAGCGAGCCGGCGTCGGCGGTGGCGACGTCGTAGGGGATGGCGACGACGACGGCGGTGCGGTGCGCGAGCGCGTGCTCGATCGCGTCGATCGTCGCGCCGGCCGGGTCGCCGACGCCGACGACCCACGTGCGGGCTCCGACGGCGGCGGCGAGCGCCACCTGGTCGACGTCCCACGGGCGGGCGCCCGTCGTGGGCTCGTCGCCGACGACGAGCACGAGCGGCACGCGCGCTTGCACGGCCTCGGCGAGCGGGGTCAGCGTGTTCGTGAAGCCGGCGCCGTACGTCGCGGTGGCGACGGCGAGGCGACCGGAGGCGCGGTGGTGCACGTCGGCGGCGACGACGCCGCCCGCCTCGTGCCGCACGGCGACGAAGGCCATGGCCGTGTCGCGCTCGACGGCGTCGAGCAGATAGGCGTTGCCGTTGCCCATGACGCCGAAGACGACGTCGGAGTGGGCAGCGAGCGCGTGGGCGACGTGCGCGGAGACGATGGGCATGGATGGCCTCTCGAGAGCAGTGACGGATGGATTCCGTATGTGTCTCGCCGGCCCGGGCTGCTGGCCCGTTGGGTTGCGTGCCCCTTTTCCGAGCACCGGTCGCATCCTCGCGACCTGACTGGAGCATGCTACTCCGCGGATGCGGCGCTGCGTCAGGGGTGATTGGTCGCGAATGCACCGGGACTGGTCAGAGATGCATGGGACTGGTCAGAGATGCGCATGACTGGTCGCAGTTGCACCGAAACTGCGACCACTGTGGTGCAGTTGCGACCAGTCATCGCGAAACAGCGACCAGTCCGGTGCAACTGCGACCAGTCAGCGCCGTGGATCCGACGAGTCGAGGCGCATCCGCGGCCGGTCACGATCGTCACCCGACCCCGGCGACCCCCAGCAGCGATCCGATGCCGTACGTGATGGCCAGGGCGATGGCGCCGCCCACGATGATCCGCACCGTCGCCGCCTGCCACGGCGCGCGGCCGAGGCGGGCGCCGATCGCGCCCGTGACGCCGAGCGCGAGCAGCACGACGACGATCGCGACGCCCACGCGCACGTCGACGGGCGCGAGCATGATGGCGGCGAGCGGCAGCGCGCCGCCGACCGTGAACGCGACGAGCGACGCGAACGCCGCACGCCACGGGCTCACGACGTCGTCCTGGTCGATGCCGAGCTCGAGCGTCAGGTGCGCCTGCAGGGCGTCGCGCTCGGTCTGCCGCGTCGCGACGAGCGTCGCCGACTCGCGGTCGAGGCCCTGCTGCTCCCACAGCTCGATGAGCTCGGCCAGCTCGCCCTCGGGGTCCTCGGCGAGCTCGCGCCGCTCGAGCTCGATGAGCGCTCGCTCGCTGTCGCGCTGCGACGACACCGACACGTACTCGCCGAGCGCCATCGAGATCGCGCCGCCCACGAGCGCCGCGGCGCCCGCCGTCAGCAGCGGCCCGGACTGCGTCGTGACGCCCGCGACGCCTACGAGCACCGCCGCGACCGACACGATGCCGTCGTTCGCGCCCAGCACGCCGGCGCGCAGCCAGCTCAGCCGGTCGAGCCATCCACCGTCATGCGGCTCGTGCCGCGCATGCCCATCGCCCATGCGGCGATCCAAGCACACACGAACGCCGCCGGTCGCGCGCGGCGACCGACGGCGTCATGCGGGGCGAGCGGCTACCAGAGGACGCCGCCGCCGATCGAGATGCCGCCCCACGTGAGGGCGATGAAGATCGCGGTGAAGACGACGGGCGCGATGCCCTTGCCGCCGCGGGCGAGGCCCTTGAGCAGGGCGATGACGCCGAGGATCGCGGCGACGATCGAGAGGCCGCCGCCGAGG
The DNA here is from genome assembly GCF_900099705.1 of Agrococcus jejuensis. Lineage (NCBI taxonomy): Bacteria > Bacillati > Actinomycetota > Actinomycetes > Micrococcales > Microbacteriaceae > Agrococcus > Agrococcus jejuensis. The sequence continues at coordinate 1,909,666 of NZ_LT629695.1, forward strand.
ATGAGGCCGATGAAGAGCGGGATGGGCATGAGGAGCAGTCCCGCGAGCCCGATCCAGAAGGCGATCCAGGCCGTCGGGTTGGCGCGGCGTGCGGTGGTGGTCATGCATCCATCGTGCGCCGCGAACCTTGGTCGGAGCCTGGGATGCGCGGCCGGTTCGCGCAGGGCGCAGCGACGCTCAGCTCGAGGCGGCGACCGTGATCGGCACGGTCGTCGCGACCATCATCGCGACCTGCATCGCCTCGACGGCCTTGCGTACGACCTCGCTCGACCACGAGCCGAGCGCCAGCGCGTCGGCGCGGGTCTTCAGCGGCTTCGCGTCGAGGTCGGGGAACACCTTCGGCAGCGCCTTCGCGCCGTGCAGGATCGCGAGGGCGGCGACGAGGTGCTCGTCGGATGCGGCGGGCTCGTCGCCCTGCAGCAGCGCGCGGGCGCGCGACTGCATCGCATCCTCGCGCTCGGTGCTCGCGCCGCGCTCCCATCGCTCCGACCACGCGATGCCCAGCCAGCGCGTCTCGGCGTGCGCGAGGGCGCCCTCGGCCACGAGCTCGCCGAGCAGCTCGGCTCGGAGTCGGGCGGCGACCGACCGCGTGCCGCCCCAGCCGACGACGCGCGTGAGCGCATCCGATGGCGTGCGGTCCTCGGCGTGCTCGACGAACGCCTCGAGCGCAGGCTCGACGACGGCGGTCGACGCCACGAACCGGCCGGGCTTCGTGCCCGTCGGCTCCCCTTCCTCGGCGAGCCGCAGCCTGCCGCGCACGACGAGCTCGGCGAGGCCCGCGCCGCCGAGCGTCTGCAGCAGCGTCGTGCCGTCGAGCACGGGCTTGCCGGATGCGTCGTCGAGCGCGAGCAGCAGCACGGTCTCGGGGATGGTCGCCTGGATGTCCATGGCTGCGACGCTACGGAGCGGTCGCGGCGCGCGCCTCCGCCACGGGGAGGACGCCGCGCGGCGGATGCGCGCGCCGGTCGTTGCGAGGTGCGGTTGCTGCACTCAGGTGCGGTTGCAACGGCACCTCAGTGCAGCAACCGCACCTCGCAACCGGCCGGACGCGCCCCATCCGCACCCGTCCATCCGCTTGAACCGCCACTTCAGGTCGACAGGGAGTGAACGGATGGTGAATGATCGGGGTCGATGCAGGAGCTCGCGATCCTCGTGATCGTCGTGCTCGTGGCGCTGGCGTTCGACTTCACGAACGGCTTCCACGACACGGCGAACGCCATGGCACCCTCGGTGGCGACCGGTGCCCTCAAGCCCAAGGTGGCCGTGGCGCTGTCGGCGTCGCTCAACCTCGTCGGCGCGATGCTGTCGATCGAGGTCGCCCGCACCGTCGGATCCGGCATCGTCGACCTCACGGGCGTCGACGGCGAGTCCCTCATGCTCATCGTGCTGTGCGGCCTCACCGGCGCGATCATCTGGAACGTGCTGACGTGGCTGTTCGGCCTGCCGTCGTCGTCGAGCCACTCGCTGTTCGGCGGCCTCATCGGCGCGACGATCGCGGCGCTCGGCGTCACGGGCGTGCTGTGGGGCGGCGTCGCGCAGAAGATCCTCATCCCCGCACTCCTCGCGCCGATCATCGCGGGCCTCGTCGCCTTCACGGGCACGTGGCTCGTGCACAAGGTCACGCGCCGCATCTCGACGCGCACCGAGCAGCGCGGCTTCCGCTGGGGCCAGATCGGCGCCGCATCGCTCATGTCGCTCGCGCACGGCACGAACGACGCGCAGAAGACGATGGGCGTCATCTTCCTCGCGCTCGTCGCCCACGGCTCGCTCGACCCCGACGCCGACATGCCGCTGTGGATCCGCATCGTCTGCGCGCTCGCGATCGCCGCCGGCACGTACATGGGCGGCTGGCGCGTCATCCGCACGCTCGGCAAGGGCATCGTCGACATCTCGCCCCGCCAGGGCATGTCGGCCGACTTCTCGAGCGCGTCGATCATCCTCACCTCGTCGCACCTCGGCCTGCCGCTGTCGACGACGCACGTCGCGTCGGGCTCGGTCATCGGCTCGGGCATGGCGCGCACGGATGCGACGGTGCGCTGGTCGGTCGCCCGCAAGATGCTGCTCGCCTGGGTCGTCACGCTGCCGGCTGCCGGCGCCGTCGGCGCGGTCTCGTTCCTCGTCGCCGACCTCTTCGGCCACCTCGTCGGCTCCATCGTGATCACCGCGGTGCTCATCGTCGCGTGCGCTGCGATGTGGCTGCGCTCGCGCGGCAGCCATGTCGACCACGCCAACGTGGGCGCCGAGTGGGATGCGATGCCCAAGGAGGAGCGCAAGGAGGCGAAGCGCGAGCGCAAGAAGGCGATCGACCGCGAGCTGTCGACGGTCGCGTCGGGCATCGCGCCGGTCGCGAAGCCGCGCAAGCGTCGCGGCGGCAAGGGTGGTGCGTGATGTTCGACCTCTCGGCCCTGCTCGTCTCCATCGTCTCGGTGCTCGTCGTCGGCCTGCTGCTCGGCGCCGGCATCCCCACGATCTACGCGCTCGGCGCCCGCCAGCTCGAGCAGTCGGCGCCCCGCAACCGCGTGCTCGGCTGGGGCGCGATGGCGGTGTGCGTGCTGCTCGCCGCGATGGGCATCGTGCTCATCGTCTTCGGCAAGGCGCTGTTCGGCATCTGACGCGTCGTCGTCGTCGCCAGCTCGCAACGGGAGCTCCACCGCGGCAGCCGCCTCCCGCGCCGCAGCCGGATGCGGGATGCTGAGAGCATGACCTCCGCGCTGCACATCACGGGCGACGACGCCGCCGACCGTCTGCTCTCCGACGACCCGTTCGCGCTGCTCACGGGCATGCTGCTCGACCAGCAGATCACGATGGAGGCGGCGTTCGCCGGCCCCGCGAAGCTGCACGACCGCATCGGCGACCTCGACCCCGCGCACATCGCCGGCATGGAGGAGGACGCCTTCAAGGACGTCATGGCCGAGAAGCCCGCCGTGCACCGCTTCCCCGGCTCGATGGCCGCCCGCGTGCAGGACCTCGCCCGCGCCGTCGTCGACGACTGGGGTGGCGACGCCGCCGCGATCTGGACGCGCGATGCCCCCGACGGCGCCGAGGTGCTGCGCCGCCTCAAGGCGCTGCCGGGCTTCGGCGACCAGAAGGCCCGCATCTTCCTCGCCCTGCTCGGCAAGCAGCGCGGCTTCGACGGCGCCGGGTGGCGGGATGCGGCCGGCGCGTACGGCGAGGAGGGCTCGTACCGCTCGGTCGCGGACATCGTGGATGCCGACTCCCTCAAGCAGGTGCGCGCGACGAAGCAGGCGGCGAAGGCGGCGGCGAAGGCCGCGAAGGCGTGAGCATCGAGGAGCCGGCGACGCCCGAGCCCGCGCCGGTCGTCTCGCTGGTGCCATCGGCGCCGACGGGCGAGCCCGCGACGCACGAGACGGACGATGCCGTGATCTCCCCGCATCCGTCATCCGCGCCGTCGATGGTGCTCGTGCCGGGCAGGCATCACCTGCTCACCGACTTCCAGGTGCGCGCGCTGCGCCGCATCCTCGCCTCCGAGGAGCGCGACGAGGCGGGCGTGCCGATCGTGATGGCGCCGAACGCCGTCGTGGTGTGGGCCGTGACGAGCGCGAACCAGGCGTCGACCCGGCGCAACCCGTTCCCCGGGCACCGGCGCGAGGCGGCGATCGAGATCCTCGCGCACGTCGAGCGCATCCCCTCGGTCGTCGTGCCCGTCGTCGACGTGCCGCCCACGGATCGCTTCGCCGAGCTGACCCTCAAGGCCGTCGAGCATGCGACCGCCAGCAGGCTCGTGCCGACGCCGCAGACGGCGGTCGTCGCCTGCTCGACCGAGGCCGTCGCAGCGATGTACCGCGACCTCGGCTACCGCGTCGCGCCGCTCGAGGCGGGCACGGATGCCGTGCCGCCGTGGGCGCACCTCGACGCGCTCGCGACGTCGCTGCCCGGCGACGACGCATGGCGCGACGGCGTGCACGCGGCGAGCCTCGACATCGTCGACCGCTACGGCCTCGACGAGCTCGCACGCATGGTCGCCGCCGACCCCGTCGTGGGCGACGAGGGCGGGCTCACCGCGACGCGCGACTACCGCTCGTACATGCGCTCGTTCGAGGATGCGGCGCCGCGCAAGTGGGCGCAGGCGCGGCCGTTCGTCGTGCCCGGACGCATCGTCGACGTGGGATGCGCGACGGGCGGCATGCTCGAGCTCGCGGCGCGCGAGCCGGCGCTCGCCGAGTCCGACCTCATCGGCATCGAGGTCGCCGCGCCGCTCTTCGCCGAGTGCGTGCACAAGCTCGCGCAGGGCGCGTTCGCGAACCCCAGCACATACTTCTACCGGCGCAACATCATGGCCGGGTCGCTCTTCCCCGACCGGTCGATCGCGACGACGCTCACGTTCGCGCTCACGCACGAGATCGTGTCGTACGGCGATGGGCTCCCATCGCTCGAGCGGTTCGCGGCGGCGATCGCCGAACAGACGCAGCCGGGTGGCGTGTGGATCAACTCCGACGTGTGCGGGCCCGCCGACCTCGCCGCACCGGTGCAGCTGCGCTTCGCCGACGGCGACGTGCGCACGCCCGCCGTCGCGCTCTCGGGCTCGAACGACGAGGTCGCGGCGGTGCTGGATGCGCTGCCCGTCGGCTCGCGCGTCGCGCAGTTCGCGCAGGACTTCCGCGCCGCATCCGGCAGCCCGTGGCCGTACGAGGTCGTCGACGAGCGCACGATCGCGCTGCGTCAAGGCGACGCCATGGAGCTCATGACGAAGGTGCACTACACGGGCAACTGGCTGTCCGAGATGCACGAGCGCTTCTGCGCGCTGTCGTGGTCGGACTGGGTCGCGCTCGTCGAGCGCGCGGGTCTCGAGGTCGACGAGCGCTCGGGCCCGTGGCGCAACGAGTGGATGGTCGAGCACCGCTTCGCGCCCGACGCGACCCTGCTCTCGGCCACCGGCGACCCCATCCCCTGGCCAGACACTCACGTGCTCCTGGTGGCCCGCCGCCCCCACTGAACGTTCGCGGAGTGGAGGGTTTCGGCCCGAAGTGGTCACCACTTCGGGCCGAAGTCCTCAACTCTGCGCTCGGGTGAGGGGCGGATGCAGCGCGTCGGTCGGGCCGCGGCGGAAGAGCCGCGCGGGGCGGCCGGCACCCTCGGCGATCGTGCCGCCCGTCGGCTCGACGAAGCCGGGCGTGCCCGTGACCTTGCGGTGGAAGTTGCGCGGGTCGATCGCGACGCCCCACACGGCCTCGTAGACGGCGCGCAGCTGCGCGACCGTGAACTCCGGCGGGCAGAACGCGGCGGCGAGCGACGAGTACTCGAGCTTCGCCCGAGCGCGCTCGAGGCCGTCGGCGACGATCGCGGCGTGGTCGAACGCGAGCGCGACGTCGCCGCGCGCGACCGCATCCATCGGCCACCAGCGCGCACCGGCGGCGTCGGATCCGGCGGCCGGCTCGTCGAGGTCGGGCGCGAGCGCGAGCCACGCGACGGTCACGACGTGCCCGCGCGGATCGCGCCCAGGGGCGCCGTAGGTGCGCAGCTGCTCGAGATGGATGCCCGAGGCGACGCCCGTCTCCTCGGCGAGCTCGCGGTGGGCGGCGGCGTCGAGGTCCTCGTCGGCGAGCACGAAGCCGCCGGGCAGCGCCCACGCGCCCGCGAAGGGCTCGATGCCGCGCTCGACGAGCAGCACGTGCAGCGCGCGGTCGCGGATCGTGAGCACGACGAGGTCGACGGTCACGCTCGCGGCGGGGAGGCGGGGCACCACGGCAGCCTACCGATCTCGTCATCTTGACGACAACCTGAGCTCAGAGTTATCGTCGCAATGACGACAAACAGACGACCGAGGAGGACGCCATGGCCACCATCACCCGCATCCCGTTCATCCGTCACTGCAGCACCGGGCCGACCGTCTACGTGCAGCACCGCGCGAAGGGCGCCGTGCGTCACGCGGGCCCCGGCCAGGCGTTCTGGTTCCGCGCCATCGACGCGACCATCAGCGAGGTGCCGCTCGACGACCGCGACCTGCCCGTGCTCGTCACGCTGCGCGCCGCAGACCTGCAGCAGCTCACGGCGCCCGCGACCGTCACGTACCGCGTCGCCGATCCCGAGCTCGCCGCACGGCGCATCGACTTCTCGATCGACCTCGGGAAGGGCCTGTGGCTCGAGCAGCCGCTCGAGGCCATCGCCGCGATGCTCCACGGCGCCACCGCCGCGGCCGTCGTCGCGCTGCTCGCGCCCGAGCCGCTCGAGCAGGCGCTGCGCGCCGACCCCACCGGGCTCGGCCGCCGCGTCACCGCGGCGCTCGTCGCCGACGCGCGCATCGCCGACCTCGGCCTCGAGATCGTGGGCGTGCGCTTCGGCCTCCTGCGCCCCGAGCCCGAGGTCGAGCGCGCGATGCAGACCCCGGCGCGCGAGCGCATCCAGGAGGACGCCGACAAGGCGACCTTCGCCCGGCGCGCCCTCGCAGTCGAGCGCGAGGCGGCGATCGGCGAGAACGAGCTCGCGAACCAGATCGAGCTCGCTCGCAGGCAGGAAGAGCTCATCGCCCGCCGCGGCGCCAACGCGCGGCGCGAGGCCGAGGAAGCCGCCGCTGCCGGGGCGATCGCGGCGGATGCCGACGCCGCGAAGGTGCGCACGGTCGCGGAGGCGCGGGCGGATGCCGATCGCGCGCTCGGCGAGGCGAAGGCCGCGGGGGAGCGGGCTCGGCTCGACGCGTACCGCGACGTGCGGCCCGAGGTGCTCACGGCGCTCGCGCTGCAGCAGCTCGCGGCGAACCTGCCGAGCATCGAGCGCCTCACCGTCACGCCCGACCTGCTCACCGACGTGCTCGGCGGGCTGCTGGGCGGCGGCGCCCCGGCGGCGGTCGCGGCGGAGCGCTGACATGGCCGCCCCTCGCGTCGTGGTCGTGCGCCGCGCGACCGAGCGCGACGAGCTCGTCGCGGCGCACGGCACGATCGGGCAGGCCGGCTTCTTCCTGCGGACGCGCGGGCAGTCGCTCGAGGCGGTCGAGCAGCGGCATGCGGCGACGACGGCGGCGCTCGACGCCGTCGCCGCCGCGGTGCCGGCCGACTGGCGTCGCGCCTCCGTCGAGCGCGCCGAGCTCGCCCGGTTCGTGTTCGAGCCGGCGGACGTCGTCGTGGTCGTGGGGCAGGACGGCCTCGTCGCCAACGTCGCGAAGTACCTCGACGGGCAGCCGGTGCTCGGCATCGACCCGCTGCCCGGCGCCAACGCGGGCGTGCTCGTGCCGCACGCGCCCGCCGACGCGGCCCGGCTCATCCGTGCCGCGGCTGCAGGATCCGCCGAGGTCGACGAGCGGGCGATGGTCGAGGTGCGCGTCGACGACGGGCAGTCGCTCGTCGCGCTCAACGAGGTCTTCGTCGGTCAGGTCGGCCACCAGTCGGCCCGCTACGCGCTCGAGGTCGGCGGCGAGCGCGAGCGGCAGTCGTCGTCGGGCGTCATCGTGTCGAGCGGCACGGGCGCGAGCGGCTGGTGCCGGTCGATCGCGCGCATCCAGGCGCCCGCGCTGGCGCTGCCGGCGCCGACCGAGTGGGCGCTCGCGTGGTTCGCGCGCGAGCCGTGGCCGAGCCCGTCGACGGGCGCCGACCTCGTCGCCGGGCGACTCGAGGGGGATGCGGCGCTCGCGCTGCGCGTGGAGTCGGATGCGCTCGTCGCGTTCGGCGACGGCATCGAGGCCGACCGCCTCGTCCTCTCGTGGGGCCAGCGCGTGGAGCTGCGCGTCGCCTCCCGCACCCTCCGCACCGTCCGGAGTTGAGGGTTTCGGCCCGATGTGACCTGCTATCGGGCCGAAACCCTCAACTCCGATGGACGGGATGCATGCATGCGTTATATAATGGATGCATGGAAACCAGCGAGGTCGTGCGCCTGAGCGCCGCGCTCGAGCGCATCGCCCGACTCGTACGCGGGGCCGAGCTGCCCGGCGGGCTCTCGTCGGTCGCCGCGTCGACGCTCTACGCGCTCGCGACCGAGGGTCCGACGCGCCTCACGCTGCTCGCCGCCGCCGAGCACGTCACGCAGCCCGCGATGACGCAGCTCGTGCGCCGCCTCGAGCGCGAGGGGCTCGTCGAGCGCCGCGACGACCCGAGCGACGGCCGCGCCGTGCTCGTCACGATCACGGATGCCGGCGCGAGCCTGAGCGCCGAGCGTCGCGCCGCGCGCGCCGACGCGCTCGCGACCGTGCTCGACGACCTCGGCCCCGGCGAGCGCGCAGCGCTCGCCGCCGCCGTGCCCGCGCTCGAGCACCTCGCCGCAGCGCCGACCCCGGCGCGCACCCCCGCATCCACCGCGCGGTAGCCCCAGCCACCGCATCCCACGCCCCGGCGCCTCTCGCGACGCCGTCGCACGTCACGAGAGAGGACACCCGTCCATGCCCACCAGCACGCAGCAAGCGCCAGCCGAGGGCCACGCGAAGCCCAGCATCCTGCACCAGCCGAAGGCCGTCTGGGCCGTCGCGTTCGCGTGCGTCATCTCGTTCATGGGCATCGGCTTCGTCGACCCGATCCTCCCGGCGATCGGCGAGCAGATGCACGCGAGCCACGCGGAGGTCGAGCTGCTGTTCACGAGCTACCTGCTCGTCACGGCGATCGCGATGCTCGGCACCGGCTGGGTGTCGAGCCGCATCGGCGGCAAGCGCACGCTCACCCTCGGCCTCGTGATCATCGTCGCGTTCGCGGCGCTCGCGAGCCTGTCGCCGTCGATCGGCGCCATGGTCGGCTTCCGCGCCGGCTGGGGCCTCGGCAACGCGCTCTTCATCGCGACGAGCCTCGCCGTGATCGTCGGCTCGGCGACCGGCGGCGTGCCCGGCGCGATCGCGATCTACGAGGCAGCGATGGGCATCGGCATCGCCGTGGGTCCGCTGCTCGGCGGCATCCTCGGCTCGGCCGGCTGGCAGTGGCCGTTCCTCGGCGTCTCGGTGCTCATGCTCGTGGGCCTCGTCGGCACGATCCTCTTCGTGCCGAACGCGCCGACCACGGCGACGCGCCTGCCGCTCAGCGCGCCGATCAAGGCGCTGCGCCACCGCGGGCTGCTCATCCTCAGCCTCGTCGCCCTGCTCTACAACTGGGCGTTCTTCACGGTGCTCGCGTACGCGCCGCTCATCCTCGGCTTCGACGCGATCGCGCTCGGCGCGGTGTTCTTCGGATGGGGTCTGCTGGTCGCGATCTTCGCCGTCGTCGTCGCGCCGCGCCTCGAGCGCCGCTTCGGCCTCGTGCCGGTGCTCATCGGTGCGTTCGTGCTCATGGCGCTCGACCTCGCGGCGATGGCGATCTTCACCGACGTCGCGGCGGTGCTCGTGGCGACGATCATCGTGTCGGGCGTCTGCTCGGGCCTCAACAACACGCTCGTGACGCAGGCCGTCATGCAGGTCGCGCCGGTCGAGCGCCCGGTGGCGAGCGCCGCGTACTCGTTCGTGCGCTTCTTCGGCGGCGGCCTCGCGCCGTTCGTCGCGGGCGTCGTCGGCACGGCGGTGAGCATCCACGTGCCGTTCTGGATCGCGGTCGTCGCGATCGCGGGCGCCGTCGCGCTGCTCGTCGCGTCGGGTCACCGGATCTCGGACGCGGTCGCCGCGGCCGAGGCCGCCGACGAGCAGGTGCTGCCGGTCGCCGCGGGCGATGCTCCTGCTGAGCCCGTCGTGCTCGTCGACGACGCGCTCGACGAGGATGCGTCGGCGATCCGCGCCGCCGAGCGGCAGCAGGAGCACGCGCGCCGCTGACGGGTCGCGCCTGCACGCGGAGCGTCGAGCCGCAAGTCCCGTCGAGGGGCTTGCGGCTCGTCGCATGCGGGGCGCACCGTGGATCTCGAGGACGCGGTGCGAGGAGGATGCGGTGCGATCGATCATGTACGCGGGGCAGGCGGTCACGTCGTCGGATCGCGTGGCGATCGAGCTGCTCGCCTACGCGAAGTCGCTCGCGACGCACGGCACGGTCGACGTCGTGTCGATCCCCATCGTCGGCGCGGGCGGTGCGGAGTCGTGCGACTTCCTGGTCGGCTCGGGCATCGCGCTCGCCGTGGGTCCCGCATCCGACCCGCTCACCGACGTCGTGGGCGCGGATCTCGCGATCGACGATCTTCGGGAGCGGCAGGCGCGGCTCGTCGGGCCGGGATTCGGCACGGTCTAGCGCGCCCTCGGCGCGCCGAGTCGAGCGCGAGTAGCGTCGTCTCCTGACGAAGGGGGGTCGACATGGGCGACCTGTACTACGGGGCCGCACGCACGCGCGTGCACATGGACGACCGCACGCTCGCGCACGTGAGCGCCGTCATCACGGCGAAGCTGCGCCGCAGCGAGCCGTTCCTGCTGTCGTGGCTCGACGACGACGCGATCGGCGACGGCCGCTCGTCGGTGTGGATCCACCAGGCGTGCGACCTGCACTACAAGTACGAGACGGCCGAGCACGTCGACCTCGACCGCGGCCTGCTCGAGCGGATGTCGCGCGCGTCGTCGGCGCCGCAGGGCCTGCTGGTCGACGAGGCGACGCTGCTGGAGCCTGCGGAGGACGCCGCCGAGGCGTAGCCGCGGTCGGCTCAGACCGAGCCGTCGTCGTCGGCGGGCTCGTCGGAGGCGTCCCGCACGAGCAGCACCCGCTCCCAGTCCGCGACGGGCTCGGGCGACGCCCACGTGCCGGCGTCGGTGCGCAGCGTCGCGCGCACGCGCAGCTGGTCGGCGTCGGTGACGCGCGCCTCGTCGACGGCGAGCGCGAACCGCGTGGGCGGCGATCCCTCGATCGCGGTCGCAGCCACGACGGCATCGCCGTCGAGCAGCTCGACCGTGAGGATCGCGTCGGGCGGCAGCAGCATCCGCTCGCGCATCCAGGCCTCGCCGGTCACCTGCAGCACGCTCATGGGAGCGAGCCTACGGAGCCGTGCCCGACGCCGCGATGGGGGGACGTCGCGCGTCGATCGGCGCGCGATGCCTCGATCGTCGAGCGACGTGACGGCGACCGTCGGTCGATGCCTCGATGATCGAGCCCAACCTTCGGAGCGCGGGGTACGACGGATTGCGACACGCCGAGCCCGATCGAACGACACGCCGGGAATGTCCCCCGATCCATAGAAAACCTGGTGACGAATCTTCAACGCCGGATAGGGTCCGGCGTGAGTGCCGTGTACCCCGATTTGGGATCCGTGGGGGATGCGCCTCCAGGTCCCGCACGTGAGGAACACGGAGCCATCGTGAGCCACACCGGAGTGAACCGCACCCCGATCGGAATCCCGCAGCGACTGAAGCGCGTCCTCGCCGGCGCCGTCTCGTCGATGCTCGTCGCCGGTGGCCTCGTCGCCATCTCGGTCGCCGCACCCATCGTGCAGGCGCCCGACGCGAACGCGGCGCCGAACTTCCTCTGCGGCCCGGGCGCCACGCCGACGCTCTACGCGACGGGCAACCCGGCGACCAACACCGCGAACCCTCGCGACATCTTCCAGATCAACCCGGCCACGGGCGCCACCTCGGTCGCGTACGCCCCGGGCATCGCCACCGGCACGCTGAACCAGCTCGCGATCTCGCGCGACGGCGCCAAGATCTTCTGGACCAACGGTGCGACGGCCACCTCGAACATCTACGAGTACACGCCCGGCAACACGCCCGCGGGCGCTGGCGTGCTCGACACCCCGACGCCGCGCGGCACCGCGGCGGCAGCCGGCAACACCATGGGCGGCTACGACCTCGCCACCGACCGCTTCGTCTTCGGCGCCGCGACCTTCACGGCCGGAGCCGCCAATGCGCCGCTCGTCGTGCACTCGTACAACCCCACCGGCAACGGCGTCGCCGCGAACGTCGCGACGATCAACCTGCCGAGCCCCGCGGGTGGCAACGGCGACCTCGCGTTCTCGCCGGCGGGCACGATGTACGTCGTGTCGGGCGGCAACACCCAACAGACCCCGGCCGGCAGCGGCGGCCTCGACGAGGCGCAGCTCTACCGTGTGACGGGTGGCATCTCGACCACCACCACCACGGGCACGACCCACACGGCGACCGCCCTCGGCGGTCGCATCGAGGGCGTCCGAGGCCTGAACTCGATCGCGTTCGGCGCCGACGGCTACCTCTACCTGTTCGGCACCGACGTGTCGGTGACGCCCAACACCGCAGCGCTGATCAAGGTGAACCCGTCGAACGGCGACATCGTCTCGCGCACCACCCTCACGGGTCCCGCCGCCGGCGGCCTCACCGACCTCGCGTCCTGCGCCTCGCCCTCGACCGTCCGCGGCGACGTCGAGCTCGACGAGCCCCGCCAGGGCAACGACCAGTTCCAGGTCGTCATCGGCGGCGGCGGCCTCAACCCGGCCGACACCTCGACGCAGGGCACCACCACCGGCTCGGGCGGCGCGGTCGACAACACCGGCCCCGTCACCGGCCCCGTCATCGTGCTCCCCGGCGACACCGTCACCGTCACGCAGACCACGACGCCAGGCAGCACCACGCCCACGACGGACTACGCCGCGACATGGCAATGCATCGACACGGCATACGGCGACGCGCTCGTCTCCTCCGGCTTCGGGCACCAGGCATCGTTCACGATGCCGACCAAGCCGGCCATCGGCTCGAACGTCATCTGCACGTTCACGAACGAGGAGGCCGTCAGCAGCATCACGCTCGACAAGACGGCCGTGACGACGACGGCGAACGCCATCGGCGACACCCTCAGCTACACGTTCACGATCACGAACACGGGCAACGTGCCCGCGTCGAACGTGACGCTCAGCGATCCGTCGCTGTCGAACGTCTCGTGCACCTTCCCGGTCACGAGCGGCTTCCTCAACCCGGGTCAGGTCGCGAACTGCACCGGCTCGCGAGCCGCGGTCCGCGCCGACTTCCAGGGCACCGGACCGATCTCGAACACGGCCACGGCATCCGCGACGACGCAGCAGACGCCCGCGGGCGGCCAGCCCTTCACGTCGACGGACACCGCGACCATCACGCCGAACCGCGCCGCACCCACGCCGCAGGCCGACACGTCGTCGAACAACACGATCGGCTCGCCCGTCACGGTCAACGTCATCGGCAACGACGGCACCGTCGTCGCGGGCAGCGTGCGTCTCGTCGACGGCACGGGTGCGCTCGTCACGACGCTGCCGGTCACCGGCGGCACGTACACGGCGAACGCGAACGGCACGATCACGTTCACGCCGAACCAGGGGTTCACCGGCAACCCGCCGGCCGTGACCTACAGCGTCGAGGCCCCCAACGGCATCGCTGCGCAGACGACCCTCACGATCACCTACGCCCCCGCCGCGCAGCCCGACGTCTCGAACGGCAACCCCCTCGGCCAGCCCGTCGTGGTGCCCGTGCTCGCCAACGACTCGGGCACGGTCGCGCCCGGCACGCTGCAGCTCTTCGACCCGGCCGCCAACGGCGGCGCGGGCGGCTACACGAGCGGCCCCGTCGTGATCCCCGGTCAGGGCACCTGGACGATCGAGACGCGCCCGGTCGGCGGCACGCCGACGACGGTCGTCGTGTTCACGCCGAACGCCGGCTACCTGGGCAACCCCACGCCCATCACGTACCAGGTCGGCTCCGGCCAGCCCGGCGACGCCCCCACGTCGACGACCGTCACCGTCCGGTACGCGCCCGAGGCGAACCCCGACGCGCAGGACGGCTACACGGCCGGCCAGCCCGCCACGATCAACCCGCTCGCGAACGACCGCGGCACGTTCGATCCGAACAGCTTCGCGTTCATCCCGCCGGGCAGCACCACGCCGCTCGCTCCGGGCGCCGCGCTCGTCGTGGAGGACGAGGGCACGTGGACGTACGACCCCGCCGCGGGCGTCGTCACCTTCACGCCGCTGCCTACCTTCTTCGGCGACCCGACGCCCGTCGGCTACCAGATCGTCGGCGCAGGCGGCTCGGCGCAGTCGACCATCACGCTCGAGGTGCTGCCCCTCGCACGCCCCGACGAGAACCTCGGCAACACGATCGGCGACACCGTCACCGTGCAGCCGCTCGCGAACGACTCCGGCACCTTCGACCCGACGAACGCGTTCGCGTTCCTCACGGGCGAGGGCGGCACGTCGCTCGGCACCACCTACTCGGCACCCGGCGAGGGCACCTGGGAGTACGCGGTCGTCGGCGGCGTCGGCACCGTGACCTTCACGCCCAACGCGGGCTTCCTCGTCGACCCGACGCCCATCTGGTACCGCGTGACCGACGACGACGGCGACACCGCCGAGTCGACCATCACCATCACGTACGTGCCCGAGGCCGTCGACGACCTCGGTGACATCACCGACTTCGGCGACGTCGCCACGGTCGACGTGCTCGACAACGACACGGGCGACTTCGACCAGTCGACGCTCGCGTTCATCCCGTCGGGCTCGACGACGCCGATCGCCCCGCTCGCACCGCTGACGGTGACCGGCGAGGGCGTGTGGGCCTGGGTCGAGACGGCTCCGGGCTCCGGCGAGTACGTCGTGACGTTCACGCCCGACGGCGGCTTCGAGGGCGACCCCACGCCCATCGGCTACCAGGTGACCGACGTCACGGGTGACACGGTGGACGCGCTCATCACGATCCCGTACCAGGTCATCGCCGTCGACGACACGATCGCCGACCAGACGATCGGTCAGCCCGTCGCGGTGCCCGTGCTCGCGAACGACCGCGGCACGATCGACCCCGGCAGCATCCAGCTGTTCGACCCGGCCGCCAACGGTGGCGCGGGCGGCTACGTCGCTCCGGGCACGCCGGTGACGATCCCCGGCCAGGGCGTCTGGACCGTCGAGACGCGCGACCTCGGTGCGGGCCCCGTGCCCGTCGTGGTCTTCACGCCGTTCCCGCTCTACCAGGGCGACCCCGACCCGATGCAGTACCAGGTCACGAGCCCCAATGGCGCCACCGACCAGGGCCTCATCACCATCACGGTCATCCCCGTCGCGCAGCCCGACTCGGTGCTGCTCGCCCCGCTCACCGATCCCGGCACGCCGGTCACGGTGCCGAACATCCTCGGCAACGACGCGGGCGTGCTCGACCCCGAGTCGGTCGAGGTCTACGACGTCGCCAACGACGTCTGGGTCGGCGTCGGCGGCACCGTCACGGTGCCCGGCCAGGGCACCTGGCAGATCGTGCTCGTGCCCGGCACGGGCGGAGCTCCCGCCACGGTCGACGTGATCTTCACCGCGGAGCCCGGCTTCTTCGGCGACCCGACCCCGGTGCAGTACCGCGCCGAGGACGGCTCGGGCGACCTCACGGCGCCCGTGCTCATCACGGTCACCTTCCAGCCGGTCGCGAACCCGGACTCCGACGGCGCGTTCGTCATCGGCCAGCCGGCGACGATCCAGCCTCTGCTCAACGACCTCGGCGACCTCGTGCCCGCGACGTTCACCTTCATCGACGCCGCAGGCAACCCGCTCGGCACGACGCTGACGGTGCCCGGTCAGGGCGTCTGGACGTACGACCCGGCCACGGCCACCGTCACCTTCACGCCCGAGTCGGGCTACGAGGGCGACCCGTCGTTCGTGCGCTACCAGATCTCGGACACGAAGGGCGCGACCGCGCAGTCGACCATCCGCGTCGACTACGACTCGGTCGGCGCCGACGACATCTCGGACAACAACCCCGTCGGCACGACGGTGACGCTCGTCAACGTCCTCGCGGACGACGGCGGCATCTTCGACCCGGCGACGTTCACGTTCAACCCGATCCCCGGATCGACGCTGAACCCCGACGGCTCGCTCACCGTGCCCGGCGAGGGCACGTGGACGTTCGTGCTGACGCCCGGAGGCGACGTGAACGTCACGTTCACGCCCCTGCCGACGTTCCAGTCCGACCCGTCGATCGTCACCTACACGGCCGGCCCCGGCCCGGGCCAGACGGGCTCGACGACGGCACAGCTGATCATCGACTACGTGCAGCTCGGCACGCCGGATGCGGTGCTGCTCGCGCCGCTGACGGAGCCCGGCACGCCCGTGCTCGTGGCCGACGTGCTCGGCAACGACCTCGGCGCCATCGACCCCGCCACGTTCGCGCTCGTGCCGCCGGCTGGCGTGACGCCGGGCGCCGACGGCTCGATCACGGTCCCGGGCGAGGGCACGTGGACGTTCGTGATCGTGCCCGGCGAGGGTGACGAGCTCGGCACGGTCGACGTGACGTTCACGGCGGCCCCCGGCTTCCAGGGCGACCCGACGCCGATCGGCTACACCGCGAACGACGTCGCGGGCGACCCGATCGACTCGACCATCAGGGTCACGTTCCAGCCGGTCGCGAACCCGGACGCACAGGGCGACTTCGTGCTGAACGAGAACGCGACGATCGCGCCGCTCGCGAACGACCTCGGTGACTTCGTCGCCGCGTCGTTCACGTTCCTCGACGCCGACGGCAACCCCGTGGCCGGCCCGGTGACGGTGCCCGGTCAGGGCGTGTGGTCCTTCGTGGTCGACGGCGACGTCGTCACGGTGACGTTCGACCCGGCCGACGGCTTCCTCGGCGACCCCGACCCCATCGGCTACGCGATCACCGACCAGAAGGGCGTGACGGTCGAGTCGACCATCACGTTCGACTACGACCCGGTCGCGGCGTCCGACTCGGTGTCGGGCATCGAGCCCGGCACGCCGGCCACGGTGCCGAACGTGCTCGGCAACGACTCGGGCGTCTTCGACGAGACGACGTTCGCGTTCGTGCCCGCCGAGGGCCTCGAGCTCGAGGCCGACGGCTCGTACGTCGTGCCCGGCGAGGGCACCTGGTCGTTCGTGATCACCCCGGGTGAGGATGGCGCACCGGCGACCGTCGACGTGATCTTCACGCCCGAGGAGGGCTTCCTCTCCGACCCGACCCCCGTCGACTACGTCGTCGAGGACCTCTCGGGCACCGAGACCGGCGCGACCATCACGGTCGACTACCTGCAGACGGCCGCACCCGACCAGGTGCTGCTCGCTCCGCTCACGGAGCCCGGCACGCCCGTCGACGTCGAGGACGTCCTCGGCAACGACGTCGGCGACTTCGACCTCGGCACCTTCGCGCTCATCCACCCCGAGACCGGTGCGCTGTTCGGCGCCGGCGAGCCGATGCTCGTCGACGGCGAGGGCACGTGGACGTTCGAGATCGTGCCGGGCGAGGGCGACGCACCCGACACCGTCACGGTCACGTTCACGGCGCTCCCGGGCTACGAGGGCGACCCGACCGAGATCGGCTACCAGGTGGCGGACATCGGCGGCGACGTCGTCGACTCCACGATCCTCGTCACGTTCCAGCCCGTCGCGAACGACGACTCCGAGTCCGGCTTCGCGATCGGCACGAACGCGCAGGTCAGCCCGCTCACGAACGACCTCGGCGAGTTCGACGTGACGACGTTCACGTTCGTGCCGCCGGCCGGTCTCGAGCTGAACGAGGATGGTTCGCTGACCATCCCCGGCGAGGGCACGTGGTCGTACGTCATCGACATCGCCGCGGGCACCGTGCTCGTCGTCTTCGACCCCGAGGACGGCTTCGAGGGCGACCCGTCGCCCGTCGACTACGAGATCACCTCCGAGAGCGACATCACCGTCGGCGCGACCATCACGGTCGACTACCAGCCGCTCGCGGTCGACGACACGGTGGCGGGCCTCGAGCCCGGCACGGTGGCGACGCTCGACGACGTGCTGGCGAACGACGCCGGCGACCTCGACCCGACGACGTTCGCGTTCGTGCCGGGCGCCGAGGGCGGCGTGCTCGACGGCGGCGACCTCGTGGTCGACGGTCAGGGCACCTGGTCGTTCACGATCGACGTGGAGACCGGCGTCGTGACGGTCACGTTCACGCCGGAGGAGGGCTTCCTCTCCGACCCCACGCCCGTGTCGTACACGGTCGAGGACCGGTCGGGCTCCGAGACGGGTGCGCTGCTCACGGTCGACTACCTGCAGGCAGCCGCAGACGACGCGAACCTCGACCAGCCCATCACGGAGCCGGTCACGGTCGCCGACATCCTGGCGAACGACGCGGGCGACTTCCTGCCCGAGTCGGTGCAGCTCTTCGACCCCGCGACCGAGTCGTGGCTCGAGCCGGGCGCCGAGCTCGTCGTGCCCGGCGAGGGCGTGTGGACGATCGTCGTGAACGACGACGGCACGGTCGACGTGGTGTTCACGCCCGAGGAGGGCTACCTCGGCGACCCGACGCCGGTGCAGTACCAGGCGGCGGACGCCGGTGGCGACCTCGCCCAGGCGACGATCACCGTGTCGTACCTGCCGGTCGCGAACGACGACGAGGACCTCGCCAACGAGTACGGCGTGCCCGTGCCGGTCGACGTGCTCGCCAACGACGTAGGCGACTTCGACCCGGCGACGGTGTCGCTGTACGACCCGGCTGCGAACGGCGGCGAGGGTGCATGGCTCGAGGCCGGCGAGTCGCTGGTCGTCGCAGGCCAGGGCACCTGGTCGATCGACCCCGCGACGGGCATCGTGACGTTCACGCCCGAGGCCGGCTACGGCGGCGACCCCGACGTCGTCACGTACCGCGTCACCGACTCCACCGGCGACACCGTCGAGGCGACCATCACGGTCACCTACGGTCCGACGGCGGTCGACGACGAGTCGCTGCGCAACGCGCAGGGCATGGCCGTCACGGTCGACGTGCTCGCGAACGACCTCGGTCAGTTCGACCCGACCTCCGTGCGCATCGTCGACGGCGAGGAGCTCGTGACCGAGCTCGTCGTCGCAGGCGAGGGCACCTGGCGGGTCGACCCCGAGACCGGCGCGATCACCTTCACGCCCGCATCCGGCTTCACGGGCAACCCGACGCCGATCGCCTACCAGGTGACCGACGTGACGGGCGACGTGGACCAGGCGACCGTGACGATCACGTACCTGCCGCAGGCCTTCGACGACCGCTCCGAGGGCAACGCCCCCGGCACGGCCGTCACGGTCGACCCGCTCGCGAACGACGCAGGCGACCTCGACCCGACGACGGTCGAGATCCGCGACCCGCAGACCGGCGACTGGGGCAAGACGGTCGTCGTGCCCGGCGAGGGCACGTGGACGGTGGACCCGGTGACGGGCGCCATCACGTTCACGCCCGAGCGCGGCTTCACCGGCGACCCGACGCCCATCACGTACCGCGTGACGGACGTCAACGGCGAGTCGACGCAGGCGACGGTCACGATCGACTACCGCCAGGCGCCCATCCCGGGTCTGCCCGACCTGCCGCGCACCGGTGCGGAGATCACGCTGTGGTCGCTCATCGCCGGCTTCGGCCTGCTGCTGGCAGGTGCGGCCGTGTGGCTCATCCGCCGCCGTCGCCAGGACGTGACCGACGCCTGAGTCGGTGACGGCCTGACGGCCTGACGCACGACGGCCCCGGAGCTTCGGCTCCGGGGCCGTCGTCGTTCGTCGATCGAGCGGTCTCGGGGAGCGCGGCCGACGATCGGGGTACAAAGAAGACGCGACGCGCCGATGCAACGCGCGTTGATCGAGGATTCCTCGTGCGAATCCCTGCGTAGCGCGCAATGTCCCCCTAGGGTTCATGAGGGATCCTCCGCACCCCTCGCGCTCGCGCGGGGCGGAAGGGGATCCATCACCCTCGTCCTCCCCCGAGAGACCCGGAGCCAGCGTGCGCCCCAACGACGTGCCGACCCCCTCGAGCACCATGCCCCAGCGACTGCGGCGCACCCTCGCCGGTGCCCTGTCGACGATGCTCGTCGCCGGAGGGCTCACGGCCGTCGCGATCGGCGCGCCCATCGTGGCAGCGCCTGCGGCGAACGCCGCGGACCCGTTCACGTGCTCGGCGAACACGATCTACGCGACGTCGACCGGCGACCCCGCGCCGCAGGCGCAGCGCAGCACGATCGGCCGATTCACGGTCGACGGCACGGGCAGCATCGCCGCCACGCAGGCGTACGACTCCGGGATCACCGCGGGCAACCTCAACCAGCTCGCGATCGGCCCTGACGGCACGGACATCTTCTTCACGCAGATCAATGGCGGCGTCGCCCAGGTCTTCCACTACGAGCCGCAGCGCACGGGGACGGCGGCCGACCCCAACCCGACGGTCGTCGCGCTCCCGACGACGGGCGTCGGGTCCGTCACCGGTACGACGATGGGTGGCTTCGACCCCCTCAGCGGTCGCTACGTCTTCGGCGGCTTCAACAGCGACCAGTCCCGAGTGGTGCTGAGCACCTTCGACCCGGACACGAACGCGGTCCGCACGGACGTGGCGCGGGTGACCCTGCCCAACACGCCCGGCAACAATGGCGACCTCGCCTTCGACACCGCCGGCGTCATGTACATCGTGTCGGGCGGCAATGCGAGCGCCGGGGGCCAGATCTACCGCATCACGCAGCCGATCCCCGAGACCGGTGACGTCGTGGAGCTCACCGGCACGAACCTCGGGCAGCGCATCGGCGCCGGCGAGACGACGCGCCCCGGTGCCATCAACTCGATCGCATTCGCGTCCGACGGCTACCTGTACCTCTATGCGACCTCTGGGACCGCAGGCGTCGTCCGCGTCAACCCGTCCAGCGGCGCAGTCACGGGCACCGGCCGTACGCTGACGGGCGATCTCGTCCGCGCCTCCGACTTCGGCACCTGCGCGACCCCGTCGACGGCATCCGGATCGATCACGGTCCCCGCGCCGGTCAAGCCGACCGACTCGTTCGACGTCGTCGTCACCGGCCCCGATACGCCCGCGTCCGAGACCGGCAACCAGGGCTCGACCGGCCCGATCGAAGAGGGCCCAGGTGAGGCCGAGGCCGGCCCGATCCTCGTGCTCCCCGGCCAGCCCGTCGAGGTCGAGCTCACGCCGACGCCCGAGACCGGCACGAACATCGACGACTACGACCCGTCGTGGCAGTGCGTCGACCCGTCGCGCCCCGCTGACGAGCAGGTCGTGAACTCCGGATGGGGCACGACCGCGAGCTACATCCAGCCGACGAACCCCGCCGAGGGCTCGACGATCACCTGCACCTTCCAGACCTCGGGTGCGCTGACCTTCCTCAAGACGGCCGACGTCACCACGGTCGACGCCATCGGCGACGTCATCACGTACACGTTCACGGCGACGAACCGCGGTCTCGCGCCGATCGAGGACGTCGAGATCGCCGACGGGATGGAGGGCCTCTCGGCGCTCGAGTGCGACCCCGCGCAGGGCTCCGACCTCGCACCGGGTGCCTCGATCACCTGCACCGCGACCCGCACGGCCACCGCTGACGACTTCGCGGCCGGTGCTCCGAGCACCATCACGAACACGGCGACCGCCGAGGGCACGAAGTCGCAGCGCGACGCCAACGGCGACGTGACCACCTCGACGCGTCCCTCGATCACGAGCACGGCCGTCGTGACGCCCAACCGCAACGCCATCGAGGTCGCGCCCGAGGAGAGCACGGGCGACGAGCCCGGCGCCATCGTCACGGTGCCCGTCGCCCAGGGCGACGACGTCGTGCCGGGCACGATCCGGATCGTGGGTGGCACGCAGGGCGGCAAGGAGCTCATCGTCGACCAGGGCCGTTGGACCGTCGACGACGAGGCCGGCACCATCGTGTTCACGCCGAACGGCCCGAACAGCGGCGACCCGGCACCCATCCAGTACACGGCGCAGGGCCCCAACGGCGTGACGAGCGCCCCGGCATCCGTCACCGTGACGTACGCGGGCACCGTCGACGACCAGCGCTCCGACGACAACGTCATCGGCACGACCGTCACGATCGACCCGCTCGCGGGTGCCGAGGGCTCGATCGAGCCCGGCTCGGTGCGCCTCGTCGGCCCCGTGTCGGGCCTGCCCGTCACGTCGATCACGCTGCCGAACGGTGCGACGTGGACGGTCGTCGACGACGAGCTCGTCTATGCGCCGAACGGCGTGACGACCGACCCGGTGCCCGTGCAGTTCCAGGCGACGACGACCGACGGCAGCCTCGTCGGCCCCGCCACGGCCGCGATCACCTACACGCCAGAGGCCGTCGACGACGTCGCCGCACCCTCGCAGCCGCGCGCGACCGCCACGGTGCAGCCCCTTGCGAACGACCGCGGCACGATCGACCCGTCGACGTTCGTCTTCCTCGACGAGGACGGCCAGCCCATCCTCGACGCCGAGACCGGCCTGCCCCTCGCGACCGTGCCGGTCGACGGCGAGGGCACATGGCGATTCGAGCTCGTCGACGGCGTCGTCACCGTGACGTTCACGCCGGAGGAGGACTTCCTCACCGACCCGACGTCGATCGACTATCGGGTGGCCGGCCCCGGCGAGGACCGCGTCACGACGCGTGCCACGATCTCGGCGCCGTACCTGCCGCTCGCGCAGCCCGACCGCAACGACCCGCAGGCGAGCATCGGCACCGACGTCGTGATCGACGCGCTCGCGAACGACACGGGCACGGGTCTCGACCCCGAGTCGGTCGTGCTGCTCGACCCCGAGACGGGCGAGTGGGTGAAGACGGTCACGACCGACGACGGCACCTACACGGTCGACCCCGAGACGGGCGTCGTCACGTTCGTGCCCGCATCCGGCCTCGTGGGCGACGCGGAGCCGATCACGTACCGCGTCGAGGACGTTCGCGGCGCACAGGTGACGTCGGAGATCGTGATCGCCTACGTGCCCACCGTGACGCCCGACTCGAGCCTCGGCAACGAGCCCGACTCGACCGTCGTCGTCGACGTGCTCGCCACCGACCGCGGCGACTTCGTGCCCGAGTCGCTGGCGATCGTGACGCCCACCGGCTCGCAGTCGTCGTACGACGTGCCCGAGCAGGGCACCTGGCGAATCGTGCCCGGCGTCGACGGCGGCCTGCCGCGCGTCGAGTTCGAGCCGCTGCCGACGTTCCACGGCAATCCGACGCCCGTCGAGTACGTCGTGACCGACGTGGATGGCGACACGGACTCCGCGCTCGTGACCATCACGTACCAGCCCGTCGCGATCCTGGACGTCGTGCGCGGCTTCGCGATCGACGGCGAGGCCGTGGTCGACCCGCTCGCGAACGACCGCGGTCCCCTCGACCCGTCGACGCTGCAGGTCTTCGACCCCGAGCTCGGCGAGGACGGCGAGTGGGCCGACTCCGTCGAGGTCGCAGGCCAGGGCGTCTGGACGGTCGAGACCCGCACGATCGACGGCGTCGAGCGCCAGGTCGTCGTCTTCACGCCCGCCGAGAGCTACGAGGGCGACCCCGACCCGATCCGCTATCGGGTGTCGAGCCCGAGCGCGACGGAGGAGCCGGTCGAGTCGACCGTGCAGGTCTTCTACGTGCCGACGGCACAGTCGCACGAGCTGCTGCTGCAGACGATCACCGAGGACGTCACGTTCCCGAACGTGCTCGACGGTGCCAAGGGCGAGCTCGACCGCGACACCTTCACGCTCGTCGACCGCAGCACGGGCCGCACCGTCACCGAGCCCGGCACGCCCCTGGTCGTCGATGGCGAGGGCACCTGGACGTTCGCGATCGACGAGGACGGCGCCGTGTCGGTGACGTTCTCGCCGCTCACGACGTTCGTCGGCGACCCGCGCGTCATCGACTACACGATCGAGAACCTCTCCGAGGTCGAGGTGGGCGGCACGCTCACCATCACCTACCAGCCGGAGGCCGAGCCCGACGTCGTGGGCCCCATGGCGCTCGACGCGCCGGCGGTCATCCGCCCGCTGGCGAACGACACCGGCGTCTTCGACCTCGAGACGTTCCGCCTCTTCGACCCGACGACCGGCCAGTGGCTCGAGCCGCTGCAGTCGCTCGACGTCGCTGACGAGGGCGTCTGGTCGGTCGAGATCGTCGACGGCGAGGTCGTCGTGACGTTCACGCCCGACGAGGGCTACGAGGGCGACCCGGCCCTCGTGCGCTACCAGGTGGGCGACGCGCAGAAGCCCGAGGTGCTCGTGGAGTCGACCATCACGGTCGACTACCAGCCCGAGGCTGCGAACGACGGCGTCGAGGGCGTCGAGCCTCGCACCGACGCGACCGTCGAGGACATCCTCGGCAACGACCGTGGCGAGCTCGTGCCCGGCACCGTGGCATTCGTGCCCGCCGGCGCATCCGACGCCGACGCGCTCGCGCCCGGCGAGGCGCTCGTCGTCGAGGGCGAGGGCGTCTGGACGATCGTCGTCGACGACGAGACCGGCCTCGTGTCGGTCGTCTTCAGCCCCGAGCGGGACTTCCTCAGCGACCCCACCCCGGTGCGATACGTCGTCGAGGACGGCAACGGCTCGGTGACGGGTGCGCTCGTCACGGTCGACTACCTGCAGTCCGCCGCCGACGACGAGATGCTCGACCAGCCCATCACGCAGCCCGTGACGGTCGACATCCTGCCGAACGACGTCGGCACGTTCGACGAGTCGACGCTCGCGTTCTACGACGCCGCGAACGGCGTGTGGCTCGAGGACCGCGCACCGCTCACGGTGCTCGGCGAGGGCACGTGGACGTTCGTCGACGACGAGGAGCTCGGCCGCACCGTGGTCGTCTTCACGCCCGACGAGGGCTACCTCGGCGACCCCGAGACGGTGCGCTACCGCGTCGCCGACGTGGGCGGCGACGTCGTCGAGGCGAACGTCACCGTGTCGTTCGTGCCGCTCGCGGTCGACGACGAGTCGCTCGGCAACGTCGTGGGCACGACCGTCTCGGTCGACGTGCTCGGCAACGACACGGGCGACTTCGTGCCCGCATCCGTGCGCATCGTCGCCGGCGAGGAGCGCGTCACGTCGCTCGTCGTCGCGGGCGAGGGCGAGTGGATCGTCGACGCCGAGACCGGCGCGATCGCGTTCGTGCCCGAGGCGGGCTTCGACGGCGACCCGACGCCGATCGAGTACGAGGTCACCGACACCACCGGCGACACCGTCTCGGCGACCGTCACGATCACGTACGGCATCACCGCCGTCGACGACGCCTCGCGCGGCAACGCGTTCGGCACCGCCGTCACGGTCGACGTCGTCGCGAACGACGCCGGCGGCGCCGTGCCCGGCACCGTGCGCATCGTCTCGGGCGACGAGCTCGTGCTCGAGCTCGTCGTGCGCGGCGAGGGCACGTGGACGGTCGACCCCGAGACGGGCGCGATCACCTTCACGCCCGAGGCAGGCTTCACGCGCAACCCGACGCCCATCACGTACGTCGTGGAGGACGCGGACGGCTTCGCCGACGAGGCCCAGGTCGTCGTGACCTACCTGCCGGTCGCGCACCCCGACGTCGTCGAGGACGCCGCCCCCGGCCAGCCGGTGACGGTCGACCCGCTCGCGAACGACACGGGCGACCTCGACCCGACGACGGTCGAGATCCGCGACCCGCAGACGGGCGAGTGGGGCAAGGACGTCACCGTGCCCGGCGAGGGCACGTGGACGGTCGACCCCGTGACCGGTGCGATCACGTTCACGCCGGCGCCCGGCTTCACGGGCTCGCCGACGCCGATCGACTACCGCGTCACCGACGGCGAGGGCAACGTGACGCAGTCGACGCTGACGATCGGCTACGCCGCCGTCGCGCCGGCGCCGGGCCTGCCCCGCACGGGTGCGGAGCTCGCGCTGTGGACGCTCGTCGCGGGCCTCGGCCTGCTGCTGGCGGGTGCGGCCGTGTGGCTCGTTCGCCGCCGCCGCGCGGGTGCGATCGACGCCTGAGTCGATGACGGCCTGACGGCCCGACGCACGACGGCCCCGGAGCTGCGGCTCCGGGGCCGTCGCCGTGTGCAGGCGGGGACTGGTCAGAGATGCACGCATGACTGGTCGCAGTTGCACCGAAACTGTGACCAGTCCGGTGCAACTGTGACCAGTCGCGATTCCGGAGGGGCGGGACCGCTCGACCCGCTCAGACGAGCGTCGCCGTCGCGCCGTGCGCGGCGCCGTACGCGCGCACCGCGCGGCGCAGCGCCGGCTCGCGACGGCCGGGGATCGGCACCCACGCATCCGTCTCGACCTCGATGCCCGCCGCGCGCGCCGTGCGGCGCCACGTGCCCGAGACGGCGCCGTCGACGACGATCGCCGGCAGGAACATGCCGTTCGAGCCGGGCACGATGCGGTCGAGCGGCTCGCCGCGCAGCGTGACCTCGCGGTCGCGATAGCCGAGCACGAGCTCGTCGAACGGGGCGATGAGGTGCACGCCCTCGGCGGGCTCGAGCCCCGACGCGTGCAGGTGCTCGACGCCGTCGACGGCGAATGCGGCGAGCTCGCCGCGCACGGCGTCGACGCCGCGACGCGCGTCGGCGATCGTGAGCCCCGTCCACCAGGCGAGGTCGTGGATCGTCGCCGGCCCGTGGCTCACGAGGTAGCGGCGCGCGACCTCGGCGAGCGCCTCGTCGCCGTCGAGCGCGCGCGGCTCCGTGACCCAGACGTCGTGCAGCGCGTAGTCGGTGCGGCTCACCATGACGACGTGGGCGTGCCTGGCGAGGTGGCCGAGGATGTGCGGGCCGCGCTGCGCATGCACGGGCTGCCCCGCGGCGACGAGCGCGTCGAGCAGCGTCTGGCGCGAGGCGGGGCCGTCGGCGAGGGTCGCCTCGACGACCGAGCGCGACCGGGCGAGCGCGCCGTCGTCGAGCTCGAGCTGCCGCATCCGGCCGGCGTCGCGTCGGTCGATGCGGTCGGCCGTGAGCAGCGCGAGCCAGCGGATGTCCTCCGCACGCGTCCAGTGCAGCGTGCCGCGCATGGGCCACGAGCGCACGATCTCCCCGCGCGCCTGCGCCGCCTCGACGTCGGCGGCCGACGCATCCGCCCGCTGCGCGACGGCCCACAGCGAGCCGAACCAGTCCTGCGCCTGCATCGACAGCATCCGCTCGACCGCGTCGGCCACGCACGCGGCGGGCTCGGCGAGCAGCTGCGCGCGCACGCGCATGCCCAGCAGTCGCCGCTCGTCGGCCGTCAGCCTGCGCACCATGCCCTCAGCATGCCGTGCGCCACCGACGTCGTGCGATCGCGAGACGGGCTCGATGCCGTCTGCGTGACTGGTCGCTCGTGGGGGTCGACTGGTCACTGGTGGTGGGGATCGGTCACTCGTTGCAACCACGAGTGACCACCGTCGCGCGACGAGTGACCAGTCGCTGCGCTCACACCTGCGCGGGCACCCGCATCCGCCACGTGACCGTCGCGAGCGCGAGGCCCAGCGCCGCGATGCCCGCGAGCACGAGCGCCGTCGTCGGCAGCCCGATGGCCGCGCCGAGCACGCCCGCCAGCGGGTAGGTCACGAGGTAGCAGGCGTGCGACAGCGAGAACTGCGCCGCGAACGCCGCCGGGCGCTCGTCGAGCGACGCCGCGCGGCGGATGAGGCGCGGCCCGGCCGTGAGGATGCCGGCGTTGCCCGCGCCCAGCACGACCCACACGGCCACGAGCGTCGGCCAGGCGACCGCATCCGGCAGCGTCTGCGCGGCAGCCGCGGCCACGAGCCCGAGCGCGACGACCGCGGCTCCGGCGAGCATGACGGGCCGGTCGGGGATGCGGTCGAGCACGCGGGGGACGGCGAGCGCGACGAGCATCGAGCCTGCGCCGTAGGTGGCGAGCAGCAGCGCGACGTCGGTCTGCGCGCGGCCGAGGTCGCCCTGCACGAGCACGACGGTGTTCACGATGACCATCGCGGTCGGCGCTGCGACCGCGAGGTCGAGGGCGAGGAGGGCGCGCAGCTCGCGTTCGCGCCAGAACACGCGCACGCCGCGCGTCAGCCGGTCGACGAACGACGACGGGGCGGCCGCCACGCGTGCGGGCAGCGCCGTGGCGAGCACGAGCAGCGCGGAGGCGACGAAGCCCACGACGGTGCCGACGAACAGCTCGTGGAACGTCACGACGGTCAGCAGCGCCGCGGCGAGCGCCGGGCTCACGAGCGCCTCGAGGTCGTACGCGAGGCGCGAGAGCGACAGGGCTCGCGTGTACTGCCGCTCGTCGGGCAGCACCTCGGGGATGATCGCCTGGAACGCGGGCGTGAACGTGGCCGACGCCGACTGCAGCACGAACACGAGCGCGTAGACCTGCCACACCTCGGTCACGAACGGCAGGCTCAGCGCCACGAGCGCGCGCACGACGTCGGCCGTCACGAGCAGCGCCTTGCGCGGCACGCGGCTCGTGAGCGCCGAGACGACGGGCGCGACGCCGACGTACGCGACCATCTTGATCGTGAGCGCGATGCCCAGCACGACGCCCGCATCCGCCCCGGCGACGTCGTAGGCGAGGAGGCCGAGGGCGACGGTGAGCAGCCCCGTGCCGACGAGCGCGACGACCTGCGCCGAGAAGAGCTGCGCGTAGGCGCGGTTCGCGAGCACCTCACGCATCGGTCGGCTCCTCGGCGGTCTCGGCGTGCTGCGGCGCGATGCCGAGCGTGTGCTCGGCCTGGTGCACGGCGTCGGCGACGAGCTGGCTCGCGTGGTCGTCGGCCAGTCGGTAGAAGACCTTCGTGCCCTCGTGGCGCGTGAGCACCATCCGCGCGAGGCGCAGCTTCGCGAGGTGCTGGGATGCGGCCGCGGGCGTCTTGCCGACGCGCTCGGCGATCTCGCCCACCGGCAGCTCGCCGCCGCGCAGCGCGACGATGATGCGCACGCGCGTGGCGTCGGCGAGCATCCCGAACACCTCGGCGGCGAGGTCGTACCGCTGGCACACGCCCCGAGCATCGTTATCTGCATGCATACGCAGATAGTTGCACGCTCGCGACCTCGGCGTCGCTCCAGTCCGCCGATCGGTCACCG
Source organism: Agrococcus jejuensis (assembly GCF_900099705.1). Taxonomy (NCBI): domain Bacteria; kingdom Bacillati; phylum Actinomycetota; class Actinomycetes; order Micrococcales; family Microbacteriaceae; genus Agrococcus; species Agrococcus jejuensis. The sequence continues at coordinate 1,938,130 of NZ_LT629695.1, forward strand.
CATCCGATCGGGACTGGTCGCAGTTGCACCACACTGGTCGCAGTTTCGGTGCAAGTGCGACCAGTCATGCGTGCAACTGCGACCAGTCGCGTGCACCAGTGACCAGTCACCGACGCGGGCGCCGCACCCGCCCGCGCGTAGGCTGGATGGGTGAGTCCCACGATCCGTCCGCGCAGGCTCCGACGCACTCCCGCCCTGCGAAGGCTGGTGGCCGAGACGCGCATCCACCCGAGCCAGCTCATCCTGCCGATGTTCGTCGCCGATGGGCTGACCGAGCCGCGACCCATCGGCAGCATGCCGGGCGTCGTGCAGCACACGATCGACTCCGCGAGCCGCGCCGTCGAGCAGGCGATCGAGGCGGGCGTCGGCGGCGTCATGCTGTTCGGCGTGCCGAAGGACGAGGACAAGGATGCGGCGGGCTCGGCCGGCATCGACCCCGACGGCATCCTCAACCGTGCGACGGCGGCGCTCGACGACCGCTTCGGCGACGACACCGTCATCCAGACCGACCTGTGCCTCGACGAGTTCACCGACCACGGCCACTGCGGCGTGCTCGACGAGTGGGGCGGCATCGACAACGACGCGACGCTCGAGCGGTACGCCGAGATGGCGATCGCGCAGGTCGACGCCGGCTCGGCGATGGTCGGCCTCAGCGGCATGATGGACGGCCAGGTCGCGTTCGTGCGCGACGCGCTCGACGACGCCGGCTACGAGGATGCGGCGATCCTCGCCTACGCCGCGAAGTACGCCTCCGCGCTCTACGGGCCCTTCCGCGAGGCCGTCGGCTCGAGCCTGCAGGGCGACCGTCGCACGTACCAGCAGGACCCGGCGAACGCGCGCGAGGGTCTGCGCGAGGCGACGCTCGACGAGGCCGAGGGCGCCGACGTGCTCATGGTGAAGCCCGCATCGTTCTACCTCGACGTGCTGCGCGACGTCGCCGACGAGGCGCAGGTGCCCGTGTGGGCGTACCAGGTGTCGGGAGAGTACGCGATGGTCGAGGCCGCCGCGGCGAACGGCTGGATCGACCGCGACCGCGCGATCGCGGAGTCGGTGACGTCGATCGTGCGCGCGGGCGCGGATGCCGTGCTCACCTACTGGGCGGTCGAGCTGGCCGAGTCGCTGCGCTGACCCGCCCCATCCACCTCGGTTCGCGTTTTGCAGGCGATCCGGGGTGGCGGAGGGAAGATACCCCTCTGACCCCCGTGATCACCTGCAAAACGCAATCCACGACGACGCAGACGCACGAGGACCGAGCATGACCGAGACGACGACCACCACCAACGACGCCCTCTTCGACCGCGCCCGCCGCTCGATCCCGGGCGGCGTCAACTCGCCCGTGCGCGCGTTCGGCTCGGTCGGTGGCACGCCGCGCTTCATCCGCAGCGCGCGGGGTCCGTACGTCACCGACGTCGAGGGCGTCGAGCGCGTCGACCTCGTGGCGTCGTGGGGTCCGGCGCTGCTGGGGCACGCGCATCCGGCGATCGTGGATGCCGTGCAGCAGGCCGCCGCGCGCGGCCTGTCGTTCGGCGCTCCGACGGGCGCGGAGGTCGAGCTCGCCGAGGAGATCACGCGCCGCGTGCCCATCGCCGAGCGCGTGCGCCTCGTGTCGACGGGCACGGAGGCGACGATGACCGCCATCCGCCTCGCGCGCGGCGCGACGGGTCGCGACCTGCTCGTGAAGTTCGACGGGCACTACCACGGGCACTCGGATGCGCTGCTGGTCGCGGCAGGGTCGGGGCTCGCGACGCTCGCGATGCCCGGCTCGTCGGGCATCCCCGACGCCGTCGCCGCGACGACGATCGTGCTGCCGTACGACGACGAGGCGGCCGTCGAGGCGGCGTTCGCCGAGCACGGCGATCGCATCGCGGCGATCATCACCGAGGCCGCGCCTGCCAACATCGGCCTCATCGCGCCGCGCCCCGGCTTCCACGCGTTCCTCGCCCGCACGGCGCACGCGCACGGCGCGCTGCTCATCAGCGACGAGGTGCTCACGGGCTTCCGCGTGCACGCATCCGGCATGTGGGGCATCGAGGGCACGACGGGCGACGAGGCCCCCGACATCCTCACGTTCGGCAAGGTCGTCGGCGGCGGCATGCCGCTCGCGGCGCTCGGCGGCAGGCGCGAGGTCATGGACCTGCTCGCCCCGCTCGGCCCCGTCTACCAGGCGGGCACGCTGTCGGGGAACCCGCTCGCCGTCGCCGCGGGCCTCACGCAGCTGCGCCTCGCCGACGACGCCGTCTACGCGCGCCTCGATGCGGTGGCGGATGCCATCACGGCAGGGCTGACGGATGCGCTCGCCGCCGAGGGCGTCGAGCACACGATCGCGCGGGTCGGCAGCCTGTTCTCGCTCGCCTTCGCCGCGTCCGCGCCCCGCACGTACGACGACGCGAAGGCGCAGGCGGTCTTCCGGCACGCCCCGTTCTTCCACGCGATGCTCGACGGTGGGGTCGCGCTGCCGCCGAGCCTGTTCGAGTCGTGGTTCGTCACGGCTGCGCACGACGACGCGGCGATCGAGCGCGTGCTCGCGGCGCTGCCGGCCGCGGCGCGCGCGGCGGCCGCAGCCCAGCCCGCCTGACGCGCCCCGCCGCGGTGCAATGTGCGCGAATCCGGGCCCTCGCGGCGCTGAGCGTCGCGAGGCCTCGGATTCGCGCACATCTCGCCGCGCGCCCAGGCCCGGAGTCAAGCCCCGCGTTGCCCCGAGGATGCGGGCGTAGCGTGCGATCCATGAGTGCCGACGACGCCACGCAGACCACCACCGCCATGACCGAGGGCGCTCGCCCGCCGTTCGACGACCACGACTTCGGCGGCGACGTCGAGCATCACGAGACGCCCGACCACGTCGCGCCCTACGCCTCGCGGGAGGATGCGGTGCCGACCACGTCGCCGGTCTCGATCCCGGACCACGTGGCGCCGTACTCGTCGCGCGACTGAGGCGCTGCGCTCGGGTTGCTTGCGTTTCGCAGGCGATCAACAGGGGCAGAGGGAAGATACCCCTCTGCCACCCCTGATCGCCTGCAAAACGCAACCACCCCATCCGGAGCATTGCGTTTCGCAGGCGATTCCGCCTCTCGAGGGAAGATTCCCCTCAAGACCCGGAATCGCCTGCAATACGCAATCGACCCGGGCGCAGGGCGCGTCAGAACAGCGTCGGGCGCTTGCTCTCGATGCCCTTCATCTGGTCGTAGTCGAGCACGAGGCAGCGGATGCCGCGATCCTCGGCCAGCGTGCGCGCCTGGGGCGCGATCTCCTGCGCGGCGAAGACGCCCGAGACGGGGGCGATGCGCGGGTCGCGGTTCATGAGCTCGAGGTAGCGGGTCAGCTGCTCGACGCCGTCGATGCCGCCGCGGCGCTTGATCTCGACCGCGACCGTCGCGCCCGCCGCGTCGCGCGCGAGGATGTCGACGGGGCCGATGGGCGTCATGTACTCGCGGCGCCACAGCTCGTGGCCGTCGCCGAGCAGCTCGATCTGGTCGGCGAGCAGCGCCTGCAGGTGCGACTCGACGCCGTCCTTCGTGAGGCCCGGGTCGATGCCGAGCTCGTGCGACGTGTCCGAGTGCACCTCGTGGAGGCGCACGACGAGCGCGTCGCCGGTCTTCTGGTGCGTGACGGTCCACAGCGCGGTCACGCCGGCCGACGCCTGGTCCTCGGTCGGCTCCGACGTCTCGACGACGCATGGCGGCGACATCCAGTTGAGCGGCTTGTACGAGCCGCCGTCGGAGTGCACGAGCAGCGAGCCGTCGGCCTTCAGCATGAGCACGCGCGTGGCGAGCGGGAGGTGGGCGGTGAGCCGCCCGGTGTAGTCGACGGAGCAGTTCGCGATGACGAGACGCACCCGACCACGGTACCCGCGTGCGAGCGCTCGCCGAGCCGCGAGAGCCCTACGGCCGCGCCTCGACCGCGGGGTCGGGCGCGCCGGATGCGGTGCCGCGCTCGCGCGCGACGGCGGAGGTGAGCAGCGACAGCACGACGAAGGCGAGCACGACCCACATGGCGTCGCGCAGGCCGAGGTGCTCGCCGAGGAAGCCGAGCAGGGGAGGGCCGGCGAGGAAGGCGACGTAGCCGATCGTCGCGACCGCGCCGACGCGGGCCGTGGCCATGCGGGCGTCGTCGGCGGCGGCCGACATGCCGATGGGGAAGCCGAGCGAGGCGCCGAGGCCCCACATCGCGGTGCCGATAAGCGCGACGACCTGATGGTCGACGACGATCACCAGCACGAGGCCGACGGCGGCGAGGGATGCGGTCGCACGCAGCATCGCGACCCGGCCGAAGCGCTCGATGAGCGGCACGCCTGCGAGGCGTCCGGCGGTCATGGCCGTGAGGAACAGCGCGAACGCGAGCGCGGCACCGACCTCGTCGAAGTCGTGCCCGTCGACCATGAGCAGCGTGAGCCAGTCGTTCGCCGACCCCTCGGTGAGCGCCATGCCCAGCACGAGGCCGCCGATGAGCCACGTGCGCGCATCCGTCCAGACCGACAGGCGCTCCTTGAAGCCCACGTGGTCCTCGGGCTGGATGGGCTGCTGCACGAGGTGCGGACGCACGACCGCGGCGAGCCCCACGACGAGGACGAGGTAGATCGTCATCTGCGGCCCGATGCCGATGCCGGTCGCCTCGCCGAGCGCGCCGTAGCCGGCGCCGGCGACGGTGCCGAACGAGAAGAACGCGTGGAAGACGGGCATGATGGCGCGGCCGATGGCGCGCTCGTTCGCGGCGCCCGAGAGGTTCATGGCGACGTCGGTGATGCCCGTCGACAGGCCCGTCACGAGCAGGCCGCCGATGAGGATCGGCATGCTGCGCGCCTCGACGCCCCAACCGGCGACGCACAGGCCGACGCCGATGATCGACGCGCCCGTCACCATGACGACGCGCGTGCCCAGCCGCGCGATGACGTGGCTCGCGGTCGCGAGTCCCGTGATCGAGCCGACCGAGATGCCCAGGAGGGCGAGGCCCAGCTGGTCGACGGAGATGTCGAGCATGTCGCGCGCCGTCGGGAACCGGGCGGCGAGCGACGCGAAGCCGAAGCCCATCGCGAAGAACACCGCGAACACCGCGTTCCGCCACCGCACCGTCTCGCGCATCCCACCATCCTTCCACCGGGCACCCCTACGGTGGGCGGCATGACGGATGAGGTGGATGCGGCGGTCGCACGCGCGGTGGTGCCGCTGCGGGAGCGCATCGCGCAGCTCGAGCAGCAGATCGACTGGCTGTTCGTGCAGCAGGGCTATCAGGCGCCGAACGGCACGGCGACGGCGCCGGCCCAGCAGGCGTGGCCGTACCCGGTGTCGCCGGCGGTCGTCGACCTCATCCGCGACGGTCGGCACATCGAGGCGATCAAGCAGGTGCGCGTCGAGCTGGGGCTCAGCCTCGCCGAGGCGAAGCGGCTCGCAGACGAGGTGCGCGAGCAGCTCGTGCACGGCTGACGACATCCCGCCGGGGAGGCCCTTGCGCGCCGCCGGCGCGGGCGTAGCATCGCGCTCATGAGCGTCATCGCGACGAAGGCTCTCGAGAAGCGGTTCGGCCGCTCGGTCGCGCTCGACGGCGTCGACCTCACGGTCGAGCAGGGCGAGATCCACGGATTCCTCGGCCCGAACGGGGCCGGCAAGTCGACGACGATCCGCATCCTGCTGGGGCTGTTGCGCGCCTCCGGCGGCGAGGCGAGCGTGCTCGGCATGCATCCGTGGCGGGATGCGACGCGCATCCACGAGCGCCTCGCGTCGGTGCCGGGCGACGTCACGCTGTGGCCGAGCCTCACGGGTGGCGAGGCGATCGACGTGCTCACGCGCATGCGCGGACAGCGGCCGCCCGCACGCGACCGGGCGCGCCTGCTCGACGCGTTCGACCTCGACCCGACGAAGAAGGGCACGGCGTACTCGAAGGGCAACCGCCAGAAGGTCGCGCTCGTCGCCGCGTTCGCGACGCCCGCCGACCTGTACGTGCTCGACGAGCCCACGAGCGGCCTCGACCCGCTCATGGAGGAGGTGTTCCGCGCCGAGGTGCGCCGCGTCGCCGACGAGGGCGCGACGGTGCTGCTGTCGAGCCACATCCTCTCGGAGGTCGAGCAGCTGTGCTCGCGCGTCTCGATCATCCGCGCCGGCCGCATCGTCGAGGCCGGCTCACTCGCCGACCTGCGGCACCTGTCGCACACGCAGGTGTCGTGGGAGGGGTCGGATGCGGATGCCGACGCGCCGGGGCTCGCGGACGTCGCGACGCGCGGCGGTCGCGTGGTCGGGTCGCTCGCGCCCGAGGCGGTGCCCGCCTTCCTCGCGTGGGCGGCGCAGCGCACGCTGCCGGGCCTCACGATGCAGCCGCCGAGCCTCGAGCAGCTGTTCCTGCGGCACTACGGCCCTGTCGCCGAGTCGGGCGGCTCATCCTCGTCCGACTCGCCCTCGGCGGGGCCGCTCCCAGAACCGCTCCTTGAGGTGCGAGCGGAGCGAGCCTCGAAAGGTGCCCCCGCAGAGCCGTCCGACGCCGACCACCCCCACGGCCGCCACGCCCGCATCGACGCACCCGAGCCCTGACATGCTCCGCGGCACCGGCCTCCTCGTCGCCGCCCACCTGCGGCGCGACCGCCTCACGCTCGTCCTCTGGACGGTGCTCTTCGCCGGCCTCTGGGCGTCGGTCGGCGCGGGCCTCGGCTCGTCGTTCGACGCGCAGGCCCGCTCCGAGCTCGTCGCCCTCATCGCCGCCGATCCGAGCCTGCGCATGCTGCGCGGCGCGCCCGCCGGCACGAGCCTCGGCGCGGTCATGGTGGTGTCGACCCTCGCGTACCTCGGCGTCGCGATCGCCCTCATGGCGACGTTCCTCGCCGTGCGGCACACGCGCGGCGACGAGGATGCGGGCCGCGCCGAGCTCGTGCGCTCGACGCCGACCGGTCGGCTCGCGCCGCTCGTCGCGACGGCGATCACGGGTGCGATCGAGGTCGCGATCGTGTCGGCGGGGCTGCTCGCCGGATCCCTCGCGATCGGCCTCCCCGCCGAGGGGTCGGCGCTCGTCGCGCTCGGCGTGCTGCTCGCCGGCGTCGCGTTCGTGCTCGTGGGGCTGCTCGCCGCGCAGGTCATGCCGTCGTCGCGCGGCGCCAACGGGCTCGCGGCGGCGATCGCCGGCGCCGCCTTCGTCGTGCGCGGCGTGGGGGATGCGCTCGCCGACGCGGGCGACGACCTCGCGCACGTCGCCTCGGCGTGGCCGTCGTGGCTGTCGCCGATCGGCTGGATCACGCAGACGCATCCGTTCGCCGACCCGTCCGACAGCGCTGGCTGGGCGCCGTCGTGGACGCCGCTCGCGCTCTTCGCACCGCTGCTCCTGGCGCTCGGCGCCGTCGTCGTGGCGCTCGAGTCGCGCCGCGAGCTCGGCGACTCGCTCGTGCGCGAGCGGGGCGGCCGTGCCACGGCGCACGCGCTGCTCGGCACCTCGCTCGGCCTCGCCGTGCGGCTGCATCGCGGCGCAGCGATCGGCTGGATCGCCGCCGCGGTCGTCGTGGGACTCTTCATCGGCCGCGTCGCGCCCGTCGCCGCCGACGCCTTCGAGGCGAACCCGACGCTGCTCGCGCTCGTGCAGGCGCTCGGCGGCACCGCCGACGACACGATCGACACCTTCGTGCACGCCCTCACGGGCATCGTCGCCCTCGTGGCGTGCGCCGCCGTGCTGCAGGGCGCGACGCGCATGCGCACGGAGGAGCTCGCGCACGGCGAGCAGGTGCTCGCCACCCGCACGTCGCGGCTCGGCTGGTTCGGCGCGACGCTCGCCGTCGCGCTCGTCGCGGGCGTGCTCGTGATGACGGCGTTCGCCGCCGCCGCATCCGTCTCGCTCGCGTCGTCGGATGCCGCGCGCACCGGCACGGTCGTGGCGATCGCGGCGTCGATGCTGCCGGCGTTGGGGCTCTACCTCGCGGTCGGTGCGCTGCTCGTGGCGGTGCTGCCGGGCGTCGGCGCCTGGCTCGGCTGGCTGCTGCTCGTCGTGCCGATGCTCGTCGGCGAGCTCGCGCCGCTCTTCGGCGACGACTGGGACTGGCTGCAGGACGTCAGTCCCTTCCACCATCTCGCGAACCCGCTCGCGACCGACCCCGACTGGACGGCGTCGTGGTGGATGCTCGGCGGCGCGGCGGTGGCGCTCGGCGTCGCGCTCGCGGCGTTCCGCCGACGCGACGCGGCGGTCTGACTCAGGTGTAGAGCCAGGGGTTGAACCGGTTGCCCGGCACGTACGTGAGCCGGAAGATCGTCTGCGCCAGCCACGTGCGGCTCACGATCGCACCGATGTCGACGACGAGCCGGTGCCGGTCGACCATCGGCAGGATCGCGGGCAGGGATCCGGTCGGGTGCAGCAGCGCGAAGAGCAGCACGACGTCGTCGTCGGCCTGCGCAGGTGCGTCGATCGCGCGCAGCATCCGCATCCGCAGGCGCTGCTCGACGTCGGCGCGCGGCCCGGCCACCCAGTCGCTGCGCACGGGGATGCCGAGCACGCGCACCTGCTCCTTCGACAGCATCCCCGCTGCTGCCAGGGTCTCGAGCCGCGCCTCGACGAGCTCGTCGACGAGGCCGCGCATGCCGGGCAGGAACCCGTCGTGCCCCTTCGTCGCCGCGGGCAGGTCACGCCCGTCGGCGTCTGCGAGCAGGCGGGCGAGCAACGGATCGGCAGCTGGCCGACCCGTCGCGCGCACGATCGGCGGACCCTGCGGATGCGCGGGCTCGAGCCGCGCGGCGCCGCCGACGACGAGCTCGACGATCGCCACGGCCATGAGGAACCGCTCCCACACCCGATCCGAGACGAGTCGCGCGCCGGTGTCGTCGTCGTGCACGAGCAGCAGCACGGCGTCGAGCAGGCGCAGCGGGGGCATGCGGGCACGCTACGCGGCGCGGCTGACGATGCGCCGGTCTAGCGCGTCGCGCCCAGCACCATCCACGCATCCGACCGTGCGCGCAGCCCGAGCGTGAGGGCGCGGGCGCCGAGGTAGCCGACCGAGAACGCGAGCCACAGCACGGCGAGGGCCGCGGATCCGTGCGGCACGGCCGGCAGCAGCGCGAGCAGCAGCAGCGGGAGGTAGAGCGCGAGGTTCACGAGGCCCGTGAACGCGAGGTAGCGCACGTCGCCGGCGCCGATGAGCACGCCGTCGAGCACGAACACGAAGCCCGCGATCGGCTGCGCGACCGCGAGCGGCACGAGCGCCCACGGCAGCATGCCGACGACGGCAGGATCCGACGAGAACGCTCCGCCGACGACCCACGCGAGCGCGAGCAGGATGGCGCCGAGGGCCGCGCCGCCCACGAGCCCCCACCGCACGAGCCTGCGCGTGATGCGCCGCACGAGCGCCGCGTCGCCCGCGCCGAGCGCCTTGCCGACCAGCGCCTGCCCCGCGATGGCGAGGGCATCCAACGCGAACGCGAGCGTCGAGAACAGCGCGAACGCCACCTGCGTCGCCGCGAGCACGTCGGTGCCGAGTCGCGTCGCGACGGCCGTCGTCGCGATGAGCGCGACGCGCAGCGACAGCGTGCGCACGAGCAGCCACACGCCCACGCCCGCGACGCGGCCGACGGCGGCGAGGGAGGGGCGCAGCGACACGTGCTCGCGCCGCGCCTCGCGCACCGAGAACGCGAGGAAGAACGCCGCCATGCCCCACTGCGCGATCACGGTGCCGATCGCCGAGCCGGCGACGCCCAGGCCGAGCCCGTAGATGAGCACGGCGTTGAGGATCGCGTTCGCCGTGAACCCCGCGCCCGCGACGATGAGCGGCGTGCGCGTGTCCTGCAGACCGCGCATGAGGCCCGTCGCGGCGAGCACGACGAGCATCGCCGGCAGTCCGAGGATCGAGATGCCGAGGTACGTCGCCGCATGCTCGGTGACGTCGCCCGCGGCGCCGAAGAGCGCGACGAGCGGATGCGCGAGCGGGATCGCCGCGAGCAGCGCGAGGCCCACGACGATCGCGAGCCAGATGCCGTCGACGCCTGCGCGGATCGCGCCCGGCCGGTCGCCGGCGCCGAGCAGTCGCGCGACGGCGGGCGTCGTGCCGTAGGCGAGGAAGATGAGCAGGCCGACGGCGGTGTGCAGCACGGCGCCGCCCACGCCGACGCCCGCGAGCTGCGCGGCGCCGAGGTGGCCGACGAGCGCGGTGTCGACGAGCAGGAACGCCGGCTCGGCGACGAGCGCGCCGAGCGCCGGCAGCGCGAGGGCGACGATGTCGCGGTCGAGCCTGCGCCGCTCGTCGCGGGATGCGGTGGCCTGGCTCACCCGTCGAGGCTATGCCCGGGTGCCCGCGCCTGATGACTGGTCACCGTTGCACCACACTGGTCGCAGTTTCGGTGCAACTGTGACCAGTCGGACGGGAACTATGACCAGTCAGGGTCAGAACGCCGTCGGGCCCACCGTCTCGTAGCGGTGCCAGACGCCCAGGGGGCCCGTGCCGGAGACCTCCCACGCGCCGATCGTGCGCGCCTTGAAGTTCGCGGGGTTGTGGGAGGCGACGGTGCGGGCGTTGCGCCAGTGGCGGTCGAGCGCGCGCGTGCGCTCCGTCGCCGACGCTCCGCCGATCTCGAACAGCCGCGTCGCGGCATCCGGCACCGCATCCGTGGCGAGCACCTGCGCCTGGTAGACGGCGATCTCCGCCTCCTCCAGCAGCCGCGCGTCGAGCGCAGCGCCCGGCGCAGCCGACGCCGCCGCGACGTCGAGCGCCCTCGCCGCCTCGAGCACCGCCGCCCGCACCGCGAAGGCCGTCGTCGACAGCCGCCCCACGACCTCGAGCACCTGCGGGTCGTCGGCGGGCCGCGCCGTGTTCGCGTGCACGTACGACCGCGACCGCGGCCGCACGAAGTCGCCGGCGTCGCGCACGACGGCCTCGGCGATGCCCGCGAGCACCGCCACGAGGTGCAGCTGGTAGAACGCCTGGATGTGCGTGAGCGGCCCGGCGCCGTACGTCGCGAACGCGTCGGGGTCCACGGGCACGCCGTCGAACACCGTCGTGCCCGAGGCCGTCGCGCGCTGGCCGAAGCCGTCCCAGTCGTCGCGGATCTCGACGCCGGGCGCATCCGTCGGCACCGCGAACGTCACGCGCGCGTCGCCGTCGGCGGCCGCGAGGTAGACCCAGTCGGAGTAGAGGGTGCCGGTGGAGTAGAACTTGCGCCCGTCGAGCCGCCATGCGCCGTCAGCACCGACCGACACCCGCGTCGAGATGTCGGCCAACGTGGTGCCGGTGAGCTCGCTCGTCGCGTTGCCCACGAGTGCACCGCCCGCGATGCGCGACACCCACGCATCCCGCTCCGCCCCGGGCCCGCGCCGCAGCACGAGCTCCACGAATCCGGCGTGCGAGCGCAGCAGGTGGCCGACGTTCGCATCGGCCGCCGACAGCGCGATCGTGAGCGCGACCGACTCGGCGATGGATGCTCCGAGTCCGCCATCGGCGACGGGCAGGCGCACCCGCCCGACGCCCGCATCCGCGAGCCTGCGCACGAGGTCGATCGGCAGCTCGCGGTCGAGCTCGCGCTGCACGGCTCCGGCGCGCACCTCCTCGATGAGCGGCGCGAAGCGGTCGACGATCGAGTCGGCCACGAGCCCGCCGACGACGGTCACGAGAACGCTCCGCGCCACTGCCGCGCCGGGTGCGACGCGGGCAGCTGGTCGTGGCCGAAGATGCGCGACCGCAGGGTGCCGGGCGTCTCGGGGTGCGCCTCGGCGAGGCCCCGCTCGCGCAGCACGGGCATGACGTGGTCGACGAACTCCTCGAACGAGCCGGGGATCGTCCAGTTGATCACGTTGATGCCGTCGACGCCGGCGTCCTGCCACGTCGCGAGCTGGTCGGCGATCTGCTCGGGCGTGCCGACGACGCGCGAGCGGATGCGGGCGGACAGCGCCGCGAGGTCGCGGATCGTGGGCTCGCGGTCGCCCGCGGCCTCCTGCAGCCACTGCAGGTGCGACTGGTTCGTCTGCGTCCTCACCTGCGACAGCGGGGTGTCGGGGTCGAGCTGCGCGCCGGTCTCGGGGTCGAAGCCGAGGTTCGAGTGCACGAGGAAGCCGTCGGGCGAGAGGTGCTCGTCGATCTCGGCCGACTTCCGCTGCGCCTCCTCCTCCGTCGACCCGATCACGAAGGCGAGGCCCAGGAAGAAGCGGATGTCGTCGCGGGCGCGGCCCACGGCCTCCACCTGGTCGCGGGTCGACGCGATGAGCTCGGCGGTCTTCTCGGGCGTCGACGACAGGATGAACTGGGCCTCGGCGTTGCGCGCCGCGAACGCGCGGCCGGCGACCGACGACCCGGCCTGGAACAGCACGGGCGTGCGCTGCGGCGACGGCCGCGACAGGTGCGGTCCGGCGACCGAGTAGCGCGTGCCGACGTGGTCGATGCGGTGGATGCCGGCCGCGTCCGACACGACGCCGGCGGCCTTGTCGGCGCGCCACGCGTCGTCGTCCCACGACCCCTCCCACAGCTTCGTTACGACGTCGACGTACTCCTGCGCCCACACGTAGCGCTCGTCGTGCTCCTCGAGCCGGTCGCTGCCGAAGTTGCGGGCGGCGCCGTCGAGGGCGCTCGTCACGACGTTCCAGCCGACGCGACCCTTCGTGAGGTGGTCGAGCGTCGAGACGCGGCGTGCGAACTCGAACGGGTGCGCCTGCAGCACCGACGACGTGAAGGCGAAGCCCAGGTGCTCGGTCGCGGCGGCGAGCGCCGAGATGAGCACCGACGGGTCGCCGTTGGGGATCTGCAGGCCCTCGCGCGCGTTGAGCGTGTAGTCGCCGCCCGCCGGGCCGTACAGGCCCACGACGTCGGCGAAGAACATGGCGTCGAAGCCGCCGCGCTCGAGCGTCCTCGCGAGGTCGACCCACAGGTCGAGCTCGTCGAACCGGTGCTGCTGCGCGTCGGGATGCCGCCACAGGCCGTGCTGGATGTGCGAGACGGTGTCCATGACGAACGCTGCGTACCGCAGCGGCGGGCGATCGGGCACGACTCCTCCTCCTCGCGCGGCGCTCGCGCGACCCGCCCAGCCTGCCGAAGGCCCGAGCCCGCGTCACGTCGCGTGACGGCGTGTGACGTCGTGCGACACGACCGCGTTGCGTCACGCGTTGCATCAGGGTTCGGTGGCCTGCGACCCGACCGCAGGAGCCCCCCATGTCCCAGACGACCAGCGCGACGCCCGAGCGCACGACGCAGCAGCGCCGCCGCCGTGTGCTCGCCGCATCCCTCGTCGGCACCACGATCGAGTGGTACGACTTCTACCTCTACGCGCAGGCCGCCGCCCTCGTGTTCGGCGCGACGTTCTTCCCCGAGACGACGCCCGCCGTCGCCCTCATCGCGTCGTTCGCGACGTACGGCGTCGGCTTCCTCGCCCGCCCGCTCGGCGGCATCATCGCCGGCCACCTCGGCGACCGCATCGGCCGCAAGCAGCTGCTCGTCGGCTCGCTGCTGCTCATGGGCATCGCGACCCTGCTCATCGGCCTGCTGCCCACGTACGCGCAGATCGGCATCTGGGCCGTCGTCGCCCTCGTGGTGCTGCGTCTCGCGCAGGGCCTGTCGGCCGGCGCGGAGTGGGGCGGATCGGCGCTGCTGTCGGTCGAGCACGCTCCGGCCGGGCGCCGCGGATTCTTCGGCTCCTTCACGCAGATGGGCTCGGCGGGCGGCCTGCTGCTCGCGACCGCGTCGATCTGGGGCGTGCAGGGCATCCTCGGCACCCAGGCGTTCCAGGAGTGGGCGTGGCGCATCCCGTTCCTCTTCTCGGCGGTGCTCGTCGTGATCGGCCTCGTCATCCGCCTCGGCGTCGAGGACGCTGCGGAGTTCCGCCAGATCAAGCAGGCGGGCGCGGTGCGCCGCTACCCGGTGCTCGAGGTGCTCAAGCGGCACCCGCGCGGCGTGCTCGTGACGATCGGCCTGCGCCTCGTGCAGCCGGCGTGGTTCTCGATCCTCACCGTGTACTCGCTCACGTACCTCACGAACGCGCGGGGAGACTCGGCGATCGGCATCCAGTCGCTGCTCATCGTGGGCGCGATCAGCCTCATCTCGACGCCGCTGTGGGGCTGGCTGAGCGACCGGATCGGCCGCCGTCGCATCGCGATCGGCGCCGCGATCGGCATCGGCGTGGCCGTCTGGCCGTTCTTCGCCTTCCTCGACCACGGCCCGCTCGCGCTCGTGTGGCTCGTGTTCCTCGTCGGCATGAACGTGCTGCACGACGCGATCTACGGCCCGCAGGCGGCGTGGTTCGCCGAGCAGTTCCCGACCGACCTGCGCTACTCGGGCGTCTCGCTCGGCTACCAGGTGGGCTCGATCTTCTCGAACGGCCTCACGCCGCTGCTCGCGGTCGTGTTCGTGGAGCTCGGCGGCGGCAGCCCCTGGATCCTCTGCGTCTTCATCGGCGTCTACGCCGTGCTCACGTCGATCGCGGCGGTGTTCGCGAAGGACGGCGGCTCCGACGACGTCGAGCTCGCCGCCTCCGACGACGTCGAGGCCGAGCTGGATGCGCTCGTCGAGGGGGAGGGCGCCGCGCAGCGCGCGTAGCCCCCCACCAGCTGGTCGAGGAGCGCGCGAGCCGCCAGGCGAGCACGCGTCACGAGACCACGCGAGCGCCGCTCCTGGCCAGCCATGCGCATGGTCGCGTCGAGCGGGCAGGTCGCGTGGTCTCGTGACGGCTGCAGCCTTCGGCTGCGGCCTCCTCGACCAGCTGGCTGGGGAGCCGGATCCGTGGGGCGCGGCGTCGCGCACGGGTCGAGCGCGTTACGAATCGGTCACAGCCATTGCCAAGCATCGCTGTACCCCGCAGGGTGAAGATGATTCGTCACCAGTCTCGGAGCGTGCGCATGAGCGATGCCCTGTCCACCACGTCCGAGCCGGTCGCGCAGCGCCGCCGACGCGGGCTCTCGCTCGGCACGCAGGCCAAGCTGCTCGTGATGCTGCTGGTCGTGAGCCTCGTGTCGGCGATCGCGATCGGCGTCATCGGCGTGACGAACGGCCGGGCGTCGCTGCAGGCCGCCGCCTACGACCAGCTGACGACGATCCGCGAGCTGCGCGGCGAGGCGCTCGAGAGCGAGTTCGCGGCGATCCAGACCGCCGTCGAGGTCGACTCGCGCAACGCGCAGACCCTCGCGGCGCTGCAGGCGTTCGACGCCGGCTTCGACGCCCTGCGCGATCAGCCCCTCGATGCCGCGGACGACGCCGCGCTCACCGCGTTCTACGAGGAGCGGTACATCCCGGCGCTCGAGGAGCGCACGGGCGAGACGTACTCGGCCGACGCGTTCCTGCCCGCGACGAACGCCGGCAGGTACATCCAGTCGCAGTACACGGCGACGCGCGGGCTCGAGGACTTCGACGCGGCGCTGCAGGACCACGACGCGGGCGACGGCAGCGACTGGTCGGCAGCGAACGCGCAGTACGGCCCGTACCTCACGGGCCTCGTCGACACCCTCGGCTACGAGGACCTGCTGCTGCTCAACCTCGACGCCGAGGTCGTGTACTCCGCGTACCAGAGCGTCGACATGGGGCTCTCGATGCGCGGCACCGTCTTCGGCGGCTCCGCGCTCACGCAGGCGTTCGACGAGGTGCTGTCGTCGGGATCGCTCGACGCCCTCGCGACGACCGACTTCGAGGCGTACCTGCCGTCGCTCGGCGCGTCGACGTCGTGGATCGTCTCGCCCGTCGGCGACGGCACGAACCTCGTCGGCGCGCTCGCCGTGCAGGTGCCGAGCGCGCAGATCGATGCGGTGCTCACGGGCAACGAGGGATGGGCGGACCAGGGGCTCGGCGAGACGGGCGAGGTCTACGTCGCCGGCGCCGACGGCCTCATGCGCAGCGCCTCGCGTCTGCTGGTCGAGGACCCGGAGGGCTACGTCGACCAGGTGGTGTCGCAGGGCACGCCCACGCGCGTCGCCGAGCAGGTCGTCGCCGACGAGTCGACCGTGCTGCTGCAGCCGGTCGACGACGACGGCGTCGAGGCGGCGCTGCGCGGCGAGGACGGCGTCGCCGAGATGGCCGACTACCGCGATGGCGCGAGCCTCGTCGCCTACGCGCCCATCGA
Organism: Agrococcus jejuensis; assembly: GCF_900099705.1. Lineage (NCBI taxonomy): Bacteria > Bacillati > Actinomycetota > Actinomycetes > Micrococcales > Microbacteriaceae > Agrococcus > Agrococcus jejuensis. The sequence continues at coordinate 1,954,104 of NZ_LT629695.1, forward strand.
GCTGCAGGGCCTCGACTGGGTCATCGTCGCGCGCATCGACGCCGACGAGGCGTTCGCGCCCGTCGCCGACTTCACGCGCACCGTCGTGCTGTCGATCCTCGGCCTCCTGCTGCTCGTCAGCATCGTGTCGCTGCTGCTCGCGCAGGTCTTCACGCGTCCGATCAACAAGCTCGTGACCGCCGTGCATCAGGTCGCGGGCGGCGACTACACGGTGCAGGTGCCCGTGCGCTCGCGCGACGAGTTCGGCGACCTCGGCACGGCGTTCAACGAGATGGCGACGAGCCTCAGGCTCAAGCAGGACCTCATCGACCAGCAGCAGGACGAGAACGCACGCCTCATGCGCACGCTCATGCCCGACTCCGTCGCCGAGCGGCTCAAGGACGGCGGCGACGAGGCGATCGCCGAGCGGCACGAGAACGTGTCGGTGCTGTTCGCCGAGCTCGTCGGCTGGGAGGACCACGCGCGCGGCCTCGGGCTCGAGGAGGAGATGGGGCAGCTCAACTTCCTCACCCGTGGATTCGACGAGGCGGCGACGAAGGCGGGCGTCGAGCAGGTGCGCACGCTGCGCGGTGGCTACCTCGCGAGCGTCGGGCTGCAGGTGCCGCGCGTCGACAATGCGCGCCGTGCCGTCGACTTCGGCATCGAGATGCGCGCCGTCGTCGAGCGCTTCAACGCGCAGCACGGCACGAAGGTCGCGCTGCGTGCCGGCGTCGACACCGGCACCGTCACGAGCGGCCTCGTCGCGCGCACGAACCTCGCCTACGACCTGTGGGGCGACGCCGTGAGCCTCGCGTACAAGGTGCGCACCGTCACGGGCGAGCCCGGCGTCTACGTGAGCGACGCCGTGCACGACCGCCTGCGCGACACCGTCGAGTTCACGAACGTCGGCAGCGTCGACGTCGCGGGCACGGCCAAGGCCGTCTGGAGGGTCGGATGATCGACGACGTGCTCGCGGCCGACTGGTTCGGCTGGGCGGTCGCGCTCGCGATCGGCGTGCCCATCGTGCTCGTGGTGCTCACGGAGGTCGTGAACCACCTGCAGCGGCGCGGGCACGCGGCGGCGAAGCCGCTGCGCTTCCTGCGCAACTGGGTCGTGCCGGTCGCGGCGCTGCTCGCGCTGCTCGCGTTCGCGTTCCAGTCGCCCGCCGACCAGGTGTGGGTGCGCATCGTCGCGACGGTGCTCGGCTTCCTCGTCATCCTGCTCGTGCTGTCGGCGTTCAACGTCGCGCTCTTCTCGCACGCCGAGGAGGGGTCGTGGCGGCAGCGCATCCCGACGATCTTCATCGAGATCGCCAGGCTCGTGCTCGTCGTCGTGGGCCTCGGCCTGCTGTTCCAGTGGGTGTGGGGCGCCGACGTCGGCGGCCTCATCACGGCGCTCGGCGTCACGTCGATCGTCATCGGCCTCGCGCTGCAGAACGCCGTCGGCGGCGTCATCTCGGGCCTGCTGCTGCTGTTCGAGCAGCCGTTCCAGATCGGCGACCACCTCGATGCGGCAGGAGTCTCGGGCCGCGTGGTCGAGGTGAACTGGCGCGCGAGCCACATCGACACGGGCTCGGGCATCCAGATCGTGCCGAACTCGACGCTCGCGGGGGCGTCGTTCACGAACCGCTCGCGGCCAGCGGGGCCGCATCACGCAGCCGTCGACGTCGCGTTCTCGACCGACGATCCGCCGCACGAGGTCGTCGCGCTGCTCGTGCACGTGGCGTCGAGCCTGCCGATGCTCGTGCCTGGCGAGACGCCCACGGCGTCGTACTCGGGCAAGGGCGGCTTCTCGGTGTCGCTGCCCGTGCAGGGCCCGGGCCTCGTCGGCGCCGCGACGAGCACCTTCCTCGGCTGGCTCTGGTACGCGGCCCGTCGCCGTGGCTTCGCCCTCGACGGGGATGCGACCGACCCGATCGCCGAGCCGGGCGTGCTCGAGCGCGCCATCGCCGACGTCGCACCGTCGCTGTTCGCCGACGAGGGGGGCAGGGCGCTGCTCGCCGAGCACGCGCGCCTCGAGCGCTGGGGCGTCGGCGAGACGGTGCAGCCGTCGGGCGTCGTGCCCGACACCGTGCGCTTCGTCGTCGACGGCCGCGCGCAGGTCGTCGCCGCCAACGGCGCGGCGCTGCTCGAGATCGGCACCGCCGAGCGCGGCGCCGCCATCGGGCAGACGGCGCTCACGCGCGAGCCGGCCATCGCCTCGACGGTCGTGCAGTCGGTCATGACGACCCTGTCGGTGCCGCTGCCGACCCTCGACCGGCTCGTCGCATCCGCACCCCGCCTCGCGCAGGAGATGGGCCGCTCGATCGACGCGACGAAGCAGGCGATGCGCGAGGCCGTCGCCGTCTCGGGAGGCACGGCACTGCCAGGGAGCCGCTCCTAGACTCGGCGCATGACTGCTGCCCGATCCGGCATCGACATCGCCGAGCTCAGCCCGGAGATCCGCCCCCAGGACGACCTGTTCCAGCACGTGCACGCCAAGTGGCTCGCGCGCACCGACATCCCCTCCGACAAGGCGCGCTGGGGATCGTTCGCCGTGCTCGCCGAGGAGGCGGAGCAGGCGGTGCGCACGATCATCGAGGAGTCGACCGACGCCGAGCCCGGCACCGAGCAGCGCAAGGTCGGCGACCTGTTCGCGTCGTTCATGGACGAGGCGGCGATCGACGCGCGCGGCATCGACCCCATCCGCCACCTGCTCGCGCAGGTCGACGGCATCGAGACGACCGACGACCTGCTGCGCGTCGTCGCGAGCATGGAGCGCATCGGCGGTCCCGGCCTCTTCGGCCAGTACGTCGACAACGACCCGGGCGACCCCGAGCGCTACGTCGTCAACGTCGTGCAGGGCGGCCTGGGCCTGCCCGACGAGTCGTACTACCGCGAGGAGTCGTTCGCCGAGACGCGCGCGAAGTACCTCGCGCACCTGCAGACGATGCTCGGGCACGTCGAGCGCCCGGATGCGGCGGCCGAGGCCTCCGCGATCCTCGCGCTCGAGACCGACGTCGCCACGCACCACTGGGACCGCGTGACGTCGCGCGACAGCGTCAAGACGTACAACCTGCAGCCGTTCGTCGACACGTACGAGTGGCTCGCGCCGTGGTTCGAGGCCGTCGAGTCGCCCGCCGACGCGTACCGCGAGGTCGTCGTGCACCAGCCGTCGTACCTCGAGGGCGTCGCGACGCTGCTCGTGCCCGAGCGCCTCGACGCGTGGCGCTCGTGGCTGCGCGCCGGCATCGTGCGCGCGTGGGCGCCGTACCTCACGACGACGATCTCGAAGGACGCGTTCGCGTTCTACGGCACCGCGCTCACGGGCGCGCTCGAGCAGCGCGCGCGCTGGAAGCGCGGCGTCGCGCTCGTCGAGGGCGCCCTGGGCGACATCGTCGGCAAGGTCTACGTCGAGCGGCACTTCCCGCCGCACGCGCGCACGGCGATGGACGAGCTCATCGCGAACCTCGTCGCCGCGTACCGCGCCTCCATCGAGACCCTCGAGTGGATGAGCCCGGAGACGCGCGAGGCGGCGCTCGAGAAGCTCGAGCGGTTCACGCCGAAGATCGGCTTCCCCGTGCGCTGGCGCACGTACGAGGCGCTCGAGGTCGGCGACGACCTCGTGGCGAACGTGCAGGCCGCCGCGTCGCACGAGCACGACCGCGAGCTGGGCAAGATCGGCCGCCCCATCGACCGCGACGAGTGGTTCATGGGTCCGCAGACCGTCAACGCGTACTACAACCCCGGCTTCAACGAGATCGTCTTCCCCGCCGCGATCCTGCAGCCGCCGTTCTTCGACCACACGGCGGACCCGGCCGCGAACTACGGCGCGATCGGCGCGGTCATCGGACACGAGATCGGCCACGGCTTCGACGACCAGGGCTCGCGCTACGACGGCGACGGCCGCCTGCGCGACTGGTGGACCGAGGACGATCGCGCGCGCTTCGAGGAGCGCACGAGCGTGCTCATCGCCCAGTACGACGCGCTGTCGCCCGCAGCCGCGCCCGACCACAACGTCAACGGCGCCCTCACGATCGGCGAGAACATCGGCGACCTCGGCGGCCTCGGCATCGCGTGGAAGGCGTACCTGCGGCACCTCGACGGTGCCGAGGCGCCCATCATCGACGGGCTCGACGGCGCGCAGCGCTTCTTCCTGTCGTGGGCGCAGGCGTGGCAGCTGAAGATCCGCACCGAGGAGGCCATCCGCCTCGTGTCGATCGACCCGCACTCGCCGAACGAGCACCGCACGAACCAGATCGTGCGCAACATGGATGCGTTCTACGACGCGTTCGCGGTGCGCGAGGGCGATGCGCTGTGGCTGTCGCCCGAGGCGCGCGTCACCATCTGGTAGGCGTGGCCCAGGCTGCGCACGGCTGCGACGGCGTCCTCCCCGATCGGGGCGGGCGCCGTCGGCGTCTGGGGCTCGCGCGCGTCGTCCATGCGACGAGGATGGCTCATCCGTCTGGGAGTCCGCATCCGCCCTGCGACGGATCCTCGCGTGCGCATGCCCGCTGCGGCACGCGAGGTCAAGGGGTGGGGAATGCCCAGTCCGCACGAGGCTCGCGGTCGCTAGGGTTGGACGGTCGGGGGATGCTCCAACGCCCTCGACTCCGAAGACGACAGGAGACGTGATGCGCGGCAGGATCCTCTTCGTGGTGGGCCTCGGCGTCGGCTACGTGCTGGGCGCGAAGGCCGGCAGGCAGCGGTACGAGCAGATCGCCTCCACGGCCGACAAGCTGTGGAACTCCAAGGCGGTCGCGAAGCCGCGTGCCGAGGTGCAGCACTTCGTCGAGACGCAGACGCCCAAGGTCGTCGACGCCGCGACCGACGCTGCGACGAAGGCCATCCGCAAGGCGACGCGTCGCCCGAAGGAGTCGTGATGGCCGAGCGCCGGTCGCTCCCCGAGCTGCTCGCGGAGGTGCCGACGCTCGTCGTGAACCTGTTCCGCGCCGAGCTCGAGAACCTGCAGTCGGAGGTCAAGGGCAAGGTCGCGAAGCTCGGCATCGGCGGCGCGCTCCTCGCGGTCGCGGGCGTCATGGCGATCTTCATGCTCGGCTGGCTCCTCGCGGCCGTCAACGGCCTGTGGCAGCTGCTGTTCGCCGAATGGGCGGCCGCGCTGCTCACCGCCGCGTGCCTGCTCGTGGTCATCGGCATCCTCGTGCTGATCGGCATCCCGCTGCTCAAGCGCGGCGCCGCCTTCAAGGAGATGGACTCGCTCGACTCCATCAAGGACGACGTGAACATGGTGCGCGGCCTCGGCCACGCCGCCGACGGCACCTCGCCGCTCGACGACCTGCCCACGCGCACCACCCGCACGGACGGAGACCTGCGATGACCGATCAGCGTGACGTCGACCGCCAGCGCGACGAGCTGCGCCGCGCCCTCGAGGAGATCGAGGATCGCGTGAACCCGGCGAAGGTCGCCGAGCGCACGCGCCGCCGCATCGACGAGAACCCGACGCCGTTCCTCGCCGCCGCGGGCGGCGTCGTGCTCGCCGTCGCGGGCGTCGCGGCGCTGCTCATCTTCCGCCGCCGCTAAGCGCGCGTCCGGCGTCGATCCCAGCGAGGACGCATCGGTCGTGACCCTTCGAGGCTCACTTCGTTCGCACCTCAGGGAGCGGACGAGAGGTCAGGCGTCGTCGCGGCCCGGCAGGTGCACGGCGAGCGCGAAGTCGGCGGGCGCATCCGCCGCATCCGACTCGAGCCCGAGGGTGCGGTAGAAGTCGACCGCGACCTCGCTCGACTGCCACTGCAGCATGCCGATGCGCGCCTCGCGCTCGGCCCACACGCGCACGGCCTCGAAGAGCGCCGTGCCGGCGCCGCGGCCGCGCGCCGCGGGCGAGACCCACAGGTCGTGCATGCGCGCGATCGACCGCTCCTGGCGCAGCGCGGGGCCATAGTCCTGCGCTGCGGCGTACCCGACGACCTCGCCGTCGGCGACCGCGACCAGCACGTGGTGCGTGGGGTTGTCGAGGTTCCACGCGAGCCGCTCGCGGTACCGCACGACCTTCTCGTCGGGCTCGTCGTCGGAGCCCCAGCGCTGCAGCAGCGCCACGAGCGCGTCGACGTCGTCGCGCGTCGCCGCTCGCACCTCGACCCCTGCCATGAGCCCAGGATAGGGCGCGCCGCTGGACGCGTCGGGGAAGCCGAGCGATGGGCTCGGCGTTGGCATGAGCGACGCGACGCCGCCCACCCGACGCGGCGACGCAGCCGAGGAGAGGGAGACCCGTGTCCGCACTCACCATGCCGCTCGCCGATCGCTGGCGGTTCCTGTCGGAGGCGACCGTGGCGGTCGTGTCCGCGAGCCACGACGGCGAGAGCGTCGCGGTGCCGATCTGGATCGAGGCGCGCGACCGCAGCGTGCTCATGGTCACGCCGCGCGCGTCCGAGAAGGCCCGCGTCATGCTCGGCGCCGGCCGCGCCTGGGTCACGGCGCTCACGAACGACGCGCCCTACCGCTTCGTCGCGGGAGAGGGCCCGGTGGAGCTCGACGAGTCGGTCGACCTGCCCGCGCTCGTGCGGTCGATGTCGCGCCGCAGCCTCGGCGAGGCGAAGGGCGCCGAGTTCGCCGAGGGCTGGCTCGAGGGCGATCCGAGCATCGTCGTGCTGCGCGTCACGCCCGACCGGTGGCGCTCGATGGACGAGTCGCGCGGCGAGTAGCGAGCGCCGACAAGGCGCGCACCCGCCGGAGGCGCCGCGCCTGTGCCCGACCGGCAGCGACTGGCACCGTCCAGCCGCCGCCCGCGAGGATGGGAGCCATGCACATGCTCCTGCGGTTCCTGCTCGCCATGCTCGTCCGCGGCAACCGCGCGCCGCGCCTCGCGATCGACGAGGTCAGCCGCATCGACTACCGCGTGCACCTCGTCGACATCGACCTGCTCGGCCACATGAACAACGGTCGGTACCTGTCGTTCATGGACCTCGGCCGCATCGACCTCACGAAGCGCACCGGCATCGCCGCGCGCCTGTCGAAGGCGGGCATCCACGCCGTCGTCGGCCAGCAGTCGATCGCCTACCGCCGCTCGATCGGCTTCCTGCACGCCTTCACGCTCGAGTCGCGACTCGTGGGCGCGGATGAGCGCAGCTGCTACATCGAGCAGCGGTTCGTGGCGAAGGGCCAGGTGATGGCGCGCGCCGTCGTGCGCGGCCGCTTCGTGCAGCGCGGCGTCGGCGCCGTGCGCATGGACGTCGTGAGCGCCGCCTGCGACTACGACTTCGAGGCGAACCACCCCGTGCCCGACGAGATCCGCACGTGGGCCGACTGGTCGGCGCTGCCCGGCGCGAAGGCCGACCACCCGAGCGTCTGGGCCTGACGCCCAGCGCCCGCGGGGCGCGTCAGCGCAGCGACGGCCCGCCGTCGACGTCGTGGCCGTGGACGTACTTGCGACCGGCCACCCACGGCAGCGCGTCGAGCGCATCCGCCCAGCCCACGACGGCTGCGAGGTCGTCGTCGGTCAGCACGACGTCCTTGAGGTAGGGGCCGGGGATGCCGCTCCACAGCGAGAGGTCGGGCGCGAGGAACCACGTCGCCGAGCGCGAGCCCGACGCGTGCGCCTTGATCGCGCCCGCCCGCATCCGCTCGATCGCGGGCCGCGGCGACCACGGCTGCCCGCTGAGCAGGTACGTCGCCGACTCGTCCTGCAGCGTGCGATGCGCCGACTTCGCGAGGCTCACGAGCGTCGGCTCCTCGCGGCGCTCGTCGTCGCTGCGGTCGACGAGCATGAGCAGGCTCGGGATGATGCTGCGGCGCACGTCCTGATCGCGCCAGTGGCCGCGGCCCACGCGCACGAGCACGTCGATCGCCGACCGGGCCTGCATGCGGCGGCCGAGGCCGGCGACGTCGTGCAGCAGCTCCTCGGGCGCGTCGTCGAGGTACCGGAACGTCGTGGGATCGGCGAAGTCCTCGTCGCGCGCGAGCACCACGAGCAGCCGCTGGGCCTGCAGCCGCGTCTCGAGCAGGATGTCGTCGCTCGCGTCGTGGAGCAGGTCGACGAGCGCCTCGCGACCGGAGAGGTCGCCGGCACGCGCTGCCGCGGCGACGGCGGCGACGCGCGCGTCGAGCGGGGCGAGCTCGCGGAGGTGCGGGGTCGCGACGATCGGCAGGTCGACGCCCGGCTCGGGGCCGAACCAGGTGCCGGCGGGCGGCTCGGACGCGCGGATGGCGTCGGCAGCGTCGGTGCGCGGAGCCGCGGGGGCCCGCGCGGGGCGCGGCGGCAGGGGCGTGCCCGCGGGCGGGGGAGCGATGGGCGTGCCGCGCCGCCAGCCCTGCTCGCCCAGCAGCAGCGAGTCGTGCTCGCGGGCACGGCACTCGTCGGCGAAGTCGCCGGCCGCATCCTCGTCGGCGAGGAACCGCTCGAGCTGCTCGGGCGTGAGCGCGTAGCGCTCGTGCGTGTCGATCGCGCCGATGCTCACGGGGATCGCCAGGAAGCCGCGGCCCGTCTCGTCGTCGATGCCGAGCGTGAAGAGCCGCGCTCGCGACACGAAGGGCGTCCGGATGCTCATGGCGTCAGCCTCCAGGGGGGAAGTCGTCGACGGTGAAGTCGGTGCCCTCGACCATACCTCCGGCGTCGATGACGCCCTCGGAGATGTTGCTGGGCGTCAGGCCGCCCGGCAGCCACTGCGGGTTCGCGCCCGACTCGTTGCCGCTGGGCATGCGGATGCCGTGGTCGCCCGGCCTCGGCACGTCCACGCGCACGAGGTCGCCGTCGAGGGTGCCGGGGGTGAGGCCCAGCGCCTGCTCCATGAGGGCCGGATCGCCGCCGGTCTGCGCGATCATGTCGTCGACCTCGCTCGCCGACATGATGAAGCTCGTCGAGTCGCGATGCGTGATGCCGTACTCGTCGTAGTCGGAGCGCGGCATGAAGCGGGTGCCGCCGTGCTCGAAGCGCGACACGTGATCGTCGAGATCGTCCTGCGAGAAGTACGTGCTCGGGTGCGGGCGGTTGCCGTTGCCCGCCGCGTGCACGTCGCGCAGCGAGTCGGGCAGGTGGTCGAACCGGTCGAGGTCGCGGATCGCCTCGGCGTCGTCGTGCATCTTGCGGGCGCGGTCGCGGGCGCGCTTGCGGTGCAGCCTCGCGATGCGCTCGAACGTCTCGCGCAGCTGGTCCTTGACGGTGTCCGCGGCGCCGTCGAGCTTGCTCCTGGCCATCAGGTGGTCACCGTTCCCATCAGGCGGTCGAGAACTGGAGGGACATGATCTGCGCCACGAACTCCTGGCCGAGGCTGTCGACGTCGTCGCCCGTCGCCTCCATGCCCGAGGATGCGCGATCGAGGGCCTGCAGGTCGAGGATGAGCGCCTCGGCCTCGCCGACGGCGCCCTGCACGACGGGCAGGTCCATCGTCGCCTCGATGAGCGGCTCGGCGATCGACAGCAGCGGATCCATCACCAGCTCGAGGATCTGGCCGACGGCGGCGTCGATCATGAGGTCGGTCACGATGTCGATCGCCTTCTTGCGGGCGACGAGGATGACGGCCTGCACGGCGGCACCGGCTCCGAAGGTGACGACGGCCGAGGCGATCGCGACGGCGATCTGCGCTGCCGTGATGACGAGCTCGGCGATGACCTTGAGCTTGAGGGCGACGACGGCGTCGGCGAACAGGTCGACGCCCGTCGCGGCGGGGCCGATGAGGTCGGAGAGCTGGCGCATGCTGCCCGAGCGCTCCTCGTCCCACGCGTCGGCGTGCGCCTTCGCGAACGATCCCGTGACCGAGGCGTACGCGTCCTGCACGTTGGCGTCGGCGGCGTCGATCGCGCTGTTGAGGTCGTCCTCGAACTGGCGCATGATGTGCGCCGCCTGGTTGATGGCGTCCTCGTCGAGCTGCGGCCATTCGAAGCCGAGCAGGTCGAGCACCCAGACGAGCTCGCCGGGCAGGGTCATGGCCATGCTTCAGGCTCCTCGGTGCTTCATGGGGACGACGGATCGGCCGTCAGCACGCCAGGGGCTTGGGCTCGATCCCGAACCTATCCGCGGCTGGCTGGACGCGCGGTGGGGAGAACTGCCCGCCGGCGTCAGATGCCGAGCAGCTCCAGCGCCGCGTGGGCGGCGTTGTGGCCGCCGACGCCCGACACGGCGCCGCCCCGACGTGCGCCGGAGCCGGCCATGAGGATGCGGTCGTGCGCGGTCTCGACGCCCCACGCCTCGGCGACCGAGCCGGGCGTCTCGTCGAGCCACGGCCACGACAGCGCGCCGTGGAAGATGTCGCCGCCTGGCATCGCGAGCGCATCCTCGATGTCCCTCGTCGTCTTCGTCTCGATGCACGGCCGACCGTCGGCGTCGGGCAGCAGCAGCGGCGCGATGGGCTCGGCGAGCACGGCGTCGAGCGACCGCAGCACCGCATCCTGCAGCCGGTCGCGCAGCGCGTCGTGCGCGGGCGTGCCCGGGCGGGCGTCGCCCAGGATGCGGTCGGGCGTCTGCAGCCCGAAGACCGTGAGTGTGTGGGCGCCGGATGCGGCGAGCTCGGGCGACAGGATCGACGGGTCGGAGAGCGTGTGGCAGTAGATCTCGCACGGCAGCGGGTCGGGGATGCCGCCGGCGGCGGCCACGCGCTGCGCCGCGTCGAGCTGCGACCACGACTCGTGCACGTGGAACGTGCCGCCGAACGCCGCCTCGGGCGCGATGCCGCCGCGCAGCCTCGGCAGGCGCGACAGCACCATGTTCACCTTCACCTGCGCGCCCTCGGGCTGCGTCGCATCCTCGCCGAGCAGGCGCGCGAGCACGGCGGGGGCGACGCCCGAGAGCACGAGGTCGTAGCCCTCCCGGTGCTCCTCGTCGCGCTCGACCCACGTGACGTCGCCGTCGGGCGTGATGGCCGTGACGGTCGCGCCGGTGCGGATGCGGGCGCCGGCCGCGCGGGCGGCGTCGGCGAGGCCGCCCGAGACGCGGCCCATGCCGCCGATCGGCACGTCCCAGTCGCCGGTGCCGCCGCCGACGACGTGGTAGAGCATGCAGCGGTTGCCGGCGTACCCGGTGCGGAGGTCGTCGAACGTGCCGATGAGCGCGTCGGTCGCGACGACGCCGCGCACGACGTCGTGCGACACCGCGGCCTCGATCGCGTGCGCGATGGGCGCATCCACGAGCTCCGCCCACGCTGAGGCGGCGCCGGCGCGCGCCTGCACGTCGGCGCGCAGCGGCAGTCGCTCGGTCATGGTCGGGAACACCGCCTGGGCCACGAGCGCCGTGCGGCGGTAGAGGTCGGCGAACCGGTCGGCGTCGTCGGCTGCCCCGATCGCCGCGAACGACGCGCGGGTGGCGTCGGCGTCCTGCTCGTCGACGAGCAGCCCGGCGTCGCTGCCGGGCACGGGCGTGTACGACGAGTAGCGGCGGCGGGCGAGCGGCACGGCGAGCCCCAGGTCGTCGATGATCTGCTGCGGCAGCAGGCTCACGAGGTACGAGTAGCGCGACAGGCGGGCGTCGACGCCCGCGAACGCCTGGGCCGACACCGCGGCGCCGCCCACGTGCTCGAGCCGTTCGAGCACCGTGACGTCGACGCCCGCGCGGCCGAGGTACGCGGCGGCGGCGAGGGCGTTGTGGCCGCCGCCGACGATGGCGACGCGGGGGCTGCGGGCGGCGGCGGTGCTCATGCGGCGACGCTAGCGGGTGGGGTGCGCGCTCGCGCTCGTCGCATCCGCACGGCAGCGGGGTCTGCGGTGCGAGAGACGTCTCGGGTCGCTGTGCCGTGCGGAACCGACGCGCGTCGAGGGGACGGCACGCCGCCGTCCACCCCCGAGGAGGCAGGGCCGCGCTGCGTACGATGGGCGCATGACGGATGCCCCGCGCGGCGACTCGGCCGACTTCGACGACATCCTCCGGGCGGGCGCGGCCGAGGCCGACGCGTACGCCGAGGTCGAGGCGGGGCACGCGCACGTCGACGGGCAGCCCGACGGCGACGCGGAGGCCGAGCCCAGCGGCTCCGCCGACGAGCAGGGCCTCGACGACCTCGACGCGATCTTCGGCGACGACGTCGAGGTGCTCGACGAGCAGCACGCGCCGCGCACCGGCGAGACGGGCGTCGTCGACGTCGACGCACCCGTGGCGCCCACGTCGGCGCCCACCGTCGTCGCGCCCATCCCGCCCTCGCCGCCGTTCGCGGCCACTGCATCCGCACCCCACGCCGCGCCCGCCGAGGAGCCCTTCTGGGTCACCGACGATGCGGCGCAGGCCGATCCGCCGACGCAGGTGCTGCCGACGGTGCAGCCCCCCGCCCAGCCGGTGGATGCGCCGCCGAGCGATCCGTGGACGGTCGCGGCCGAGGCCGCGCGCGCGTCGGCACCCGAGGTCGAGCACGACTGGCAGGTCGTCGCCGACGAGGCGCCCGCCGAGCCGATCGTCGTGGAGCCGACCGTCGTGGAGCCGACCGTCATCGAGCCCGAGGCGCTCGAGGCGGAGCCCGCCGCCGCCGCCGGCCCGGAGCCCGAGCGCGAGGGCTGGATGCTGTCGCAGGAGCAGCCGACGATCCCGCCGGCCGAGCCGACGCCGACGCGCGAGCCGCGCGGCTGGATGCTGTCGGCCTCCGACCACGCGCACGGCTCGGCGCCCGGCTGGGACGCCATCGCTCGCACGCAGCAGGTGCCGCCGCTCGAGGTCGACCCGATCCTGCAGGTCGATACGGGCAATCCGTTCCAGGTCGTCGATGCCTCGGCCGGTGCCGAGCCGGCCGCCGAGGCGCCTGCCGCCGCGCTGGCGCCCGAGCCCGCGGTCGCTCCGGCCGCTGCCGAGCCCGCCGCTGCTCCCGCCGCTCCTCGTGCCGACGACGCCGCCGAGCGCGCCGCCCAGTGGTCGGCCGTCGAGGAGGCCGCGATCGGTCAGCCCGTCACGGGCCACGCGCCCGGCGTCGTGCCCCCGTTCGCCGGCACCGCCCCGCTGCCGCCGCTGCCGCCCGACGTCGTCGAGCTCGGCACCGTCGCGACGGGTGCCGCGGCCGGCGCTGCCGCGGCCGCGCCTCCCGCCGCATCCGCACCCGCCGCCCCGAACCCCCTCGTGCCCGGCCCCACCGGCACGATCGCGGGCGGCTCCATCCCCGAGCCGGGCCCGGCTCCCGTGTCGCCCGCCCCGCTCGACCCGAAGGCCGCGGCGCGCGCCGCGATCCTGCGCCCCACCGAGCCCGACACCGACGACGAGCTCGCGCAGGCCGCCATCACGCGCGTGCGCGGCTGGCTCGCCCGCGAGGGCGACCAGCCGAGGCGGCGCGACCGCTCGGCCGAGCGCCTCGCCGGGCTGCTCGCCGACGAGCGCGGCCTCGACTTCGCGATCGGCTTCGTCGACCGCGTCGTGCGGCCAGAGGACCCCGCGGTCAGCGCCCGCGCGTTCGACCGGCTCAGCCGCGAGCTGCCCGACTTCCTCGACTGGTACCTCAAGCTCGGCGTCACGATGGGCGGCGGCTTCGGCGTGCTCGCGCCGGGCGCCATCATCCCCATCGCCAAGCGCGCCATGCGCTCGCTCGTGTCGCACCTCGTGCTCGACGCGACGCCCGATCGCCTCGCGAAGTCGTTCGCGCGCCTGCGCGCCGACGGCACGCGCCTCAACGTCAACCTGCTCGGCGAGGCTGTGCTCGGCGAGCAGGAGGCCGAGCAGCGCCTGCGCGGCACCATCGAGCTGCTGCAGCGCGACGACGTCGACTACGTCTCGATCAAGGTGTCGAGCATGGCGCCGCAGCTGCAGCCGTGGGCGTTCGACGAGACCGTCGCCTCGGTCGTCGAGCGGCTGCTGCCGCTGTACCGCGTGGCCGCCACGAAGCAGGGCCCGAACGGACCGGCGCCGGCGTTCATCAACCTCGACATGGAGGAGTACCGCGACCTCGACCTCACGATCGCGGTCTTCCAGCGCCTCCTCGAGCAGCCCGAGCTCGGCCACCTGCACGCGGGCGTCGTGCTGCAGGCGTACCTGCCCGATGCGCTCGGCGCGCTCGACCGGCTCACGGCGTGGGCGCAGGCGCGCGTGGATGCGGGCGGCGCCCCCATCAAGGTGCGCGTCGTGAAGGGCGCGAACCTCGCGATGGAGCGCGTCGACGCCGCCGTGCACGGCTGGCCGCTCACGGTGCTGCCGTCGAAGGCCGACACCGACGCGAACTACAAGCGCGTGCTGCTCGCCGCACTCACGCCCGAGCGCACGCGCGCCGTGCGCGTCGGCGTCGCGGGCCACAACCTCTTCGACCTCGCGTTCGCCGTCGAGGTCGCGTACCGCACCGGCACCATCCAGTCGATCGACGTCGAGATGCTGCTCGGCATGGCCGCCGAGCACATCGACGCCATCCGCGCCGACGTGCCGGCCGTGCTGCTCTACACGCCCGTCGTGCGGCCCAAGGAGTTCGACGCCGCCGTCGCCTACCTCGTGCGCAGGCTCGAGGAGAACGGCTCGGGCGACAACTTCATGTCGAGCATGTACTCGCTCGGCACCGACCTCGACGCGTTCACGCGTGAGCGCGACCGCTTCCTCGCATCCATCGACATCCTGCAGGAGCAGGGGATGGATGCGCCCGCCCCGAACCGCGTGCAGGATCGCGGCGGCGACCTCGCCGTCGCCGTCGGGCCCGTGCAGGAGGAGGGCTTCGCGAACGAGCCCGACACCGACGCGTCGCTGCCCGCGAACCGCGCGTGGGGGCGGCAGGTGCTCGAGCGCGCCGCGCAGTCGACGCTCGGCATCCGCACGCTCGAGCTCAACCGCATCGAGGACGTGCCGACGCTCGACCGGCGCATCGGCAAGGCCGTCGAGGCGGCGGCCGGGTGGGCGGCGCTCGGAGCCGAGGGCCGTGCGCGCGTCCTGCGCGACGCCGCCGTGACCCTCGGCGCCTACCGCGGCCGCCTGCTCGAGGTCATGGCCGCCGAGACCGGCAAGACGCTCGCCGAGGGCGACCCCGAGGTGTCGGAGGCGATCGACTTCGCCCGCTACTACGCCGACCAGGCCATCCGCCTCGAGCAGACGCACGACGCGAGGCCCGTGCCCGTGCCGCTCACGGTCGTCGTGCCGCCGTGGAACTTCCCCGTCGCGATCCCCGCCGGCGGCATCACGGCGGCGCTCGCGACCGGCTCCGCCGTCATCGTGAAGCCCGCACCGCAGTCGCGCCGCTCGGCAGCCGTGCTGCTCGAGGCGCTGTGGGAGGCGGGCGTGCCCCGCGACGTGCTCGTGCTGTGCGACATGGAGGAGGGCGAGGTCTCGCAGCACCTCGTCGCGCATCCGTCGGTCGGCCGGCTCATCCTCACGGGCTCGTCGGCCACTGCCGCGCTCTTCTCGTCGTGGCGCGCCGACCTGCCGCTGCTCGCCGAGACGAGCGGCAAGAACGGCATCGTCGTGACGCCGTCGGCCGACCTCGACCTCGCCGTCGCCGACCTCGTGCGGAGCGCGTTCGGGCACGCGGGGCAGAAGTGCTCGGCGGCGTCGCTCGGCATCCTCGTGGGCTCCGTCGGCACCTCGGAGCGCTTCCGCCGGCAGCTCGTCGATGCGGTGCAGACGCTGCGCGTCGGCTCGCCGCTCGACCCGCGCACGCACGTCGGCCCGATCATCGAGCCCGCGTCGGGCGCGCTGCTGCAGGCGCTCACGACGCTCGGCGAGGGGGAGTCGTGGCTCGTCGAGCCGCGGCAGCTCGACGCCGAGGGCCGCGTGTGGAGCCCTGGCGTGCGCGTGGGCGTGCAGCCCGGCTCGTTCACGCACACGACCGAGCTCTTCGGCCCGCACCTGTCGCTCATCGCGGTGCGCACGCTCGACGAGGCCATCGCCGTGCAGAACGCGACCGACTTCGGCCTGACCGCCGGCATCCACTCGCTCGACGTCGACGAGGTGCACGAGTGGATGCAGCGCGTGCAGGCGGGCAACCTGTACGTGAACCGCGGCATCACGGGCGCGATCGTGCGTCGGCAGCCGTTCGGCGGCTGGCGGCTGTCGCAGGTCGGGCCGGGCGCGAAGGCCGGCGGCCCGTCGTACCTCGCGACGCTCGTCGACTGGGAGCCGGTGTTCCAGCCGCCGCGCGCCAACGTGAAGCTCGCGGGCCTCCACCAGCGGGTGTCGAACCTCATCGAGTCGGCGACGCCGCAGCTCGACTTCCTCGAGTTCGACCGCATCCGTGCCGGCGCGAACAGCGACCAGCGCGCGTGGGAGGCCGAGCTGGGGCTCTCGCTCGACGTCTCGTCGCTCGGCGTCGAGCGCAACGTGCTGCGCCACCGCCCCACGCAGACGCTCGTGCGCCTCGCCGACGACGGCACGATGGGGCAGCTCGTGCGCGTGCTCGCCGCCGCCGCCCGCGCTCGCGCGACCGTGCGCATCTCGACGTCGCAGCCGCTGCCGCCCGGCCTCGAGCGCCTCGTCACCGCCCACGGACCCGTGCTGCGCGTCGAGGAGATCGTCGTCGAGCGCGACGACGCCTTCCACGACCGCCTGCGCTCGGGTGCCGCCGTGCTGCCGGTCGGCCCGGCGGCGCTCGACGACCGCGGCGCCGAGGTGCACGACGGCCTCGTGCGCTCGGGCGAGCCGACCCGGCGCATCCGCCTGTGCGGCACGGATGCGGGGCTGCGCGAGCTGCTGGCCGGCAACCCGACGATCGCCGTCTACGACGCGCCGATCACGGTCGAGGGTCGGCTCGAGCTCATGCCGTTCCTGCGCGAGCAGGCCGTCTCGATCACGGCCCACCGCTTCGGCAACCCCGACGAGGCGTTCGCGACCCTCGAGGTGTGACGAGCGCTGAGTTGGTCTGCGTTTTGCAGGCGATTCCGGCCTTCAAGGGAGCATTCCCCTCAGGACCCGGAATCGCCTGCAATACGCACGGGACACGGACGGGAGTGCGGATGGGCGTCGACGTGCGGGTGCTCGTCGAGCACGAGGTCGCGGTCCTCGCCGCGCTCGAGCCGACGGGCCGGGACTTCGCGATCGGGATGTGGGCGGCGCAGCAGCGCGGGGAATCGGTGCTGCTCGTGGCGTGGGTGGACGACGTGCCTGTCGGTCACGGTCAACTGACGACCGGCGTCGATCCCGAGCTCCGCAACCTCCACGTCGCCGCGGTCGCGCGCGGTCACGGTGTCGGCACCGCGATCGTCCACGCCGCCGAGGGGCATGCGCGAGCGGCAGGCGCAGCCTCGCTGGCGGTCGGCGTCGCCGACGACAACCCGCGCGCCCGCGCGCTCTACGAACGCCTCGGCTACGTCGGCACCGGCATTCGCTCGACGACGACGTACGACTACGTCGACGACGCGGGCGCGCGCCGCACGGCGACGGAGACCGACGAGACGCTGCGGCGCGCGCTCGGCTGACGCCGAGGCATCCGACGGCTCCAACCACTACGACGGCCGGGTCCTCGCGCCGCACGACGAGCTCGTGCTCGTCGGCGTCAGAGACATGATGGCGATGGGCTGGGACGACGACCAGGTCGCCCGCATCCAGGAGCAGATCGCCGCGCTCGACGCCGCGGTCGGCGACTAGCGGGGCTGGTCGATGCCGTCGTCCAGCCGTGCGCCAGCGCGATGGGCGACGATGGGCGGAGGATCGAGGGGAGTCGCGCCATGCGCCGAGGATTCGCGTGCGCGATCGCCGCGGCGGTCGCGGTCGGGCTGACCGGATGCGGCGGCGCGACCGTGCCCGACCCGTCGCCGACGCCCGATCCGGTCGGCGTGTACGACGGCGTCGACCTCGCGCCGCTGCTCGTCGAGCGGCCGTTCGTGGGCTTCGCGGACCGAGGCTTCGAGATCGGCCCGTGGCGCGTCGAGGAGGATCGACGCCTCATCAGCGAGCTCGATCCGGCAGCCTTCGCGGGCGAGCCCGAATGCGAGGCCGCGCTCGAGCGTGTGCAGCCCGTCGACGTCGAGGTGCTGGTCGGTGGCTACGACCTGCAGGATCGGTTCCAGCCTCGCGTGAGCGTCGCCCGACTCGCGAGCGCGGAGGATGCGACGGCCTACCTCGCTGCGCTCGACGCTGCGACGGAGGCGTGCGTGGGAGTGCAGGGCGAGTTGTCGACGTGGGACGCCGAGCTCATCCTCGATTCCCCGGTCGAGACGCCGCTCGCGGACGCCGCCGGCTTCGAGACCTTCACGCTCGACTACTCCGGCGAGCCGCGCGGGCCGAGGATGAACCTCGTCGCTGCGGTGGAGGAGCTCGTCGTGGTGCTGCCGTTGGGATTCGGCTCGATGGTGAGGCCGTTCGAGGACGCGGACCTCATCGCACGCATGCAGACGCAGGTCGACGCGATCGACGCCGCTCGGCCCTAGTCGCGGCGGGCGGCGTCGTCGGCGCTCGACGCCGTCCTCGCGCGACGCCGCACGACCGCGAGCTCGACCGCGAGCACTGCACCCACCAGCACGACGCCCGCGACGAACCACAGCGCCACGATCCCGACGTCGCCCGACGGCGCCAGCAGGTCGCGATCGTCGGACTGCCACGGCCACAGCGCGCGCAGCGAGCCCGCCATGAGGCCCGTCATGATCGCGAGCGTCACGCGCCGGTGCGACGCGAGCAGCCACCGCAGCACGTGCACGAACACCGCGAGGCCCAGCACGCCGCCGGCCATGAACAGCGCGATCGTGGGCACGTCGCCGCCGTTGAGCGCCGCGAGTGCCGGCTGGTACATGCCCGTCGTCACGAGCACGAACGAGCCCGAGACGCCGGGCAGCACGAGCGCGCAGACCGCGAGCGCCGCCGAGCCGAGGATCGCGAGCGGCGACGGATCCTCGACGGTCGCCGACGGCAGCCCCGTGAGCAGGAATCCCGCCGCCGCTGCGGCGACGGCCAGCGCGACGTCGCGCACGCGCCAGCGCGCCCCGAGCATCCGCGCCGGCACGACGAGCGAGGCGACGATGAGTCCGGCGAAGAGCGCGCGCGACGTCACGGGATGCTCGTCGAGCAGCGGCTCGACCACGCGTGCGGCCGTCACGAGCGCGAGCACCATGCCGATGCCGATCGGGAGCACGAGCCGCCACTCGACCTGGGCCAGGTGCGTGCGTGCACCGGCGAGGCCACGGCCGCGCAACGGATCGACGACGGCGCGCACCACACCCCGTACGAGCGCCGACGCCGACGTGAGCAGACGCTCGTAGACGCCGATGAGCAGCGCGACGGTGCCGCCGCTCACGCCGGGGATCACCTCCACGACGCCGATGATGGCGCCGCGCAGCAGGTCGACGAGGGTGCGGACGGCAGGCACGATGGCCCTCCTGGGAGGTCGGGAGCGGTCGAGGGTGCTGGCCGCCGCGCAGCGCCGGGCGCGCGCGAGCGACCCCTCCAGCCTGCCAGGTGCAGGCGGGTGTCGCGCACGAGATGAGCTTCAGCGGAGGCTCAGGCGGAATGCGCCCTCGCGAGGCCGCTCACGCGCATCCGGCGCGGATGCGCCGTCAGCGGCCGCTCACGTGGAATGCGCGATCGAGCGCCCGCTCGATGCGCATTGGCGTGCGTCAGCGCTGCGGGTCGTCGCCGCGCAGCGGCGGCGTCGGCAGGCCGGCGCCCGCATCCACCGCATCCGCGTCGTCGATCGTGACGGGCTTCGCCGTCACCGGGATGAGCAGCGCGAGACCCGCGAGCAGCACGATGACGATGCCGATGATGCCGAAGCGCGTGTCGGCGAAGATCGTCACGAAGATGCCGAAGAGCGTCGGCGCGAGGAACGACACCGCGCGGCCCGTCGTCGCGTAGAGGCCGAACATCTCGCCCTCGCGGCCGGGCGGGGTGATGCGCGCCATGAACGAGCGCGCCGACGCCTGCACGGGTCCGACGAAGATCGTGAGGATGAGGCCGACGACCCAGAACGCCGCCTTGCCCTGGATGAAGATCGCCGAGATGCCCGCCGTCGACAGCACGATGAGCGACGTCATGATGACGGCCTTCGGGCCGAAGCGGTCGTCGGCCCAGCCGCCCACGAACGTGCCGGCACCGGCCGTGACGTTCGCGGCGATCGCGAAGAGCAGCACCTCGGTCGACGAGAAGCCGAAGACCGTGGAGGCGATGATCGCGCCGAACGTGAAGATGGCGGAGAGACCGTCGCGGAAGATGGCGCTCGACACGAGGAACAGCAGCGTCTTCGGGTCGCGGCGGCCGATGCGCGCGATCGTGCGGAACAGACGGCGGTACGACTCGACGACGCTCACGCGCTCGCCGCGCTCCCGCGCGGGCAGCTCGGGCACGGCGACGAGCACCGGGATGGCGAAGATCGCGAACCACACCGCCGACACCACGATCGCGAGCCGCACGTCGAGCGCCGCCCCCTCGTTGCCGGTCGGAATCGCCAGCAGGCCGTTCGCCGACGGGTCGCCGAACGGGAAGAGGAACAGCACGAGCAGGATCGCCAGCAGCACGATGCCGCCGACGTAGCCCATGCCCCAGCCGAAGCCCGAGACGCGGCCCATCGTCTCCTTCGTCGACACCTGGTGCAGCATCGCGTTGTAGTTCACGGAGGCGAACTCGAAGAAGAGGTTGCCGACGCCGAGCAGCGCGGCGCCGAGCCAGATGTACTCGGGCACGGGCGTCACGAAGAACATGCCGAGCATCGCGAGGATCGTGAGGCCCGTGTTGATGCCGAGCCACAGCTTGCGCTTGCCGGAGCCATCCGACCGCTGGCCGAGGATGGGCGCGAGCAGCGCCACGAGGCCGCCCGCGATCGCGACGGCCCACGCGACGACGGCGGCATTCTCGGCGAGCGCGGCCGTGAGCGCGCGGATGCCGTCGGCGCTCGGGGTGAACGTCTCGGTCTCGGTGCCGGCGTCGACGATCGCCGGGTCGACGAAGAGGTCGGAGGCGATGTAGCGGCTGAAGACGAACGTCGTGACGACGGCGTTGAACGAGGCGGAGCCCCAGTCCCACAGCGCCCACGCGCGGGCGCGGCGGCGGAGGGTGCGGTCGTCGACGGTCGCGGTGCTCACGATGCTGAGCATAGGTCGGGTGCGTGCACGCGCCCCGGGTCGACGCGGCGGCGTTCACCTGCCGTTCGGAGACCGGCCCTTGAGGTGCGAGCGAAGCGAGCCTCGAAGGGGTCCCGCCCTCGACCCCATTGCGTACTGCAGGCGATCAGGGGTGGCAGAGGGGTATCTTCCCTCCGCACCCCCGAATCGCCTGCACAACGCACACCCGCAGCTGGGCGAGGTCGCCCGCATCCGCGCGTCGCGCATCCCGCGTGCACCGACGCGCCCGGATGGTGGCATGATCCACCCGTGGACATCACGCAGACGCTCCTCCCCGGTGTGGGAGTGCGCTACGACATGACGACGCGCAAGGGCGTGCCCGTCAGCGTCGTCGTGCATCGCGAGGGCCCTGCCGACCTCTGCGTCTCCAGCAAGCACGACCCCGACGACGTGCGCCTCGCCCTCCACCTCGACGAGGAGGAGATCGACGCGCTCACCGACGTGCTCGGCGCGCACCGCATCACGCAGTCGATGGTCGACGTGACCCGCCCCATCCCGGGCCTCGACACGGCGCGACTGCTCGTGGATGCCGGCTCGCCGTTCGCGGGCCGCACCCTCGGAGACACGAAGGCCCGCACCCTCACCGGCTGCTCGATCGTCGCCATCGTGCGCGACGACGACGTCATCGCCGCCCCCACGCCCGCCGAGCAGCTGCTCGCGGGCGACTCGCTCGTCGCCATCGGTTCCAAGGAAGGGCTCGACCAGCTGCGCACCCGCCTGAGCGGGTAGGGCCGTGCACGACATCTCCGCATTGCTCCTCGAGCTCGGGGCTGTCGTGCTCGGCGTGTCCGTGCTGGGTCTCATCGCTCACCGCGTCGGCATCTCGCCCATCCCGCTCATGCTGCTCGCGGGGCTCATGCTCGGCTCGGGCTCCTTCATCGACCTCGGTGCCGCCGAGCCGTTCATCGAGCCGGCCGCCGAGATCGGCGTGCTGCTGCTCCTGCTCATGCTGGGCCTGGAGTTCACGGCCGGCGAGCTGGGGCAGTCGCTCAAGCGGCACTCGACGTCGGGCGCGATCGACTTCGCGCTCAACGCATCCGCTGGGTTCCTCGTCGGCATCGTGCTCGGGATGCCGTGGCAGGCCGCGCTCGCGCTCGCGGGCATCACGTGGGTGTCGTCGTCGGGCATCATCGCCCGCCTGCTCGACGACCTCGGCCGCGTCGCCAACCGCGAGACGCCCGCGGTGCTGTCGATCCTCGTGATCGAGGACATCGCGATGGCGATCTTCCTGCCGATCCTCATCGCGGTGCTCACGGGTGCCGCGTGGTGGCAGGCGCTCGGCGCGGTGGCGCTCGCGGTCGCGGCGGTGACGATCATCCTCGTCGCGTCGCAGCGGGCGTCGGGCGGCATCCGCTGGCTGCTGAGCCACCCGAGCGACGAGCAGGTGCTGCTGCGCCTCTTCGGCATCACCCTCGTCGTCGCCGGGCTCACGCAGCTGCTCGGCGCGTCCGCCGCCGTCGGCGCGTTCCTCGTGGGCATCGCGGTGCCGCCGTCGATCGCCGAGCGGGCGCGCGCGATCCTCGGGCCGCTGCGCGACCTGTTCGCGGCGATCTTCTTCCTGTCGTTCGGACTGCCGATCGTGCCCGCCGACCTGCTGCCGGTGCTGCCGGCGGCGCTGCTGCTCGCGATCGTCACCGCCGGCACGAAGATGGCGACCGGATGGCTCGCCGCGAAGCGCGACGGCGTGCAGGTGAAGGGGCGTCTGCGCGCGGGCGCGACGCTCATCGCGCGCGGCGAGTTCTCGATCATCATCGCCGCGCTCGCCGTCGGGGCCGGCTTCACCGAGCTCGGCCCGCTCGCGGCCTGCTACGTGCTCATCCTCGCGATCGCCGGCCCGATCGCGGCCCGCTTCATCGTGCGGGCCCCGCGCCGCGACGAGGCGCTGGCGTAGCGTCTCGCCACTGATGGGTCACTTCCGTGCGGGGAGGGGTCACTTCCTGCCGCCGAGTGGTCACTTGCGTGCGATGAGGGGTCAGCCGATGCCGCGACACGCCGCGCGAAGCGGCAGGAGGTGACCCCTCCTCGCGACCGCGGGCCACGGAGGTGCGGATGGTCCGGCTGACGAGCCCGCCCGCATCCGCATGATGAGGGGATGAGCGACACCCAGCGCGACGTGCGCAGCATCCCCGCCGCCTTCGACGTCGTCACCGAGCCGTGGCAGCCGCATCGGCTCGCGACCGTCAACGACGCCGACGTCAAGGTCGTGCGCCTGCTCGGCGAGTTCGTGTGGCACACGCATCCCGACACCGACGAGCTGTTCCTCGTGCGCTCGGGCACGCTCGTCATCCAGCTGCGCGACGGCGACGTGACGCTCGGCCCCGGCGACGTCTACGTCATCCCGGCCGGCGTCGAGCACTGCCCGATCGCGCGCGAGGAGGTCGAGGCGGTGCTCATCGAGCGCGTCGGCACCCTGAACACGGGCGACGCCGGCGGCGACCGCACGTTCGAGGCGCGCGAGCTCTGACGCATGACTGGGCACTTGATGTCGTGATTCGGCCGGTTTCACGACATCAAATGCCCACTCGCGCGCATCTACTGCCCACTCCGGAGTCCAGACGTTGCCGGGCGGATGCGCTCGCAGCAGGATGAGCGCATGACGGAGCCGTCGATGCAGCACCTGCCCGAGGTCGTCGATCGCGAGACGTGGCGTGCAGCGAGGCTCGCGCTGCTCGAGCGCGAGAAGGCCATCACGCGCGAGCGCGACCGCGTGAACGCCGACCGGCGACGTCTGCCGATGGTGCGCGTCGAGCAGGAGTACGTCTTCGACGGCCTCGACGGCGAGCGCACGCTGCTCGACCTGTTCGACGGCCGCGAGCAGCTCGTCGTGCACCACCTCATGTTCGGACCCGACTGGGATGCGGCCTGCAAGAGCTGCTCGTCGGCCGCCGACCAGATCCCGCGCCTGCGGCAGCTGCACGCGCGGCGCACGAGCCTCGTCGCCATCTCGCGCGCGCCGATCGCGAGGATCGCGCCGTACCGCGACCGCATGGGCTGGGACTTCCCATGGCTGTCGTCGTTCCGCTCGTCGTTCAACTACGACTTCCACGCCACGCTCGACGACCGCGTCGCGCCGATCGAGCTGCACCATCGCACCGCATCCGACCTCGAGGTGCACGGGACGCCGTGGACGGGCGGTCCGTGGGAGCCGAGCATGAACGGCGAGGAGGTGCCCGGCATCAGCGTGTTCCTGCGCGTCGGCGACGACGTCTTCCACACGTACTCGACGTTCGGGCGCGGCATCGAGGAGTTCCACCACGGCTACCCGTGGCTCGACCTCACGCCGCTCGGCAGGCAGGAGGCGTGGGAGGAGCCGGCCGGTCGCGCCGAGCCGCTCGGCCGCCAGGTGGGAGGCCCGGGGCTGCGCTACCCCGACGAGTACGACGAGTGAGTGGTCAGTCGTCGTCGTGCCGTACGGCGTGTCGTCGACCACGAGTGACCACTCATCGGTCGGAGGTGACCGATCAGCGGCAGGAAGTGACCCATCCGGGTCGGAGGTGGGGCGGATGCGGGTCGCGGCCACACGCGTGCGGATGCGAGCGCCGCAGCGCGCTCAGCCCGCGACCGCGATGAGCAGCGACGCGAAGACCGCGATGATCGCCGTCGAATAGGCGAACGCGACGACGGAATGCACCATCGCGAGCGAGCGGGCGTGGCCGCGCACGATCTGCACGTCGGACGATGAGAACGTCGTCGACTGCTGCACCGACAGGTAGAGGAAGTCGCGGAAGGTGCGCTCCTCGTCGCCGGGGAACACGAGCGACTCGTGGTTCGCCCAGCTGCGCATGTACTCGATCGCGAACACGGCGACCATCAGCACCCACGTGCCCGCGACGCCGAGCACGCACACCGAGACGAGCCACGGGTTCGAGCGAGCCTCGCCCGTCGTCAGCAGCACCACGGAGTAGACGCCCGCCACGATCACGAGCATCGCCCACGACTTCGGCCCAGCGAGCATGAGCAGGCGCACGACGCGGCTGCGCTCGTCGGATCGCACGACGTGGGATCGCAGCATGGCGCCGCGAAGGTCGCGGAACGACAGCCATGTGAGCGCCAGGAAGATCGGCCCGTAGAGGCCGAAGGTGAGCGCGAGCACCACAGCCGAGATCGAGGAGGCCTCGGTGACGAGCAGCCCGAACCTGCCCGCGACGACGAACAGCGCGCCCATGACCGCGAAGGCGATCACGGTCGCGACGCTCGACCGCACGACCTCCCGGTGCATGATGCTCGTGCCGCGCGACATGCAGCCACGCTAGCCGCGGCGCGTGCGAGCCCGCCGAGCGCATCCCCAGGCCCGACCATCCTCCGAGCGTCGCGGCGCGGATGCGGTCAGCGCCCGCCCGCGATGAGCAGCGACGCGAACACCGCCACGATCACCGTCGAGTAGGCGAACGCGACGATGGAGTGCACCGTCGCGAGGCGGCGGGCGGAGGTGTCGACGAGGTCCACGTCGGACGACGCGAACGTCGTCGACAGCTGCACCGACAGGTAGACGAAGTCCTCGAAGCCCACGTCTCCGTCGCCGGGGAAGCGCAGCACGTCGCCACTCGCCCACGCGCGCATGTACTCGGCGGCGAAGACGCCGACGAGCAGCACCCACGTGCCGACCACGCACGCGACGCACGCGCCGACGAGCCAGATGCTGCTGCGCGCATCCCCCGTGGCGAGGATGATCACGGATGCGACGCCGACCGCTGCGATGAGCGCGGCCCAGGTCTTCGGCCCGCCGATGAAGAGCAGCTGCATGAGGCGGTTGCGTTCGGTGGTGCGCTGCAGCCGGGCGCGCAGCGCCGCGCCGCGGAGGCGTCCGAACGCGAGGTGCGTGAGCCACACGAAGATCGGACCGTATGCGGCGAAGACGAGCGTCATGCCCACGAGCAGCGAGTCCGCGAACGCGAACCGACCCTGCGTCACGAGTGCGATCGTGGCGGTGATGCCGACGATGAGGATCGTGGATGCGGCGATCGACAGCGCGTGCCGCACCGCCTCGCCGTGCAGCCTGCGTCGCACCCTGCTCATGGGGCCACGCTAGCCCGGCGGCCCGCGCATCCATCGCTGCGGCGCGAGGCTCCGGTGGGAGGTCGTCGGGATCGGGACTGGTCGCAGTTGCACCGAAACTGCGACCAGTCCGGTGCAATAGCGACCAGTCAGCCTGAAACTGCGACCAGTCGGGGTGCAACTGTGACCAGTCGGCGCAACGAGTGACCGGTCAGGGATCGGGGCCGGAGGCGCGGGAGCCCGATGCATAGGGAACCCTGGGCTGCAGAACTTGACTGCACCCGACTCAAGTGCCAATGTTGAGTCTGCACGGCTCAAGTCGGGATCGACGCCGTGCGATGGTTCCGGAGGACGAGCCTGCCGTCAGTCATGGGGGGTTGCCGGCAGGCTCCTCCGCCGGAATCAGGCAGATCCCACGGGCGCGAGCCCGCGCAGACATCAGACCCAGAACCAAGGAGCAGCCACCATGGCACGAGCAGTCGGCATCGACCTCGGCACCACCAACTCCGTCGTCGCATTCCTCGACGCCGGTCAGCCCACCGTCATCGCCAACGCGGAGGGCTTCCGCACGACCCCCTCGGTCGTCGCCTTCGCGAAGGACGGCGAGACCCTCGTCGGCGAGCCGGCCAAGCGCCAGGCCGTCACGAACGTCGACCGCACCATCGCCTCCGTCAAGCGCCACATCGGCACCGACTGGACGACGGCGATCGACGACAAGCGCTACACGCCGCAGGAGATCTCGGCGCGCATCCTCGGCAAGCTGAAGCGCGACGCCGAGACGTACCTCGGCGAGCCCGTCACCGACGCCGTCATCACGGTGCCTGCCTACTTCAACGACGCCGAGCGCCAGGCCACGAAGGAGGCCGGCGAGGTCGCGGGCCTCAAGGTGCTGCGCATCATCAACGAGCCCACGGCCGCTGCCCTCGCGTACGGCCTCGACAAGGGCAAGGAGGACGAGCTCATCCTCGTCTTCGACCTCGGTGGCGGCACGTTCGACGTCTCGCTGCTCGAGGTGGGCAAGGACGACGACTTCTCGACGATCCAGGTGCGCTCGACCGCCGGCGACAACCGCCTCGGCGGCGACGACTGGGACGAGCGCGTCGTCGAGTGGCTGACGAAGAAGTTCAAGGAGTCGACGGGCGTCGACGTCTCGAGCGACAAGATCGCGAGGCAGCGCCTCAAGGAGGCCGCGGAGCAGGCGAAGAAGGAGCTCTCGTCGTCGACGTCGACGAGCATCCAGCTGCCCTACCTCTCGCTCACCGAGAACGGCCCCGCCAACCTCGACGAGACCCTCACGCGCGCGCAGTTCGAGCAGCTCACCTCCGACCTGCTCGAGCGCACCCGCAAGCCCTTCGAGGACGTCATCCGCGAGGCCGGCGTCTCGGTCGACGAGATCGCGCACGTCGTGCTCGTCGGCGGCTCGACCCGCATGCCCGCCGTCTCGGAGCTCGTGAAGAAGCTCACGGGTGGCAAGGAGCCCAACAAGGGCGTGAACCCGGATGAGGTCGTCGCCGTCGGCGCCGCCCTGCAGGCCGGCGTGCTGCGCGGCGAGCGCAAGGACGTGCTGCTCATCGACGTCACGCCCCTGTCGCTCGGCATCGAGACCAAGGGCGGCATGATGACGAAGCTCATCGAGCGCAACACCGCCATCCCGACGAAGCGCTCGGAGACGTTCACGACGGCCGAGGACAACCAGCCGTCCGTCGCGATCCAGGTGTTCCAGGGCGAGCGCGACTTCACGCGCGACAACAAGGCCCTCGGCACGTTCGAGCTCACGGGCATCGCACCCGCGCCCCGCGGCATCCCGCAGGTCGAGGTCACGTTCGACATCGACGCGAACGGCATCGTGCACGTGTCCGCCAAGGACAAGGGCACGGGCAAGGAGCAGTCGATGACGATCACGGGCGGCTCGAGCCTCTCGAAGGACGACATCGAGCGCATGGTCAAGGACGCCGAGGAGAACGCCGCGGCCGACAAGGCCCGTCGCGATGCGGCCGAGACGCGCAACAACGCCGAGCAGCTCGTCTACTCGGTCGAGAAGCTGCTGACCGACAACGCCGAGCAGCTGCCCGACGACGTGAAGACCTCGGTGCAGGCCGACGTCGACGCGCTCAAGACGGCGCTCGCGGGCGACGACGACGAGGCGCTGAAGACGGCGTTCGACACGCTCAACGCGTCGCAGCAGAAGCTCGGCGAGGCGCTCTACCAGCAGCAGTCGCAGGCCGCCCCCGAGGGCGACGCCGGCGAGCAGCCGCAGGGCGAGCAGCCCGCGTCGAACGACGACGACGTGGTCGACGCCGAGATCGTCGACGACGAGGACGAGAAGAAGTAAGCGCGATGACCGACGACACGCAGGACGAGGGCCCCGTCTTCCGCGACAAGCGGAGGATCGACCCCGAGACCGGCGAGGCGCGCCAGAGCCCCGCGGATGCGCAGGCAGCCGCCGAGCAGGCGGCGACCGAGCAGGCGTCGGAGCAGCAGGCGGCGGATGCGGGTGCCGAGGCACCCGCGCCCGCCCCCGCAGCCGACGACCTGAGTGCCGAGGACCGGGCGCTGCTCGAGGGCGAGGCCCAGCGCCTCGCCGACGAGGCGGCGGGCGTCGAGGCGGCCATCGCGGCCGCGAACGACGAGGTGCGCAGGCTGCAGGCCGAGTACGTCAACTACCGCAACCGCGTCGAGCGCGAGCGGGCCGCCGACAAGGTGGCGACGACGGCATCCGTGCTGTCGGCGCTGCTGCCGGCGCTCGACGACCTCGATCGCGCCGACCAGCACGGCGACCTCGAGGGCTCGCCGCTCGCGATCGTCGCGCAGAAGCTGCGCGCCGCGATCGCGGGCCTCGGCCTCGAGGCCGTGGGCGTCGCGGGCGAGCCGTTCGACACGGCCGTGCACGAGGCGATCGCGCAGCTGCCGAACCCGGAGGTGACCGAGATGGTCGTCGCCGACGTCGTGCAGCGCGGCTACCGCATCGGCGAGCGCCTCGTGCGCCCCGCCAAGGTCGCCGTGTTCGTGCCTGCGGGCGAGTAGTCGCATGGCGAGCAACGACTGGTTCGACAAGGACTTCTACAAGGTGCTCGGCGTCCAGAAGGACGTCGAGGCTGCCGACCTGAAGAAGCAGTACCGCAAGCTCGCGCGGCAGTTCCACCCCGACTCGAACCCCGGCGACGCGAAGGCGGAGGCGCGGTTCAAGGAGATCTCCGAGGCGTTCTCGGTGCTGTCCGACCCGAAGCAGCGCGAGGAGTACGACTCGGTGCGCGCCATGGCGGGTGGGCGTCCGCGCTTCGCGCCCGGCGCGCAGGGTGGCTTCGAGGACGTCTTCGGCGGCATGTTCAACCAGGGCGGCGGCCCGCGGGTGCAGTACCAGCAGAGCGACTTCGAGGACATCCTCGGCGGCATGTTCGGCAGCGGTGGCGGCTTCGGCACCCCGCGCGCACCGCAGAGGGGTCGCGACGTCACCGCGAACGCGCAGCTCGACTTCCTCTCGGCCGTGCAGGGCGACACGCTCAAGCTCACGGTCGGAGGACGCTCGATGACCGTGAAGATCCCTGCGGGCGTGCACGACGGCCAGAAGATCCGCATCGGCGGCAAGGGCCAGGCATCCATCACGAACGGCGCGCCCGGCGACCTCATCGTCACGGTGCAGGTGCGACCGCATCCGGTGTTCCGCATGGATGGGCGCGACATCCGCCTCGACGTGCCCGTGACGTTCGCGGAGGCCGCGCTCGGCGCCACGATCGAGGTGCCGACCGTCGGCGGCGGCACCGTGCGCCTCAAGGTCGCGCCCGGCACGCCGTCGGGTCGCGTGCTGCGCGTCAAGGGCAAGGGCGTCGCCGCCAAGCAGGGCACGGGCGATCTGCTCGCGACCGTGCAGGTCGCGGTACCGTCGCACCTGAACGCCGCGCAGCGGGATGCGCTCGAGGCGTTCGCGGCGGCCTCGGGCGACGAGTCGCCGAGGGACGACCTGCTGTCGAAGGCGAGGTGAGCGTGGGACGCATGCCGGAGGATCTCGACGAGTCGAGCCCGATCTTCTCGATCGCGGCCGCTGCCGAGCTCGCGGGCATGCATCCCCAGACGCTGCGCCAGTACGACCGCATCGGGCTCGTGCAGCCGCAGCGCACCGCGGGCAACACGCGCCGCTACTCGATGCGCGACATCGGGCAGCTGCGCCAGGTGCAGCTGCTGTCGCAGGAGGGCGTGTCGCTCGAGGGCATCCGCCGCATCCTCGACCTGTCGAACGAGGTGCGCGGGCTCAAGGAGCGCGTGCGCGAGCTCGAGGCGACGCTCGCCGACCAGGTGATCGACCGCCGCGGGCGCGTGTTCGCGGCCGGGGT
Organism: Agrococcus jejuensis; assembly: GCF_900099705.1. NCBI lineage: Bacteria > Bacillati > Actinomycetota > Actinomycetes > Micrococcales > Microbacteriaceae > Agrococcus > Agrococcus jejuensis. The sequence continues at coordinate 1,984,249 of NZ_LT629695.1, forward strand.
CGAGGGCGTGACGTCGATCCGCTCGGGCGCGCGCCCGGCGAAGCGCAACCAGGTCGTCGTGTGGCGGCCGCTGCATCGCGGCTGACGCGCGAAGGCCCGACCGGGTCTGGCCGGTGCATGATGGTGCCGTGAGCGACACCACCGCGACCCCGCCGACCGAGCCGACCCGCCCGACGTCGCCGGTGCCGGACGCACGGACCGCGGTGACGCCGCCCTCGGCACCCGCGAAGACGGCGCCCGCGAAGGCCGCGCCTACGACGACGGAGGCGGCGAAGCAGCCTGCGAAGCCCCTCACGCCGGAGCGCAAGGCTCGCCGCGGCGCGATCATCGCCGGCGCCATCGCCCTGCCGCTCGTCACGGCCGGCTTCACGCTGCTGGCCGTGCCGCTCGCGATCTGGCAGCTCGCGACGATCGTGAAGACGGTCGTCGTCGTGATCGCCAACGCCGTCGCCGGCACGGGCGCCGCAGCCGACGCGAACTCCACGCTCGCATCCATCGACCCGAACGCGATGTCGGGCATCACGATCGCGTTCGCGATCGTCGGCGCCGTGCTGCTCGTGGGCGGCGCGGTCGTGAGCGTGCTCGTGCTGCGCGCGCACGGCGTGCGGCGCCCCGGCATGGTCACGACGGTCGCGGTGCCGATGGGCACGGTCGTCGCGACGATCGTCACCGGCACGGTCGGCGCGCTCGGCGGCCTGCTGTTCGGCACGAGCGACAGCGTGAGCCAGGTGCTCGGCAACGCCGCGATCGGCATCGCGCTCACGGCCATCGGCTCGGGCATCGCGACGATCGTCGCGGGCGCGCTCGTGTGGCTGTGGATGGCCGGCATCTTCCACGAGCGCTCGGAGCCGGCGAAGCGCTGACGCCGCTGCGCCGCGACGTGCGGGCGCCGCCGAGCCGCGGTGCACGATCGTCCCAGCGACGAGGGGTACCGTCGCGTGCGTGAGCGAGCTCGAGGCCCCGCCGCCGCCAGGCAGCGACACCCCCGTGCCCGCCGACGTCGTCGCGAAGCCGAAGCGGCGTCGCGCCGCCGAGTCCGCGCCCGACGGCCTGGTGCCGCAGACCGCGATGGCGCAGCGCGCCGAGCGCCGCGAGCGCGACCGCCGCACGCGCGCACTGCCACCGCCGCTCGCGAATCCCATGGCGGGCGCCGTGCCGCCCTCCGTCGCGGCGCGGATGGCGTGGGAGGCCCAGCAGCGCGGCATGCAGGGCATGCCCATGGCGCCGCAGGCGGGAGGCCCGAACCCGGCCGGCCCGTACCCGGCGCCCGCCGCCCCCGTGCCGCCGCAGCCGCCGCATCCCGCATCCGCCTCGGTCGCGCTCGCGCAACCGGCACCCGTCGGCTGGTCGCCGTACGGGCAGCCGATGCCGTACGGCCAGCCGCTCGCGTACGGCGCTCCGTACGGCCAGCCGATGCCGTACGGCTACCCGGCGCCCTACGGGCCGCCGAGCCCGTACGGCCAGCCGATGCCGTACGGCGCCTACGGCCCGCCGCCCATGCCCTTCCCGCCCGTGCTGCACGCGCCGCCGAAGCGGCGGCTGACGCGCAGGCAGACGGGCGCCGCGCTGCTCGGCTCGCTCGTCGGGCAGCTGCTGCTCGCGCTCGCGACCCACCTGTTCGTCACCGCCGCCATCGTGCTGCTGCTCTGGGGCTCCTTCTCCGAGGGCGGCACGAGCGGCCTCGACGCGCTCGAGGCCGACAGCCTCACCGACCTCGTGGCGTTCTGGGCCGATCCGGCGCGCATCCCGCTCACGATCCTCATCGTGCTGCTCGTCACCGGCGCGATCGCCGCGGCCGGATGCGTCGCCAGCCTCCTCTGGCACCGCTCGGCGGGGCTCGTGGGCATCAAGCGCTCGATCGCGCTCGCGTACGCGACGACCACGGCGATCGGCGGCCTCGTCGGATCGGTCGGATGGCCGACGGCGCTCATCGGAGGCCTGTTCTTCTCGCTCGCGTCGTCGTCGTCGGCGGCGTTCACGATCGGCTCGGCGTGGGGCTACCTCTTCGCGTGCCTCGCGGTGTCGATCGTGCTCACGGGGGTCGTGGGCATGCTGTTCGGCTGGACCTACCTGCTGGCCTTCCGGCCGCGCCCGACGTGGGCGCAGATCGAGGCCGAGGCGAGGCAGGCCGAGGTCGACGCCGAGCGACGCGCCGTCGAGGCCGACGCGGCCGAGCTGTCGCGGGTCGACTGACGTGGCGGGTCGCGCGCAGCGCATCCCGAGGCCCGCGCTGCCGCCGCACGTGCGTCGCGCGGCGCGCGACGCCGGCGGCTGGGGCCTCTCGTTCGTGACCGTCGGGGTGAACCTCGTCGTCGCGCTGTCGGTCGTCGCGATCGTCGTCGCCCTCGCCCGGTGGCTCCTCGTCGAGCTCGTCGCAGGTTCGGGCGGCATCGAGGATGCGGTCGACGACTGGCTCGCGAGCATCGACCCGACGCCGTGGATCGTCACGGTCGTCGTCGCCGTGCTCGTCGCCGCGGGTCTCGTGGCGCTCGGGGCGTCGACGAGCGTGCGCATCCTGCGGCGCGCAGGCGTGCCGCGTCCGCGCGAGATCACGTGGTGGTGCTGCGGCATCGGCACGCTCGTGCAGGCGGGCATCACGATCGTCGGCAGCGGCGTCACGACCCTCGTCGGCCTGCTCACGAGCGGGCTCGGGCTCGGCATCGTCGTGGCGCTGTCGCTCGTGCTGTCGACGGCGCTGTCGGCGCTCGCCGGCTACGTCGCCGGGCCCAGGCTCTGGGCGTGGCGCGTGCGCCGCGACGGCGAGCGCGCCGGGCTGCTGCCCGTCTGACGCGGGGCCGCTCGGATCAGGCGGCGTGGCGCGCGAGCTCGCGGCGGATCGCGCGCGGCCGCAGCGGGCGGCATCCCGCATCCGTCAGCGCTCGCACGATCGCCGGCTCGCGGCGCGCGAGCAGCAGCCCGCGGCGCACGAGGAACGCGGGGCTCTTGCGCCGCTCGCGCAGGTCGCGCAGGAAGCGGAACGCCATCGTGGCGCCGCGCGGGCGGCGCACCGCGATCGCATCGAGCAGCAGGCCGCGCTCGAGCGCCGGCGCGACGACCTCGCTCGCGAAGATGCCCTCGGCGACGAACGCCTGCGCGTCGCCGAGGTCGAGCGTGCGCCAGCCGACGCGGTCGCTCAGCGAGATGTCGTAGTCGGGCACCTGCGTGCGTCCGGTCGTCGCGAGCTGCTCGATCGCCGCGATCGCGTCGGGCAGGTGCCAGGAGCCGGGGTGATCCCAGTCGACCTCGCCGGTCTCGAGCAGCGGCAGCGCCGGGTCGCCCGCGACGCGGTAGAAGTCGTCGAGGCGCAGCACCGGCAGCCCGGAGGACTCCGCGAGTCGCGACTTGCCCGATCCGGATGCCCCGCCGACGAGCAGCATGCGGGCGCGGATGCCGTCGCCGAGACCCGCGGGGGGCTCGTTCGCGTCGGGCATGGACTCCATGATCCCACGCGGCTGCAGGCGCTGCGGCACCGACGAGCTCACCGGTCGCGCGGCCGCACGTCCACGAGGAAGTCGGTGAGGTCGGCGTCGCGTCGCCACCCGCGGCCCCGCGGCACGCGGACCGCCTCGGCGACGTCCGCGAGCACGGCGAGCCGCCACTCCAGCTCGCGCACCTTGCGGTCGACGGCCGCAGTCGACGAGCGCGCGGCCATCCTCGTCTCGCGCTCCACGGCGGCCCGGCTCGCCTCGAGCAGCGATCGCAGCTCGTCGTCGTCCGTCGTGGCAGCCTCCGCGCGGAGGGCCGTCACGAGCGCGCGCGAGGCGGCCTCGAGGCGCGTCCACGCGACGACCGCATGCGTCACGGCGCATCCCCATCGCACGGCGCGGTGGGTGCCGCGACATCCGGTCGCCGCTCCGTCGCTCGCTGGAGCGCGACGACGTCGAGTCGATCGGATGCGCGTCGATGCACGACGGCGATGCGCGCCAACGCACGGTCGGTCAGTCGCACGGTGGTCGGGTCCGCATCCATCGGCAGGCTCCTCGGATCGGTGGTCACGCATCCGCTGACGCGTCGCGCATCGATTCGTGACGCCGCGCGGATGGGCATCGGAGCGTCGGGGGACAGTCGTCGACGAGTCCTGCGCACCCGCGTCACGTTCGCGACCGCGCCTCGTCTTGACACCTGGAGGCGTCTGAACCGACTGCGCCTCGGATCGAGGAGTCTCCGTGCCCACCACCCCAGACGCACGCCGCAGCACCGCAGCGCGAGTCCGCCGATGGACGAGCATGCTCGTGGCAGGGATGCTCGCGCTGGCCGGGGTGACGGCCGTCTCCTCCCTCGCCGCACCTGCGGCGCAGGCCGCGCAGCCCGCGTTCACGTGCACGAGCGGCGTCGTCTACGCGACGAGTGGCACCGGGCAGATCACGAGGATCGACGCCGCCACCGGCGCGACGTCGGCGAACGGCGCCTTCACGGTGCCTGCGGGCAACGCCGTGAACGCCATCGCGCTGCCCGAGGGCGGTGGCGACCTGCTGTACGGCTACGACCGCACCGCCGGACAGGTGCTGCGCTACGACGCGGCGACCGAGACGACGCAGACGTTCCCTGGCGTCGCGAACACGTCGGCGACGATCGCGGGCGCCATCGACCCGGCGACGGGCATCTACTACTTCGCGACCGGTGGCTCGCCCTGGGTGCTCTACGCGTTCGACACCGCCACGAGCACGCTCATCGGGCAGGTGGGCACGATCTCCGGCCTCGGCACCAACGGCGACATGGCGTTCGACGCGGTCGGCAACCTCTACGTCGTGTCGAACTCGAGCTCGACCGCGGCGGGCACGTTCGCGCGCGTCGATGCGCCCATCGCCACGGCCGCCGGCTCCGTCGCCTACACGGCGGCATCGATCAGCACGATGCCCGCGAACCTCGGGCAGTACGCGTCGCTCGCCGTCGTCGCCGACGGCAGCATCGCCATCGGCTCCGGCACGACCGTGACCCGTGTCGCGCCGCAGACGGGCGCCATCCTGTCGCAGACGGCCGTGACCGTGCCTGGCACGCTCGCCGACATGGCGAGCTGCGCGTACCCGAACCTGCTGCTCGTCGAGAAGGACCTGCCGGAGGGGCGCTACGCGCCGACCGACCAGTTCCGCGTCGAGCTGAGCGGCTCCGGCACCCAGACGCCGTACGTCGGCGTGACGGAGGGCGACGACGTCGGCGTGCAGGACCAGGCGAGCGAGACGGCCGGTCCGCTGCTCGGCGTGGACGGCGTCGCTGGCACCTTCACCGAGGTCGGCGTGGGCACGACCGACCTGGCGAACTACACGACGACCTGGCAGTGCGTCGACGAGGCGTCGGGCACCGTCGTGGCGTCGGGCTCGGGTACGAGCGGCTCGGTCTCGGTGGCACAGGGATCGGGCGCGCTCGACGTGCGCTGCACGTTCACGAACATCCCCCTGCAGCCGGGCATCGGGCTCGACAAGGAGATCACCGACGTCGTCGACGTGAACGGCAACGGCGTCCACGATGCCGGCGACCAGATCCTCTGGGGCTTCACCGTCACGAACACGGGCGAGACGACGCTCACCGACGTCGTCGTGCACGACGACATGCTCGCCGCTGCGGGCATCGGCGTCACGTGCGCACCGACGACGCTGCAGCCAGGCGGCGTCGCGACGTGCACGGCCGACGCCCCGTACACGATCACCGCAGCCGACGTCACGAACGGGCAGGTCGTGAACACGGCCACCGCCACGGGCGTGCCGCCGCTGCTGCCGCCCGTGACCAGCCCGCCGGACTCGACCGAGACGCCGGTCGGCGGCTACGTCGTCGACAAGGAGGCCGACCCCGAGTCGGGCACGGCCGTCACGCTCGGCGACACCATCACGTACACGATCACCGTCACGCACGTGGGCACCGCCCCCGTGCCCGGCGCGATGCTCGTCGACGACCTCTCCGACGTGCTCGACGACGCGACCTACCTCGGTGACGCGACGGCGACCGCGGGCGACCTGACGTTCGACGAGGCCACCGGGCGGCTGTCGTGGACGGGCGACCTCGCCGACGGCGACGTCGTCACCATCACGTACTCGGTCACCGTCACCGGGGCCGGCGACGCGATGCTCGCGAACGTCGTGACGAGCCCTGGATGCGCCGGCGACTGCTCGACCGCGCATCCCGTCGGCTCGTACTCGGTCGTGAAGTCCGCCGATCCGCCCTCGGGCTCGAGCGTCGCGCCCGGGGACGTCGTGACGTACACGCTCACGGTGACGCAGGCCGGCCAGGCCGCCGTGCAGGACGCGACGCTCGTCGACGACCTGTCGGACGTGCTCGACGACGCGACGTACCGCGGCGACGCGACGGCGTCGGCGGGCTCCGTCGCGGTCGATCCGACGACGGGTGCGCTGACGTGGACCGGCGACCTCGCGGTCGGCGACGTCGTGACGATCACCTACTCCGTCGAGGTGACCGGCGCGGGCGACGCGCGCCTCGGCAACGTCGTCACGAGCCCGGGATGCACGACCGAGTGCGGCACGGAGCACCTCGTGGGCACCTACGTCGTGGCGAAGGATGCCGATCCCGCATCGGGATCGAGCGTCGCGGCCGGCGACGTCGTCGCGTACACGCTCACCGTGACGCAGCAGGGTGCCGGCTCGGTCGCGGGCGCGACGCTCGTCGACGACCTGACGGCGGTGCTCGACGACGCGACGTTCGCCGACGACGCCGTCGCCTCGTCGGGCGACGTGGCGTTCGACGCCGCGACGTCGACGCTCACCTGGAGCGGCGACCTCGCGGTCGGCGACGTCGTGACCATCACGTACTCGGTGCGGGTCACCGGCGCCGGCGACGCCGTGCTCGACAACGTCGTGACGAGCCCCGGATGCACCTCCGACTGCTCCACGCAGCACCTCGTGGGCGGCTACGTCGTCGCGAAGTCCTCCGATCCGGCGTCGGGCTCGACCGTCGCGATCGGCGACCGCATCGACTACGTCGTCACGGTCTCGCAGACGGGTGCGGGAGCGGTCGACGGTGCGACGTTCGTCGACGACCTCACGGCCGTGCTCGACGACGCCGAGCTCGACGGCGACGTCGTCGCCTCGGCGGGCCACGCGGCGTTCGACGAGACGACGGGCGCGCTCACGTGGTCGGGCGACCTCGCGGTCGGCGACGTGGTCACCGTGACCTACTCGGTGGTCGTCACCGGCGCTGGCGACACCTCGCTCGCCAACGTCGTGACGAGCCCCGGATGCGCCGAGGCGTGCACGACCGAGCACATCACGGGCGACTACGCGGTGGCGAAGTCCGCGGATCCGATGTCGGGGGCGACGGTCGCCGTCGGGCAGGCCGTCGCGTACACCATCATCGTGACGCAGCGCGGCGAGGGTGCGGTCGAGGCCGCGCTCGTCGACGACCTCGCCGACGTGCTCGACGACGCGACGCTCGTCGGCACCGCGCAGGCGACCCTCGGCACCGTCGACGTCGACGGATCGACGCTCTCGTGGTCGGGCACGCTGCAGCCCGGCGAGGTCGCGACCATCACCTACTCGGTGATCGTGACCGCCGACGGCGACGCCACGCTGCGCAACGTCGTGACGAGCGATGGCTGCGCCGATGCGTGCAGCACCGAGCACCCCGTCGGCGGCTTCGTCGTCGCCAAGACGGCCGATCCTGCATCCGGGACGGAGGTCGCGCCCGGCGACGTCGTGACGTACGCGCTCACGGTGCGCAGCACCGGCACCGGCGCGATCGACGACGCGTCGATCGTCGACGACCTGTCGGCCGTGCTCGACGACGCACGATGGAACGGCGACGCGCAGGCGACGTCGGGCTCGGTCGTGCGCGACGGGTCGGCCCTCGTGTGGACCGGTGACCTCGCGCCCGGCCAGACGGTGACGATCTCGTACTCGGTGACGGTCGTCGCCGGCGGCGATGGACGCCTGCAGAACGTCGTCACGACCGACGACGCGCGCGGCAGCTGCGACCCGGCGGCCACGTGCACGACGACGCATCGTGTGCCGCCGGCCGTGGCCGCGCTGCCGCGGACCGGCCTCGAGATCGGTGCGTGGGCGCTGACGATCGCCGCGCTGCTCGTCGCGGCAGGCGCGGTCATGCTGGTCGTCGCCGCACGGCGACGACGCGCGCAGCGGTAGCGGGGGAGCGGAGGCGGACGTCCTGCACGTCCGCCTCCGCCCTGCGCGTCACGATGTCCACTGTCGACCGTCATCAGAGCGAGGACACGTCCAGAGCCAGGAGTCGACGATCGTGAGCATCGTGCTGGGCATCACGTGCGACCGCTGCGGGCGCCACGTCGAGGTGCTGCGAGCGCGGCTCGACGACGTGCTCGCCGAGGATCCGAGCATCGTGGCGATCATGGACCGGTTCTGGGCGCGCAAGCGCTGGATCCACGACGCCGCCTTCGGCTTCGCCTTCTGCTCGGATGCGTGCGCGCGAGCGCACGGCGCCGAGGAACGGCCCGACGAGCGCTGGCTGGAGTGGGTGACCGCCGAGCCGACCTGACGCGAGCCGGATCTGCGTGGGAGCGCCCGCGACCGCCGATCCCGGCCCGGCGCGTCATGATCCGACGCGTCGCTCGTCTTGCAGAGAGGAATGCAGCGAGCACTCGACTCCCACAGGGGTCGCCGCGCGGGTGACCGTCGGTGACCCCTGCGCAGCGTGCCCTCGTGGACGACCTCACGGCGAAGGCCCGCGACGGCGACGCCGAGGCGCTCGGCGCGCTCTTCGGCCAGCTGCATCCGCTGCTCGTGCGCATCGCGCACCGCGAGATCGGCCGCAGCCACGCGCGACTCGACGCCGACGACCTCGCCTCCGAGGTCATGCTGCGGCTCATCGAGCGCTTCCGCGACGGGCAGGGGCCGTCGGAGAACCCGGTCGCGTACCTCGCGCGCGCGATCCGCAACCGGGTCATCGACCTGCGGCGCGCACCGGCGATCGGCGACGTCGGCGCCGACGACTTCACGGCGCTCGCCGACGCCCACGTGCGCGTGGAGGATGCCGACGAGCAGCGGCCGACCGACGTCGCCAGCGAGCTCGAGATCGTCGCGGCGGCGATGGCACGCCTGCCGCGCAGGCAGCGCGAGCTGCTGACCGCCGTCGCCGTCGACGGCATGAAGCCTCGCGAGATCGCGGCCGTCACCGGCGAGGCGGCGAACACGGTCGCAGCGGCTGCGAGCCGCGCGCGGAAGGCGCTGCGCGTCGAGATCCGACGCACGATGCTCGAGGCGGAGGGCGTCGACGCGTGCGCGGCGCACCGCGAGGCCCTCGCCGCCGAGGGCACGCCGGTCGCGTCCGCATGCGAGCACCTCGACGAGTGCGCCCGCTGCAGGCGCGCGCTCGCCCGCTTCGCGGCGCTGCCCGCGCTCGCCCTCGTGCTGCCGCTCGTCGTGCTCACCCAGATGGTCGGCGGCGCGGCGTCGGCGCACGCCGCCGTCGAGGCCGGCGTCGCCGGCGGCGCGGGGGCCGTCGCGTCTGGTCGTCGCGCTCCGCGATCGAGTCGTGGCGTCCGCATCGCCGGCTCCGTGCTCCTCGGGCTGCTCGTGGTGGCTGGCGTCGTCGCGGCGTTCGTCGTGACCCAGCAGGTCGCACCGACGTCGTCGGCGCCCGTGGCGTCGCCGACGGTGGCTGCTCCAGCGCCAACGGCGACCGAGGCGCCGGAGCCGAGCGCCCCGCCCACTGCCGAGCCGAGCGACTCGGCGGGAGCCCCGGAGGCATCGACGCAGGCGAATCCCGCATCCCTGACGATCGACGTCGCCGTCGGCGCGGGCGCCACGACGATCGCGGTCGACCTCGGCCTGCGGTCGGGGGCGACGGTCGACTCGCTGCGCGTCGACCTGCCGACGACCATGCGCATCGTCGACGCGGGCGCGTGGCGCTGTCCGTCGACCGCGGGCGGAGGCGCGTGCATCCCGCCCTCGTCGAGCGCCGACGCCGTCGTGCTGGTCGTCGAGGCGGTCGACCCCGGCGCCGACGTCGCCGGCGAGGCGACGGTCGACGTCGCAGTCGTCGCCGACGGCGTCACGGTCGCGGCCTCGTCGACCGGCACGATCCGCGTCGCGCCCTGACGTGGCGACGGCACGCCGACGCCGGCCGACGGCGCGCGTCGGCCAGCATGAGGACGTGACCTCCGACCCCGCCGACGCGACCGAGCGTGCCTCGTTGCGCGCGACGCGGTCGCGGATGCTGCGGCGGTCGCGGGGCATCCACATGCAGCTGACGAGCTGGTGGTGGTGGCTCGTGACGTGCATGCTCGTCGCGGTCGTCGTCGTGCCGACCCTGCTGCGTCCGCAGGACGACCTGCACTGGCTGTTCCTGGCGGGCTGCACCTACCTCGCGTTCCTCGTCGTCAGCAACGTCATCTTCGCGAGGACCGGCCTCGTGCTCGAGGCGGATCGCGTCATCGTGCACGGGCGCACGCGCACGTACGTGCTCGATCGCGACGACATCGAGCGATTCGGTGGCCGCCCCGCAGACGGCGGCCTCTGGGACTGGTTCGTGGTGCCGCGCGGGATGTGGCACCCGATGGCGAGCATCCACGTGTTCTGCAAGGACGGCACGACCGTCGTCCTCCGCGACATCCTCGGCGACGAGAACGCCTGCTCGCGGCTGGCTGCGGTGCTGAACGCGTGGCTCCAGGAACCGTGGGACCGGGGGTTTCTCAGGCGGATGGAGGCTCGCGCCGCGAGCGGTGCCCGCGGGCTCCGCGACGGCGCGACGCCCCCGGAGCGCGGGCTCGGGACGGGACGCCGTGGCCGTCCGTCGAAGGCGCGACTCACGCGCGCCGAGCGCGGCGGAGCCATCGCATCCGGCGTCGGCGGGCTCGCAGGCTACGTCGCGCTCGGCGTCGCCGCGGCCATCGCGTCGGATCCCTACGACGCGTCCTTCCCACCGGGACGGGCGGGCCTCGTGCGGCGCGTGGGCTTCGTGCTCGTCGATCCCCGCGCGGACGCGGAGCTACGGGTGCTCGGCTGGGTCGGCGCGCTCGCCGCTGCCGCTGGCTTCGCGTTCGTGCTCTGGTGCATCGTCGCCGTCAACCGCCGCCGCCAGGCCGACCGTGCCGAGGCCGCCGCGCGCCGCGCCGACCCGAGCGCCTAGGGCACGTCGAAGCGGGCGATGAGGATGCCCTCATCCTCGCCGCCGCCGCGGCCGGGCGCCTCGAGCACGCCCTCCCACCGGTACGTGCGGCCGATCGCCTGCACCGTCACGACCCAGCTCGTCTGGTCGATGTTGCAGTCGGCATAGAGGTTGAGCCGCACCTCGTACGTGCCCGACGGCGCCTCGCCGAGGGGCCACGTCACGTTCTCGTTGCGGATGCCGTCGATCTGGCACGACGGGTTCGAGTCGAGGTCGAGCTCGCCGCCCGACGACGACGTCGTCGCGCCGTAGTAGATCGTCTCGCCGTTCGGGTCGACGACGTAGAGGTCGACGTCGACGTCCTCGTTCCACGACACGCTCACCTGCACGTCGCCCGTGCCGACCTCGACGATCGACACGTTCGTCGCATCCACGGCGCTCACGGTGCCATCGGTGCCGACGACGGCGACGACGACCGAGAACTCCGTCGACGGCGGCGCCTGCGACACCGTCACGACGATCGACGTCGAGGTGGTCGCGGCACCGAGGGCGATCTCGTACGAGCCCGGCCACGCCGTCGGCGTCGCCGAGCCGACCGTCGTCGAGCCGGCGCCGACGAGCACGGTGTCGAACGGCACGTCGGACTCGACGACGATCTCGATCGAGCCGCCGTTCACGGCGATCGCCGAGTCGCTCGTCTGCACCGCGCCGCCCTCGCCGCCCGCGACGGCGTCGCCCGACGCCGAGCCGACGGCCGCGCCGCCCTCGGCGGTCGCGGCGGTCAGGTAGTCGTCGAGGCTCGCGTCGGCCGGCGGCTGCGTCGTGGTGGGGTCGCTCGTCGTCGTGGGGCTCGGCGGCTGCGGGATGCTCGGGATGCAGCCCGTGAGCGCGACGGCCGCCGCGAGGATGGCGGCGGCTACGGCGAGCGGGCGACGGTGGGAGACGTGCATGTCGCGAGGCTAGGCCTCGTCGCTGGATGCGCGCCGCCCGGACCGAGCGCATCCGCGCCGAATCCGCGCCGCGCAGGGGTCTCGGGGGCCCATCGCACGCGAGAGCCCGCGCACGTGCGGTTTCGACGCGGCGCGCGCCCTCAGCGCGCGGCCGCGGGCGCCCCGACGCGCGACGGCCGACGTGCGAGGCGTGCGGCGAGGATGGCGTCGAGGCCGAAGCGTCCGCTGCCCGCGATGCCCATCGCGGCGGAGGCGACGGCGAGCACCGCCGGGTACTCGAAGCCGCCCGCCTGCGCGAAGAAGCCCGCGGGGCCGTGCACGAGCACCGCGGCGACGCCGAGCACAGCGACGAACGCGATGGCGACGAGCGGCACGAGCAGGCCCGCGATCATCGCGGCGCCGCCGAGCACCTCGACGGCGATGACGGCGGGGGCCGCGAGGTCGGCGAGCGGGATGCCCATGTCGCGGAATCCGGATGCGGTGCCGGCGATGCCGCCGCCGAGCAGCTTCTGCAGGCCGTGGGCCATCATGACGCCGCCGAGCACGACGCGCAGCAGCGCGAGGGCGGCGTCGGTGGCGAGGGGCGAGCGGTGGTCGGTGGATCGCATGGGGTGCTCCGTCCGTCGGGATGCCCAGGCTGGCACGTACCCCGAACCCCGGCGTTACGACGACGTGAACGTTCGCGAGCCCTCGACGTTGCAGCCGTGTGACGTCAGCGCGTGCGGCGCCGCAGCACGACGCCGAGCCCCACGAGCAGCGTCGCCATCGCGACGATCCACGCGACGGGCGCGAGGTCGGAGCCCGTCGCGGGCAGCGTGCCGCTCGCGCCAGGGTCGACGGACGGCGGGGTGCTCGGAGGGGTCGACGGCGTCGTCGTGGGCGGCGCGGTCGACGGCGGGGCGACCGCCGCGACCGTCACGACGGCGCACGAGGCGGTCTCGTCGTCGACGCACGCCTCGACGGGCTGCAGCGCCACGGTCGTCTCGCCGACCGACGCCGAGCCGCTCGCGCGCAGCTCGAGCACGGCGCCCGGCTGCGTCTCGCGCACGACGCCCGTGAGCGTCAGCGTGGCGGTCTCGCCCGCGGCGAGCTCGCCGACCTCCCACCGCACGCTGCTGCCCGATGCGCCCCCGTCGGTCACGACGCCGCCGCCCGCATCCGTCACCTCGAACCCGTCGGGCACCGGGGCCTCCACGACGGCGCCGTCGAGCGTCGTGACGCCCGTGTTCCCGACCGTCGTCGTGAACGTCACCGTCTCGCCGGGCTGCGCCTCGCCCGTCGACGCGCTCGTCGCGATGGATGCCGACGGGTCGACCACGCCGAGATGCCACGACGAGTCCTGCGCCGACGGCGACGCGGCACCCGCGACGGGCGCACCGCGCGAGTCGACGGGCAACCCCGTCGCCGTCGCCGTGTTCGCGTGCTGGCCGACGACGACCGTGCCCGTCGCCGCGCAGTCGACGGTCGCGCCGACCGGCAGCAGCGGGATGACGTTCGTGCCGTCGCCGCAGTCGATCGCCGCGGCATCCACCCGATCGTCGGTCACGGTCACCGACGCGAGGTCGGTCGTGCCCGAGTTCGTGACGGCGAAGCCGTAGTCGACGGGCTCGCCGGCGACGAGCCGCGGGCCGGGCGCGGCCGCGACGTCCTGCCCGTCGGTCGTCTTCACGAGCTGGATGCCCGGCGCCGGCGCGCTCGTCGGCAGCAGCAGCCCGAAGCGCGTGACGCCGGCTCCCTGGCGGTTGGCGAGCTCGAGCGTGAGGGTCGAGACGGGCTGCGTCGTGACGAGCACCTCGGTCATGCCGCGGTCGACGCACTGCGGCGTGATGGCGTACCCGCCGGTGTCGGCGTCGAACGTGACGGTGGGCGTCGGCGTGGGCTGCGAGCCCGACACGACGACGCGGTACTGGTAGTCGAGCCACGGCCCGGTCGCCGACGACGTGGCCGCGAACCGCTCGTCGATGCCGCCGACGGTCGCGCTCTGGCACACGTCGACGTCGGACACGGCGATGCGCGAGCCGGCGGGCAGCACGCCGCCCGCGAGGCCCGAGAAGTCGAACGCGTACGAGAACGCCCACGTCTGGATGCCCTGCTCGACGGCGAAGCCGCTCGTGAGCACGTCGTTCGCGCCCGGCCAGCCGTTCGGGGCGCTCGTCGGCGCCGCGGGGTCGAAGTACGCGGTCGCGCCGGTGGTGCCCGCGGCGCCGGCCGACAGCGGCGTCACGGCGAGCGCGACCGTGCCGTCGAGCGCGGGATCGAGCACGCGACCCGTCGCGCCGGCGGGCTCGTGCACCTGCAGCGTGAACGCCGTGGAGCCCGTGATCGCCGCGGTCGTGCGGGCGACGCCGTCGGTGCCTGCGGGCTCGAGGCCAGCCCACGATCCGGCGGGCGCGGCGGCGCTCGACGCGAAGCGCGGCGCGATGGCGACGGGTGCCGCCTGCGCCGCTGCGGGCGCCGCGAGCGCGACCCCCAGGGCGGCGACGATCGCGGTGGCGGATGCGGTGCGGATGCGCATGCTGCTCCTCATGCCGAGCGTCGCGGTTGCCCGACTGTACCCCGCGGGCGCGCGGCTGGCGAGGGGTCGCGGGGTGCGGACGCGCGGGGGACTCGGGCCACGATGCGGTCGCGCGCCGCTGCGCCGACGCACCGCATCCGCATCGGAACGCTTGACGAACGCCACGGCATCCGCATAGCCTGCCCACGACTGACAACGATGTCAGTCACGGCACCAGGAGTTCGCATGCTGCACCGTCGCACGCCGCTGTCCACCCGATCCCGTCGGATCCTCGCCCCCGTGGCAGCCGCGCTCGCGGCCCTGCTCGCCATCCCGCTCATCGGCCTCGACGCCGCTCCCGCCGTCGCCGCCGACCCGCCCTTCACGACGTCGTTCGAGACCGCCGACGTCGCCGCGCACCCCGTGCCGCCGTCGGAGGCGTACGAGCCGCCCGTCAACGTGCAGGGAGGCACGCTGCCGGCGTCGAGCCTCACGTCGCAGATCTCGGCCGTCACCGCATCCGGCGAGAACCCTCCCGGCGAGACCGCCGTGCGCCTCTTCGACGGCGATGCCGGCTCGAAGTGGCTCACGCGCACCCGCACGGGCTGGGTACAGATGGACTTCGCCGCCCCCGTGACCGTCGTGACGTACGCGCTCACGACCGCGAACGACTCCGCCGACCGCAACCCGCGCGACTGGACCCTGCAGGGCTCCGACGACGGCGAGACGTGGGTCGACGTCGACGCGCAGGTGCAGCAGCTGCGCGCCGCCGCCCCCTTCACGCAGGTCGAGTACGCGCTCGCCGCGCCCGCGACCCACCAGCACTTCCGACTGCAGATCACGGCCAACGACGGTGCGCCGCTGCTGCAGCTGGCCGACCTCGACCTGCGCGGCGAGGACACCGGCGCCGTCGCCTCGCCGATGCGCACGACCGTCGGCAGCGGCCCCGCGTCGGGCTACAACATCGCCTCCAACCGCGGCTTCGACGGCCTCGCGGCCGTGCTGTACCGCGGCCAGCACCTCGGAGACGGCCCCGCGTCGTCGACGAACGTGCTCGTCGACGACCTCGACGTGACCATCGCGGCCGACTCCGAGCTGTCGTACGCCGTGCTGCCCACCCTCTACGCCCTCGACCTGCAGTACCCGTCGACGTACGTCGCGCTCGACCTCGTCATCGAGACGGCCGCCGGCGAGACCGTGCGGATGTCGGATGCGCAGCTCGTCGACCAGTACGGGTTCCCCGCCTCCGCGATCGGGCAGGGCGAGGCGCACTCGCTGTACGCCGACCAGTGGAACCAGATCCGCGTGCCGCTCGGCAGCCTCGAGGGCGGCACCATCACGCAGGTGCTGCTCGAGTACGACAACCCCGGCGGATCCGCCGCGACGCGCTTCTCGGGCTGGGTCGACGACCTGTCGATCGCTCCCGCGACGCCCCTCGACGCCGAGACGGTGCTCGACCACGTCGACACCCGCCGCGGCACCAACTCCTCCGGCGGCTTCTCGCGCGGCAACAACATCCCCGCCACCGCCGTGCCCAACGGCTTCAACTTCCTCGTGCCGATGACGAATGCGACGTCCCAGTCGTGGCTGTACGACTGGCAGTCGCGCAACACCGCGAACAACCTGCCTGCGCTCGAGGCGCTCGGCATCAGCCACGAGCCGAGCCCCTGGATGGGCGACCGCGCGCAGCTCGCGATCATGCCGAGCCTCGACACCGCGCAGCCGTCGGGCACGCCCGCGTCGCGCAGGCTCGAGTTCAGCCACGACGACGAGGTCGCGACGCCCGAGGAGTACGCCGTCGACTTCGTGAACGGCCTCTCGGCAGCCATGACGCCCACCGACCACGGCGGCATCATGCGCTTCGACTTCCCCGACGGCGCCGACCTCGGCACCGTCATGGTCGACCAGGTGCAGGGCCAGTCGGGTCTGCGGATCTCGGCGGATGGCGTCGTGAGCGGCTGGGTCGAAGGCGGCAGCGGCCTCTCGGCGGGCTCGTCGCGCATGTTCGTGTACGGCACGTTCACCGACGCGCCCGTCGCGACCGGCATGGCGTCGCAGCGCACGACCGCGGCGTGGGCGCGCTTCGAGACCGGCGAGGAGCCGCTCGAGCTGCGCTTCGCGACGTCGTTCATCTCCCTCGACCAGGCGCAGCGCAACCTCGACCTCGAGGTGACGGGGAGCTCGTACGGCGAGGTGCGCGACGCCGCCCGCGACCTGTGGCTCGATCGCCTCGAGGTCGTCGACCTCTCGGCGTCGAACGCCACCGAGGCCGAGCTCGTCACGTTCTACTCGGGCCTCTACCGCCTGAACCTCTACCCGAACTCGCAGTCCGAGAACACCGGCACCGCCGAGGCGCCGGTGTGGCAGTACGCCTCGCCCGTGCGCGCCACCGAGGGTGCTGCGACGGCGACCGAGACGAACGCCGTCATCATGGACGGCCAGATCTTCGTCAACAACGGCTTCTGGGACACGTACCGCACCGTCTGGCCGCTGTACTCGTTCCTCTACCCCGAGGTGACCGAGCGACTCGTCGACGGCTTCGTGCAGCAGTACCGCGACGGTGGATGGATCGCGCGCTGGTCGTCGCCGGGCTACGCCGACCTCATGACCGGCACGTCGTCGGATGCGTCGTTCGCCGAGGCGTACACGTCGGGCGCGATCTCGACGGGCCTCGCCGAGCAGGCGTACGAGGCGGCGCTGCGCAACGCGACGGTGTCGTCGGCGAGCGACACGACGCTCGTGAACCCCAACGCCGTGGGCCGCAAGGGCATCACGACGTCGCAGTTCCTCGCCTACACGGCATCCACGACGGGCCAGAGCGTCTCGTGGGGCCTCGAGGGCAACATCAACGACGCGGCGATGGCCGACATGGCCGCGATGCTCGCGACCGATCCCGACGTCGACCCGGCGCGCCAGGCGGTCTACGCCGAGCACGCCGTCTACTTCGACTCGCGGGCGAGCGACTTCGTGAACATGTTCGACCCGAACGTCGGCTTCTTCCAGGCGCGCGAGCCCGACGGCACGTGGCAGCTCTCGCGCGACGAGTACGACCCGACCGACTGGCAGAACCACGCGTACACGGAGGCGCCGGGGTGGACGTTCGCCTTCCACGCGCCGTTCGACGTGCCGGCGCTCGCAGCCCTCTACGGCGGCAGCGACGGGCTCGACGCGAAGCTCGAGGAGTTCTACTCGACGCCCGAGACCGCCCAGTCGAGCGGCATCCACGAGGCCTTCGAGGCTCGTGACGTGCGGATGGGGCAGTTCGGCTTCTCGAACCAGGTCTCGCACCACACCCCGTACATCTCGGCCGCGAACGGCGACCCGACGACGACGCAGGAGGTCGTGCGCGAGGTGCTGTCGCGCCTGTACGTCGGCAGCGAGATCGGCCAGGGCTACGCGGGCGACGAGGACAACGGCGAGACCTCGTCGTGGTACGTCTTCTCGGCGCTCGGCTTCTACCCGCTCGCGCTCGGCTCCGGCGAGTACGTCATCGGCTCGCCGCTGTTCGACCACGCCGTCGTGCACCGCGACGACGCGTTCGGCGGCGACCTCACGATCACGGCGCCTGGCAACGACGACTCGACGATCTACGTCGGCGGCGTGAGCCTCGATGGCGAGGCCCTCGACACGCCCGTGCTGAGCCAGGCGGCGCTGCAGGAGTCGAGCTCGCTGGCGTTCTCGATGCAGGCGGAGCCGTCGGCATGGGGCTCGTCGAGCACCGACGAGGAGGTCTACGAGCCGCTCGTCGACGCGACGAACCCGTACCTCAGCACCATCGGCGCCGGGCTCGAGGGCCCCGCGCTCGGCGGGCTCGTCGACGACAACTCGACGTCGGAGGTCACGTTCGGCACCGAGACGCCCACGCTGCAGATGCAGCTGCGCGGCGGCTCGTCGACGACGACGATCTACACGATCACGAACGGGGCGACGGGCTCGTCGCCGACGGCGTGGACCCTGTCGGGCTCGAACGACGGCACGTCGTGGACGACCGTCGACGAGCGCGCCGACGTCGTCTTCCCGTGGGCGACGCAGACGATGCCCTTCGTGGTGCAGGACCCTGGCGCGTACGCGCAGTACCGCCTCGAGGTGCTCGCGTCGACCGACGGCCCGACGACGCTCGCCGAGCTCGAGCTGCTCGGCGAGGTCGACCCCGGCCCGTTCGCCGTCACGCCCGCCGAGGGCCTCACGGCCTGGGTCGGCACCGAGCTCGACGCGCCCGTCGCGACCGTGCTCGGCACGCCGGAGGGCACCGAGCCCACCGCGACCGTCGACTTCCTCGACGGCGAGGGCCCCGTGGAGGCCGAGCTGCGGGCGCTGCCCGTCGGCGGCGGCTACGAGGTCGTGGCACCGCACGCGTTCGACCTCGCGGGCGTCTTCACGGCGTACGTCACGGTCACGGCCGGCGACCTCGTGGCCACCGCGCGCACGCAGGTGACCGTCGCGCGTCCGTCGACGACCGCCGAGGCGATCGCGGCGCTCGCGAACGTGAACTGCTTCGCCGACGCATCCGCAGGCGGCAGCTGCGACGGGCAGGGTGCCGCCCTCGACCTCGCGCAGCTGCAGGCGACGGGGCTCGCGTTCGGCTCGCCCGAGACGGTCGACCTGCCGGTCGGCACCGGCACGGGCACGTTCACGTACGTGCTGCCTGCGCTGCCCGGCGCCGCGAACGACACGATCGTGCCCGACGGCCAGGTGCTGCCGGTGCGCGTCGGGGCGGATGCGACGCACGTGTCGTTCGTCGGCACGGCCAACGAGGGCGAGCAGTCGACGACGCTCACGCTCACGTACGCCGACGGCTCGACGCAGGACGTGCCGGTCACGTTCGGCGACTGGGTCGGCGGCACGACGTCGCCCTCGGCCGGCAACACCATCGTGGCGACGGTGCCCGGCAGGCTCACGGGCCCCGGCTCCACCGACACGAAGCCGTCGTCGCTGTTCGCGACCGCGCCCGTCGCGCTGTCGACCGGGGCCGACGGTGCGGCGCTGCCGCTCGTGTCGGTCACGTTCCCGCCGTCCGACGGCACGCTCGCGAGCGGGCAGGTGCACGTCGCCGCCGTCGCGTTCGACGGCACGCTGCCCGAGCCGACGCTGCAGGTCGCGCCCGTCGCGCCGACGCTCGAGGCGAGCGTCGACGCCGAGCTCGAGCTCGACCTCGCGACGATCGACGGCGTGGATGCCGCGGCCGACGAGGTCACGGCGGTCGTCAGCTGGGGCGACGGCACGCCGTCGGACATCGCGCGCATCGACCTCTCGGGCGCTGCGCTCGATGCTCCGACCTCGGTCGAGGCGAGCCTGCAGGCCGAGATCGTCGACGGCATCGTGCGCGGGTCGCACGCGTACCTCGCCGAGGGCACGTACACGATCAGCGTCACGGTCGACGACGGCACGGCGAGCACCATGACGACGATCCCGATCGTCGTCGGCCCTGCCGTCGAGCCGGTGCCGACGATCACGGTGCCCCCGGGCGCCGTGGCCCCGGGTGCGATCGTGCCCGTCGACGGCACGGGCTTCACGCCCGGCGAGGACGTCACCGTGACGTTCTCGGGCGGTGGCGACCCCATCGGCGTCGAGGCGACCGACGGCACGTTCCGCGTCGAGGTGCCGGTCGGCGACGTCGCCGACGGCGACTACGTCGTGACCGCGACGGGCGACGAGTCCGCGACGCCCGCGACCGCATCCATCACGGTCGAGACGCCCGCGGTGCCGTCGTCGACGACGCTGCAGGCAGCGCTGTCGACCGTCGAGATCGGCGACGACATCGTGCTGACCGCGACGGTCGCCGTCGGCGGCTCGGCGGCGACGGCGGGCTCGGTGACCTTCTCGGAGGGCGCCGAGGTCGTCGGCACCGCGCCGGTCGTCGCCGGCACGGCCACCGTCACGATCGACGCGCCATCGCTCGGCGATCGCACGTTCGTCGCGAGCTTCTCGGGTGGCGACGGGGTCGCGGCCAGCGCCTCCGGCCCCGTCACGGTGTCGGTCGTGGCCGACTCCGGCGCCGACGTCGAGACGTACGCGGGTGCGAGCAGGTACGACACGAACGTGCTGGCGTCGCAGGCGCACTTCGAGCCCGGCGCACCGGTCTACATCGCGGCGGGCGGCACGTTCCCCGACGCGCTCGCCGCCGGACCCGCCGCCGCGCACGACGACGCGAGCCTGCTGCTCGTGCCCGGCGACCGCATCCTCGACGGCACCCTCGTGGAGCTCGACCGGCTGCAGCCGCCGTCGATCACGATCGTCGGTGGGCCGACGACCGTGAGCGACGGGGTCGAGGATGCGCTCGCGGCGCGGTTCCCCGACGCCGACGTGACGCGCATCGCGGGCGTCGACCGGTTCGACACCGCGGCGCGCATCGCGACCGAGGTGTTCGGCGAGGCCGAGACGGCGTTCATCGCGAGCGGCGAGGTGTTCCCGGATGCCCTGTCGGCGAGCGGCGTCGCCGCGGCGATCGGCGACGTGCCGGTGCTGCTCTCGGCGCGTGCGGGCCTGCCCGACGTGTCGGCGGAGGCGCTGCACGACCTCGGCGTCGAGCAGGCGTGGGTCGTGGGCGGCAGCCCGAGCCTGTCGTACTCGGTGATCGTGGCGGCGCGGATGGAGACGGGCAGCGCCGAGCGCATCTCGGGCCCCGACCGCTTCGCGACGAACGCGGCGCTCGTCGAGCGCTTCGTCGACGTGGAGGCTGCCGACGGCATCGTGGTGGCGACGGGGATCAACTTCCCCGACGCCCTGTCGGCGAGCGCCCTCGTGGGCGCGACGGGCGACCCGCTGCTGCTCACGTACGACGCCTGCGCGGCGGCGCCCGTGAGCGCGGTCATCGCGGCGATCGCCCCCGACGTCGTGCGCAACGTCGGCGGCCCGCCGTCGCTGCTCGCGACGGCGTGGAGCACCACCTGCTCGTAGCGATGCCGCGGCGGGCCCGGGCGGATCGACCGCCCGGGCCTGCCGCGTGCGCGCGCGACGTGCGACGCTAGGGGCACGACGGTGGGACTCGACGCGGCGACCCATGGGAGCAGGACCTCGGGAGGTGCCGCATGACGACGACGCACGACGACGTCGCGCGCACGCCTGCGCCGCGCGCCGGGCACCGTGTGCCGACGCTCGTCGACGTCGCCGAGGCGGCCGGCGTGAGCATCAAGACGGCGTCGCGGGCGCTGAACGGCGAGCCGAACGTCGCCGACGCCACGCGCGGCCGCGTGCGGGCCGCGGCGTCGACGCTCGGCTTCACCCTCAACTCGGCGGCGAGCCAGCTGCGGCGCGGCACGGCCGTGCGCACCGTGGGCCTCGTCGTCGGCGACCTCGCGAACCCCTTCTACATGGGCCTCGCGACGGGCGTCGAGCATGCGCTGCGCGAGCACGGCCTGCAGCTGACGATGGCGTCGTCCGACGAGGATGCCGCGACCGAGCACGCGATCGTCGAGGACCTCGTGCACCGGCGCGCGACGGGCATCCTGCTCGTCTCGACGCTCGACGAGCACGGCGAGCTGCGCTCGGTGGGCGACCGGGGCGTGCCGCTCGTGCTCGTCGACCGCGCGCCGTCGGGCATCGAGGCGGATGCCGTCGTGATCGACAACGTCGCGGGCACGACCGCGGCGATCGCGGGCTTCGTCGCGCGCGGCCATCGCCGCATCGCGTTCGTCGGCGACCTCGAGCGCCTGTCGCCGCAGCGCGAGCGGTACGCGGCCTACGCGGCGGCGCTCGCGGCCGCGGGGCTGCCGCTCGACCCGGCGCTCGTCGTGCGCGGCTCGCACTCCGCCGTCGCCGCCGAGGGTGCCGTGCGCGACCTGCTCGCGCTCGACGAGCCGCCGACCGCCGTCTTCACGGCGAACAACCGCGTCACGATCGGCGCGATCGGCGCGTTCCGCGACGTGGCGCATCCGCCCGCCCTCGTGGGCTTCGACCACTTCGAGCTCGCCGACGCGCTCGGCATCACGACCGTGGGCGCCGACACCGCGGCCCTCGGGCGCGAGGCCGTCGCGGCGCTGCTGCGCCGCGGCGACGGCGAGCACGTGCCTGCGACGCGAGCCCTGCCCGCGACGCTCGTCGCGCGCGGCTCGGGGGAGCGGGCGCCCGCCTGACGCCTCAGGCGCCCGTCGCGCCCGTCGCGCCCGTCGCGCCCGGCGGTCTCGGCAGCGATCCCGCGGGCAGCCCGAGCGACCACTCGGCGACGTCGGCCACGAACGCCTTGTGCGTCGCGGGCGATGGCAGCTCGGTGACGTTGACGTAGGAGCCCGAGCCGTCGACGGCGATCCAGATGCGCGCGGCGGCGACCTCGGCGTCGGATGCGGGGATGTCGCCGTCGGCCATGCCCTCGGCGAGCAGCTCGAGCAGGCGCTCGCGGTCGAGGCGGTCCTGCTCGCGCAGCGCGGCCTCGAGCGCGGGCGTGAAGCGCGAGAGGTGGCGCGCGTTGAGCCAGAGGCGCGCGAGCGGCTCGGAGACGCCGCTCTCGACGTGCGCGACGAAGTGCCGCACGCCCGCGAGGCCGTGGAGCTCACGGGGGAAGAAGCGCTCGCGCTCGACGATCGCGGCGCGCTCGAAGCCCTGCACGACGACGTCCTCGACGGCGGGGAAGTAGTGCGTGATGAGGCCGGGGCGCACGCCGAGCCGCTCGGCCAGGGCGCGCAGCGTGATGCGCTCGAGGCCGCGCTCGAGGGCGATGACGGCCGCCGCCTCGAGGATCTCGGCACGGCGCTCGTCCGGCTGCTTGCGCGTTCGTCGCGGGGTCGTGCTTGACGCCATGGCATCCATGCTATTGACTCTGTGGCCAACAGCCATTGGCCATGTGACCAACAACGGCGTTCGGTCCAGGAGGAGCATCCATGACGACCCAGCTCGACGCACCCGGCGCGCACGACCCCGCGCGCGCCGCCGCCGCATCCGCCGACACCGCCTCCCGGCCCGAGACCCGCGGCATCGAGCTCGTCGCCGACGCCGAGCGCCACGGCCGCGCCCGCGACCTCGTGCTCGTGTGGGCGGCGCCCGGCGTCAGCATCCTGAACCTCACGGTCGGCGCGACGCTCATCCTGCTCGGCCTCGAGGTGTGGCAGGCGATCGCCGTGATCCTCGCCGCCGCCGTGCTGTGGATCCTCCCCGGCCTCATCGCCGCGAGCGGCCCAGCCGCCGGCACGTCGGGCTCGATCATCACGCGCGCGATGTACGGCGTGCTCGGCAACCGCGTCTTCGTGACGTTCGTCGGCTGGCTCATCGGTGCCGTCTACATGGCCCTCACGTGGCTCGCGTCGTCGTTCATGGGCGCCGACCTGCTGCGCCGCATCGGCATCGCCGACCCCGTGTGGGTGCCGATCGGCGTCACGGTCGTCGTCGCCGCGATCACGATCCTCGTCGCGATCTTCGGCCACGCGCTCATCCTGAGCGTCTACCCGATCCTCGCCGCCGTGCTGCTCGTGCTCTTCGTCGCCGTGACCGTCGCGATCCTGCCGACCGTCGACTGGTCGTACGCGGCCCCCGCGCCGCTCGAGGGCGTCGCGCTGGCCTCCGCGATCTCGATCGGCTTCACGATCCTCGCCTCGACGCCGCTGTCGTTCATCAACAGCCCCGACATCGCCAGGTACCTGCCGCGCTCCACGAGCCCGTGGCGCATCGCGCTCGCGACCGCCGTCGGCGGCGCCGTGCCGTTCACGATCTTCACGATCGTCGGCGTGCTCCTCGCCACGGGCCTCGACGCGGCGGCCGTCGCGGTCGGCATCGACGCCGCGCTCTTCGACCTGCTGCCCGCGTGGCTCGGGCCCGTGCTCGTCGCCGGCGTCGTGCTCAACACCATCGCGCTCTCGGCCATGACGGCGTACACGTCGAGCATGGCGCTGCAGGCGATCGGGCTGCGGCTGCAGCGCATCCCCGCCGCCATCGTCGTCGGCGTCGTCGGCACGGCGCTCACCATCGCGCTCGTGCTCACGTCGAGCCTGCTGCAGGCCGTCAACCTCATGCTGCAGTTCCTCGTGATCGTCGCCTCCCCCGCGATGGCGATCTTCGTCGTCGACGTCGTGCTGCGGCGCGTGCGCTACGACGGCGTCGAGCTGTTCGACGACCAGCGCGGCGGCCGCTACTGGTACACCGGCGGCTGGGGGCTGCCCGGCCTCGTCGCGCTCGTCGCAGGCGGCGCCGCAGCCGCCGTGTGCCTCGCGACCGACGTGTGGGTCGGCCCCGTCGCGCTCGCGCTCGGCGTCGTCGACCTCTCCGTGCCCGCCGGCATGCTCGTGGCCGGCATCCTCTACGCGCTGCTGCAGCGCACCCCGATCGCGAAGGACGGCCGCCCGTGACCACGCTCTACCGCAACGCCCGCATCCTCACCGCCTCGACCGAGCCCGCCGCCGCATGGGCCGACGCGCTCGTGATCGACGGCGAGACCCTCGCGTTCGTCGGCGCGGAGGCGGATGCGCCCACCGCCGACGAGACGATCGACCTCGGCGGGCGGCTCGTGCTGCCCGGGTTCACGGATGCGCACGCGCACCTGCTCATGACGGGCGAGGCGCTCGGCCAGGTCGGGCTCACGGATGCGCGCACGCTCGACGAGATCCAGGGCCGCCTGCGCGCCGCCCGAGAGGCGGCGCCCGACACCCCGCGCATCTGGGGTCGCGGCTGGCTGTTCGACGCCGTGCCCGGCGGTCGCCCCACCGCCGCCATGCTCGACGCCGCGGTCGCCGACGTGCCCGTGTACCTCGACGCCAACGACTACCACTCGACGTGGGTCAACGCGGCGGCGCTGCGCGAGCTCGGCATCGACCGCGGCACCTCCGACCCCATCGGCGGCGAGATCGTGCGCGACGCCGATGGCGAGGCGACCGGCTTCCTGCTCGAGACCGCCGCGATCGTGCACGTGCGCGCGCTGCGAGACCGCATCGTCGGCGACGCCGAGCGCGACGCCGCGATCGAGCGCGTGCTCGACGCGTTTTCGGCGGCCGGCATCACCGGCACCGTCGACATGGGCTTCGACGAGCTCGGACTCGCAGCGCTGCAGCGCGCCATGGACCGCCGCGGCGGCACGCTGCCGCTGCGCGTCGCCGCGCACTGGCTCGTCGCCTGCACGGGCGACCCCGACGAGCACCTCGCGCAGGTGCGCCGTGCCGCCGAGCTCGCCGCCGGCTCCGACTCGCCCTGGCTGCGCGTCGTGGGCATCAAGCTCATCCTCGACGGCGTCATCGACGCCTGCACCGCGGCCCTGAACCTGCCGTACTCCGACGGGACGCTCGGCGAGCTCATCTGGCCCGTCGACCAGCTGCAGCCCGTCGTCGTCGCGGCGGATGCCGCCGGCCTGCAGATCGCGCTGCACGCGATCGGCGACCGCGCGAGCGACGTCGCGCTCGACGCCATCGAGGCCGCGATCGCCGCGAACGGCGACCGACCCCGCCGCCACCGCATCGAGCACCTCGAGTACGCGGCCCCCGGCACCGCCGCGCGCATGGCGCGGCTGGGCGTCACCGCATCCATGCAGCCCGTGCACGCCGACCCGGCGATCTTCGACAACTGGGCGGCGATGCTCGGCGACGAGCGCGTCGACCGCGGCTTCGCGTGGGCGGAGTACGAGGATGCGGGCGCGCTCCTCGCGTTCTCGACCGACACCCCGACGGCGCCGCACGAGGCGCTCGCGAGCATGTACGTCGCGTCGACGCGCGCCTCGGCGCTCGATCCCGCGGTGGCGGCGAGGCAGCCCGCGCTCGCGATCCCGCTCATCCGCGCCATCGGCCACGCGACGCGCGACGCCGCCGCCTCGGTCGGCGATGGCGCATGGCGCGGGCGGCTCGCGGCCGGGTTCGCCGCCGACCTCGTGATCGTCGACCGCGACCCGTTCGTCGACGGCGAGCGCGCGCTGCTCGATGCGCAGATCGAGCGCACGATCGTCGCGGGGCGCACGGTCTTCGAGCGCTGACCGGTGGGCCGCCGCATCCACCGACCCGGGATGCGACCGCCTGCCGGTGGCAGTGCGGCGTCAGTCCGCGAGCGCCCAGCGACCCTTGTCGCCCGTCGGGGGCGCGTGTCGCACGTACTGCTGCACGGGACCCTCGGACACCTGCACCTGGGCCGCCTTCGCAGCCTTCTCGATGCGGCCGCGCAAGCGCAGCCACACAGGACCGAGGGTCGGGTAGCCCATCGGCTCGCCGAACTCGCGCACGCGCACGAGCGTGCCCTGCGGTCCTGGCACGAGCTCGGCGACGCCGTCGGCGGGATCGAGGAAGCGCATGCCCCACGTGCCGTCGGGTCGCTCGGGGAAGTCGGCGCCCTTGCGCGTCGCCTCGGCCATGATGGCCCGAGCCTGCGCCTCGGGCGCGTGCAGCACCATCGTGACGGCGATCTGCGCGATCATCTTCGGCACCGACGCGTCGGCCTTCGCGACCTGACCCTCGGCGAAGCGCCGGCCCGCGGCCTCGCCGATCTCGGCGCCCTTGCGCCGCGACCAGCGTCGGATGAACGGCACCGCGATGAGGAAGAGGATGACGGCGATGCCGCCGATGACGTACAGGGGGTTGTCCACGGGCGGCGAGCCTAGCCAGCCGCTCCGACCGGGGGCTGAGCGCGACTCGGCGTCGCGCGTCGCGGTCAGTCCGCGAGGAAGCGCGTGAGCAGCTCGGTGACGATCGCCGGCTCCTGCGAGTGCACCCAGTGGCCGGCGCCCTTCACGGTCGCGCGGCGCACGCGCGGGAACAGCGCCTCCATCGCGGCGCGGTGCTCGTCGCGCACGTAGCGCGACGCGCCGCCGCCGATCCACAGCACGGGGCCGTCGTACGTGCCCGCGACGTCGTCGGGCCAGCCGCGGATGGCGCCGAGGTCGCGGCGCAGCACCTGGAGGTTCGACATCCATCCCCACGCGTCGCCCTCGCGGCGCAGGCTCTGCAGCAGGAACGCGCGCACGCCCGGATCCGGCACCGCCTCGGCGAGCGCGGCGTCGGCATCCGCCCGGCTCGTCAGCGCGCCGAGGTCGATCGCGAGCATCGCGTCGATGAAGCGGCCGAACTCGTCGGACTCCCGGTACGCGACCGGCGCGACGTCCACGACGCACAGCCGCGACACGAGCTCGGGATGGCGCAGGGCAGCGAGCATCGCGACCTTGCCGCCCATCGAGTGGCCGACGAGCGCCGTCGGCTCGTCGAGCGTCGCCACGATCGCGTCGGCCATCGCCACGAGGTCGATGCGGTCGGTCCACGCCGAGCGGCCGTGGTTCGGCATGTCGACGAGCGTCACGCGGTGGTCGGCGGCGAGGGCCTTGCCGATCTGCGTCCAGTTGCGGCCCTGGCCGAAGAGGCCGTGGCAGAAGACGACGGGCGAGCCGTGGTCGCCGAGCCGGGTCACGTGCAGGTCGCTCACGGCACCATCCTGCCGCGCCTTCGGGCGAGGAGACGTCCACGTGAGCGGGGAGGGAGGCCCGCATGCGGGGATGCCGGGCCGCTCACGTGCACATCTCCGGCGACTACTCCCGACCGTCCTCGAGCGGGATGAGCATCGTGCGGAACTCGCCGGGCTCGGCGTGCAGCTGCCAGATGCGGTCGGCGACGCCGTCGACGCCATCCTCGACCTGCAGCTTCGGGATCGCGCCCGGGATCACGAGCTGCGCGACGCGGATGCCCTCGTCGGCGAGCGCGTCGTGCAGCATCTCGCCGTACGCGCTCTCGGCGGGGAAGGCGACCGAGGTGCCCGCGAACCCGTGCCGCGCCTGGACCGACGTGCCGCCGTTGATGAGGACGATGCTGCCGTCGCCGGCCGCGCGCATCGCGGGCAGCACGGCGCGAGCGGCGTGGATGAGGCCGATCGCCGAGAAGCGCAGTGCCTCGCTCGCGAGCTCGGGCGTGAGGTCGAGCACCGAGTGCAGGTAGTCGCGCGACGGCAGCGGGCTGTACTGCAACGTGGTGATGGCGCCGAGCTCGTCGGCGGCGCGGGCGAGCGCGGCCTCGAGCGCTGCGGGGTCGAGGATGTCGGCGGCGTAGCCGCGCGCCTCCACGCCCTCGCCCTGCAGCGTCGCCGCGAGGCCGTCGAGCTTCGCCTGGTCGCGCGAGATGAGCGCGACGGCGAACCCCTCCCGGCCGAATCGTCGAGCGGTGGCTGCGCCGAGCCCGGGGCCGGCGCCGATGATCGCGATGGTGGGCATGCCTCCATCCTTCTCGGACGCGGCCGGGCGCGCAGCGGGTTGCGCTCGTGGCGTGACGGCGTCGGCCGGGTGCGATGTGCGCGTGAGCGCGCGCTCGATGCGCTGAGCGCAGCGAGTGCCCGCTCACGCGCACATCGCACCGGTCACTCGGCGGCGAACGCCGCCTCGAGCGCCTCGGCGGCGATCGGCTCGCACGCCGTCTGGTCGCGCACGACGTGCCAGTCGCGCTCGGCGGTGCGACGCCACACGTGCGACGTCTGGCAGCGCAGGCGCGTCGGCTCGCCCTCGTGCGGCACGAGCTCGGCGACGAACGCCATGCGTGCGACGGCGAGGTCGCCCGACACGATGACGTCGGGACCCTCGGGGATGGCGTGGCGCGCCGAGCGCAGCGCCTGGAACGTGGGCCAGAACGCGTCGGCGTAGTCGGCGACGCGGCGGAAGACGCGGCGCTGCGGGTCGGCGTCGTCGAAGAGGATCACGTCGGCGTCCATGTCGTGGTGCGGCGCGAAGACGGCCTCGAACGGCTGCTCGGGCGCGCCCTCGATGCGGTCCCATCCGTGGATCCAGGCGCGCTGCCGCTCGGCGACCTCGGTCGCGTCGGATGCGGTCACGGTGACGTCTGCTGCGGTCATGCCGTCGACGCTAGGCACGCGCGCGGCGGCGCAGCAGGCCGCGGCGCACCCAGGATCGGGGCGGTGCGGATGCGCTGCCTCGCGCTCAGCCGCCGGGGCAGCCGCAGTCGCCGCCGCTGCGGCACTGGCACGGCATGGGCACCTGGACGGCGGGCGGGTCGACGAGGTGCGAGACCTCCTGATGGAGGCCGAGGGCGAGCACGCCTGCGACGCCCGAGACGCCGATGGCGGCGACGGCGGCGAACCAGCGGCGCGACCCGAGCGCGACGATCGCGACGACGCCGAGCGTCGCCGCCGTGCCGACGAGCAGCCAGTACCAGGGCACCTCGCCGGCAGGGTCGGGCGTCGAGTACCAGGAGCCCGAGAAGCGGTGCAGCACGGACGCGGCGATCGCGAACGCGCCGGCGGGGATCGCGAGCCCGCACACGACGAGCGACCAGATGCTGCGCGGTCGCACGGCGGGCGCCGTCTCGGTGGTCGACATGCCGCGACGCTAGGGCGCGTGCCTGGGAGCACGGGATGCGGTGCTGCGGCCTCGGCGGCGCGCCAGCCGGCCCGCTACGTGGTCGACGCCTCGGAGCGCCGTCGCCCGCGGCCCTCGACCACGAGCAGCAGCGCCACGCCCACGCCGAAGGCGGCCATCGTGAGCACGCCGCGGGGCCAGAAGACGTGCGAGGTCGTGAACGACAGGGAGGCGCCGAGCAGCACCGCGGTGCCGACGAGCGACACCCATCCGGCTCGCCGCACGAACACGACGCCCACGAGCGTGAAGGCTGCGAGCAGCGACCACGTGCCCACGTCGGCGAGCACGTTGCCCTCGAAGAACATGACCGAGTTCGCGTCGCCGATGTCGCCGCCCATCGCCCGGTGCTCGGTGAGCGCTCCCGCGCCGATGCCGGCGAGCACGTCGAGGCCCGTGTAGAACATCGCGTAGACGAAGGCGAGCACGCGGGCGGCGATCGCCAGCGCCCCGTCGACCCCGCCGCGCACGCGGTGCAGCAGCGCCCACACGCTGAGGCCGAGGAGCGGGAACAGCGGGAGCATGATGACGTGCAGGTCGTGCCACCATGCGGCCGACTCGGCGGTGAGATGCGCCGGATGCGTCGCACCAGCGACGGTGAGCGCGACGGGGCCGATGAGCGCCGCGACGACGCGGAGCGCAGGTCGGGTGGGCATGCCCCATGCTGGCACCTCTGGCGCCCGGAGAACGTGCGGAGTAGACTTGAGCGCAGCAGACTCAAGTTTTCGCCGGGCGTCGCATGTCGCACCGGGACCCACGAATCGTCAGGAGGCCACATGGCACGCATGGGCGGGATGCAACCCGGCCAGCAGGACGAGCGCTCGGCGCTCGAGCAGTTCGGCACCGACCTCACCGCCATCGCGCGGGCCGGTCGGCTCGACCCCGTCATCGGGCGCGACGCCGAGATCCGCCGCATCAGCCAGGTGCTGTCGCGGCGCACGAAGAACAACCCCGTGCTCATCGGCGAGCCCGGCGTCGGCAAGACGGCCGTCGTCGAGGGCCTCGCGCAGCGCATCGTCGCTGGCGACGTGCCCGAGTCGCTCAAGGGCAAGGCCATCGTGACGCTCGACGTCAACGCGATGGTCGCGGGATCGAAGTTCCGCGGCGACTTCGAGGAGCGCATGAAGAACGTGCTCGCCGAGATCCAGAAGGCCGACGGCCGCATCATCACGTTCATCGACGAGCTGCACATGATCATGGGCGCCGGCGCCGCCGAGGGCAGCCAGGGCGCGTCGAACATGCTCAAGCCCATGCTCGCGCGCGGCGAGCTGCGCCTCATCGGCGCGACGACGCTCGACGAGTACCGCGAGTTCATCGAGAAGGACGCCGCCATGGAGCGGCGCTTCCAGCAGGTGTACGTCGGCGAGCCGTCGGTCGAGGACACCGTCGCCATCCTGCGCGGCCTCAAGGAGCGCTACGAGGCGCACCACAAGGTCACGATCGCCGACTCGGCGCTCGTCGCCGCCGCCGCGCTGTCGAACCGGTACATCACCGCGCGCCAGCTGCCCGACAAGGCGATCGATCTCATCGACGAGGCCGCGTCGCGCCTGCGCATGGAGATCGACTCCGCACCCGTCGAGATCGACGAGCTGCGCCGATCCGTCGACCGCCTGCAGCTCGAGCGGCTCGCGCTGCGCCGCGAGCGCGACGACGCTTCGAAGGCGCGCCTCGCCGCGCTCGAGCAGACGCTGCAGCAGCAGCAGACGACGCTGGGCGATCTCGATCGCCGCTGGCAGGCCGAGCGCACGACCCTCAACCGCATCGGCGGGCTGCGCGAGCGGCTCGACGAGCTGCGCATCCAGGCCGAGCGCGCGCAGCGCGAGGGCGACCTCGAGCGCGCCTCGCGCGTGCTCTACGGCGACATCCCCAAGGTCGAGGCCGAGCTGCGGGATGCGGAGGCCGGCGAGACCGGCGAGGGCCGCATGGTCAACGACCAGGTGACCGCCGACGACATCGCCGGCGTCGTCGCCGCGTGGACGGGCATCCCCGTGGGCCGCCTCATGCAGGGCGAGACCGAGCGGCTGCTGGGCCTCGAGACCGAGCTCGCCTCCCGCGTCGTCGGGCAGCGCGAGGCCGTCGGTGCCGTGGCGGATGCCGTGCGCCGGTCGCGTGCGGGCGTCTCCGACCCGAACAAGCCCACCGGATCCTTCCTGTTCCTCGGCCCGACCGGCGTCGGCAAGACCGAGCTCGCGAAGGCGCTCGCCGAGCTGCTGTTCGACGACGAGCGCGCGCTCGTGCGCATCGACATGTCGGAGTACGGCGAGAAGCACTCGGTCGCGCGGCTCGTCGGCGCCCCTCCCGGGTACGTCGGCTACGAGCAGGGCGGCCAGCTGACCGAGGCCGTGCGGCGACGCCCGTACTCGGTCGTGCTGCTCGACGAGGTCGAGAAGGCGCATCCCGAGGTGTTCGACCTGCTGCTGCAGGTGCTCGACGACGGCCGGCTCACGGATGGGCAGGGGCGCACGGTCGACTTCCGCAACGTCATCCTCATCCTCACGTCGAACCTCGGCTCGCAGTTCCTCACCGACCCGACGCTCGACGCACGGGCGGCGCGCGACCAGGTGATGGCGGCGGTGCGGCAGGCGTTCAAGCCGGAGTTCGTCAATCGGCTCGACGACATCGTCGTGTTCGACGCGCTCTCGGTGGCCGAGCTGGGGCGCATCGTCGACATCCAGGTGGGCGGCCTCGATCGGCGCCTGCAGGAGCGGCGGCTCACGGTGCACGTGTCGGATGCGGCTCGTCGCTGGCTCGGCGAGCGCGGCTACGACCCGCTCTACGGCGCGCGTCCGCTGCGCCGGCTCATGCAGCGAGAGATCGACGACCGCCTCGCGCGAGCGCTGCTCTCGGGCGAGATCCGCGACGGCGACGGCGTGCAGGTCGACGTCGCCGCCGACGGCCAGTCCCTGTGGCTCGGCCCCGAGGGTGCTGTGCCGCCCGCGGCGTCGACCCCGCAGTGGTCGTTCGACCCCGACGCCGACCCGACGGACGTGACTGGGCACTAGATGTCCGCGAGTGGGCACTCGATGTCGTGATTCCGCCCGAATGACGACATCGAGTGCCCACTGTCGCGTTCGCGAGAGGGAGTGCCGCTTCCGTCCGCGGAGGGGTCGCTTCCGTGCGATGAGGGGTCACCTCCTGCCGCGACACGCCGAATGGAGCGGCAGGAAGTGACCACTCGTCCCGCGGAAGCACCGCATCCACACCGAACGCTGGCGGATGCGGGACGCCGGGCGCGAGGATGGGGAGCATGAGCGACGCGAACATGCCCCCGCACGGCAGCGACGAGCTGCGCGCGATCGTCGAGCGCGACGAGGCCGAGCTCGTCTTCGACGCGTTCGACCTCGGGGACGCATGGCGGCTCGGCGTGATGCTGCGCGAGGCGGCGGTCGACCGTGGCCTGCCGCTCGTCGTCGGCATCGTGCTGAACGGGCAGCGCGTCTTCCACGCGGCGCTGCCGGGCACGACGCCCGAGAACGACCGCTGGCTCGAGCGCAAGACCAACGTCGTGCTGCACTTCCACCGGTCGTCGCTCGGCGTCGGCGAGCGGTTCCGCGCTCGCGGTCAGGACTTCGCCGAGGCGCGGCTCGACCCCGCGACGTTCGCGGCGCACGGCGGCGTGCTGCCCATCACGGTGCGCGGCACGGGCGTCGTCGGCGCGGTCGGCGTCTCGGGGCTGCCGCAGCTCGAGGACCACGCGTTCGTCGCATCCGTCGTGCGCGCGCACCTCGCCGCGCGCTGACGCGGGTCAGCGGCGCGCGGCGACCGCTGCCGCGATCCGCCTCCGTCCGGCGGTGGAGCCGCGGTGCCGAGCGGGGGATCGGAGCCCGTCCGCCGGCAGCGGATGCGCTGCGCACCCCTCGCACGCTAGACTGGGACGACCTGCGAGCAGTTCCTGCTCGCCTGCGTCGTGGACGCGCCCCAGCCTCGCATCGGATCCGATCCGTCCGGGCTGCAGGCGATCGGACTGCGGCGAACGAGAGCGACGACCGTCGCCTTCGCCCCTCCGACGCGACGACGCCCACCGCCCATCGGCACGCACCTGCGTGCGCGTGGGCCGACACGGCATGCCGACTGCGCTGCCAGAAGAAGAGCCATGAGCACCATCACCCCATCGACCATCGCGCCCACCAGCGCTCCCGCACCCGCCGACCGCGAGCTGCCGGCCTTCGCCGACCTCGGCGTCACGCCCCGCCTCGTCGAGGCGCTGCGCGGCATGGACCGGCCCACGCCGTTCCCCATCCAGGCCGACACCCTGCCCGACACGCTCGCAGGCCGCGACGTGCTCGGCCGCGGCAAGACCGGCTCGGGCAAGACCCTCGCGTTCGCGATCCCGCTCGTGCAGCGCCTCGCAGGCGAGCTCTCGGGCGGCCGCCGCCGCAAGGGCCTGCCGCTCGGCCTCGTGCTGGCCCCGACGCGCGAGCTCGCGACGCAGATCGCCGCGACCATCCGCCCCCTCGCCGACGCCGCGGGCCTCTCGGTCACGACGATCTTCGGCGGCGTGAAGCAGGGCCCGCAGGAGACCGCGCTGCGGAACGGCGTCGACATCGTCGTCGCCTGCCCCGGCCGCCTCGACGACCTCATGAAGCAGCGCATCGCGAGCCTCGAGGCCATCGAGATCACGATCATCGACGAGGCCGACCACATGGCCGACCTGGGCTTCCTGCCCGTCGTCACGCGCATCCTCGACAAGACGCCGCAGTCGGGCCAGCGCATGCTGTTCTCGGCGACGCTCGACAACGGCGTCGACAAGATCGTCAAGCGCTTCCTCCATGACGAGGTGCTGCACTCGGTCGACGAGGCGCACTCGCCCGTCGCCGCCATGACGCACCACCTGTTCGAGGTCGGCGCCGACGACAAGATGGCCCTCGTGCGCACGCTCGCGTCGGGCACCGGTCGTCGCATCCTGTTCACCCGCACGAAGCACCAGGCGAAGAAGCTCGCGAAGCAGCTCACCGCGTGGGGCATCCCGGCGCACGACCTGCAGGGCAACCTGTCGCAGAACGCGCGTGAGCGGAACCTCGGCGCGTTCACCGACGGCTCCGTGAAGGTCCTCGTCGCGACCGACGTCGCCGCGCGTGGCGTGCACGTCGACCACATCGAGCTCGTCGTGCACGTCGAGCCGCCGCTCGAGCACAAGTCGTACCTGCACCGCTCTGGCCGCACGGCCCGCGCCGGCTCGGAGGGCGACGTCGCCACGATCATGCTGCCCGCGCAGCGCTCCGACACGATGCAGCTGCTGCGCAAGGCCGCGATCGCGGTGCAGCCGCAGAAGGTGACCGCGACGTCGGATGCGGTGACGCAGCTCGTCGGCGAGGTCGCGCCGCACGTGGCCCCCGTGCCCGGAGGCCCGGGCTCGGGCAACGAGATCCCGCAGCAGCAGGGTGGCGGCGGTGGCCGTTCGCGCCGCGGCGGTCGTGGCGGCTCGGCCGGTGGCCCCGCCGCCGGTGGCGAGTCGCAGGGCGCCGGCCGCCCGCGTCGCGACCGCTCGGGTCGCCCCGAGCAGAAGCAGCAGCGCCGTGAGCGCTCCGCAGGCGAGGGTGGCCAGGGCCGCCCCGCTCGCGGCGAGGGCGGTCAGGGTCGCGGTCGCGGCGCAGGCCAGGGCCAGGGCGGCGCGCGCCGCGACGACCGCGGCACGCGTGGCGGCTCGTCGGTCGCATGGTCGTCGGGCGGCGGCGGCTCGCTGCAGGACGGCGGCCGTTCCGGTGGCCAGGGTCGCTCGGGCGGCCAGGGCCGTTCCGGTGGTCAGGGTCGCCCCGGCGGCTCGCGTCGCGCGGGTCGCGCGCAGGGCTGACCCCCTCCACGAGCACGATCGAACGCGCCGTCGCCCTCGCGGGTGGCGGCGCGTTCGTCGTGTCGCGGCTCAGATCGCGAGCAGCAGCGGCAGCAGCGGCGGGATGCTCGGCAGGAGCGGCAGGGGTGGCAGCGACGGCAGCAGGCCGCCGTCGCCAGGATCGGACGGCGTCGGCTCGGCCGGCGTCTGCGTCGGCGTGGGTGCCGGCGCCTGCGTCGGGGTAGGGGCGGGGGCCGGAGCAGGAGCCGGTGCGGGCGCTGGCGCTGGCGCCGACGACTGCGTCGGTGTCGGAGCCGGAGCCACCGGTGCGGGCGCGGGGGACTGCGCGGGCGTCGTGGGGCCCGTCGTGGAGCTCCTGGCCGGCGTCGTCGAGCTCGTGGGGGCCGGGGTCACCCAGCCGCCGTCCGACCATGCGGGCGTCGCCTCCGAATCGGCCGAGTCATCGCTCGGCTGCGAGGCGTCGGGCGACGTGGCGTCGGTCTCGTCGCCGACCTGCTCCGCGCCGTCCGACGGCACCGTGACGGCGCCCGGATCGGCATCCTCTCCGACGCTCGGCAGCACGCCGCCCCAGACGGCGACGGCCAAGGTCGTGGTGGCCGCGACGGCGAGCGCGGCGAGCGTCACGGCCCCGCGGCGCCGCCGGCGCCGGCGCGCGACGTCGGGCGCGGTGGCGTCGGTCGCCCCCTGCGGCGGGGTGGATGCCGCGGATGCGATGGCGGGCGCGCCGGCGCCGGCGCCGGCGCCGAGCGCCGCGATGGCTGCGACGCCGGCTGCGTCGTCGCGATCGTCGGGGTCGCCTGCCGCCTCGTCGACCGCCTCGGGCTGGTCCGCGTCGTCGGCTGCGGCGGTGTCGGGGACGGCTCCGTCGTCGGTCGCTGCAGACGTCGTGACGGTCTCGGGCTCCGATGCGATCGGGCTCGGCTCCGACTCGCCGTCGGCGTCATCCGCCGCCTCTGCCTCGGGTCCCGTCTCCGCAGCCGAGGCATCCGCCTCCCCAGCCACCGCCGGTGCCGCATCGAGCGTCGCGTCGGCGACGTCGTCGGCGCCGATCTCGCTCGTCGCGGCACCGGCGGCGCCGATCCCTGCGAGGCCCGCCCCCGTCATCCCGAGGCGTGCGGTCTCGACGACCCGGGCCGACGGCTCGCCGTCGGCGTCGGCGCGCACGCGTGCGGGGTGGCGCACGGCGCGGCAGAGCGTGCAGGTCGCGACGTGCGCGCGAGCGGCGGGCGTGCTCGAGCGTGCGAAGCGGGCGTGGTCGCCGCCTGCGCGGTCGAGCACGACGGCGCGCACCTCCGTGCGCAGCGCACGACGCCCGGCGCGGATGGCCGCGGCCGCCGTGCGGTGGTCGACGCCGAGCGCGTCGGCGACCTCGGATGCGTGATAGCCCGTGACGACGCGCGCGAGCACCGCGTCGCGCTGCAGCTGCGGCAGGGCGCCGAGCGCCTCGCGCACGGGCGAGACGGCGGATGCGTCGGCCGACGGCACCGCGAACGCGGCGAGCGTCGACTCGTCGATCGACGTCGGCACGGCGGGCGTCGCGCCCACCTCGAGCGCCTCGGCGGCCGAGTCGCGCACCGACTGGCGCAGCGCATCCACCGCGCCCCGCCTGCCGGCCTCGTCGTCGGCGTGGTCGGCGGGGTCGAGCACGTCGATGGCGTGCAGCACGATGGCCTCGGCGTCGTCGACGCGACGCACGAAGCGCTGCGCGAGGGCGTCGAGCCGCGAGCGCACCGCTGCCCAGTCACGGCCGAGCAGCGCCTCGAACCCCTGGTACGCGGTGGTCACGGTGCCTCCTGCCTCGCCGCGTGGGCGGTGGTCGTGGAGCGTAGCCCTGTGGGCGTCGAAGCCGCTGGACGGGGTACGGAAACCGCGGATGCCGTCACGGGCATGCGTCACCCGCCGCCCCGGGGCACCCAGAGATTTGAGGTTCTCGGCCACTTTTGATCTCAAGAGTGGCCGAGAACCTCAACTCGTCTGGTCAGGGGAGGGCGAGGCTCGCCGAGCCGATCGCCGTCGACCACCGGCCGAGCGCCGCCGGCACGATGCGGCGCGGCTGCGGCACCGACTGCAGCGGCGCGAGCGCATCGAGCTCCTGCTCGATGATCGGCAGCAGGATCGACTGCGCCGCCATGCCCACCGAGCCGCCCAGCACGACGATCTCGGGGTCGAACGCCGGCAGCATGCGCCGCAGCGCCGCGGCGATCGCGATGCCCGCGTCGCCCACGGCGCCGATGGATGCGGGATCTCCGGCGAGCGCCGCATCCACGAGGTGCTTCGCCGTCACCGGCATGCCGCCGGCGAGCTCGCGCGCCGCCGCGATCCGCATCCCGACGCGCGCGAGCGCCTGCCCGCCCGCGAACGCCTCGAGGCATCCGTGCGTCTCGCACGAGCACAGCGGGCCGTCCTCGACGACGGTCACGTGCCCGAGCTCGCCCGCGAAGCCGTGCGCACCCCGCAGCGCCTGGCCGCCGACGACGAGCGCGCCGCCCACGCCCGTGCCGAGCGACACGAGCAGCAGCGACTGCGCACCCCGGCCAGCGCCGAACCGGTGCTCGCCGAGCCCGTGCGCGTTGCCGTCGTTGTCGACGACGACCGGCAGACCCACGCGCGCCGACACGGCATCGCGCACGGGGAAGTCGCGGATGCGGAAGTGCGCAGCCCACGCGATCGTCGACGCGTCGGGCGTCAGCCACGACGCGATGCCGAGCCCGAGCCGCTCGGGCATCGGCTGCCCCGCGGCGGCGAGCGCGTCGCGCAGCTCGTCGGCCGTGCGAGCGATCTCGTCGAGCAGCCCGTCGGACGAGCGGATGCGGTGCTCGCGCCACGACCGGTGCAGCACCTCGCCGGCCTCGGTCATCGCGATGCCCGCGACCTTGGTGCCGCCGACGTCGATCCCGAGCAGAGTCACCGCACCATCCTGCCGTGTCGCGGATGCCGCGCGTCGCGGGTCACCGGCCAGGGCGACCCGCGACGACTGGGGTGCAGGAGCGGAGGGGCACCGACCCGTGCCCCTCCACTCGACCCGCACGGGAGCACGGGCCGACGCCCGTGGGCGTCACAGAGGTGACGGATGAGGTGGACTCAGCATGACGAGCGCCCGGGATGCTGGTGCATCCCGGGCGTGTCGTCGACACGCACCTACGGGACGATCGGAGGCAGGAGCGGCGGATCGATGGGCGGGATCACCGGACCCGGCGGGAGGCCGGGGATCTCGAGGAGGCACAGCCCGGCCGACTGCGGGTCGATCGGCACGGTGAGGGCCGACTGGTCGCTCGCAGCGGGGGTGAGCACGATCTGGCTCGGCGCCGCGCACAGCACGAGCGCATCGAGCGCCGACACCTGGAACGTCGCGACCTCCGCGAGCGCGGTGCACGTCGCGCCGCTGCAGTCCATGCCCGCGACCTCGGTCGACGTGAGCACGCCGTCGTTCGGCGCGCCCAGCTGGTACGTCGCGCCGGGCACGAGGCCGCTGATCGTCACCGTGGCGGAGGAGACCACGCCGAGCAGCGCGTCGTAGACGACCTGGCCGGGCGTGAGCGGACCGGGAGCCGGGGGCTCGGGGTCCACGGGCCCGGGGTCGACCGGGTCCACGGGCCCGGGGTCGACCGGGTCCACGGGGTCCACCGGGTCGACGGGGTCGACGGGATCGACGGGATCGACCGGGTCGACGGGGTCGACGGGATCGACCGGATCCACCGGAGGCTCGGGCTCGGTGACCGGAGGCTCCGGCTCCGTCGTCGGCGGCGTCACCACCGCGGGGTCGGTCGGCGCCGGCGTCGTCACGACGATCGGCGCAGGCCGCGGGGTCGCCTGCGCCACGCGGGCGAGCACGACGGGTGCCGTCTGCCCGGGGCCGACGACCGTCTCGGGGGCAGCGCCGGGCGCGACCTCGTCGGTCGCCGCGACGGGCTCCTCGTCGGCAGCCGACTGCGCGGCCGGGGTCGGGGCCGCCTGCGCCGCGGGCGGCGCGGCGACGCTCGCCGCATCCGTCGGCGTGAACGCGGCGACGGACGCGACGATCACGACGGTCGCCGCCGCAGCGGTGCCGACGATCGTCGTCGCGGCCACGGCCGGCTTGCGCACGATCGTGCCGATCACGGCCTGCGCGACGTTCGCCGGTGCGACGGCCACGGCGCCGCCGCCGACGAGCAGCGGCACGACCGCGAAGACCCAGCGACCGAAGCCGCGGCCGCCACGCACCTCGAGGCAGTGGTCGCAGCGCGCGACGTGCGCGAGCGCCGAGCGATCCTTCGATCGCGCGTGCACGGCGCACTCGCCGCCTGCCCGCTCCATGAGCACGGCCTGCAGCTCGCTGCGCAGCGCGCGACGGGCGCGCAGCGCGAGCACCGCGACGGCGTTGGGGGACATGCCCATGTCGCGTGCGACATCCTTCACCGGCACGTCGTCGATCACCGTGCGCGCCAGCACCTCGCGGTGCCGCGGCGACAGCGCGCCGAACGCCTCGCGCACGGGTGCGAGCGCGTCGAGGTCGTCGACGGCCATGGCGCCCAGGCGCGTGTCGGCGATCGACGCGAGCGCGTCGTCGGCGACCTCCGTGCCGACGACGGCCTGGCCATCCTTCGACCGCACGACGTCGATGGCGCGGAAGCGCACGCCGCGCGCCAGGTAGGCACCGGGATCGCGGATCTCCTCGCCGGCGTCGACGCGGCCGATCAGCTCGATGACCGTCGCCGACACGACGTCCTCGGCCACCTCGCGGCGGCGCACGACGCGCTGCGCGATCGCGAGCAGGCGCGGCTGCAGGTCGTCCCAGTCGTCGCGCAGCACGGCGCGGATCGCCGCGGTCTCGTGCAGCTCGAGGGTCATGGGCCACTCATCTCTCGTCCGGTGTCGCATCACCCGGATGGAGCGGCGGGTCGGTAGCAGACACTAGTCCCCCAAAGCCGTGAGCGACACTCAGATCTGTCCCCCGATGGCACGATCGGATCATGCGCATCCTGGTGACGGCATTCGAGCCCTTCGGCGGCGACGCCGAGAACGCGAGTCGCGAGGCGGTGCTGCTGCTCACCGAGCGCGGCGTGCCCGGCGTCGAGCTGGCCCTCGGCATCCTGCCCGTCACGTTCTCGACCGCGCCGCAGCGGCTGCGCGCGCTCGTCGACGAGCACGACCCGGATGCCGTGCTCGCGGTCGGTGAGGCCGGCGGACGGGCCGTCGTGACGCCCGAGCGGCAGGGGCGCAACCGCATCGACGCGCGCATCCCCGACGAGCTCGGCGATCAGCCGCGCGTCGTCGCCGTCGACGACGGCCCCGCGCTGCGGCCGGCGACGCTCGACGTCGACGCACTCGTCGCCGCGATCCGCGGTGCGGGCGTGCCCGCCGAGGCGTCGGACGACGCGGGCGGCTTCGTCTGCAACCGCATCGCCGTGGAGGTCGCCGGGCTGCCTGTGCCCGCCGCGTTCGTGCATGTGCCCGCCGTGCGATCGGTCGGCATCGCGGGCGTCGGCGGCGAGACGGATGCGGTCGCGGGCGTCGCGACCGCGCTGACGTTCGACGACCTGGCGACGGCACTCGGCGCGTGCGTCGCGTCGGCGGCGGCGCAGGTCGCCTGACCGGCCGCCGAATCGACGCCGGCGGTCGGCGCCGGGGGCGCATGCCGCTCGGTGGCGCGCTCGGCCGTGGATTCGGCGGGCCCGATCAGCGCGCGGCGTCGGCGGCTGCCGCGGCGCGCTCGACCCAGCGCGGCGTCACGACGGGGCGGAGGTTCGGCAGCAGCTCGCCCGCCTCGCAGCGCTCGACGAGCTGCGCCGCACGACGAGCGCGGGTCTCCTCGCGCTTCGCCGACGCGACCCAGTGGATGGCCGCCTTGCGGTAGCTCGCGGTCGCCTCGGCGAGGAAGGCGGTCGCGGGCGCGCTCGCGTCGAGCACCGCCTGCTCCGACCGCGCGAGCGCCACCGCCTCCTGCTCGTGCGAGTACGTGCCCGTGCGATCGGGGGTGCGGCGCTCGAACGCGGCGATGCCGGCCGGATGCATCCGCCCCTCGGCGAGCAGCCGCTCGACGTGCGCGACGTTCACCGCCGACCACGTGCTGACCGACTTGCGCGGCGTCCACCGCTGGCGGCGCGTGTGCTCGTCGATGCGCTGCGAGACCGAGTCGATCCATCCGAAGCACAGCGCCACGGGCACGGCATCCGCCCACCCGAGCCCGGGATCCGCCGCGGGGGAGGACTGCTTGTGCAGCCCCATCCACAGCTCGGTCGCCGTCGCGTGGTTGGCCTCGAGCCAGGCGCGCAGCTCGGCGGCGTCGCGGAAGAAGATCGCGGGCCGCTCGGCGCTCCCGCCCGGGGTGCCCGGCTGCGTCATGCGGTCAGCATGCCACCGACCGCCGACGCTCGTGCAGCCACCGATTGGTCCAGTTGTGGACCAATCGACGGGCGATTGGTCCACAACGGGACCAATCGATCGCAGAAGGTGGCCAGTCACCGCAGAAGGTGGCCAATCACCGCAGGAAGTGGCCGATCGACGGATGCAGCGCGGCCCCTCGGACGACGCCGGGCTACGCCGCCGCGACCGCCGCGCGCACCGCCGCGGCGAAGGCGTCGACGTCGGACTCCGTCGTGTCCCACGAGCACATCCAGCGCACCTCGCCCGACTCGCCGTTCCAGTCGTAGAACATGAACGACTCGCGCACGCGGTCGGCGACGCCGGCCGGCAGGTGCGCGAAGACGCCGTTCGACTGGGTCGGCTGCACGAAGTCCACGCCGTCGACGCCCTCGAGCGCCGCGCGCAGGCGCGCCGCCATCGCGTTCGCATGCCGCGCGTTCGACAGCCACACGTCGCCGTCGTACAGCGCGAGCAGCTGGGCGGACAGGAAGCGCATCTTCGACGCGAGCTGCATGTCGAGCTTGCGCAGGTACGTCAGGCCCTCGCCCGCACGCTCCGACAGCGTCACGACGGCCTCGGCGCCGAGCGCGCCGTCCTTCGTGCCGCCGAGCGACAGGATGTCGACGCCCGCGTCGGTGAGGAAGGCGCCGAGCGGCAGGTCGAGCGCCGCGGCGGCGTTGGCGATGCGGGCGCCGTCGACATGCAGCAGCATGCCCTTGTCGTGCGCGTGGTCGGCGAGCGCGCGGATCTCGTCGACCGAGTAGAGCGTGCCGAACTCGGTCGACTGCGTGATCGACACGATGCCGGGCTGCGCGCGGTGCTCGTCGCCGAAGCCCCACGCCTCGCGGTCGACGAGCTCGGGCGTCAGCTTGCCGTCGGGCGTCGGCACCGCGAGCAGCTTGAGGCCGCCGACGCGCTCGGGCGCGCCGCCCTCGTCGACGTTGATGTGCGCCCCGGTCGCGCAGATGACGGCGCCCCAGCGCGGCAGGCTCGACTGCAGCGCCAGCACGTTCGCGCCCGTGCCGTTGAACACGGGGAACGCCTCGGCCTGCGGTCCGAGGTGGCCGCGCACGACCTCCTGCAGCCGCGCCGTGTACGGGTCGAGGCCGTACGAGACGACGTGGCCCTCGTTCGCCGTCGCGATCGCGGCGAGCACCGCGGGGTGCACGCCGGCGTAGTTGTCGCTCGCGAACGTGCGGATGCTGGTGTCGTGGATCTGCTGCACGCATCCATCCTCTCGGTTCCGCGGTGCGCTCGGCGACGACGGAGGCCGAGAACGCCGAAGGCGGCCCCGACGCGAGTCGGGACCGCCTTCGATCGGTGGGTGCGTCAGACCGTGCGACGGCGACGCAGCACGAGGCCGAGGCCCAGTGCGAGCAGCAGCGCTGCGAGCGCGACGGCCGGGCCGGCGAGCTCGGCGCCGGTCTGCGGCAGCTCGCCCTGGCCGCCACCCGCGACGGGCGGAGCCGTCGGGGGCGTCGTCGGCGTCGGAGCCGTCGGCGAGGGCGAGGGCTCCTCGGTCGGCGGGGCGACGTCGGCTGCGACGTTGACCGTCAGCTCGATGAACTGCGTGAACTGGCCGTCGGCGCTCCATGCGTAGCGCACCGAGAAGGGGCCGTCCTCGGTGTCTGCGGGCACGGCGATCGTGACGGACGCGCGGCCCATCTCGTTGTCGTTGCCCTCGACGAGCCCGGTCGCAGGGTTGGGTGCGCACGTGCCGGTGCAGGTGATCGCGTTGTCGACCGGCACGGTGGCGAGCACGGTTCCCGGTGCGGCCGCAGGCACGACGAGGTCGCCCGCCGTGGTGCCGGGAAGCGTCTCGCCCGCCGTCGCGGGCAGCGTCAGGCCGCCGACGGT
Organism: Agrococcus jejuensis; assembly: GCF_900099705.1. NCBI lineage: Bacteria > Bacillati > Actinomycetota > Actinomycetes > Micrococcales > Microbacteriaceae > Agrococcus > Agrococcus jejuensis. The sequence goes on from NZ_LT629695.1 coordinate 2,027,949, forward strand.
CGCGACGACCTCGGCCGGCTTCGGCTCGGTGCTCGTGAACGACAGCGACGACAGGTCGACCGTGATCTCGTCGCCCGGCGCGAAGACCTGGTCGAGCGACGTGACCTCGTGGAGGCCCACCGACTGCTGCAGGTACGTCGGGACGAGCGGCTCCTCGCCAGCGGCGAGGCGGTCACGGAAGAAGTCCGCCGTCGCCTCCCAGTCGATCGTGCCGGCTGCCAGCGCCTGCGGGTTCGTGCCCGAGTCGAAGACGGTGAAGCCGTCCTGGCCCTCGAGCAGGAACACGTTGGAGGCGACGGTGTAGGTGGCCTCGGTGTCGACGGGGGCGCCGTTCACGAAGACGTCGGTGACCCGGTCGCCGATCGGAGCGGTCGGGTCGTACAGGTAGCTGAGCTGCGGCGAGAGGCCGAGCGCGAGCACCGGGCGCGAGCCCTGGCCGAGGAACTGCTGCTCGAGCATCAGGTCGACCTGCGCGCCCGTGAGGTCGAGCGTGCCGATCAGGTTGCTGAACGACGTCACGTTGAACGCCTGACGGAAGGTGATGTCGCCGTCGGCGTTGGGCACGAGGTCGGCGCGGATGCCGCCCGGGTTGATGATGCCGAAGTCGGCGCCGAGGCCGCCGTCGTTGGCCGTCAGGTAGGCGATCTCCGCGATGAGGTTGCTCAGCGGCGACTCCGACCCGCGGTGCTGCGGGGTGCCGGAGTTCGGCTGACCCGTCGGCGAGGGCGCGAGGAACGGAGCACCGAGCTCGCCGATGACCTCTGCGCCGATGGGGCGGGCGTAGTCGAACGCGGCACGGACGGTCGCCGTCGTCGTCGGCTCGAAGCCGGCCCCGATGGGGTCGAGGCCGTCGGCCTGGCGCTGCGTGAGCGAGGTGACCGATCGGTTCTCAGCGGTCTGCACCGTGACGGTGCCGTCCTCCGCGACGGTCAGCGCGACGTGGCCGAGGCGAGCACCCGACGACGACGACTGCACGACGGTGACGCCGTTCGGCGTCGTCTGGACGTTCTCCTCGTGGGAGTGACCGGTGAAGGCGACGTCGACGTTGGTGTTGAAGCCGCTCGCGACGACGCCCGAGCCCTCGTGAGCGAGAGCGACGATCACGTCGGCCTGGTCGGTGAGGACGAGCTGGTCTGCGATCTGGTTCGTCACGGCCACCGGGTCGGTGAACGTGAGGCCGGCGACGCCGGACTCGCTCACGATGGAGGGCGTCTGCTGCGTGACGGTGCCGATGTAGGCGACGCGCACGTCGTTGAAGGTCGTGATGATCTCGACGCCGTCGAGGTCGGTCTGCCCCTCGACGTTCGCTGCGAGGTAGGGGAAGTCGGCGAGCGGCACGACGCGGTCGACGAGGTCGTCGAAGCCCTGGTCGAACTCGTGGTTGCCGACGGCCGAGACCTGCAGGCCGGCGTCGTTGAGCGCCTGGATCGTGGGCTCGTCCGCGTCGATCGCGGACTCGAAGGTCGAGCCGCCGATCGAGTCGCCGACCGACGAGAAGACCGTGTCCCGGTTGGCGAGACGGAAGTCCGCGACCTGCTGCGCGATGTTCGGCGCGGTGCGCAGCGCGCCGTGGAAGTCCGTGATGGAGAGCAGGTCGACGGTGGTGCCTGCTGGCGTCGGCTCTGCGGACGCCGGTGCCGCGACGCCGAGGCCGAGCGCGATGGCTCCGGCAGCGGCGACGGCCGAGACGGCGCCGCGGCGCACGTTCGATCGAGTCATGAGTGAGTGATCCTCAGTCTGAAGGTCAGGGATGCGCCCAGCCTATGGATTCGCACAGCCCCGAGGCCGGATCGCGACGAGGTCGTTACCAAGCGTTCACATGAGGAGGCTCGCCACGGCGTGTCGCGAGCCTCCGTGACCTCTGCGACGGCGTCAGCGCAGCGTCGCCCACGCGATCGCGGCGGCCGCGCCGAGCATCATGAGCGGTCCGAACGGCACCTGCACGCCCCGGATCGAGCGCCGGACGACGAGCAGCACGACGGCCACGACGAGCAGCAGCACGAACGCGGCGAGCACGCCGACGAGCAGCACGAGCCACCCGTGCCACCCGAGCGCGAGGCCCAGCGGCACCGCGAGCTTCACGTCGCCGAGGCCCATGCTCGACGGCGAGATCCACGCGAGCGCGAAGTAGCCGAGACCGGCGGCGAGCGCCGCGAGCACCGCGGTGCCGAGCCGGGCCCAGTCGCCCGTGATCGCGGATGCGACGACGAGGGATGCGAGCAGTCCGCCGAGCGCCGGCAGCACGAGCGCGTCGGGCAGCCGCTCGGTCGCGAGGTCGACGGGGGCGAGCAGCGCGCACGCGATGCCGAGGATGCCGAGGCCCACGGCATGCGCGGGGCTCGTGGCCGCGAGCACGGCAGCAGCGCCGCCGGCGACGCCGAAGGCCGTCGGGATCGCGCGGTGGAGCCAGCGGGAGTCCGACTCGACGAGGCGACGCGCCCACGGGGTCAGCGCCCAGGCCGCGGCGCCGCACGCGAGGGCGGCGAGGGCGACGGCGAGGGGCACGGGTTCCATCTTGCGGGGTGCGTTGCCGTCGACGGTGCGGCTCGCTCGAGGCGCGTCCTCGACGGGCACCCTTCGAGGCTCGCTGCGCTCGCACCTCAAGGAGCGGGCATCGCAGCGAGCCGGTCGTGGATCAGTCCTCGGTCAGGCCCGTCTCGAGGTCGGCGAAGCCCGCCGCGACGAGGTCGCCGATCGTCGGCTCGTCGCCCTCCTGCCGCACCCACACGCGCACGGCGGTCTTCACGACGCTCGCGGCGGCGCCGGCGACGAGTCGGGGGTGCGCCTCGGTCTCGGCGTCGAGCCCCATCCGCTCGGCGACGGCGACGCGGATGGCGTCCTCGAGCGCGTCGTACTGCGCCATGCGGTGCGGCAGCAGCGTCGGGTACGCGTCGATGAGCCGCTCCTTGATGCGCAGCGCCTCGAGCTGCTCGGGCGTCCACGAGCGCACGCCGTAGACGAGCAGCGTGCGCAGGGATGCGAGCGGTGCCTCGTCGTCGGGGCGGTCGCGCAGCGCCGCGGTGAGCACGCCGAGGTCGTCCTCGCCGGCGGCGACGATCGCGGCCTCCTTCGACGGGAAGTAGTTCGACAGCGTGCGCGGCGACACGAAGGCGCGCTCGGCGATCTCCTCGACCAGCACGCCGTCGACGCCGTGCTCGACGGCGAGTCCGAAGGCGGCGTCGGCGATGGTGCGGCGCGTGTGCAGCTTCTTGCGTTCGCGCAGCGACGGTCGTCGGCTCTGCGCAGGGTCCTTCTCGGGCATGAGGCGACACCTTAGAACGTGCCGCTGGGGAAATCCTGCGCAACCTGTAACCCTGTGGACAATTCGAACGTTCGAAGTGTCCACGGGGGACGATTTCGCGACTCGCAGCACTCGCCGGGCATGTTCACAGTTCGCATTCAGGTTCGCACGCCGAACTCTTGCCAAACTCCTCGAATTGCGGGAGACGCAAATGCGCTCCACCTGAAGTCATCTCGCAGACCGTGCGGCCAGGCACGGAACCCGACCCGATAGGAACCCACCATGTTCGCAGCACTGCAGGCCATCCAGGGCCGCATCGCAGACCGCTTCTCCGCCTCCGACCGCGGCGCCACCGCCGTCGAGTACGGCCTCCTCGTCGGCCTCATCGCCGTCGCGATCATCACCGCCGTCTTCCTCCTCGGCGAGCAGCTGAACACGATGTTCGGCGAGGTGCTCACCGCCCTCCAGGGTGGCGGCGCGCCGGCCGGTACCGACGGCTAGTCACCGCTCCATCGTCGGATGCGGCGGCGGGCCTGAAGGTCTGCCGCCGCATCCACCGTTTTCGGCATCGCACGCCATCGGAGGAGGTCGTCGTGCGTGCACTTCGCACTCGTGCGCTGCGCGAGGCGAGGGACCGGGGAGCGGTCGCGGTCGAGTTCGCGATCGTGCTGCCCGTGCTCGTCGCCCTGACGCTCGGCATCCTCGCCTTCGGCTACGCGCTGCACATCCAGTCGGTGCTCGACGCGTCCGCCCGTGAGGCGGTGCGCATCGCCGCCATCTCGACGCTTCCCGACCGCGCGGCCGCCGCGCGCGAGGCGGCCATCGCCACGGCGACGCCCAGCGTCACGCTGCAGCCGTCGAACATCGCCATCAGCCCCATCACGTGCCTGATCGGCGACCGCGTCACCGTGACCATCACGGTCGACCACCAGCTGCTCGGCGGCCTCGGCGCCATCGAGCTCACCGGACGAGGGACCATGCGATGCGGAGGCTGACCCGCGCGCGCCGCGACCGCGGCGCAGCCGCCACCTGGGTGGCGCTGCTCATCGTGCCCCTGCTCGTCGTCGGCGCCCTCGGCATCGACGTCGGGCTCGTGCAGGTCGACCGCCAGCGCCTGCAGACCGGCGCCGACGCGGCGGCGCTCGCCATCGCGACGCAGTGCTCGCGCCAGGTGTGCACGAACACCACCAACGCGCTCGCGGCGCAGGACATGGCGACGGCCAACGCGCCGCTCGTCGACCCCGCCTACGCCACGGTCGACGTCATCGACCGCACCGAGGGCTACGTCGAGGTCACGACGACCTCGACGCGCGACCACTTCTTCGGCCCCGTCGCCGGCATCGACTCCTCCCAGCTCAGCGCGACGTCCGGCGCGCGCTGGGGCTACCCCGAGCGCGGCACCGTCGACCCGCCGCTCGCGATCTCGTGGTGCGCGCTCGCCGCCGCGGTGGGCACGAACGTCGTCCGTGACCTCACCGGGCGCATCGTCGGCGTCGACCTGCCCGTGGCCGGGCAGCGGTCGCTCCTGAGGTCGGTCGGCCTCAACGTCACGGTCTGCCCCGGGGCGCTGGTGTCGTCGCTCGGGCTCTCGGGGCTGCTCCAGACCCTGCCCTTCGGCTTCCTCGCCGGCCCCGGATGCGGGAGCACCGTCGTCGAGGTCGGCGCGTGGGTGTCGCAGTACCCGCAGACGAACGCCCCTGCGGCCTGCCAGCCGCCGAACTTCGCCCAGTATCTCGGCGAGACCCTCTACCTGCCGGTCTACAGCGAGATCCGACTCAACAACCTCACGCGCACGAACCAGTTCCGCATCTACGCGTTCGTCGCCGTCACGATCCACGGCTACAACCTCGGCAACGGCATCCGGTCGAACCCCAACCCGTGCCCGCCGACGCTGCTCAATCCCGACCCTCGGTGCCTCGACCTCAGCTTCGAGCTCGAGCTCGGCATCGACTCCCCATCCGACGACTTCGAGTACGGCCCCGGCGCCCCGCCCATCGGCGACCCGCGCGTGCAGCTCGTGCTTCCAGAGGAGAGACCATGATCCGTCGCGTGCTCGTCATCGCGTCGGCGCTCGTGCTCGCGATCGTGGGAGGCGTCGTGACGTTCTCCTACGCATCCGGCGCCGACGCCCGCGCCATGGCCGGACTCGAGCCCACCCCGGTGCTCGTCGTCGTCGAGCCCATCGCCCAGGGCACGCCGGCGTCGGCGATCGCCGACGCCGTCGAGCTCGACGAGCTGCCCGCCTCCGCGGTCGCGCCCGGCGCGCTCACCGACCTCGGTGACATCGCCGACCAGGTCGCCACGTCGGACCTCGTCGTGGGCGAGCAGCTGCTCGCGAGCCGCTTCGCGGCGCCCGACGACCTCGGCGGCGCCGTCGAGGTGCCCGAGGGCATGCACCTGCTGACGTTCGACCTCGAGGCGCGCCGCGTCGTCGGCGGCGACGTGCAGGCCGGCGACCGCGTGGGCGTCTTCGTCTCCGACGGCGACCCGCTCAACCCCGCGACGCGCCTCGTGCAGCACCGCGTGCTCGTCGTCGCCATCGCAGGCGGCGCCTCCACCACGACGAACGCCGAGACCGGCGAGCAGACCGAGCAGGCCGCCCAGCCGATGATCTCGATCACGCTCGCCGTCGACGCGACCGCGGCCCAGCAGCTCGTGTACTCGGCCGAGTACGAGCTCCTCTACCTCTCCCTCGAGCCCGAGGGCGCCGCCGACGGCCCGGGCGTCATCACGGAGGTCATCCGATGACCGCGGTCCTGCTCGTCTCCGACTCCCCCGAGCTGCACGCACGCGTGCACGACGCCTCCGGCGGCACGTGCATCGCCGTGCCCGCGCAACCGCTGCCCACGGATCCGCGGCACCTGCTGGCGCTCGCCGCGGCGCCGTCGCAGCCCGAGGTCCTCGTCGTCGACGCCACGCGGTCGTCGCGCGAGGCCATCGCGCTCGCCGCCCGCATCGACGTCGAGCTGCCCGGCACGGGCGTCGTGCTCGTGGGCGATCCCGACGTGCTGTCGCTCGACGCCATGCGCGCCGGCGTGCGCGACGTGCTGCCGCCCACGACCGACGTCGCCGCGCTGCGCACCGTGCTCGAGCGCGTGGCCGACAGCATGCGGATGCGGTACGCCGCCCCCGTCGTCGCAGGCATCGAGGCGACGACGCTCGAGACGCCCGGTCGCGTGCTCTCGGTGCTGTCGCCCAAGGGCGGCGCCGGCAAGACCACGATCTCGACGAACCTCGCCGTGGGCCTCGCGCTCGCCGATCCCGGATCCGTCGTGCTCGTCGACCTCGACCTGCAGTTCGGCGACGTCGCGACGGCCCTCGGGCTCGACCCCGAGTACGCCATCGACGACGTCGTGCGGGCGCAGGCCGTGCGCGACCCCATCGCGCTCAAGACGCGACTGACGCAGCACTCCTCGGGACTGTCGGTGCTCTGCGCGCCCGCGACCCCAGCGGGTGCCGACGTCGTGACGCCCGACCAGGTCGCCGCCGTCATCACGGCGCTCTCGCGCCAGTTCCGCCACGTCGTGCTCGACACCGCGCCCGGCCTCGACGCCACGACGCTCGCGGCGCTCGACCACACGACCGACCCGCTGCTGCTCACGACGTTCGACGTGCCCGGCGCGCGCGGCCTCGCGAAGGAGATGGCGACGCTGCGCGAGCTCGGGATGCTCACCCACGCCCGCCAGGTGGTGCTGAACTTCGCGAACCCCGGCAACGGGCTCAGCGTGCGTGACGTCGAGGCGACCATCGGGTCGAAGGTCGACCTCACGATCCCGCACTCGAAGGCCGCGACGGCCGCGATGAACATGGGCGTGCCGATCATGGCCGGCAAGCCGCGTGACGCCGTCGCCCGTCGCCTCGCCACGCTCGTCGCGTACTACCGCGAGGTCGACGAGCGCCGCTCGAGCGGCCGTCACCGGGCTGCGGCATGACCTCCCTCGCGAACCGGCTCGCCGCCGCGCGCGGCGACGAGGCCGCGCCCGCGGCGCCACTGCAGGCTCCCGCTCCGCTCGCGGCGCCGAGCGTGCCGCAGGCCGCCGCGCCCGCATCCCTGCCCGACGTCGAGCACCGCCAGACGCTCGCCGAGCGCACCCACGCGCCCTCGGCACCGGCGCCCGATGCCGATGGCCTGCAGCGCGTCAAGGCACGCGCTGCCGATGCCCTCTTCGCCCGCATCGGCACGCGCCTCAACGACCCCTCGCTCACGGAGGCGCAGCTGCACGCGCTCGTGCGCGAGGAGCTCGGTGCCGTCGTCGAGGCCGAGCCCACGCCGCTCACGACCGACGAGCGCCAGCGCCTCATGGCCGAGGTGCGCGACGACGTGCTGGGCCTCGGCCCGCTGCAGCGCCTGCTCGACGACGACACCGTCAGCGAGATCATGGTCAACGGCCCCGACATGGTCTACGTCGAGCAGCACGGCCGCCTCACCCTCTCCGGCGTGCGCTTCACGTCGGAGGACCAGCTGCGCCGCGTCATCGAGCGCATCGTCACGCGCGTCGGCCGCCGCATCGACGAGTCGTCGCCCATGGTCGACGCGCGCCTCGAGGACGGCTCGCGCGTCAACGCCGTCATCCCGCCGCTCGCGTTCTCGGGCTCGACCCTCACCATCCGCAAGTTCTCGCGCGACCCGCTCGTCGTCGACGACCTCATCCGCTTCGGCACGCTGACGCCGCAGATGGCCGAGTTCCTGCGCGCCTGCGTCGAGGCGCGCCTCAACATCATCGTCTCGGGCGGCACCGGCACGGGCAAGACGACGCTGCTCAACGTGCTGTCGTCGTGCATCCCCGACGACGAGCGCATCATCACGATCGAGGACGCCGTCGAGCTGCAGCTGCAGCAGGACCACGTCGTGCGCCTCGAGTCGCGTCCCGCGAACGTCGAGGGCAAGGGCGAGGTCACGATCCGCGACCTCGTGCGCAACAGCCTCCGCATGCGCCCCGACCGCATCGTCGTCGGCGAGGTGCGCGGCGGCGAGACGCTCGACATGCTGCAAGCCATGAACACGGGCCACGACGGCTCGCTCTCGACCGTGCACTCGAACTCGCCGCGCGACGCCGTCGCCCGCCTCGAGACCCTCGTGCTCATGGCCGGCATGGACCTGCCGCTGCGCGCCATCCGCGAGCAGATCGCGTCGGCCGTCGACGTCGTCGTGCAGCTCTCGAGGCTGCGTGACGGCACGCGCCGCATCACGGCCGTCACCGAGGTGCAGGGCATGGAGGGCGAGCTCGTGACGATGCAGGACGTCTTCGTGTTCGACTTCTCGGCCGGCGTGGATGCGCAGGGCCGTTTCCTCGGGTCGCCCATCGCGACGGGCGTGCGCCCGCGCTTCGCCGAACGCTTCGAGGACCACGGCATCGTCATCCCGCCCGGCACGTTCGACCCGCCCGTGCGGGCGGCGAAGGGCGCCTGGTGACCGCCGCGCTCGTCGGCGCGATCGTGGTCGCCGTCGGCATCGCCGTCGCCGTGCTCGTCGTGCTGCAGCCGTTCCGCGTGCGCCTCGCCCGCTCGCGGCGCCGCCCCGGCGTCGCCGAGGGCGAGGGTGCGCTCTCGGGTGCCGCGGACCTCGCCTCCAACCTCATGTCGAAGGCGATCCAGCCGCGCGCCGGCGCGCTGGCGCAGTCGCTCGACCTCGCCGGCATCCGCATGCGGCCGCAGGACTTCGCGCTGCTCGTGCTCTTCGGTGCCCTCGTGATCGCCGCGCTCGTGGTCGTGCTCGGCGGCGGCATCCTGGCGCTGCCGCTCGGGGCCGGCGCCGTGGGCATCGCCTGGCTCGTCGTGCGCTCGCGCGTCGCGAAGCGCCGCACCGAGTTCGCGAACCAGCTCGGCGGCACGCTGCAGCTCATGTCGTCGAGCCTGCGCGCGGGCCAGAGCCTCATGCAGGCGCTCGCGTCGGTCGCGAAGGAGGCTGAGGAGCCGACGAGCAGCGAGCTCACGCGCGTCGTGAACGAGACCCGCGTCGGCCGCCCCGTGGTCGACGCGCTCGAGGAGGCGGCCGACCGCATGGCGAACGTCGACTTCAAGTGGGCGACGCAGGCCATCGCCATCAACCGCGAGGTCGGCGGCAGCCTGTCGGAGGTGCTCGAGGGCGTCGCCGCCACCATCCGCGAGCGCGGCATGCTGCGGCGTCAGGTCGCTGCGCTGTCGGCAGAGGGTCGCCTCTCGGCGATCATCCTCATGATCCTGCCCGTCGGCGTCACCGGCTTCGTCGCGATCTCGAATCCGAGGTATCTCGCGCCGTTCGTCGAGCATCCGTTCGGTCCTGTGCTCATCGGCCTCGCGGTGCTGATGTTCGTCGTCGGTGGCCTCTGGCTGCGCAAGACCGTCGAGATCGAGCTCTGATGGACCCGCTCGTGCTCGTGGGATGCGCGCTCGTCGCCGGCTCGCTCGTCGTCGCCGTGCTCGCGCTCACGTCGTTCTCGACCGCCGAGCGCACCCGCACGCTCGCGAACCTGCAGCGCGGTGCGATCGCCGCCGAGGTCGCGGCGTCGACGCCGAAGGCTCGCCCGACCGAGGCGCCGCTCGCCGTGCGGCTCACACCCACGGCCGTGCTCTCGATGCTCGACCGGCAGCACTCGCGCGCCGGACGTCCCGCGGGCGCGCCCATCGAACGGCTGCTCGCGCTCAAGCTCGCGTGGGTGCCGATCGCGCTCGTGCTGATCGTGCTCGTGCTCGTCGGCCGGCCCGCACCGCTGCTGGTGCTCGTGGTGCTCCTCGGCTCCGTCATCGTCTACTTCCTGCCCGAGCTGCTGCTGCTCAGCCGCGGACAGGAGCGCGACCAGCGCATCCAGAAGGAGCTGCCCGACACGCTCGACCAGATGCTCATCGCCGTCGAGGCGGGCCTCGGATTCGATGCGGCGATGTCGCGCACGGCGGGCAACGGCGACGGCCCGCTCGCCGACGAGCTCACGCGCACGCTGCAGGAGATCCGCATGGGCCGCTCGCGCCGCGAGGCGTTCGAGCAGCTCGCAGAGCGGACCCAGGTCGCCGATCTGCGGCAGTTCGTGCGCGCGATCCTGCAGGCCGACGCCTACGGCATCTCGGTGACCGACGTGCTGCGCACGCAGGCCGGCGAGATGCGCCTCAAGCGTCGCCAGCGCGCCGAGGAAGAGGCGCAGAAGGTGCCGGTGAAGGTGCTCATGCCTGTGATGCTCTGCATCCTCCCCGTGCTCTTCATCGTCGTGCTCGCGCCCGCGGTGATCGACATCGTGGCGGCGTTCTCGTAGCGATTCCTCGAGGGCGTGGTCACCTCCTGCCGGTGAGTGGTCACCTCTGGTCGACGAGTGGTCGCTTGATGCACGCGACACGCCGTCTGGGGCGGCAACAAGTGACCACTCCTCTCGGGCGTCACCGGCCGCCGCTCGCTCGCCACAGCGCGATCCAGTCGTCGCGCGTCAGCGCCGTCGGGGATGCGTCGCGCGCGATGCCGCGAGCGCCCATCCACGCCTTCGCATCGTCGAGCCGCAGCGCGCGCGCCTGCGCGAGCATGCGCGCGAGGCCCCGGCCGGATGCGCCGAACACGTCGGCCACCATCCGCTCGTAGCCGGCGCGTGAGCGGATGCCGGGGTCGGGCCGCCGACTCACCGTGAAGAGACCCGCGTCGACCGCGGGCATCGGGCGGAACGCCGACCGCGGGATGCGCCGGTCGAGCGCGAAGTCGAACCACGGCGCCGCCTGCGCCGTCAGCTGCGTCGACCCGCCGACGCCCGCGCGGCGGCGCGCGACCTCCCACTGCGCCACGAGCACCGCATCCGTCCACCCCGGCGCGCGCAGCAGGCGCCGCAGCAGCGCGGTCGTGAGGTGGAACGGCAGGTTCGACACCACGACGTGCGGGCGCGCGTCGAAGCGGTGCTCGAGCGCGTCGGCGTGCTCGATGCGCACGTGGCCGGGCGTGCGCGCGTCGAGCCGAGCCGCGCGGCGAGCGTCGAGCTCCAGGCCGCGGATGGGTCGGCCGAGGCGTGCGAGCGGCTGCGTGATGGCGCCGTCGCCCGTGCCGATCTCGACGATCGGGCCGTCGGTCTCGGCGACGAGGTCGACGATGCGACGCACGGCTGCGCGGTCGACGAGGAAGCTCTGCCCGAGCTCGTGCCTGCCGGGCGCGTGGCGGGATGCGGTCGGCGGCTGCGCCGGCCGCGCCCCGGAGGTGGGGGTGCGGCGGTCGCCGGATGGGCTGCGCCGGTGGTCGCCGGGCTCGCCGCCGCGGTCGTGCGGTCGGCGGCCGCGGTCAGGCTGCGACGCTCGGTGGTCGGGGGCGCCGCGATCGGCGCGTCGGCGAGGATGCCGGGACATGGGAGGCTCCGCGAGGCTCGTGGGTGGCGGTGGCAGCACGAGGTGCCGCGACCGAGCGTGCGGACCGCGGGTGCGGGCGCAGCATGCTGCTGCAGCCGGCGACCGGCGGTCGGCGACGAGCCGAGCGAAGAGGGGATCGGCCCGCGCTCAGGCGCGGCGGATGCGGATCGCGTACATCGTTCCCATGCGGCCAGGCTAGCCGACCCCGCCCGCGCCCCGCATCCCGCACCTGACTGGGCAGTAGATGCCTGACTGGGCAGTAGATGCGCTCGAGTGGGCACGAGATGTCGCTGCGAGGCTGGTTTCACGACATCTACTGCCCAGTCGTCGTCTCCGGAGACCGCGTCAAGCCCGCACCGCGCACTCGAGCGCATCCGTACGGTGAGAGGGATGCCTCGACAGATCCTCTGGTTCCGCCGCGACCTGCGGCTCGGCGACCACCCCGCGCTCGGTGCCGCCGCGACCGAGGGCGACGTGCTGCCCGTCTTCATCCTCGACCGCACGCTGCTCGGCACGGCCGGCGACGTGCGCACCGCCGCGCTCGCCGACGCTCTCGCCCACCTGCGGCGCG